>NZ_JBFRDM010000002.1:0-639362 GCF_052113585.1 Allobosea sp. TAF32 | reverse complement strand
AGGATACAAGCCTCCCGCGCCAGAGGTCTTCATCCCCGCCATGACCGCGAGGGCGGCTGCGCAACCCGGACCAGCTACGCCGCCCGCGCTGGTGTCGAGACCAACCGTCCACTAACAATCACCTTGGACCAGCCGGCGGGGGCGGATCAATAGCGTCGTAGAACGCGCGGGAACGCTCAGATCGTTGCTGCCGATCATGACGTGAGTGAACAAGGTTGTCTCTAAGATCACGGATCTTTGGGCGATTTTGCCCTGAGTTGCGTCAGCGCGTTACGCACTTTTGGTGTATGATATCTCGCTCTTGTAGGGAGAATGACGTACTTTTGGGGTGCGCAACAGCTGCTGCTGCCCAGGCCTTACGGCTCCAGCTCCGAGTCCCAATAGAGATAGTCCAGCCAGCTCTCGTGGAGATAGTTCGGCGGGAAGAGCTTGCCGTTGCGGTGGAGGTCGTTGACCGTCGGCGCGTAGGGTTTCTGGGCCGGGAACATCTCGACGGAGGCCGGCATCTTGTCGCCCTTGCGCAGGTTGCAGGGCGAGCAGGCGGCGACGACGTTCTCCCAGGTGGTGAGGCCGCCCTTGGAGCGCGGGATGACGTGATCGAAGGTCAGCTCGTCGCGCGTATTGCAATATTGGCAGGCAAAACGGTCACGCAGGAAGACGTTGAAGCGGGTGAAGGCCGGCGTCCGCGAGGGCTTGATGTAGCTCTTCAGCGAGACGACCGAGGGCAGCCGCATGTCGAAGCTCGGACTGCGGACGACCGTGTCGTATTCGGAAACGATGTTGACGCGGTCCATGAAGACCGCCTTGATCGCGTCCTGCCAGCTCCAAAGGGACAAGGGATAGTAGCTGAGCGGCCGGAAATCGGCGTTCAGGACCAGGGCCGGACAGCCGTCCGGCGATGCCATCGGATGCATCACATGCGCCGTCAAACCCGTCGCACCTCCGCTTCGTCAAGCGGGACGAATCCCGCCCTCAGATCAATGTAAGCGCGAGACGACAGGAATGTGAAGGAACTTATTGCGGGTGCGACAAACGCTCTCGCACGGGCGAGGTGCTTCCTCGCTCGTGGCAGCCGGCAGGCAGATCGTGGTGATTTCGGTCGATTGGCGGGTTCTGGCCCGCCGGCCCCGGTTCGTCAGCGGGTCGGAACGGGTTTCTCGCCGCGATAATCGTAGAAGCCGCGCTTGGTCTTGCGGCCGAGCCAGCCGGCCTCGACATATTTCACCAGCAGCGGGCAGGGGCGATATTTCGAATCGGCCAGACCGTCATGGAGCACCTGCATCACCGACAAGCAGGTGTCGAGGCCGATGAAGTCGGCGAGCTGGAGCGGGCCCATCGGATGATTGGCGCCGAGCCGCATGGCGGTGTCGATCGCCTCGACCGAGCCGACGCCCTCGTAGAGCGTGTAGACGGCCTCGTTGATCATCGGCAGCAGGATGCGGTTGACGATGAAGGCGGGGAAGTCCTCGGAGACCGAAACCGTCTTGTGCAGCTGGCCGACGAGGGCCTTGGCACGCTCGAACGTGCCGTCGTCCGTGGCGATGCCGCGAATCAGCTCGACGAGCTGCATCAGCGGTACCGGGTTCATGAAGTGGATGCCGATGAAGTGCTCGGGGCGGTCGGTCGCGGCCGCGAGCCGGGTGATCGAGATCGACGAGGTGTTGGAGGCGAGGATCGCCTTGGGCTTCAGATGCGGACAGACGGCCGTGAAGATCTTGCGCTTGACCTCTTCGTTCTCGGTCGCGGCCTCGATGACGAGATCGCAATCGCCGAGATCGGCAAGGCCGACCGCAGGTTCGATCCGCTGAACGGCGGCACGGCGATCCTCGTCGGCGAGGGCACCCTTCTGGACCTGGCGGGCCATGTTGCCGTCGATGGTGGCGAGCGCCGCCTTTATCCGGTCCTCGGCGACGTCATGCAGCTTGACGTCGAACCCGGCCACCGCGGCGACATGAGCGATGCCGTTGCCCATCTGGCCTGCACCGATGATACCGATCGTCTTGATCGCGTGGTCCGACATGGTTTGATCCCGGATAGTCTTCTTATGCTCCCGCAGGGAGCGGAACGGGCCGCCCTGAGGCGGCCCGGAACGATGGTCTATGCCTTACTTGCCGGCTTTGGCGAGTTCTGCGTCGAGCTCGGGCAGGACGGTGAAGAGGTCGCCGACGAGGCCGTAATCGGCGATCTGGAAGATCGGGGCCTCTTCGTCCTTGTTGATGGCGACGATGACCTTGCTATCCTTCATGCCGGCGAGGTGCTGGATCGCGCCGGAAATGCCGACGGCAATGTAGAGCTCGGGCGCCACGACCTTGCCGGTCTGGCCGACCTGCCAGTCGTTGGGGGCGTAGCCGGCATCGACCGCGGCGCGCGAGGCGCCCATGGCCGCGCCGAGCTTGTCGGCGACGGGCTCGATCACCTTGGTGAAGTTCTCGGCCGAGGCCAGCGCGCGGCCACCCGAGATGATGATCTTGGCCGAGGCCAGCTCCGGACGATCGGACTTTGCGACCTCCTCGCCCTTGAAGCTGGACGAGCCGGGGTTCTCGGCGGCAGAGACGTTCTCGACCGAGGCCGAGCCGCCTTCACCCGCCGCCTGGAAGGAGGCCGTGCGGATGGTCAGCAGCTTCTTGGCATCGCCGGACTGCACCGTCTGGATGGCGTTGCCGGCATAGACCGGGCGCTCGAAGGTGTCGGGCGCGACGATCTTGCTGACATCCGAGACCTGCATCACGTCGAGCAGCGCGGCGACGCGCGGCAGCACGTTCTTGCCGGTGGTGGTCGAGGGCGCGACGATGGCGTCGTAAGCCCCTGCGAGCTTCACGATCAGCGCCGCCAGCGGCTCGGCCAGCGCATGGCTGTAAGCGGCGTCATCGGCGAGCAGCACCTTCTCGACGCCGGCGAGCTTGGCGGCCGCGTCGGCCGCGGCCTTGGCGCCCTGGCCGGCCACGAGGATGTGGACGGGCGCGCCGAGCTGGGCGGCGGCGGTCAGCGCCTTGGCGGTCGCGTCCTTGACGGAGACGTTGTCGTGTTCGGCGATCAGCAGCGTGGTCATCAGATCACCCCGGCAGTCTTGAGCTTGGAGACGAGTTCGGCGGCGTTGGCCACCTTGACGCCGGCGGAGCGGCCGGCGGGCTCGACCGTCTTCAGAACCTTCAGGCGCGGCGCAACGTCGACGCCGAGCGTCTCGGCCGAGGTCTCGTCGAGCGGCTTCTTCTTCGCCTTCATGATGTTGGGCAGGGAAGCATAGCGCGGCTCGTTGAGGCGCAGATCGGTGGTGACGATCGCGGGCAGCTTCAGCGAAACCGTCTGCAGGCCGCCATCGACCTCGCGGGTGACGTCGACCGTGCCGTCGCCGACCACGACCTTCGAGGCGAAGGTGCCCTGCGGCCAGCCCAGCAGGGCGGCGAGCATCTGGCCGGTCTGGTTGCAATCGTCGTCGATCGCCTGCTTGCCGAGGACGACGAGGCCGGGGGCCTCCTGCTCGACCACCTTCTTCAGGAGCTTGGCGACGGCCAGCGGCTCGACCACGCCATCGACCTTCACGAGGATGCCGCGGTCGGCGCCCATGGCCAGCCCGGTGCGGATCGTCTCGGCGGCCTGCGCCGGGCCGATCGATACCACGATCACTTCGCTCGCCTTGCCCGCTTCCTTGAGACGCAGCGCCTCTTCCACCGCGATCTCGTCGAACGGATTCATCGACATCTTCACATTGGCCAGCTCGACGCCGGACCCATCCGCCTTCACGCGGATTTTCACGTTGTAATCAACCACCCGCTTGACGGGCACCAAGATCTTCATCGTCAGATCACCGTTCAGAAGAGATGCGCCTCGCGCCGCGCCGTCCAAGACGGCAGAGTGGCGGCATCGCGGCCCTCGGCTGGAATGCGCAGGGACCGTAGCGACGCCGGTTTGGGCTTGTCAACGTCGTCCAAGGTCTGGTCGGAGGGGCAAAAGCGCACGGGCTTACCCGCCGATGGTCGGGCGGCCGAATAAGGGCACGCTGCGATGAATGAAGAGCGGGGTGAGCGCGGCCCCGGTCGCAAGCCCGCCAAGATGGGCCCACCAGCCGACATTGCCGTCGGTCTGGAACAAGGCCGAGCCGGCCTGCAGCAGAATCCAGCCGCCGAGCGCGTACATCGCGGGGATATGGATCGGAATCCAGTTGAAGGCGACGCCCCAGATGCGGACCTGCGGATAGAGCATCAGATAGGAGGCGATGACACCGGAGATAGCGCCGGAGGCGCCGATCAATGGCTGTTCCGAATCCGGATACATTCCGGCGTGGATGAGCGAACCGCCGAGACCGCAGAGGAAGAAGAACATGAGGAAGCGGGCATGGCCCATCGCGTCCTCGACATTGTCGCCGAAGACCCAGAGGAACAGCATGTTGCCGGCCAGATGCGCCAGATTGGCGTGGAGCAGCACATTGCTGAACAGCGTCAGCCAGGCCGGCAGATGGGCGAGCCCTTCCGGCAGCTGCGCTGTGCCGAACAGCACCGAGGGGATCATGCCGAAGCCGGCCATGATCGCGAGCTCGGCGTTCTCCCCGGGCCAGAACCAGAGCGCAACCTGGGCTGCTAGACAGGCGCAGATCAGCGCGTAGGTGATATAGGGAGTTCGCATGAAACGAAGTGGCACTCCGTCATGCAGGGGGACGAACATGGCGCGCCTCAGCGATTCTGGCCGGGCACCCAGAGAACGTCCCCGCCGGCCTTCGCGTTGAGGAAGCGGGAGGCGACGAAGAGGAAGTCCGACAGGCGATTGATGTATTTGAGCGCTGGCGGGGCGACTGTTTCCCCTTCCATGGCTGCCAGTTCCGTCATCAGCCGTTCGGCGCGGCGGCTGATGGTGCGGGCGAGATGGAGATGGGTCGCGGCGGGCGTCCCGCCGGGCAGGACGAAGGAGCGCAGGGGTGCAAGGCTCTCGTTCATCCGGTCGATCTCGGCTTCCAGGCGATCGACCTGCGCCTGCACGATCCGCAACGGCTCGAAGGCGAGCGCCTTGCCAGTTTCCGGCGTGGAGAGATCGGCGCCGAGATCGAAGAGGTCGTTGCTGATGCGGCCGAGCATGGCATCGACCTCGGCGTCTTCGCCCGCGGCATGGAGGCGCGCCAGGCCGATGCAGGCATTGGTCTCGTCGACGGTGCCGTAGGCGGCGACCCGCAGGTCGAATTTCGGGCGACGCGGCCCGGCCGTCAGCCCGGTGGTGCCGTCATCGCCGGTGCGGGTGTAGATGCGATTCAGCTTGACCATGCCACGCTTATAACGCGGCGCGGCGGGGACGGAAGTGCGGTTTTCTGCCGAGGCCGGTTGCTAGAACGTATAGCCGAGCCGGGCGCCGATATTGGCCGGGCCTCGCGGAGAGGATCCTGCACGGTCGCCGCAGCCTGCCGTGCTGAAATGCTCGAGCGTGGTGACCAGGTTCCAGCGATCGGAGAGCCGCACGCCGAGTGCCGCGGCCTCGCGGGTGCCGGTGTTGCAGCCGACATTGAGACGATTCTCGGGAACGACGAAGCCGCTCTTGCCGTCGTTCACGGCGGCGCCGAAGCTCGCCTCGACGAAGACGTCCCGGGTGACGTCGAAACTCCAGGTCGCTCCCGCATAGGCGTAACGCGTGCCGTTGAAGTTCAGGCTGGTGCCCAGGTTGAAGCGCGGGATGAAGGCCGCGGCGATTCGGTCCTGCAGGGGGATCAGGCGGGGCGAGAGCACTTCAGCTCCCACGTTGACGAGGCCGCCTTCGCGTCCGCCTGGGTTGGCGAGGCCGGCGCCGATGCGCGTTTCCCAGGCCGGGGCCGGCGGCTCTGTCGCGGGAGCGTAGCTGGAGACGTTGCCGGACAGAGAGCGGGTCTGTGCCTGAGCAGAGGAGGCCGCCAGACAACCGGCGAGGAGCAGCAACGCGACGCGAACCATGGGCCTTCGGCGGGGTGTGAGAGAGCAGGCGTTAGTGAAGCACACATACTCGTGTTCGGAATGTGGCAGAGCCCGTGCGGCCAAGGCTCCGTTCACAGCCAAGCGTTCGCGAAACATCAATGACGTCAATTCATTGGGCAGGATGCCGCGGAAGGTCAGCCGTTGCGGTACCAGAGCACGGCGACGATCAGGATGATCGCGACGAACTGCAGCACGACGCGCAGACGCATGAGCTTCTGCGAGGTGTCGGCGCTGCCGCCGCGCAGCATGTTCGCCAGGCCCAGCAGCAGCACGATGGAGACGGCGCCGACCGCGACCGAGACGAGAGTGTTCGAAAGCGTCATGTTGAAAGCCTGTAGAACGGAGCCCGAGCCTTGACCAGCGGCGCGATGCCGCGTCGGCAGCACTGGGTCAGCTGGTCGCAGCGTTCTGCGCGAGGGCCCGGCCGCGCACGGTCTGCGAGAGATCGTCCGAAAGCGCGCGGCTGATCGCCGGCAACCCTTCGAGCAGATCGGGCATGAAGGCCTGCGATGGCGGCGGTCGCTTCGCCAGGGCATGGAGCGCCCTCGCCATCACGAGCGGATCGCGCTCGCCCTCGCCGGTCTGCGAGGGGTCGCAGAGCATTTCGACCAGGCTCAGCTCGTCCGCGCGCTGCGCACGAATCGCCTGCTCCAGGCGAGGCTTCACGCGCGGCACGATCAGCGCCGGCTTGTCGAAGGAGAGGATCTCGCAAAAGGTGTTGTAGCCGCCCATCGCCACGACGCAGTGCGCCCGATTCATCAGCAGCTCGAGGCGAGGCTCGAAGCCGAGGCCCTCCAGCTTCGGGTTGCGGGCGATCCGTTCGGCGAAGTCCTTGCGCTTTTCGCGCGACATGAAGGGCCCGAAGACGATCAGCGCCGGCAGAGCGATCGTCGGGTCGGCTTCATAAGCCGAGATCACCCAGTCGATCACGCCGGCGCCATCGCCGCCGCCGCCGGGGGTGACGAGGACGAAGGGCTGCTTCGTGATCCGCGGATAGCGGTTCGGCGGCATCGGGCTCGGGACCGCACGCTTGAGATAGCCGACATAGCGAATCTTGTCGGCGAAACGCTGCTGTTCGGGCAGGCCGATCAGAGGCTGATAGATGCCCTCCAGCCCATAGACGAAGATGTCGTCATAGATGGTGTCGAGCGCTTCGAGCGCGCCGCTGTGGCGCCACTCCTCCAGCAGTGTGGCTGGATCGTCGAGCACGTCGCGCACGCCCAGCACGATGCGGGCGCCGCGGCGGCGCAGGATGTCGAGCGAGGGCTTCAGCTCGCCGCGCAGGCCGACGGGCTCCTTGTCGACGATGACGACGTCGGGATCGAAGGACAGAACGGTCTGCTTGATGAGATCGGTGCGCAGGCGCAGCGTGTCGCCGAGATCGAGATTGAGGTGATGCGGCTCGTAGCGGCCGTCGCTCTGCTTCTCGATGCCGGGAATGCGGACATAGTCGATGCCGTCGCCGAACTGGAAGCTCGAGATCACCGAAGAGCCGGAGACGATGATGACCGAGATGTGCGGAAAGCTGGCGATCAGCGCATTGGCGATGGCGCGGCAGCGGCGGATATGGCCGAGACCGAAAGTGTCATGGCTGTAGATCAGCACCCGCGGCGCATGCGGGCTGCGCGGCGCCCTTTCGGCCCCGACCAAATCGATGACGTTGGAAGACATCGGATGCCGCCCTCCGCAAAGGCCAGACGACCTCTTGGCGAGGACGAACGCAGCTCGGAACCAGTTGAAGCGCTTATAGCGCGGCGAGGTTCATCAACCAAGCCCGTGGCGGTGGCAATGAGCAAGGATTCATCTTAGCCGGTGGCAAGCCTATACTCTCGCAGGAAGAAGCTCGGCCGGATCAGCGAAATGCACGGCCGGATGGGCCTCGGCGAGGCTCAAGATGTCGTGAAGAACGGACCACGCGCCTTCGTCATGGTCGCGGTGATGCAGGAGCAGGCCGAGCGCGGCCGCCCGATCGGGGACATCGCCGCGCATCGCGATCATCTGTGCCACGATCTCGGAAAGAAGGTCATCCGGCCGCCGGCCCATGCGGCCGCCATGCCAGTCCATAACGTCGATTTGGGTGTTGAGCAGGCGCGGACCGCCGGCGGGACCGTGGCGATAATTGCGAAAGCATGACAGGCCGGAGAAGCCGAGGCTCCCGAGCCGGGCGGCATGTCCGGGATCGATGCGATTCCAGGGCGGCACGAAGACCGGCAGGATGTCGCTGCCGATCAGGTCGCGCAGACGGTCGCGACCCGCGGCGATCTCGCCATCGACGGCGGACTCGTCGCGCTCCGCGCCGAATTCCGACTTCTTCGCTCCGGCCTGTGCATGGTTGCGATGCCAGACGCCGTGCTGGCAGGGGCGCAGGCGAGGCATGTCCTCCAGCGCCGAGGCCAGGGCGGGCTCGGCCAACATCGGTATGACCGCCAGCAGCACAGGTGCACCATGGCGTTCTGCAAGATCCGAGAGCCGCGTCAGCGCCGGCGTCGGCGCGACCGCATCGTCGTCCCGAAGCCAGAGCCGGAGCTGGCGGCCGGCCGCCTGCCAGTTATCGAGCTCCCGCGACAGGGTCTGCCAATGCGTCTCGCTCATGACGCAGCGCTACCGGCAGCTTCGCGTTTGTCGCGGCGATGGCGGCAGGCGAGGTCGAGCCCTTCGGCCAGCCTGGCGGCGGCGCGGGCGTTCGTGCGCTCGTCCAATACGAAACGGCGCGCTGCGGCGCCCATCCGTTCACGGCGCGCCTTATCCTGCAGCATGGCGACGAGATGGCCGGCGAAAGCGGTTTCGTCGCCTTCCGGAGCCAAGAGCGCTGTCTCTCCCGGCACCACGGTGGCGGAGACGCCGCCGCTGTCGAAGGCGACCACGGGCAGTCCCACCGCCTGGGCTTCGAGATAAACCAGGCCATAGGCCTCGCGGACGCCCGGCCAGACGAAGATGTCGTGCCGTGCCAGCTCGTCGAGCGCCCGCTCGCGCGGTATCAGGCCGAGCCAATCGATCCGCCCTTGTGGCAGGCCCGCAAAAGCCGCTTCGATCACGGCGCGCTGGCGGCCATCGCCGACGATGCTGAGCCGCCAATCCGCATCGGCAATGCGGGCGAGAATGCGCGCGAGTGTCAGATAGCTGTTCTGTTTGGTGCCCTCGCGCATCATCGCGATGGTGATCAGGCGGGGAGGGCCGGAATGGTTACGGTGCCGCGGCGGCTCGTCCCCGAAGGTGATGAAGGGCGGGAGTTCCAGAAGGGCGGTGCCGGGCCGGCGCCAGGGTTCGAGCCCTTGGCGGTCGCGATCGGTGAAGTAGAAGTGGACATCGCCTGCCGCGAGGCTGTGCCGGACGATTTCGGTCTGGGCGCTCCATTCATCGAAGGCGCGTCGTTCGGAGTCGCTGGCCTCGGCGGTGACATAGGGGATGCCGAGTGCCGTGGCGATCCCGGGGCCGAGCAGGTCCGGGGCGCGGTAGTAGTTGTGATATGTGAACCAGAGATCGGGGCGCGGGATTCCGGAGCGATAGTCCGCCAGCAGTTGGTCGCTAAGCCTTGCAGCGTCGGCGCGATGCTGGTCGAGGCAAGCTGGATCGGCGCTGGGCAGGTAGCCGCGGCCGGCCCGGACAGGTTCCACGACATGGCCCAACGTCTCCAGCGCCGCGACGAGCTGGCGCGCCATGCGGCGGTCGCCGGAGACGCCGCCATCGTCGAACAGGTTCAGCGGAGTGTGGAATGCAATGCGCAAGGCGATACTGCAAAGGGGCGGAACGTGGCTGGTCAGCGATACGGATCGGCCGCATCGCGCAGGCCGTCGCCAAGGAAGTTGAAGGCGAGGATGATCACGATCACGGGGACGACCGGATAGAGCAGCCAAGGATAAAGCGCCACTACATTGATGTTCTGGGCCTCGTTCAGCATCACGCCCCAGCTGGTGATCGGGGGTCTCAGGCCCAGGCCGAGGAAGGAGAGCGCGGTCTCGCCGAGGATGGTCTTCGGGATGGTGATGGTGGCCGAGGCGATGAGATGGCTCATAAAGCCCGGCACCAGATGCAGGCCGATGATGCGGGCGGGCTTCGCGCCCATCAGCTGGGCAGCGACGACATAGTCCTCCTCGCGCAGCGACAGCAGCTTCGAGCGGACCGAGCGGGCAAGCCCCGTCCAGTCCATCAGGCCGAGGATGATGGTGATGCCGAAATAGACCACCACGGGGCTCCATGACGGCGGCATGATCGAGGCCAGCGCCAGCCAGAGCGGGATATGCGGCAGCGACTGCACGATCTCGATGATGCGCTGGATGAACAGATCGATACGGCCGCCATAGTAGCCGGCGATGCCGCCGATGATGACGCCGAGGACGAAGGAGACGGAGACGCCGAGCAGGCCGATCGAGAGCGAGATGCGGCCGCCATAGAGGATGCGCGAGAGCATGTCGCGTCCGAGCCGGTCCGAGCCGAGCCAGAAGAAGGTGCCGTCCTTCGGGGGGCAGACGAGGCGCCAGCTGCCCGGGATCATCCCCCAGAACATGTAGCTGTCGTCGCCGCGGCAGAAGAAGCGCAGCTTCTGCGGCTGCGTGCTGTCGACCTCGTATTCCCGCTTCAGATTCTCCAAGTTGAGCCGCATCGTGTACGGGTAGACGAAGGGGCCGATGAAGCTGCCTTCGTGGAAGAGGTGGACGCTCTGGCCCGGCGCGCGGATGAAGTCGGTATTGCGCGTCGTGTAATGGTAGGGGGCGAGGAATTCGGCGAAGGCCGCCATCGCGTAGATCGCCACGATGACGAAGGCGGAGACGACCGCGAGCTTGTGCCGGCGGAACTTCCACCACATCAGCTGCCACTGCGACGCGAGATAGACCCGCTCCTGCTGCGGCGTCATCACCTCGGTGGCATAGGGCTCGAAAGGCGCGGTCGAAGCCGCATGCGGCAGCGGCGCGCCGTCGGGCGGGAGCGTGTTGAGCGAGTTCGCCTTCACTTGGTCGCGGCCCCCTGAAGACGGATGCGCGGATCCAGGATGGCGAGCGCGATGTCAGAGATCAGCACGCCGATCACGGTCAGGAAGGAGAGGAACATCAGGAAGGAGCCGGCGAGATACATGTCCTGGGCTTGCAGGGCCCGGATGAGCAGCGGGCCGGTGGTCTGCAGCGAGAGCACGATGGCGACGACCTCGGCGCCCGAGACGATCGAAGGCAGGATGTCGCCGATATCCGAGATGAAGAAGTTGAGCGACATGCGCAGCGGGTACTTCCGCAGCGCCTTGCCGGGCGGCAGGCCCTTGGCGCGGGCGGTGACGTAGTACTGCTTCTGCAGCTCGTCGAGCAGATTGGCGCGTAGCGCCCGGATCATGCCGGCGGTGCCGCCGGCGCCGATGATGATGACGGGAATCCAGAGATGCTCCAGCACGGATCGGAGCTTGGCCCAGCTCATCGGCTGGTTGAGATATTGCGGGTCGACGAGGCCGCCGATCGAGAGGCCGAACCAGAGATTGGCGAGATACATGAAGACCAGGGCCAGCAGGAAATGCGGGACCGCGAGCCCGATGAGGCCGAGGAAAGTCAGCCCGTAATCGCCCCAGCTGTATTGATGCGTGGCCGAGTAGATGCCGATCGGGAAGGCCACGATCCAGGTGAAGATGATGGTGGCGAAGGAGACCAGCATGGTCAGCAGCAGGCGGTCGCCGACGATCTCCCTGACCGGCCGCTGATATTCGAAGGAATAGCCCATATCGCCCTGAAGCAGGCCTGCGACCCACCAGAAGTAGCGTTCGACCGGAGGTTTGTCGAAGCCGTATTCCTGTTTCAGGAATTCGATGCGGCTCATATCGGCCTTCTCGCCCTGTGCCTGCATTTCGGCCGCGAGAGTCTCGAAATAGTCCCCTTCCGGGAGATTGATCACGGTGAAGATCAGCGCGCTGGTGACCAGCAGCGTCGGGATCATGATCAGGATGCGCTTGAGGATGTAGCGGAACAGCACGGATCAGCCTTTGGTCTCTGGCCGATCGAACCAGAAGGTGTCGGGCATGTAGCGGCCGATGAAGGCACCGGGCTCGAAGCTGTAGAGGCCGACCTCGGGCACATTGCGCAGATCGCGGGAGACGACGATGGGTTGCAGCGTGCTGTTGATCACGCCGATGGTGAATACCTGCTCGGCATTGATGGCCAACATCTTGTGCCAGATGGCGCGGCGCTGGTCACGCGTCGAGCTCATCCGCCATTCCTCGTAGAGCCGCACCAGTTCGTTGACCTCGTGCGAGGCCGGTCTCTCGCCCTCGCGGCCGCTGGTCTCGATGAACTGGCCCCAGCGCGGCCACTGGAACTGCGCCGAGGAGGTCGGCGACAGCGCATCAGGTTCCATGTCGGAGGTGACGAGCGCGTTGTCCATGCCAGCCCAGGCCGACATGACGGTCTGGCCCGCGACGATGCGGCGGCGGAAGACGTCGCGTTGCGTGGAGCGCGGATAGATTTTGATGCCGACGGTCAAGAAATCCTGCTTGAGGAGGTCGAGGATGTCCGTCTCCTCCGTGTTCTCGCCGGCTGTCTCGATGGTGAATTCGAGCCTGCGACCGTCGGGGAGCAGGCGCACGCCGTCATCGTCGTGCTTGGTCAGGCCGATCTCGTCGAGAAGCCGGTTCGCCAGCCCGGGGTCATGCTGAATCCAGAGCGAAGCGAGCGTGGGATCGTAGAGCGGGCTTTCCGGCAAGGCCGTGTTGGCGCTTTCGCGTGCCAAGCCGAAGAAGATCACCTTGTTGACGTCGGCGCGATTGATCGCGACCGAGAGCGCGCGGCGATAGCGCACGTCGCGATTGAGGTCGCGCCAGACCGGATCGATGGCGTTCAGATTCGGCAGAAGCGCGAAATAGGAGCCCTCGGCCCGTTTCCAGAGCTTGACCTCGAAGTTCATCCGCTTCGAGGCCTCCTTGAGGAAGGTGTAGTTGTCGAAGCGGATGTAGCGGGCCTGAAGATCGGCCTCTCCCGCAGCCGCCTTGGCCGGGATCAGCGAGCTCGTACCGAGGGTCAGCGTGACCTGATCGGCATAGGGTAGCTGCCGCCCCTTCTCGTCGACGCGATGGAAGAAGGCATTGCGTTCGAACACGAACTGCTCGGCCGGCAGCGGCGTGGTGTTGCGCCAGGGCTCGAGCGTTGGAAGATTCGGGTTTTCCGGCCGGTACATGCGCGAGAGGCGCTCATGGAGCGCGCCCCAGTCGCGCACGCGGTTCTCCTTCACCCGCTGGACCAGCTCGTGCTTGGGTGCGTGCTTCTCGTGGAACTGCTTGAGGTAGCGCGACGGCATGAAGATATAGGTCGGTTGCGCGCCCGCCAGCGCCGGCAGGAAGATCGGGTTCGGCATCTCCCAGCTGTAGCGAACCTCGGTCTCGCTCAGCACTTCAAAGAAGGGGAGATTGCCGCCAGCCAGCATCGCCTGAGGCGGTCCGCCGGGCGACAGGCGCTTGTTGTTGGCGACATCCTCCCACCAGTAGCGGAAATCCTCGGTGGTGAAGGGCGAGCCGTCGGACCAGCGATGGCCGGTGCGCAGGCGCAGCGTGAAAATGCGGCCGTCCTGGACGTCGCAGCTCTCGAGAACGTCCGGCACGAGCTCCAGAGTCTCATCGTAGACCATCAGGCGCGTGTAGCCGTAGAGGGTCATCATCCGGACATCGCGCTGATCGCCCATCAGCATGCGGATATTGCCGCCATGGCGCCCCGGGGTGCGGCCGAGCTTGCCGAGGTTAATGAGGCGGGGCATCGCCGGCAGGCGCTGCGCCACCGGCGGCAGCGTCCCCGCGGCGACCTTCTCGGCGAAGAAGGGGCTGTCGATCGCGGGAGATTGAGCCAGCGCGCGGCGGGGCAGCGCGGCCCCGGCAAGCGCGACCGTTCCCAACAGCAGGGCGCCGCGGCGCGTCGTGTGCGAGCGACGGGAGGTCATGGGACCATCTCCCGCACATCGGCATTGGGCCGCGCAAGGACGTAGTGACCGCTTCCGAGCGATAGATGCGCCAAGGCAGAGGCGTCGGAACCGACCTTGAAGGCGTCACCCCAATGGCTGTCATCGGACGCACCGCCAGGCGCCGCGAGCTTGAAGTCGAGCTTGCGATCGAGATCGGGGAAAGGCACGGAGCGCAGCAGCGCCTTGGTGTAGGGATGGACCGGCTTGGTGAAGAGGATGTGGCGCGGTGCCAGCTCGACGATGCGGCCATTGGCCATCACCGCGATGCGATCCGCCATGTAGTTCACCACGGCGAGGTTGTGCGAGATGAACAGGAAGGTGAGGTCCCGTTCGGCCTGGAGATCCTTCAGCAGGTTGAGGATCTGCGCCTGCACGGAGACATCGAGCGCCGAGACCGGTTCGTCGCAGATGATCAGCTCGGGATCGAGCGCCAGGGCGCGGGCGATGCCGATGCGCTGGCGCTGGCCGCCTGAGAAGGAATGCGGATAGCGGTTCAGGAAGCGGACATCGAGCCCGACATCCTGCATCAGGGAGCGAACTCGTTCGTCCTGGGCAGCAGAGTGGCCCCTGTCGTGGACCGCGAGCGGCTCGCGCAGGATGTTCATCACCGTCATGCGTGGCGACAGCGACGAGACGGGATCCTGGAAGATCATCTGGATACGCGGGCGGAAGGCCCGCAACGCCTCGCCCTTCAGCCCGAGCACGTCGACCCGTTCATGGCCGTCGTCGAAGACGACTTCTCCCGAATCGGCTGTGACGGCCCGCATCACGATCTTGCTGACCGTCGTCTTGCCGCAGCCGCTCTCGCCGACGAGACCGAGGCATTCGCCGCGGCGGATGTCGAAGCTGACATCGTCGACGGCCTTCACGACGCTTTGCGTACCCTTGCCGAAGAAGCCGCGGGAGCCGGTGACATAGGTCTTGCGGAGGTTGCGGACCCGCAGGAGCGGCGTGTTCTCGCGATCTCCCGGCGGCGGGGCGGGGCGGGGCGCCGCCGGGGGGCGGGGCCTGGCTTCGCGCAGCGCGACGAGGCGCTCGCCCTCTTGCATGTCGAAATGCGGCGAGGCGTTCAGCAGCGCCTTGAGATAGGGATGGCGCGGCTGCCGGAAAATGTCCTCGACCGGGCCTCGCTCCAGGATCTCGCCATGGAATATCACCACCACCTCGTCGGCCATGTTGGCGACGACGCCGAGATCGTGGGTGATCAGCAGGATCGCCATGCCCATCTCGGCCTGGAGATCGCGCATCAGGTCGAGCACCTGCGCCTGGATGGTGACGTCGAGCGCGGTGGTCGGCTCGTCGGCGATCAGCAGGGCCGGCTTGCAGATCAGGGCCATGGCAAGCATGGCGCGCTGGCGCAGGCCGCCGGAGAGCTCGAAGGGATACAGCCCATAGGCGCGATGGGCGTTCTTGAAGCCGACGCGCTTCAGCATGGCCTCGATCAGGCCGCGCGCCTCGGCTTTCGGCATCGGCCGATGCAGGAGCAAGGCTTCCTCGATCTGGTTGCCGATGGTGTGGACCGGCGAGAGCGAGGACATCGGCTCCTGGAAGATCATGCCGATGCGGCCGCCGCGCAGGGCCCGGATCTCGGGGCCTTCGGCAGGCAGGGCCGCGATGTCGGTCACGCTCTGCGGCGCCAGCGGGTCGCGGAACAGAATCTCGCCCCCCGTCACGGCGCCCGCGCGGGGCAACAGGCCCATGATGGCCTGCGAGATCACTGATTTGCCGGAGCCGGATTCGCCCACGAGCGCGACGGTCTTGCCGGCGGGAACGCGCAGGCTCGCGCCCTTCACCACCTCGCGGGACAGGCCGTGAACAGTGAAGCCGATACGCAGGTCGCTGATGCGCAGGATATCCATAACCCGATCTGACGCCACCCCAGGAACCGTCCGCAATTCTCCTGACTTCACTAGACGTCTAAAGTTCGGTCTTGCCAATGACTTTCGACATAGCGACTCATTCGGCCGGACATTGGCCGAGCCGGATGACATCGCTGCAACGCGGCCCCCGGCGGAAACCGCCGTAGCTGACGCTCCAGGGCTGGAGGCCGGGGGCGCGGTAGGGGCCGAATTTGAAGTACTGGTTGGTGGCGAGACCCGGGCCGCTATGGCCGATATGCCCGCGGATGGTCACGATCGGGTCGCCGTTGGCCATGATCTCGATGTATCCGTCGCCATGGGGGCCTGGTTGCGATCGGATCACGAAATCGATCCAACCGTTCCGGGCCGCCGGCAGATCGGCATGGCGTGTGACCTGGATCCCCGGGGCACAGGCATCGAAATAGCCGGGGTAGCTTTCGCGCGCAGCGCCGGCCTCGATCGCGACCAGAGCCCGCGTCTGGCGAACCTTCGGGCGGTCGAGCACCAGGGCCTCGCCGGGGCGGCAGCCATCCGGGCGCTCGGGGCTCCCGATTGGATAGGACGCGATGCGATCCGTCTCGACGGTGACGCCGAGATGCCCGCGATAGAGCCGCAGTGCCAGGAAGGGCGAATAGTCTCCCACGGCGCCGGGGAGGATCTCTCGCTTCCATTGGGCGATCACATATCTGCGATCGTCCTGCGGCAGCGGGGCGTCGAGACGCAGGGCCAGCCCGTACCAGACCGTGCTGCCATAGGGAGCAAGCACCTGCGGGCGCTCCCAGACCTCGGCGCGCTCGCTGCAGCCGAGCTGATGGGGTGGGCAGGCCGCCATGACCGTGAGGGTCAGCGCGCCGGTGCCGGCCGAAGGCGAGGCAGGGCTGAAAACCATCCGGCCGGCGCGCTGCTCGACGTTCTCCTTGTAGAATAGCCCGCCCTCGGCGGCGAAACCGCCCTTGTCGAAGCCATCATGCAGGAGGTCGAAAGCGTTGCCGGCTGCGACTTCGGCGCAGGCGGATGCAAGGGGGGAAGCAACCGCGATCACAATAGCAGCACAGGCAATGGCCGCACGGAGCAACAGGCGCCTCACATCGACCCCCGACGCGGCGCGATCCCGGCTGTGCCGCAGGTTCAAAGTGGCTCGCATTGCACTCCGCCGCAACCTCACCACATATGGTCGCTCGCAGGGGCCTCGCCCCGATATGACAGCGCCGTCGGCGTTTCGCGACAGGATTGCCCTTTGGAGCCCAACCTCTTCCGTTACATCTGGCAGAAGAGTCGCGGCGAGCAGATCATCGTCCTGCTGATCATCGTTGTCTCGATACCCTTCAACTGGGCCTCGTTCGACGTCCCCAAGCGGATCGTCAACGACGCCATCCAGGGAGGGGCCTTCAGAGGCGGCAAGACCACCGCCACCTTCATGGAAATGACGCTGCATCTGCCGTCCTGGCTTGGTGGGGCGACCCTGAGGCTGTTCGAAGGGTTTCAGGTCAATCAGGTCGGGCTCCTCATGGGGCTCTCCAGCTATTTCCTGGTGCTCGTTCTGATCAACGGCGCCTTCAAATACATCGTCAACGTGCGCAAGGGCATTCTCGGCGAGCGCATGCTGCGGCGCATGCGCTACGACCTTTTCAGCCAGCTGCTGCGGTTTCGCCCGGAGGAAATCCGGGCAGTCAAGCCGGCAGAGATCGCCAGCATGATCAAGGACGAGGTCGAGCCCATCGGCGGCTTCGTCGGCGACGCGTTCATCCAGCCGGTCTTTCTGCTGAGCCAGGCCCTGACCGCGCTCGTTTTCATCATGGTGCAGAGCTTCTGGCTCGGCTCGATCGCCCTGCTGATCGTGCTGGCGCAGGCCATCATCATCCCGATCCTGCGCCGCGAGCAGCTGAGATTGGGCCGCGAGCGCCAGATCGCATCCCGCCAGCTTGCAGGAAGGATCGGCGAAATCGTCGATGCCGGGCCGATGATCCAGGGGCACGGCGCCGCGGGATACGTTCAGGCGGATATCGCCGCGCGCCTCGGGCGCCTCTTCGACATCCGCTACGAGCTCTACAAGCGCAAGTTCGCGGTCAAGTTCCTCAATAACCTGCTGGCGCAGGTCACGCCGTTCTTCTTCTATGCGATAGGCGGCTATTTCGCGCTGCAGGGACGCCTCGACATCGGCCAGCTGGTGGCGGTTATCGCGGCCTATCGTGACCTGCCTTCGCCGATCAAGGAACTGATCGACTGGGACCAGCAGCGCAACGACGTCACGATCAAATACGAGCAGGTGATTTCCCAGTTCAACAGCGACGACACGCTCGTCCTCGATGAGGCGAATGGCTGCTCGCCGCTGCCGGTCAAGGGAAGCATCCGGCTCGAGGGCGTGCAGATGCTGGACAATCGCGGGCAGCCGCTGCTGACGCCGCTTTCATTCAGCCTGCAGCGCCCGGGCTGCGTCGCGTTGATCGGCCCCCATGGCAGTGGCGGGGATGTGCTCGGCCGCATCCTCGGGCGACAGGCGACAAATTATTCGGGGCGGGTGCTCATCGATGGCGAACTGCTCGCGGACATGTCGGTCGAGCGGGCGAGCCATCTGATCGGCTATTCCGGAGACCAAGCGGAGATCATCGCCGGGACGATGCGGGACAACATCCTGTTGCCGCTGCGGCGGCGTCGGCCGGAGATCAAGTCCGAGGGGCCGGTTTCACCGGAGGAGCATCGCCGCTTTGTCGAGGCGGTCCGCTCGGGCAACTCGCCATTTCCGTTCGAAGCGGACTGGACGGATTACGACGGCGTCGGGGTCGCCGACGCGGCCGAGCTCGCGGCGCGGGTGCGCGAGCTGCTCGACGTGTTCGGCTGCACGCAGGACGTGTTCGAGCTCGGCCTGGGCGGCAAGGTGATGCCGCCGGTGAGCGCCGAAGCCACCGAGCGCATCATTACGGCCCGCCAGGTCGTGGCGGCGGAGCTCGAGCGCATCAATCTTGGCGAGCTGATCGAGCCCTTCGTCCTCGACCGCTACAACCGAAATGCTTCGATTGCCGAAAACCTGATCTTCGGGACACGGACCAGCGCCCGTTTCGCCAATGCGACGCTGCTCTTCGAGCCTTACGCCCAATCCATCCTCAAGGCGGAGGCCCTGGTCGAGCCGATGACCGAGATGGGGGGGCGGATCGTCGCGACCGTCGTCGAGATCTTCGCCGGCCTGCCGCCAGGGCATGCGCTGTTCGAGCGCTATACCTTCGGCGAGAATTTCGATTTCGAGCGCCTCAACGAGCTGGCGGCCATCCTGGCCAAGCACGATATGCGAAGCCCGCTCGACCAGGAGACGGAGCGCGACCTGGTGGCGCTGGCACTGGGCTATATCGAACCCAAGCACCGGCTGAACCTGATCGACGACCGGCTCGAGCGCCGTGTCCTCAGAGCGCGGGCAAGCTTCCGCAAGCACCTGCCGGCCGATGCTGCAGCCGATGTGGACTTCTATGCTCCCGATAAGGTCATGCTCGGCGCCAGCGTGCGGGACAACCTGATGTTCGGCCGTATCGGCTACGGCATCCCCGACGCAGGCCGGAAGGTGGCAGAGATCGTGCTGCAGGCGCTCGAGCGCTCAGGCCTCGGGGAAGCGCTGTATCGCCTCGGGCTCGATACCGAGAGCGGCATCCGCGGGCGCTATCTGCCGGCGCGTCTGCTGCATGCGATTCCTCTGGCGCAGGCTCTCGTCAAGGCGCCGCAGATCGCTGTGCTCGACGTCTCGGCCCTGCTCGCGATCTCCGACGAGCCGGAGAAGATCGTCGCCCGGCTACGCAGCTATTGCGCCGGTATGACCCTGTTTCTTCTGCTGGGAGATGCTAGACTCGTTGAGGATATCCCGATGCGGGTCGTTTTCCATGGGGCGACCGGCTCGGTCGAGGCGGGCGGGGCGCTCGAGGCGGCGAACGATGTCGGCGGCCAGGCGTTACGCTTTGCGGATGCCCAGCGAATGGAGGCACGGTCATGAGTCTGGAAGCCGATATCGGCTGCTTGCGCAGCCTGCCGCTGTTTCGCGACATGCCTCCCTCGCGGCTCAAGCTCGTCGCCCTCATGGGCGAAAGATTGCGCTTCGAACCGGGTGCAGTCCTGATCGACCAGAAGGACCGGCTGGACGGCGTCTATGTCATTCTCGAGGGGGATGTCGAATTCTCGCAGTCGCGCCCGGACGGCGAAGGGCGTCGGTTCCAGAAGGACGCCGGCAGCATTACCGGAGACGTATCGCTGCTCAGCGGCCGGCCGTTCATCGGCACGGTCAGCGCGAAGACTCCTGTCCTGGCGCTGAGAATTCCGAAGGACCTGTTCTTCGAACTGCTCCAGACCGTGCCGGAATTCAGCCTTGCGGTCTGCCGCGACCTGGCGGATCGCGTTCATCGTCTTGCGAGCGTTTTGCTCCGCGAGCACGAAACCGTTTGATGAGGTCCAGCGTCGTATGAATCGGCCACAAGCCGCCGGCACGCCGCGCCCGCAGATGGCGCGCAGCAGCATGGGCGCGAGCATCGATCAGGTCTCGTCCTGGAGCCGCGACATCCGCCTCGTCTCGGGCCTGATCCTGCTGACCTTCGCGACGACGCATTTCCTCAACCATGCCATGGGCGTCCTGGGCCTCGATGTCATGGAGCGCGTCCAGGACTGGCGCTACAATGTCTGGCATTCCCGCATCGGGACGATCGTGCTCTACGGCGCGCTGATCATCCATCCCGTGTTCGCGCTGCTGCGCGTGGTCCAGCGCCGCACCTTCAAGATGCCGCTGCGCGAGATGCTGCAGATCGCGCTGGGTCTCGCGATACCGCTCCTGCTGGTCGATCACATCGTCAGCACGCGCGTGCTGGGGTATTATTTCGGTGTCGACGAGACCTATCATGCCGTGCTTCGGCGGCTGTGGCCTAGCCGCGCGCTGCTGCAGTCGCTGCTGCTGCTGCTGGTCTGGACGCATGGCATCCTCGGTCTCCATTTCATGCTGCGTTCGCGTGACGCCTATCGCCATTGGCGCGACCCGTTCCTGCTCGTCTCGATCCTCATCCCGCTGCTGGCGTTGATCGGCTTCATGGTGGCGGCACGCGAGGCCGAGCGGATGGCGCTCCCGCCCGAGTTCGTCACCGACGCGCAGCGGGTGATGTTCGACCGCGACGTGATGTGGGCGAAGAGCGCCTTCTACGGGCTGGTGGGCGCCTTCGTGCTGTTCGTCGGCATCCGCGAGATCCGGGTCAGGACGCGACGGGAGATCACGGTACGTTTCGTCGGTCACGGTACGCGGCGGCTGGTGCCGGGGCCGACGGTGCTGGAGATGTTCCGGCGCTTCGGCATTCCGCACGCGGCGCTCTGCGGCGGGCGGGCGCGCTGCGCCACCTGCCGCGTGCTGGTGATGGACGGCATCGACAAGCTGCCGTCGCCGGGGCCGAACGAAGCCAGGTTGCTGCGGCGCATCTCCGCGCCGGAAGGTGTCCGGCTTGCCTGCCAGATCAGGCCGCAAGACGACCTGCAGGTGCAGATCCTGCTCGCCTCGCGCCTGAACGCCGCCGGTGCGCGCACGCTGCAGCCCGACGATGCCGTCAACAAACGCGGCCTGACGGTGGTGGTCGCCGATCTGCGTGCTTTCTCGGCGCTCTCGGAGCGGCAGCTGCCCCGCGAGCTGATCGGCCTGCTCAACCGCTTCTTCGACGAGATGGGCCAGGCGATCACGGCCCATGACGGGCGCATCGATGCCTTCTACGGCGATGGCTTCATGGCCGTGTTCGGCCTCGAGGGCTCGCAGGCGCGCGGCGCGCAGGCGGCGATCAGCGCTGCGGCCGACATCGTACGGGCGGTTGACGCGCTCAACCGCGAGTTTGGTGTGGCGCTGCCTCTGCCGCTGAGGATCGGGATCGGGATCCATACCGGCGATGCCATCACCGGTGCGGTCGAGAACGACAATCTCGGCCGGCGCGAGATCACGGTTGGTGAAACGGTCATGATCGCGAGCCAGCTCGAAGCCGCGACGCGCCGGGTTCTCGCCGATGTCGTGGTGTCGGAAGACACGATTCGCACCACCGGCCGCAGCTACGCTGGAACCGTGCCGCTCAAGATCGCGATCAAGGGGCGCGAGAAGCCGTTGACGGCCTATGGCTTTGCGAGCGCGCCGGAAATTGCCCGCCGCAAGCGCGAGGATGCGGCGATGGCGGCGAGGCCGATTCCGGCCGCTGCGTCGGAGGAAACAGCGGGCGACGCGGCCGAGCCGGCGGTGGGATCGGCATCCGGGACGGAAGAGGCGAATCCGCGCGATTGAACAGGCACGGGAGGCTGGCCTTTGCCGCAACCGCTGCCTATGGTCCCGCCAGTTTTTGCCGACAACGACGGAACCATGACGCCTGAACCTCCTTGCGAGGCCTTCCACGACCTGCTGCGCGGCATGGCGGCCTTATCCGGGAACCGCATCGTCGCCGATGTCGCGCGCCTCTATGGCAAAGGCGCGCCGCCGGACCTGTCGATCGCCTGCAACCACAAGCAGATCGCCTCCAAGCAGTGGCTCGTCGAGGCGCTGGCCGAGGCCTGCCCGAAACCGGAAGGCCCCGTCTGGGTGCTCGGCGCATGGTATGGTGTGCTCGGAGCGTTGCTGCTCGACGATCCGCGACTCGCTATCGATGAGGTGGTCAGCCTCGATATCGACCCGACCTGCGCGCCGATCGCGGAGATCCTGAATCACCGCCATGTCGCTTCCGGCCGCTTCCGGGCAGCGACAGCGGACATGACGGCGCTTGATTTCGCGGCTCAGTCACCCAGGCCCGGGCTCGTCGTCAATACAAGCTGCGAGCATCTCGCCGACGTGCCGGGCTGGATCGCGAGTTTGCCGGCCGGCCTGCCGCTCGTGCTGCAATCCAACGACTATTACCGCGAGCCGGACCATCGCAGCTGCGTGGCCTCCCTCGATGCCTTCCGCGAGCAGGCGGGGCTTGCCGAGGTCTGGTTCGCCGGGGCACGGCCGACGAAAAACTATACGCGCTTCATGCTGATCGGCCGGCGATGACGACAGGCACGGTGCCGCGTGTCGCGGTGGCGATGAAGGGTTATCCGCGGCTGTCGGAGACCTTCATCGCGCAGGAGTTGCTCGGGCTGCAGCAGCGCGGCCTCGCCTTCGAGATCTGGTCGCTCCGGCATCCGACCGACGGCGCCAAGCACCTGATGCACAACCAGATCATGGCACCGGTGCGCTACCTGCCGGAATATCTGCATGACGAACCGGGGCGCGTGACGCGCGCTGTGTTCGGCGCGTTGACCCAGCCCGGCTTCCGCAAGCTCCTGGCGCTCTTCCTGCGCGATCTTGCCCGTGACCGGACGCGCAACCGCCTGCGCCGCTTCGGCCAGGCCTGCGTGATGGCGCGAGAACTGCCCAAGGATATCCGGCACCTGCATGTGCATTACCTGCACACGCCGGCTTCGGTCATCCGCTACGCGGCCCTGCTGCGCGGCCTGAGTTGGTCCTTCTCCGCCCATGCCAAGGACATCTGGACGACGCCCGACTGGGAAAAACGCGAGAAGATCGCCGATGCCGCCTGGGGCGTGACCTGCACGCAGGACGGCTTTCGCGAGCTCGAGCGGCTCTCCGACCAGCCCGACAAAGTGGAGCTCGTCTATCACGGGCTCGACCTCACCCGCTTTCCGCCGCCCGCCCCGAGGTCCGGTCGCGACGGCTCGGATGCGGCCGATCCGGTGCGCTTCGTCACCATCGGGCGGGCCGTGGCGAAGAAGGGCTTCGACGATCTGCTGGAATCCCTGGCCCGATTGCCCTGCATATTGCATTGGCGGCTGACCCATATCGGCGGCGGCGAGATGCTGGCGACGCTGAAGGAGAAGGCGCGTTCCCTCGGCCTCGATGACAAGATCGTCTGGGCGGGACCGAAGGCGCAGGACGAGGTCATCGCCGCGCTCAGGGCTGCCGATCTCTTCGTCCTGCCCTCGAAGCAGGCCGGCGACGGCGACCGCGACGGGCTGCCGAACGTCGTGATGGAGGCCGCGAGCCAGGCCCTGCCGATCGTGGCAACGGATTTCGCCGGGATTCCGGAATTCGTTCGGCATGGTGTCGAGGGGCTTCTGGTGCAGCCCGGCGACATCGACGGGCTTGCCGGGGTGCTCGGCGAGCTCGCCTGTTCGCCGCAGCAGCGGGGGCAGCTCGGCTATCGCGCGCTGGCGCGGCTGACCGGCGCCTTCTCGGCGGCTGCCGGACTCGACGGCATCGCTTCGCGGCTACACGCCTCTGCCGAAGAAAAGGCATGAGCGCGACCGTCCTCATCGCGGTGACGCATCTGCTCGGGTCGGGCCATCTGGTGCGTGCGGCCAATCTGGCACGGGCGCTGGCACGAGAGGGGTTCGCGGTGACACTGGCGAGCGGCGGCATGTCGTTGTGGCCGATGGAGCAGGAGCCCTTCACCTTCGTGCAGTTGCCGCCGGTCAGGACGGAGGGCATCGATTTCCGCACGCTGCTCGACGAAGCCGGTCAGCCCATTGACCTCGAACGCAGGGCCCAGCGCGTTGCGGCTTTGGAAGGGCTGGCGGCGAGGCTGCGGCCCGATGCGGTGATCGTCGAACATTTCCCGTTCGGGCGCCGACAGCTCGCCGCCGAATTTCTCGCCCTGATCGCGGCGGCGCGGGCCGCCAATCCGAGGACCCTCGTGCTCTCCTCGGTTCGGGACGTGCTGGTAAGGCCGCGCCCTGAGCGCATAGCGGAGGCCGAGGAGCGGCTTGCGCTGTTCGATGCGGTGCTGGTCCATGGCGATGCGGATTTCCTGCCGCTCGACCGCTCCTGGCCAGTCGATGCCAGGCTGGCGGCCAAGCTGCGCTACACCGGCTACATCGCCGAAGCGCCGGCTGGCGACGCGCCGATCGAGACCGGCGAAGTGCTCGTATCCGGCGGCGGTTCCGCCGCGGCCATTCCGTTGTTCGCACTCGCCATCGCGGCGGCGAAGCTCGGTCCGCAGGAGCGGCGCTGGCGCATCCTGGTCGGGCGTGCGGTCGGCGGGGACGTCTTCGGCCGGCTGCGGGCAGACGCGCCGGCGCATGTCACGGTCGAGCGCGTGCGGCCCGATTTCCCGGCGCTGCTCGCCGGCTGTGCGATCTCGATCAGCCAGGCGGGCTATAACACGGTGCTCGACCTCGTCGCCGCACGGCGCCCCGCCATCGTCGTCCCGTTCGATGCCGGTGGCGAGACGGAGCAGGCCGTCAGAGCCGAAGCGATGGAGCGTGCCGGGCTGGCGCGTTGCCTGCGGATTTCGGGGGAGGGGGCTTTGACACCAGATCAGTTGGCGGCCGCCGTCGCCGCCGGAATCGGCCGAAACCCGCCCGGCATCGCTCTCGCACTCGACGGTGCCCGCAATGCGGTCGCAATGGTGAAACAGCTCCTGGACGAGCGCGTCTGAGCGATCACGAGCCGTGGCCGGCATGCCCTTTGCGAGGGCCAGGGTGCAGCTTTGCGAATTGCCGCTTCCGGTCTTTCGCTCTAATGAGGGATGATCCGCCTCCCTCCTCGGTCGGCTCTGGGCAAACCGGCATGTAGCCGGCCACGGCCCTGCGCCTGGAGACAAGATGATGACGACGACGACCGCGCCCGGATTGCCCGACATGAAGTTGTCGGTTCGGCAGACTTTCGGGATCGATACGGACCTCGAAGTGCCGGCCTATTCGGCAGCCGATCCGCATGTGCCCGATTTCGACCCCGACTACCGTTTCGACCGCGACACCACCATCGCGATCCTCGCCGGCTTCGCGCATAACCGACGCGTCATGATCTCGGGCTATCACGGCACCGGCAAGTCGACCCATATTGAGCAGGTCGCCGCCCGCCTCAACTGGCCCTGCGTCCGCGTCAACCTCGACAGCCACGTCTCGCGCCTCGATCTCGTCGGCAAGGATGCGATCGTGCTCAAGGAAGGCAAGCAGATCACCGAGTTCCAGGACGGCATCCTGCCCTGGGCGCTGCAGAACAACATCGCGCTCGTCTTCGACGAATATGACGCCGGCCGCCCGGACGTGATGTTCGTGATCCAGCGCGTGCTCGAACAGTCCGGCAAGCTGACGCTTCTCGACCAGAAGCGCGTCATCCGCCCTCATCCGGCCTTCCGGCTGTTCGCGACCGCCAACACGGTTGGTCTTGGCGACACTTCGGGCCTCTATCACGGCACGCAGCAGATCAACCAGGGCCAGATGGACCGCTGGTCGATCGTCACCACGCTGAACTATCTGCCGCATGACAACGAGGTCGCGATCGTTCTCGCGAAGTCGAAGCACTACCAGAAGAGCCCGGAGGGCAAGGACATCGTCAACAAGATGGTCCGCGTCGCCGATCTCACCCGCAACGCGTTCATGAACGGCGATCTCTCGACCGTGATGAGCCCGCGCACGGTCATCACCTGGGCGGAGAATGCGGCGATCTTCGGCGATATCGGCTTCGCCTTCCGCGTCACCTTCCTGAACAAGTGCGACGAGATGGAGCGCACGCTGGTGGCAGAGTTCTTCCAGCGCTCCTTCGGCAAGGAGCTGCCGGAAAGCGCGGCGAATGTGGTGCTGAGCTAACGAGAGGACACAAGCCATGGCGCAGTATCAGGGAAGCTGTCACTGCGGGCGTGTCGCCTATGAGGTCGAGGCCGATCTCGGGACGACGCTCACCTGCAACTGCTCCTATTGCCAGCGCCGTGGCTCGATCCTCGCGTTCTCGCCCGCCAGCACCTTCACCCTCACCAAGGGTGAGGATGCGCTGACCGAGTACCGTTTCCACACGCAGAAGATCCAGCATCTGTTCTGCGAGACCTGCGGCATCGAATCCTTTGCCAAGGCGAATGGGCCCGACGGCACGCCGATGGTCGCGGTCAATGTGCGCTGCCTCGCCGGCGTCGAGCCGACCGAATTGTCGCCGACGGCCTATGACGGGCGTTCGCGCTAGGAGGGGTTGTGGTCGCGATCACGGTCGAGCCCGAGCAGGACGAGACGCGTGCCGCGGTGTTGCGTGGCCTGAGCGCGCATAACCAGGCGAAGGTCGGCCCCCGGAACGCCAAACCGCTGGCCATCAGCCTGCGCGACGAGAGCGGCGAGATCGTCGGCGGCCTCGTCGGCGAGCTGAAATGGGAATGGCTCTATGTCGATCTGCTCTGGATCGACGAGGCCCATCGCGGCGCGGGATTGGGCGAGACGCTGGTCGCGCGAGCCGAAGACGAGGCTCGCCAGCACGGCGCCAAAGGTGTCTTTCTGGGTACGATGAGCATCCAGGCGCCGGGCTTCTATCCCAAGCTCGGCTATCGCGAATGCGGCCGGATGGAGAACTATCCGGTGGCGGGTCAAACGCTGCATCACTTCACGAAGGCGCTATGAGCATCTCGAACCGCAAGCCTGGAACGCCGAAGGAAGCCCCGGCCGAGCCGCTGAAGCGGGCGATCTCGGGCGCGATGAAGGCGATCGCGCGCAAGCCTGAGATGGAAATCGTCTTTGCCTCGGACAAGCCGTCGCTGGTCGGCGAGCGGGCGCGACTGCCCGAGCCGCCGCGCAAGCTCAGCGTCGGCGATGTCGCGATCCTTCGCGGCCATGCCGATTCGATGGCGCTACGCCTTGCCTGCCATGACGCCGCGATCCATCGCCGGGCCGCGCCGGAGGGCGATGCTGCCCGCGCCGTCTTCGATGCCGTCGAGCAGGCGCGCGTCGAATCGATCGGCGCGCGGCGGATGTCCGGCATGGCCGGCAACATCACCGCGATGCTGGAGGATCGCTATCATCGCGGCGGGCGTTACGAGGAAATCACCGATCGCGCCGACGCGCCGCTCGAGGACGCGCTGGCGCTGATGGTACGCGAGCGTCTGACAGGCCTGAAGCCGCCGAAGGCGGCCGAGAAGATCGTCGAGCTCTGGCGCGAGCAGATCGAAGCCAAGGCCGGGAGCGATCTCGACAGGCTCTCCAAGACGATCGAGGACCAGCGCGGCTTCGCCCGTACGGTGCGCGACATGCTGGCCTCGCTCGACATGGCCGACCAGACCGCGCAGGGCGACGAGTCCGAGGAGGACGAGGACAACCAGGACCAGTCCTCCGAGGACCAGCAGCAGCAGGAAGGCGAATCCGAGCAGGAGAGCGGCGCGGACCGCTCCGAGGTCGAGGTCAGCGAAGACGCGACCGAGGAGCTGCAGGAGGGCGCCTCCGAGGCGACCGACGCGCCGGCGGGCGACTGGGACGAGGAGGATGACAGCTCCGAATCCGAGGAGGCCGGCGAGGCGCCGCGTCCGCGCGAGAGCCGCGGCAACGAACGCCCCCAGACCGACTACAAGGCCTATACGACCAAGTTCGACGAGATCGTCACGGCCGAGGAGCTTTGCGACGCCGAGGAACTGACGCGCCTGCGCGCCTATCTCGACAAGCAGCTCGCGAATCTGCAGGGCGTCGTCGCACGCCTCGCCAACCGCCTGCAGCGGCGGTTGATGGCACAGCAGAACCGTTCCTGGCAGTTCGATCTGGAGGAAGGCGCGCTCGATCCTGCCCGCCTGCCACGCATCATCATCGACCCGTTCCAGCCGCTCTCCTTCCGGCGGGAATCGGACGTCAATTTCCGCGACACGGTGGTGACCCTGCTGATCGACAATTCCGGCTCGATGCGCGGACGGCCGATCACGGTCGCCGCTACCTGCGCCGATATCCTCGCACGCACGCTGGAGCGTTGCGGCGTCAAGGTCGAGCTCCTCGGCTTCACGACCCGCGCCTGGAAGGGCGGGCTGTCGCGCGAGGCCTGGCTGCAGTCGGGCAAGCCCGCCAATCCCGGCCGCCTCAACGACCTCAGGCACATCATCTACAAGGCGGCCGACGCGCCATGGCGGCGTGCGCGCAAGAATCTCGGCCTGATGATGCGCGAGGGCTTGCTCAAGGAGAACATCGACGGCGAAGCGCTGGACTGGGCGCATAAGCGCCTGCTCGGCCGGCCGGAGCAGCGCAAGATCCTGATGGTGATCTCGGACGGCGCGCCGGTCGACGATTCCACCCTTTCGGTCAATGCCGGTAATTATCTCGAGCGGCATCTGCGCCATATCATCGCCGAGATCGAGAGCCGTTCGCCGGTCGAACTCATTGCCATCGGCATCGGCCACGACGTCACGCGCTACTACCGCCGCGCCGTCACCATCGTCGATGCCGAGGAGCTGGGGGGCGTGATGACCGAGAAGCTCGCCGAGCTTTTCGAAGAGGACGGGCCAGCCGCCGGTCCCACGTCGCGCCGCCTGCATTGATGCGCCTGACACGGCGCGCCGCGCTTGCGGGCCTCGGCGGCCTGGTGCTGCCGGGGGTGGCGCAGGCCGCCGAGCAGACTCGCTTTCCAGTCTCTGTTTCGGCCCGGCCGCTCGCGGCCTTCGAGCCGCGCAACCCCGAGCGGCGCCGATTCGGCGCGCTCCAGTTCCGCAGCGGGCTCGTGCTGTCGTCCGGCCATCCGCGCTTTGGCGGTTTCTCTGGCATGGCTCGACTCAACGAGGGACGCGATCTCGTCGCAGTGACCGACCGCGGCTACTGGCTGACGGCAAGAATCGCTTCGCAAGGGGGCAAGCTTACCGGCCTCGCCGATGCCGAGATGGCTGCCATCCTCGGCGCTTCCGGACGGCCGCTTGCGCGTTCGGGGCTCTTCGACACCGAGAGCCTCTGCATCGCCGATGGCGTTGCCCATGTCGGGATCGAGCGTCGGCACGAGATCGTGCGTTTCGACTGGGCGGGCGAGGGCGTCGAAGCGCGGGCGCGATCGGTGCCCGTGCCACCTGAAATCAAGCGCCTGCCGCGTAATCGCGGGCTGGAGGCGCTGGGTGTGGTGCCGGTAGGACCGCTGAAGGGCGCGCTTGTCGCGGTCGCCGAGCGATCGGGCAAGGAGGACGAGCCGACGCTCGGCGCGATTCTCGGCGGTCCCCAGCCGGGGCTGTTCAAGGTCATCAGGCATGACGGCTACGACATCACCGATCTCGCATTTCTGCCGTCTGGCGACATGCTGCTGCTCGAGCGCTGGTACCAGCCGCTGCGGGGCGTCGGCATGAGGATGAGGCGAATCGCCGGGCGCGACATCCGGCCGGGCGCGCTGGTGGATGGACCGCGGCTGATCGAGGCCGATCTCGGCTATGAGATCGACAATATGGAAGGGCTGTCCGTCCATCAGGAAAACGGGCGCACAGTGCTGACCCTGATCTCGGACGACAATTTCTCCTTCCTGCAGCGGACGGTGCTGCTGGAATTCGAGCTGCTTCCGTAGAGAGAACGTCATGCTCGGGCTTGACCTGAGCATCTCATGACCAGTGGAACAGGAGCCTCTTCCCGCCCGAGATTCTCGGGTCTCCGCCTCGCTGCGCCCGAGAATGACGGCTGGTGTGGCCCAAACGAAAAAAGCGGCCTTTCGGCCGCTTCGTTCAACCCCGAAAGAGAAGCCCGCTCAGTTGGCGATAAGCTTCTTCTCGAGGTCGCGCTTCAGGGTGAGCGCGCCGACCGAGAGGTCGCCGGCCGCAGCCTTGAGCAGGAAGGCGTCGAGGCCGCCGCGATGCTCGACCGAACGCAGGGCGTTGGCCGAAATGCGCAGGCGCACCGAACGGCCGAGCGCGTCCGACTGCAGCGTGACGTTCACGAGGTTCGGGCGGAAGACAGTCTTCGTCTTGCGGTTCGAGTGGCTGACGAGGTGGCCGGTCTGGGTGGCTTTCCCGGTCAGTTCGCAACGGCGGGCCATGGCAATCGTTCCTTACATCCCCAGGTCGCTCAAACAAAAAAACCGACACGCGACGTGCCGGCGAGCACCGGAAGTCAAATTGAAGTCGTGGTTCCATAGCCAAGCTCGCAGGCCCCGTCAAGGAAAACTCCCGCGGCCTGTTCACATCGCCTTCAGCGTTAACGAGGTGTAAAGACCGGCATCGGATGCTTCGTCCGGCCGTCGCTTCGCTGCGATGGGAAACCGGTCACGATTCGGACCGATTCAGAGTGCATGTCGCGCAGGATCGCGCCGTTCCGGAGGCAATGGATGAAATCCGCCGTCGCATCGTCCCTCGCAGCGCTGGTTCTCGCAGCCTGTCTGGCCGAGATTGCCGAGGCGGCCTCGCTCGATGCACGCTACGACGTCTCCCTTCTCGGCATCACGTTGGGCACCGCGAGCCTCTCAGGCGGTATCGACGGATCGAGCTACAAGCTCGACATGGCCGCGAAGCTGACGGGAATCGTCGGCGGCGTGACCGGCGGCCGCGGCTCTGGCGCGGCGACCGGGGCACTGGTGGGCGGCAAGCTCGCGCCCAGGACCTTCGCCGTCAGCTCCGCCAATTCCAGCGAGAGCCGCACCGTGCGCATGGCACTCGCGGATAACAGCGTCGCGGGCATCGATATCGAGCCGCCGATCGACGACAAGCCCGACCGCGTGCCGGTCACCGAGGGGCACAAGCGCAACATCGTCGATCCGCTCAGCGCTTTCCTCATGCCGGTCAACGGCAAGGGCAGGGACGGCGCCTGCAACCGCACACTGCCGATCTTCGACGGCGCGGCGCGCTACGACATCAAGCTCAGCAGCGCCGGGACCCGCAACGTCAAGCTCGATGGCTATAGCGGTCCGGTTTCCATTTGCCAGGCGCGCTATGTGCCGATTTCGGGCCACCGGGCGCTCCGGCCCAGCACCAAGTTCATGACCGAGAACAGAGACATCACAGCCTGGCTGGCGCCGGTCGCCGGCACCGATGTGATGGTGCCGGTGCGCATCTCCGTGAAGACGATGATCGGAACGGCGGTGATCGAGGCCTCGAGCTTCAAGGTCGATCCCGGCGTCACCGCGAGCGCGGCGCGGAACTGAGGGGGCTCTCAGGGCGCGCGCTTTACGCCCTGATCATCCTCGAAGACCGGCCGGAAGAATGACCGCTCGTAGCTGATGATGAAGCGGTCCTTTTCGTTCATCGCGAAGGCGGCCTGACATTCGGGATCGTCGAAGGAGCGCTTGCGGTAATCCTCATAGGCCGCCAGTGTGGGAAAGCTGAACAAGGCGAGCGCCGCGTTGGACACGCCTTCCGACGGCATGAAATAGCCGTGGTGCTTGCCGCCGAATTTCTCGACCAGCCGGATCCAGAGCTTGCCGTAAGCCTCGAAGGCCGGGAGCTGATGGGGATCGATGATATAGCGCAGATGACAGGTTACCATGTTCAGACCCCGTGCCGGCTCTCGAGGAAAGCGCCCATCCGCTTGAGCGCCTTCTCGATGTTCTCCAGCGAGTTGGCGTAGGAGAGACGGATGTAGCCTTCGCCATGGACGCCGAAATCGGGTCCCCCGATTGTGGCGACGCCGGCTTCCTCCAGCAGGGCCGAGGCGAGCTTCTTCGCCTTCCAGCCGGTCTTGGTGATGTTGGGGAAGGCATAGAAGGCGCCCTTCGGCACGGCGCAGGAGACGCCCGGCAGGCCATTCAGCCCCTTCACCACCGCTTTACGGCGCCGGTCGAACTCGGCGACCATCGTGTGGACGGCGTCCTGCGGGCCGGTGAGCGCCGCCAGCCCTGCCCATTGCGCGGGGGCGTTGACGCAGGAATGCGAGTTCACCGCAAGCTTGCGGGCGTTGTCGAGCAGCGGCTTGGGCCAGACCGAGTAGCCCAGGCGCCAGCCCGTCATCGCATAGGTCTTGGACCAGCCATTGAGCAGGATGAGGCGGTCGCGGATCTCGGGATAGCTGAGAAGGCAGACATGCTTCTCGCCGTCATAGACCATCTGGTCGTAGATCTCGTCCGACATCACCGCGACGTCCGGGAAATCAGCCAGCCCCGCGACGAGCTTGTCGATCTCGCTCTTCGGCGTCACGCCGCCGGTCGGATTGGCCGGCGAGTTGATGATGAGGAGCCGGGTCTTCGGCGTGATCAGCGCGAGCGTCTCCTCGGCGGAGAAGGCGAAACCGTTCTCCTCGCGGACCGGCACCGGGATGGGCGTCGCGCCGGTATATTCGATCATCGAGCGATAGATCGGGAAGCCGGGGTCCGGATAAAGGATTTCGGCGCCGGGCTCGCCGAACATCAGGATCGCCATGAACATGGTGACCTTGCCCCCCGGCACGATCATTACGCTCTCAGGAGAGACCTCGACCGCGAAGCGCTTGTGCAGGTCGGCGGCGACGGCCTCGCGCAGCGGCAGGATGCCGTTCGCCGGGGTGTAGCCGTGATGGCCATCCCGCAGCGCCTTCACCGCGGCTTCGACGATGTGCTCGGGCGTGGCGAAATCCGGCTGGCCGATGCCGAGATTGATGATGTCCTTGCCCTGTCGCTGCAGCTCGGTCGCGCGCGCCAGCACGGCGAAGGCGTTCTCCTCGCCGATGCGGGCGAAGGATGGGACGACGTGAAGGGACATGGCGCGTTTCCTCAGCGGCGCATTTCGGACGGGCAGATTGGCCGGTTCTGTGAGGGCGTGCCTTCTGACCCGCCTTTTCTTGGCGCCAAACCGGCAGGGCTGGCAAGCGTGCGCCGCGCATCGTGGGTTATTGCATACTGCATACAGCATGAATAATTAGTATGACTATCAAGCAGAATGGCCCTTGCCGAGCTACCGGCGATCGGCATGATGGCTTGTCTCAAATCGTTTGAATGAGAGATCGGCAAACGGCCGTCAGCGCCGTGCCGCGCGAGAGGAAACGAGATGGCCAAGGCACCTGGCAAGACCCCCGGCAAGAAGCCGGTTCGGCGCATCAAGCCCGAGCAGTTGCGCTCCAAGGCGTGGTTCGACAATCCCGCGAATGCGGATATGACCGCGCTCTATATCGAGCGCACCATGAATTTCGGCCTGTCGCGCGACGAGTTGCAGTCCGGCCGGCCGATCATCGGCATCGCCCAGACCGGTTCCGATATCGCCCCGTGCAATCGCCACCATATCGAATTGGCGCACCGCGTCCGCGACGGCATCCGCGAGATGGGTGGCGTGCCCTTCGAGTTCCCGATCCATCCGATTCAGGAAACCTGCAAGCGGCCGACCGCCTCGCTCGACCGCAACCTGCAATATCTCAGCCTCGTCGAGATACTCTACGGCTACCCGCTCGACGGCGTGGTGCTGACGACGGGCTGCGACAAGACGACCCCGGCGCAGATCATGGCGGCCGCGACGGTCGACATCCCAGCGATCGCACTGCCGGGCGGGCCGATGCTGAACGGCTCATTCCGCGGCGAGCGGACCGGTTCCGGCACGATCGTCTGGAAGGCGCGCCAGATGATGGCGGCGGGCGAGATCGACTATAAGGGCTTCGTCGAACTCGTCGCCTCCTCGGCGCCGTCGGCCGGCCACTGCAACACCATGGGCACGGCTTCGACGATGAACTCGCTGGCGGAAGCCATGGGCATGACGCTGCCCGGCGCCGCCGCGATCCCCGCGCCCTATCGCGACCGCTATGAGATGGCCTATCTGACGGGCAAGCGCATCGTCGAGATGGTCTGGGAGAACCTGATCCCCTCGAAGATCCTGACGCGCGAGGCCTTCGAAAACACCATCGTCATCAATTCGGCGATCGGCGGCTCGACCAATGCGCCTGTTCACGTCAACGCCATCGCCAAGCATATCGGCGTCGAACTCGACAACGAGGATTGGACCAAGATCGGCTACGAGATCCCGCTGCTGGTCAACCTGCAGCCGGCCGGCGAGTATCTCGGCGAGGATTACTATCGCGCCGGCGGCCTGCCGGCCGTGATCGCGGAGCTGGTGGAGAAGGGCAAGCTGAAGCCCGCCATCACCGCCAACGGCCACACCCTGGAAGAGAACTGCAAGGGCGCCTTCTCCATCGCCCGCGAGGTCATCAAGAGCTATGACGAGCCGATGAAGGCCCAGTCCGGCTTCCTCAACCTCTCCGGCAATCTCTTCGATTCCGCGATCATGAAGACCAGCGTGATCACCCCGGAATTCCGCAAGCGCTATCTGGAGAATCCGAAGGATCCGATGGCCTTCGAGGGCCGCGCCATCGTCTTCGACGGGCCGGAGGACTACCACCACCGCATCGACGACCCGGCGCTCGCCATCGACGAGCATTGCATCCTGTTCATCCGGGGCGTCGGCCCGATCGGATATCCCGGCGCGGCCGAGGTGGTGAACATGCGGCCGCCGGATTACCTGATCAAGAAGGGCGTCACCGCGCTCGCTTGCGTCGGCGACGGGCGCCAGTCCGGCACCTCCGGCTCGCCCTCGATCCTCAACGCCTCGCCGGAGGCGGCGACCGGCGGCGGCCTGGCGCTGCTGAAGACCGGCGACAAGGTCCGTATCGACCTCAAGAAACGCAGCGCCAACATCCTGATCTCGGACGAGGAACTGGCTGAGCGTAAGGCGGCGTTCAAGGCGTCGGGCGGCTACAAATATCCGAAGAGCCAGACGCCCTGGCAGGAGATCCAGCGCAAGATCGTTGGCGAGCTGTCCGAGGGCATGGTCCTCAAGCCGGCCGTCAAGTACCAGAAGATCCACAAGAAGTTCGGTATCCCGCGCGATAACCACTGAGTGCGGCGCTTCCCTGGCGCGTCATGCTCGGGCCTGTCCCGCGCATCTCGTGCCGAAGAATGCGCCTCTTCCAGCGAGAGATTCTCGGGTCGGCCCTTCGTGCCGCCCGAGAATGACGGCTGCGGCGGCATTCGCCATGCGCAACGGCGCCCGTCCGCCGATGCGCGGCTTCGGGGCTGACAAATGCGTGCGCGCTGGACACTATGCGACCCTCGCATTGGTCTCCATTTGAAACGATTTAAAATGGCACATAGCCCGCAAGTCGAAGCCTTCCGCAAGCTGCACGAGGCTGGTTGCTTCGTGATGCCCAATCCCTGGGATCTCGGTTCGGCGCGCTGGCTGCGCGGACAGGGCTTCAAGGCGCTGGCGACGACGAGCGCCGGCTTCGCCTTCACGCAGGCGCGTGCCGATCAGGATGTGCCGCGGGACATGATGCTCGCCCACATCGCCGAGATGGTGAAGGCTGTGCCGGATCTGCCAGTCAATGCCGATTTCGAGAACGGCTATGCCGATACGCCGGACGGCGTCGCCGCCAACGTCAAGCTCTGCGTCGCGACCGGCGTCGCCGGCCTCTCGATCGAGGATGCGACCGGGCGCACGGACGATCCTCTCTATGCCTTCGAGCTTGCGGTCGAGCGGGTCAAGGCCGCGCGCAAGGCAATCGACGACACCGGCTCCGGCATCGTGCTGACGGCCCGTGCCGAATGCTTCCTGACCGGTCATTCGGAGCCGCTCAAGGAAGCGGTGCGCCGGATCGAGGCCTATGCGGCGGCTGGTGCAGATGTGCTCTATGCCCCCGGGCCGAAGACCGCGGCCGATATCGCCACCATCGTCTCCGCGGCCGGGGGAAAGCCGGTGAACGCGCTGGTCTATGGCGATTTCGGGCTCTCTGTCGCGGATATCGCGGCGGTTGGCGTGCGGCGCATCTCGATCGGCGCCGCCTTGGCAAGGGCAGCCTGGGCCGCCTTCATCGAGGCGACGCGGCTGATCGCGGAGGAGGGGAGTTTCAAGGGCTTTGCCGGTAACGGCGCTTCGGTGCCGCTCAATCCGTTTTTCACCAAGGATCTCGGGGAGCGCTCATGAGCGGCACGCTCCTGATCGCGCCGGAATGGCTCGGGCGTAGCGGGCTCTGGCAGGTCGACGGCAAGGGCAAGCGCAAGGCCGTTGATGCCGAGGATCTTGGCCTGTCCGAGGGGATCGGAGATCGGCTCGAAGCCTGGATGGATGCGTTCGACGCGATCTATGACGAGGATGATCCGGTAGCGTCCGACTTCGCCGATCAGGTCGAGCGCATGGCCTGGGAGGCCGAGGGGCATGCGCTCGCCCATGCCATTGCGGAAGAGCTCGGCTCGGGCTGGAGCGTTCAGCAGGATTTCACGAGCTGGCGGGGGAAGGGACTGTCATGACACTCGACTGGAAGGCGCCGCCATTCCCGCCGGCCAAGGTTCTGGACGGGCAATATTGCCGGCTCGAGCCGCTCGATGTCAGCCGCCATCTCGATGACATCTGGGCTGCCAATGCCGGGCATGACAGCGTCTGGGACTGGTTGCCGGCCACCCCGCCGAAGAGCAAGGACGAATACCGCGCCTTGCTGGATTCGATGGTGGCGAAGGCGGGCATCGTCCCGCTCGCCGTGATCGACAAGGCCGACGGCAAGGCCAAGGGCCATCTTTGGATCATGGAGATCCGGCCCGAGCATGGCGTGTTCGAGGTCGGCTGGATCACCTATTCCCCGGCGTTGCAGCGCACGCGGACGGCGACGGAAGCCATCTATCTCGTCGGCGACTACGGCTTCTCGCTCGGCTATCGCCGCTACGAGTGGAAGTGCAACAACCGCAACGAGCCCTCCAAGCGCGCCGCCCTGCGCTTCGGCTTCCAGTATGAGGGGCTGTTCCGCCAGCACATGGTGGTGAAGGGCGAGAACCGCGACACCGCCTGGTTCTCGATCCTTGATAGCGAGTGGCCGGTGCGCGCTCAGGCCTTCCGTCGCTGGCTGGCGCCGGAGAATTTCGACGGACAGGGCAACCAGAAGCGTTCGCTCGGCGCCTTCAACCAGATCGCCGCACAGGCGGGGGCTGCCGCACTGCGCCGCGCGGGCTATGCCGACATTCCGGCCATCCTCGCCCTCAAGAACGCGGCGTATACTCCAAACGAGAGCATCATCGGCGTTCCGTCGCTGCCGCGCATCGCCGATTACCGGCAGGTCGTCTCCGAGCATGAGGTCTGGCTGGTGGATGGCGAGAAGGGCCTCGAGGCCGCCATCGTTCTCGAGGTCGAGCCGCAGGCCTTCACGGTCTGGAGCATCGCGGTCGCGCCGGAGGCCGGGGGCCGCAAGCTGGGCGCAGCGCTGATGGCCTTCGCTGACGAACGGGCGCGGGCGCTCGGCTACGGCTCCGTCCACCTCTACACCCACGCCAAACTGGCCCAGCGCATCGGCTGGTACGAGCGCCTCGGCTTCGCCATCACGCATCATGAGGACATGGCCGACCGGCGGCTCACCCATATGCGCAAGACTTTTGTAAAAGCCGGCTAAAGAGGAAACGAGTATGGCAGGACGTTTGAAGGGCAAGGTCGCGGTCGTCACCGCCGCGGGGCAGGGGATCGGCCGGGCCATTGCCGAGGCTTTCGTGGCCGAGGGAGCCACAGTCTGGGCGACCGACAAGGATGTCGGCCTGCTCGAAGGCATCCCAAAGGCGAAGAAGCGCAAGCTCGACGTGCTCTCGACCAAGGCGGTCAACGCCTTCGCCGAGAAGGTCGGCCCGATCGACGTTCTCGTGAACGCCGCGGGCTTCGTCCATCACGGCACGGTGCTGAACACTGACGACAAGGCCTGGGACTTCTCCTTCGACCTCAACGTCAAGGCGATGCATCGGACGATCCAGGCGTTCCTGCCGGGCATGCTGGAGAAGCACAACGGCTCGATCATCAACATTGCCTCGGGCGCCGGCTCGGTGCGCGGCATCCCCAATCGCTACGCCTATGGCGCGACCAAGGCGGCGGTGATCGGCCTGACCAAGGCCGTTGCGGCCGACTACATCAAGAAGGGCGTCCGCGCCAACGCGATCTGCCCGGGCACGATCCAGTCGCCCTCGCTCGACCAGCGCATCAAGGACCTCGCTGCTTCCACCGGGACGACCGAGGCCGCCGCCCGGCAGGCTTTCATCGATCGCCAGCCGATGGCCCGCCTCGGCACGGCCGAGGAGATCGCCTGGCTCGCGGTTTATCTCGCCGCCGACGAGTCGAGCTACACCACCGGCCAGATCCATCTGGCGGATGGCGGCTTCGCGCTCTGAGCGCGACTGCGGATGGCGGGCGGTCTTCCGTCCGCCATCGTTCAAGGGCGCGACAAGAAGCGCCCCGGCACGAGAACGGGTAGGGAGCGCCCATGCATGTTCTGATCACGGGGGCGGCCGGCATGGTCGGCCGGAAACTGGCGGAACGTCTGGCGCGCGAGGGAAGTTGCGCCGGCAAGGAAATTGGCAAACTCACCCTCACCGATGTCGCGCCCGCCTCCCTGCCGCCCGATCTCGCGAGCCGGGCGACGATCCGCGTCGAGGATTCGGGCGACGCGGCTGTGGCGAAGGAACTCGCCGCACTCCGTCCGGACCTGATCTTCCACCTTGCCGCGATCATCTCCGGCGAGGCCGAGCGCGATTTCGACAAGGGCTACCGCGTCAATCTCGACGGCATGCGCAATCTGCTGGAAGCGATCCTGCACGAGGGCGGCGCGGCTTACGTGCCGAAGCTTGTCTTCACCAGCTCGAGCGGCATCTTCGGCGCGCCGTTCCCCTCCGTAATCTCCGATGAGTTCCATGTCACGCCGCTGACCAGCTACGGCACGCAGAAGGCCATCGGGGAATTGCTGCTGGCCGACTACACGCGGCGCGGCTTCGTCGAGGGGGTCGGCATCCGCTTCCCCTCGATCGTGGTCCGGCCGGGCAAGCCGAACGCCTCGGCTGGGCTTCTTCTCAGGTATCATCCGCGAGCCATTGCAGGGGCAGGAGGCGCTGCTGCCGGTCGGCGACGAAGTGCTCTTCACCCATGCCAGCCCGCGCGCGGCCGTCGGCTTCCTGATCCATGCTTCCGGGCTCTCGCGCGAGCAACTCGGCCCGCGCGTCAACCTGACCATGCCGGGCGTTTGCGTTACGGTCGGCGAGCAGATCGAGGCGCTCAGGCGCGTTGCCGGCGACCGGGCGGTCAAGCTGATCAGGCGCGCGCCCGATCCTGCCTCTTCCGCCATCGTCGCCGGCTGGCCGACGCGGTTCGACGCCAAGCGCGCGCGGGCGCTGGGCTTCAAGGCTGAACGCGATTTCGACGAGATCATCCGCGTCCATATCGAGGACGATCTCGACGGCCATCTTCCGAACTGACCGACGCTAACCAATCAGACCCAACCTTCAGGACAGATTCGATGCATATTCTCGTTCTTGGCGGCGCCGGCATGGTCGGACGCAAGTTCATCGAGCGGCTGGCGCGCGACGGCGCGCTCGGCGGCAAGCCGGTGACCCGCGTGACCGCGCAGGACGTCGTCGTCGCCTCACCCCCGCCGGCCGCTCCCTTCGATTTCGAGGCGGTGATCTCCGATCTTTCGATCGAGGGCGAGGCGGAGAGCCTGATCGCGACCCGGCCCGAATTGATCGTCCATCTCGCGGCCATCGTCTCCGGCGAGGCCGAAGCCGATTTCGACAAGGGCTACCGGATCAATCTCGACGGTACGCGCCATCTCTTCGAGGCGATCCGCAAGGCCGGCGGCGGCTACAAGCCGCGCTTGGTCTTCACCTCCTCGATCGCGGTGTTCGGTGCGCCGTTCCACGACAAGATCGAGGACGAGTTCTTCACCACGCCGCTGACCAGCTACGGCACGCAGAAAGCGATCGGCGAGCTGCTGCTCTGCGACTATTCGCGGCGCGGCTTCTTCGACGGCGTCGGCATCCGCTTGCCGACGATCTGCGTGCGCCCCGGCAAGCCCAACAAGGCAGCCTCGGGCTTCTTCTCCAACATCATCCGCGAGCCGCTGAACGGCGAGGAGGCGGTGCTGCCGGTCTCGGATCAGGTGCGCCACTGGCATGCCTCGCCGCGTTCGGCGGTCGGCTTCCTCATCCATGCCGCGACGATGGACACGGCTGCGATCGGCCCGCGCCGGGTGCTGACGATGCCGGGCTATTCCTGCACGGTTGCCGAGCAGATCGAGGCGCTGCGCAAGGTCGCCGGCGACAATGTCGTAGCCCGGATCAAGCGCGTGCCCGATCCGGTGATCGATGGGATCGTCGCGGGCTGGCCGCGCGATTTCAATCCGCAGCGTTCGCTGGCGCTCGGCTTCAAAAGCGAGTCGAGCTTCGAGGAGATCATCCGCGTGCATATCGAAGACGAATTGCACGGCACTTTCGTCAAGTAGCGCGACGTCGCGCCACCGTCATGGTCGGGCTTGTCCCGACCATCCACCTCTTCTTTGCTCCAGGGCTGCGTTCAAGACGTGGATGCTCGCCACAAGGGCGAGCATCGACGTCTGCGTGGGCTTCAAGCCGGGCAAGGCTCGGCCTGTTCCTGCTGGCGGCGCGGGGGCATGCCGAGCGTCGGCGCGTGCGCCGGCTCCTCGCCAGTTTCCCGCTCGGGCGCATGCGCCCAGCCGCTGGCGCCCCAGCTCTTGAGCGCCGCCCAGGTCGAGCGGTCGAGCCGGAACTGCTCGCAGGGGAACAGCCCGCCGCGCGCCGGCAGCGACTTCAGGAACGAGCCTTCAGGCCGGAAGCCGGACTTCTCCAGCACTCGCCGCGAGGCCGGGTTGATGACGCGGGTATCGGCCTCGATCGCCGGCAGGTCGACCAGCGAGAACAGGGTGTCGATCAGCGCCTGCACCGCTTCGGTGGCGTAGCCCTTGCTCCAGTGCGGCGTGCCGAGCCAGTAGCCGATGAAAGGCACGCCCGAAGCCTGCTTGTGCGCACCGATCATGCCGATGACCTCGTTCGGCTTCGAACGCGGCGTGATCGCCAGCACCAGATGCTCGCCCAGCGCATTGCCCTTGCGCATCGCGAAGATGAAGGGCTCGACCGCCTCGGGCGGGTAGGGGTGTGGGATCGACGCTGTCATCTCCGCCACCGCTTTCTCGCCGGCCTGGCGAAGGATGGCATTGGCATCGGCCATGCGGGGCCAACGCAGCCAGAGACGCCGGGTCTCGAGCCGGAAGACATCGTCGCGGGTCAGTTCGGGGAACATTGTGTCTCTCCGTCGGCGCAAACGAAAAAAGGGAGCTGGGACTTTGGTCCCATCTCCCCTTCGCTGACCTTCGGGAGACCCTCTTCGGGCCATTTACCCCTTGATCCGTTCGGTTCGATGGAACCGGCGGATCGAGAGATTTCCCTATCCGCCTTTTACTCTGCGGCCTCTTGGGCCGGGACTACGTTCACGAAAGCTCGGCCGAGTTTCGTCGTGAATCGGACGCGGCCATTCGTCGTCGCAAAGAGGGTATGGTCTTTGCCCATGCCGACATTGGCGCCGGCATGCCACTTGGTGCCGCGCTGACGAATAATGATGTTGCCGGCAACGACGGTCTGATCGCCGAAGCGCTTCACGCCGAGTCGCTTGCTCTCTGAATCGCGGCCGTTACGCGACGAGCCGCCTGCCTTTTTGTGAGCCATAACGCCCTACCTCAAAACTTGTCGTGTCTCTCTAACCCGAAACGGCGGCGAAAGCCACCCGTCTCGGATACGAAATGCCGGAGCACCATTCTGTCAGGAGCGACAGGCCGAGGCCGAAGCCTGGGCAAATGATGATCCGGCGCGAATGTTGACGCCGGGAAACCCGACCTCAGGTCTCGGACGCCTCGTCCTTGGCCTTCTTGGCAGGGGCCTTCTTGGCGGCAGCCTTCTTCGGCGCGTCGCCTTCCTCGCCGGCCTCGGCCTTGGCGGCCTTCGGAGCAGCCTTCGCCTTGGCGGCAGCCGGCTCGGCGGCGGAGACATCGCCCTTCTTCATCTCCGGCTGCTTGCCGCCGGTGAGGATGTCGGTGATGCGGATGACGGTCAGCTCGGCGCGGAAGCCGCGCTTGCGCTTCGAGTTCTGGCGGCGGCGCTTCTTGAAGGCGATGACCTTCTCGCCACGGGCCTGCTCGACGATCTCACCGGCGACGGTGATCTCGGAAAGGGCCTTGGTGTCGAGCGTGGTCTTCTCACCTTCGGTGAGCATCAGCACGGAGCCGAAGGCGACGGTGTCGCCCGGGTTGCCCTCGATCTTGGCAACGGTGATCTTGTCGTTGGCGGCGACGCGGAACTGCTTCCCGCCGGTCTTGATGACTGCGAACATTTTGTCCTCCATGTTCGGCCCCGTCCTGTCATGGCCTCCGGAAAGGACGCGCATGCGGGACGGCTTTTTGGCAGTCGGTTGCGTGGTCTGGTTTGCTCTTGCCGGCTTGCGACGCATCACGCAGGCCAAAAGAGATCAGGCGCGGGTTTCCCCACGCCGGACGGTGCTCGATAGTCGGGCTCGTGCGTGAGGTCAAGCAAAAGCGGCGGGGAAGAGTGGATTTCTCCTGGCGGAGAGGCTTGCCCCCTGGCGATGGCTTGTGTAGTAACCGCCTCGCTTCGACCGAAGGCGACCGCGGACAGGTGGCAGAGTGGTTGAATGCACCGCACTCGAAATGCGGCATACCTGCAAGGGTATCGGGGGTTCAAATCCCTCCCTGTCCGCCATCATCCCGCCAAGGGATTGATTTTCCAGAGAGACTAGGCAAAGCAAGAGCTTGGCCGTCGGAGGGGTGCGCGCAGGTGGCGCGCAGTGTCGTGCCTCTGAAAGCATACCAAGACCGGCATCTATCGATTCCGCGAGCGTGTCCCGGACTATCTGGAAATTCGTCGGCAACTGGGCCGAGAAGTCGCCGCCCACGGTGGGGGTGATGGGATGTGGCCCAGGCCGCCGCCTGTGGCGCATGGCAGCCCGCACAGGCCTGCGATCCGACGTGCTCGGGCGCGCGGGCGGCCGTGATGGTGGGTGGCCCTGACTTCACCGGGCCGTCGTGGAGAAGGCGAGCGCCACCAACGCGAACCAGGGCGCCAGGAAGCGCAACTCTTTGAACTCCGGGAGCCGTGAGGCGCGTCATCTGCCCTGATCGGCAGCTGTCCGTGCCGCGTCGTCACGGCGTCGCGCGAAGATGCGTGCCTGGATTTGGCGCGAAATGGCAAGTCGAGCGCGCGGCCGGCAGCTAGGAGTGAGCGCTGATATTCGCATCGTCCGCGCTCTCCGATGACATCACGCAATTCATTCCCTGCGCTCGGGGCTTCTCTTCTGGCTGCAACTCCCTCCCTTCCTCCGCTTCTCGGTCGACTGGCGCAGCCCGCCGCCAGGCGCAGGGCTCACCATTGCGCGGTTCGTCATACGCGGCGGCGGACGGTCTATCATCCCCGCACGATGGTGTTAGCCTGCGATTCGGCCCGCTCCGGCAGTACGCCTCCGGTCCTGGGGCTGCGTGGTGGCCGCCGTCACCAACGGTACCGTTATCACCCAGGCGGCGGTCAACCGCATATCCAAGGCCCCTTCGTCCGAACTCTGCAGGTTCTGGTGACGGTCGACTATCGCAACGACAATTTCATCTTCGACGCGCTGCAGCAGGGTTCCGTGCTCAGCGGCAACGCGCGCTTTTGCCCGCAAGTTGATGGGAGACCACAATATGTTCCCCTCCGTTCGTTCCGCCTGCTTCACCCTGGCGTTGCTGGCCCCTGCCGCGGCGATGGCGCAATCGGCGCCGAAGCCCAACATCCTCTATATCGTCGCCGACGATCTCGGCTGGAACGACGTCGGCTTCCGCAGCAAGGACCTCGCCACGCCGACGATCGATAAGCTTGCCAGCGACGGCGCGGTGCTCGATCAGTTCTACGTCCAGCCGATGTGCACGCCGACACGCGCGGCGCTGATGACCGGCCGCTATCCAATGCGCTACGGCCTGCAGAGCTTCGTCATCCTGCCCGAGCAGAATTTCGGCATCCCGCTCGACGAAAAGCTGCTGCCGCAGATCCTCAAGGAAGCCGGCTATGACACCGCCATCATCGGAAAATGGCATCTTGGCCATGGCGACACCAAGCTGTGGCCGAAGCAGCGCGGCTTCGACTACCAATACGGCGCCATGATCGGCGAGATCGACTACTTCACGCACAAGGTCCACGGCGTCACCGACTGGTACCGCAACAACAAGAAGCTCGAGGAGCCCGGCTACGTCACCACGCTGCTCGGCAAGGACGCGGTGCGCTATATCGAGAAGCGCGACGCCAAGAAGCCGATGTTCATGTATCTGGCCTTCACCGCGCCGCACACTCCGTTCCAGGCGCCGCAGCAGTATGTCGACCGCTTCAAGTCGATCTCGGACCCGAACCGGCGCACCTATGCGGCGATGATCGCCGCGATGGACGACCAGATCGCCGCCGTGCTCGACGCGCTCCAGAAGAAGGGCATGCGCGAGAACACGCTGGTGATCTTCCACAGCGACAATGGCGGAGTGAAATCGGCTGCCTTTGCCGGGCAGATCGAGACCAAGGGCGATCTGCCCGCCAATAACGGCCCGTTCCGCGAGGGCAAGGGCTCACTCTACGAGGGAGGAACCCGCGCGGCGGCGTTGGTGAACTGGCCGGGGCACGTCAAGCCTGGCAAGGTCGACCAGCCTCTCCACGTCGTCGACATGCTGCCGACGCTCGCGAAGCAGGCCGGCGCGGCCGTCACCGGCACCCAGCCGCTCGACGGCAGCGACGTGTGGCAGACCATCAGTCAGGGCGCCCCGTCGCCCCGGAAGGAGATTGTCTACAATATCGAGATGTTTCGGGGCGCAGTCCGCCAGGGAGACTGGAAGCTGTCCTGGCGCGCAACCCTCCCGGCCAAGCTGGAACTCTACGACGTCGCGAAGGATCCCGGCGAGTCAAAGAACCTCGCCGCCGAGAACCCGGCAATGGTTGCAGCGTTGCAGAAGCGCATCGACGAGCTCGCCAGGGAGATGAAACCGTCACTGTTCTTTCAGGCGACTTTCAAATCCTATCTCGGCCGCCATGCGCCGGCGCCCGTATTCCCCAACGATGATGCCTTCTTTTCTCAAGGAGATTAGTTGAGGCGCTCAACTGCGATTCACATGATTAGCGCGCGAATTTCATTTGCATCAGCGGAGTGCTTCGTCATGATGGCAGCGACTGCCCTAGCGTAAGGTGCTGGGGCAGGCTCAAATGCGACGACATGGGCAGGGGGGAGCAATATGTCACGCGCTGCGGCCCGTGCCGCCCTGCTCCACATGCTGCCGGCCTATCTTACGTCAGCCGGCGTGAACCCTGACAGCATCTTCCGTCAGGTCGGCATGAGCCTGGATGACGTAACCTCGGCGAAAGTGGTTGCGCGATCACAGGTCAATCATGCCCTGGCGCTCTCTGCGCGTTGCCTGGGGGTCGCAGAGATCGGGCTATCTCTCGGCCAGGCTGCCGACCCAGCCAAGCTTGGAGCGATCGGCCAGGCGATGGAACGCGGCGCGACGCCCGAGGCCTGCCTTCAGAACCAGATCAATTTGATGCCCACGATGCAATCGCACGTCTCCATCGCGCTGCTGAAGCGGGACGACGAGATCATCTGGAGCCATCGTCTCGACGGCGACGACGAGTCGGCCTGGCTGCTTCACGAAGGAGCGGCGGCGTTCAATGTCGGTATGCTTCGCTATCTGATAGGCGAGGGCTGGGCGCCCCGGCACGTCAGCTTCCCGCATGCCTGCAAGGGGCGCCGAGCGCGCTACGAAGATCATTTCCAGGCGCCGGTCAGCTTCGGGAACCAGGGCGAAACGCTCATTCACATGAAGCGGGCCGCTCTCTCTACGCCGCTGCACACGAAAGGCTCGATGCTTGGTCGGGCGTCCGCTCCGACAAGTCAGGAGCCGATCGGCACCTTCCGGCCGGGCGTGGATGACATCGAGCTCGCGATCGGGCGGATGATCGATGCGTCTCTCGCGCATCGGCCAATGACGTTGCAGATAGCTGCCCGCATCCTGGGGTTGTCGCCGCGCACATTGCAGCGCAGACTGGACAATGGCGGAGCACCTTTCGAGAAAATCCTCGACGATCGGCGCCATAAACTCGCGACAACATGGCTCAAGGACAGCCGCACAGGCGTGACGGAACTCGCGATGATGCTCGGCTATTCGGACGCGTCGCATTTCACCCGGGCGTTCCAGCGCTGGGAAGGACAGTCTCCGATGGATTATCGTCGAAGCGGTGCAGCGGACGCTGGCCCAAGCGGGGCACAATATCGTCGTCTGGTGGGTTCGAATTGAACGCGCACGATCGGTCGCCGAATTCGGGCGGCCCATTGCGCATATGAGCAACGGTGCGACGGTTTCCATCGCGGCGTCGCTTGTCCCGGTCTGTTCCAACAGACTCAGCGCATCACGTTGACGAGCCGCCGAAGGGTGGACGTCGAGTCTGGCCCCTTATCCTTCTCGGAGCGCGCAGTCCGTCCAAGACGACGCCATTCGCCAAGGTGCGCCGCGTCCCGTCCCCGCTCGATGGGCTCTGCCGCTTGACGCCTTCGGTCGCGGTGCGTGCCGGGCGGTCCGCCTGACATTCCACTTCCGCAATCACTGCGCTCCACCCGTTGCATGTCGTTCCGGATATGCTAAAAGCAGAATCGATTATTTGATCAAACGAGCACTCACAGGAAGCCCATGAGCCGGCGAGCGATCTACTCGGGTTCGAAATTTGAGGAGCTGGCCGGCTATTCGCGCGCGCTCGTCGACGGGGATTGGATCTTCGTGTCGGGGACGGCTGGCTATGACCCGGTGAGCGGAGCCTTTCCGGCTTCGGCAGAGGATCAGGCGCGCCGTGCCCTGCAGACCATCGCGGACGCGTTGGCGCAGGCCGATGCGACCCTCGCCGATATCGTGTCAGTGCGCGTCTACCTCGCCGAGCGCGGCGATGTTCTCGCCGTTTCCAAGGTCCTCGGTGAGCAGTTTGTCGATCCGCGGCCGACCAATACGACGATCCTCTGCGGTTTTCCGGTCGAGGAGATCAAGGTCGAGATCGAAGCGGTTGCTCGGCGGACACAGGCGAGCGCCATCGCGTCCAAGGAGGCCGGACGATGAAGCGAGTGGCTCAGCGGATTTCGGGGACGCCGAAGAAATCCTTCGGCATGTACCAGAAGGCGGCGGCGCTGCGCGGTGCCGGCCATGATCTGATTCATCTGGAACTGGGGCGGCCGGCAGCGGACACGCCGGAGCACATCAAGCGGGCTACAATCGACGCCTTGCTCGCCGGTGATGTCCACTACAGCGACCTGCCCGGAACGGCACGGTTGCGAAATGTCCTCGCGGAGAAGCTGCAGGCGCGCAACGGCATCGCAGCCGAGCCCGAGACCGTCCTCGTTACGAACGGGCTGACGCATGCGGCTTTCGCCGTCTTCATGGCGCTGCTTGACCAGGGCGACGAGGTCATCCTGATCGATCCCCATTACCCGCAGCATATCGGCAAGATCGAGCTCGCCGGAGCCAAGCCCGTCTTCGCGGCGCTCGACCCGGCCGATGATTTCAGGCTCGCGCCGGAGCGCATCGAAAGCCGGATCACGAGCCGGACGCGAATGATCGTGCTCGTCAATCCGGTAAACCCGACGGGGCGGGTGTTCACGCGGGCGGAGCTCGAAGGGCTCGCGGAACTCGCGCGCCGGCACGACCTGCTGGTCTTCGCCGATGAGGTGTATGAGGACATCGTCTATGACGAGGGCGAACATGTCAGCATCGCTTCGCTTCCCGGCATGGCCGAGCGGACCTTCTCGGCCTTCGCCTTCACCAAGTCCTTCGCGATGGATGGCTGGCGCATCGGCTATCTCGCCGCACCGACCTGGGCCATGGCGGGACTACTCAAGATCACGGCGAACGATGTCACGCATGTGAACACGTTCATCCAGGCCGGCGCCCATGCGGCCATCACCGGACCGGGCGATGTTCTCGCCGCGCTGGTCGAGGAGGATCGCCGCAAGCGTGATTTCGTGGTGCAGCGGCTGAACCAAATGCCGGGTGTGCGATGCGCCCTGCCGCAAGGCGCCATCTATGCATTTCCCGATATCTCGGGCACCGGCCTGCCATCCCAGCTTCTCGCCGATATGATCCTCGAGCAGGCACATGTCGTCGTCGAGGCCGGCAGTTTCTATGGTGCGGCGGGCGAAGGGCATCTGCGCATCTGCTTCGGCTCGGAAGGCTTTGCGAGGCTGGAAGAGGGCATGGATCGCCTGAGCAGCTTCTTCAATCGGCTGTGATCCCGGCGATGACTGCCAGAAAGCGACCATTCAGCATTCGGGGCGGCACGACGAGATGAGCGACGTCATCCTTGCAATCCGCGGCCTCTCCCGCAGCTTCGGCGCCTTGCGCGCCGTCGACGACGTCACCTTCTCCATTGCGAATGGCGGTATCACCGGGCTCATCGGCCCGAATGGCGCCGGAAAAAGCACGCTCTTCGGCTTGATCGCTGGCGAGGTCAGACCGAGCTCGGGAGAAATCACCTTTGCCGGCCGGCCGATCACGGGTTTTCGACCGGATCGGATATTCCGCGAGGGGTTGGCCCGCACCTTCCAGATTCCGCGCCCGTTCCCGCAGATGACGGTGCTCGAAAACGTCATGCTGGCCCCCGTCGCGCAGGCCGGGGAGCGCTTCTGGAACAACTGGTTTCGGCCGTCGCTCGTCCGCGAGGAGGAGCGACGCTGCCGCGAGCGCGCCATGGAGGTGCTCGGCTTCACAGGGCTGGCCGCCAAGGCGCAGGACCCCGCGGGCGTGCTTTCGGGCGGTCAGCAGAAGCTGCTCGAACTTGCGCGGGTGATGATGGTGGAGCCGCGGCTCATCCTGCTCGACGAGCCGGCGGCCGGCGTCAATCCGGCGCTGCTGGAGACGCTGATCGAGAAGATCGTGGCACTGAACGAGAGGGGCATCGGCTTCCTCATCGTCGAGCACAACATGGACATGGTGATGCGGATCTGCGGATCGATCATCGTCATGGCGCAAGGGCAGCTGATCTTTTCCGGCAGGCCGCAGGACGTCGTCCGCGAACAGCGTGTGGTCGATGCCTATCTGGGCGATGTGACGGAGCTGGCGCTATGAGCGGGCCGCTTCTCATCACCCGCAACCTGCGCGCCAGCTATCGCCGCGGCCTGCCGATCGTCCACGACATTTCGGTCGATGTCGCCGCCGGCGAGCTCGTCACCCTCGTCGGTCCCAACGGCGCCGGAAAGTCGACCTTCATGAAGGCGCTCGCCGGGCTCGTGATGATCGAAGGGGGGTCCGTCCATCTGGACGATCATGACATCACCGGACGATCGACCCATGCGATCATCGCGGCCGGTGTCGGCTTCGTACCTCAGACCGGCAATGTCTTCGCCACGCTTTCGATCGAAGACAATCTGATCGCGGGCGGGCACATCCTTCCCAAGGCACTGCTGCGTGAGCGGCTCGCGCGCGCCTTCGAGCGGTTCCCCGCGCTCGCCAGCCACCGGCGTTCGGCTGCCAACGTCCTGTCGGGCGGTCAACGCCAGATGCTGGCGGTGGCCCGCGCCCTGATGACCGAGCCCCGGCTGATCATGCTGGACGAGCCGACGGCGGGTCTTGCGCCGAAGATCGTCCAGGAGGTTCTGGCCGATCTGCGCGCGCTGGCGGATAGCGGTGTCGCCGTGCTGATGGTCGAACAGAATGCGAAAGCGGCGCTGCGCGTCTCCGACAGGGGCTACGTCCTTGTCGAGGGGCGCAACCACATGGCCGGCACTGCGCGCGAGCTGCTCGATGACGCCGCCATCGCCGAAGCCTTTCTCGGATCCCGGAGAACGCCATGATCGGCCAGGCGATTGCGGACGGCCTTCTGACAGGCGGCATTCTGGCGCTCGGCGCGATCGGCTATTCGCTCAGCGCGCAAATCCTCAAATTCGCGAACTTCGCCCATGCCGAGATGCTGACGGTCGGCGCCTATCTCGCGCTGGCGCTGGTGAGCCTGATGGGAGCGGCGGAGCCGATTGGCCCACTGTCCTTCGGCCTGCCGCTGATCGCCGCAACGGTGCTCGCGGGCATCGGGACCGGGCTGATCGCGATCGCGATCGACAAGCTCGTCTTCAGCCGGCTGCGTTCACGGCGGGCCGCGGCTCTCACGCTGGTCTTCGCCAGCTTCGGCGTCGCGCTGATGCTGCGCAATCTGGTCCTGCTGCTATGGGGGCCGGACGCGCATTACTACGGCCAGGAGCTTCAGATCGCGGTCGAGATCCTGCCGGACGTCCGTCTGATGCCGGATCATGTCTTCGTGCTGGCCCTAACCTTCATCCTCGTGCTCTCGCTGCATCTCTTCCTGCAGTCGAGCCGCGTCGGCATCGCCATGCGCGCGATGGCGGACAGCCCGGCGCTGTCGCAGGCTTGCGGCATCGATACGGCGAGCGTCATTCGCTGGACCTGGCTATTGGCCGGCATGCTGGCGGCTTGCGCCGGCGTCTTCGCCGGACTCACCGTCCAGATCCGGCCGGAGCTCGGCTTCAACATGCTGCTCGCCGTTCTGACGGCGGCTGTGCTCGGCGGGTCCGGCAGCCTTTTCGGCGCCGTCGTCGGCGGGCTCATCGTCGGGCTGGCCGAGAGCCTCTCCGTCCTGGTCATTCCCGCAAGCTTCAAGCCGGCGGTGCCCTTCCTGCTGCTCCTGCTCGTGCTCTATATCCGGCCGCAGGGGCTCTTCGCCAAGTCGACGCGCGCGTGAGGGCGGAATGATCGGTCTGTTATCCTATCTCGTCTTTTTCACCAGCGTCGCGCTGATCTTCGCGGTGGTCGTGCTGGGTCTCAATTTGCAGTGGGGTTCCACCGGCCTCTTCAACGCCGGTATCGTCGGCTTCTATGCGATCGGCGCCTATGCCTTCGCGATCCTCACCGCGCCGCCTCGCCCTGAGCTCATCGGCAACTTCGGGCTCCCCTGGCTGGTGGGGCTGGCAGGGGCGATGGCCGCCTCGGCCTTCGCCGCACTGATCATCGGCCTCGCCACGCTGAAGCTGCGCGACGACTATCTCGCGATCGCGACCTTCGGCATTGCCTCGACGATCCAGCTCCTCGCCCTGAACGCCGAGCCGCTGACCGGCGGCGCGATGGGCATCGCATCGATCCCCAACCCCGCCCGCGGCCTGTCCGGCTCGCCCATCGTCAACAATCTCTGCTATCTCGGGCTCGTTCTGGCGATCGTCGCGCTGGTCTATGGTGGCCTGCAGAGGATCGTCGCGTCGCCTTGGGGGCGCGTGCTGAAGGCCATCCGCGAGGACGAGATCGCCGCGCAGACGCTCGGCAAGGATGTCAGCCTGTTCCGGCTCCAGGCCTTCGTGCTGGGGTCGATGCTGATGGGGCTCGGCGGCGCGCTCTATGTCGGCTTCGTCGGCTTCGTCAGCCCCTCCGACTTCATGCCGATCCTGACTTTCCAGATCTGGACGATGCTCATCATCGGCGGGAGCGGCAACAACAAGGGCGCGATCCTGGGCGCGATCCTGGTCTGGGCGCTGTGGACCCTGATCGGCGCCGCGACAGCCCAGTTGGTTCCCGCGCAATATCAGGCCTATGGCGGAGCGCTCCAGTCCCTGGTCATCGGCCTCATCCTCGTGCTGACGCTGCTGCTGCGCCCGCGCGGCCTGATCGGCGAACGAAGCACGACGTCGCGTCACGCTGCCTGACCGAGGCCGGCCGCGACGCGATCGCGGCTCAGCTTCCTTTCTTGCGCTTCGGCGGTGAATTCTCGACTTCGTCGCGACATAGCCGGCGCAGGAGATCCTGTGTCGTCTCGATGTCGCCTTTCACCGCCTTGGCGGCGGCGCGTGCATCGCCGGCCTCGATCGCCGCCACGAGGTCGCGGTGATGGGAACTCGGCCTGTAGCTGTCCGATACGAGCAGAGGCTCGATATAGTTCGACAGCATGCGCATATAGGGGCCGAAGCGCAGCCAGAGCGTCTGGATGAACTGCACCACCACGGGCGAGCCGCAGCTGTCGTAGACGGCGAAGTGGAATTCCTGGTTCCGGCCGAGCATCTTGGCGAGGTTGCGCTCGGCCGTGGCCGCCTCATGCTCCAGCATCAGCGCGGCGAAGCGCTTGCGGTCTTCGGCCGTGCTGCGCTCGGTGGCGAGCTTCGCTGCAAGCGTTTCGAGCGCGATGCGCGTCAGGCACAGATCGTTCAGGCCGGCAAGACTGACGGTCGGCACCTTCGCCGATCCGTTGGCGACCACGACGAGCGCATTCTCCGCGGTCAGGCGGCGCAGCGCTTCGCGCACCGGCATGTGGCTTGTCTGGAACGTCTCCGCCAGAAAGGCGATCGTCAGCGTCTGCCCGGGTTCGAAATGTCCGGACATCAGCGCATGCCGCAGCTGCCTGTAGACTCCGTCCTGGATCGTCGAGCGCGACGAGACCGGCTCAAGGAAATCGATGGCCATTCCAGATCACTTTTTGATCAAACGATGCTTCGATTTGTAGCATAGGACGCTAGCTATGCCGGGACAAGCCGTCGCTTGGCTCCCGAGCGCGTGAAGACTCGCTTCGTGGCGTTCGAATTAGAGATGAAAGCCAAAGTCGAACGGCGACTCTTGTACATAAAACCGCATAAATATCAGACCGATACCACACTTCCAGAGGGCGCGTGGCGGGCGCTTTACCGCATGGCGTTTGTGTGCTCTTATGATCAAATGATGCAAGATCATCGCAGGTGACCCGACGCGTCCGGAGGGCTGCCGGGAAGCCGTTTCGACCAAGGCATAAAAGAGGGGAAAGCCATGTCGAGCATAATCAGGAGCCTGCTGCTCGCCTGCGCAGTAGGCGCTGCCGCGTCAGCGCTGGCGCCGTCGCAGGTTTTGGCTCAGAACGTGTCCTGCCCGGTCAAGATCGGCGGCGTCCTGTCGCTGACGGGATCGATGGGAGCGGTGGGCAAGAACATCGCCAACAGCGCTCAACTCGCCGTGCAGCACATCAATGCCGGCGGCGGCGTCAAGGGATGCCCGGTGCAACTCGTTCTGCGGGACGATCAGGGGCAGCCCAATGTCGGCGTCGACGCCGCCAAGTTCCTTGTGGAAGTCGAGCGTGTCGCGGCGCTGACCGCGGCGATCTCCAGCGGCGTCACCATTCCCGTCCTGACCTCGGTTGCGGTGCCATCCAAGATTCCGCAGATCGCCTGCTGCTCGTCCGCACCGATCCTCACGACGATGGCGCAGGAGGGGAAGACCGGCGGCTTCTTCTTCCGAACCTTTCCGACAGTGAAGAACCTCGCCTACCCGCCGGCGAAAATCGCGGCCGAGCGCGGCTGGAAGCGCGTCGCGATGATCTACGTCAACACCGACTATGGCACGAGCCTGGTCAAGGACTTTACGCGCGCGACCGAGGCGTTCGGCGGCAAGGTCGTCAAGACCGTCGGCTTCAACGAGAACCAGGCCTCCTACCGCGCCGAGGTCGCCTCCGCGCTTGCCGAGAAGCCGGATGCGATGTTCCTCGTCGCCTTCCCGCAGGATGGCGCAACGATCGCGCGCGAATGGATATCGCTCGGCGGCACGCAGAACCTGATCCTGAACAACGCCCTGCGCAGCCCGGACTTCGTCAAGGCGGTCGGCGAGAAATACCTCGCCAAGGCGTTCGGCACGGACAATGCCTCGGCGGCTGGACCTTCCGTCAACGTCTTCAAGGAAGCCTTCGAGGCCGAGTTCAAGGCGAGCGCGGCTGGCCCGGGCATCTACAATATCTACGACGCCGTGATGGTGCTGGGCCTCGCGATGAACATCGCCCCCGACCTCTCGGGAACCGCCATCCGCGACGCGATCCGCAAGAGCCATGCGGCGGGGGGAGAAACGGTCTCGACCGGTCCTGCCGAGTTCAAGAAGGCGCTCGCGCTGATCGCGAAGGGCGCGCCGATCAAATATCTCGGGGCGACCGGCCCGGTCGAGTTCGACGCTAACGGCGACGTCAGCGGTCCGGCCCTGGCCTGGCGTGTCGACGGCTCCAATCTCGTCATCGACCGCAGCTTCTCGACCGAAGACATGCAGAAGCTGTTCAAGCAGATCGATGGCTGACACATAGGGGGCTAGGTTCCGGACGGGCCCGGGCCGCGCTCGCGGCCCGGGCCGACCGGCTGAGAAGGCCATGACGAACTACACGCTGTCGCATTGGGGGCTCTACGAGGTCGAGCCGCGGACCGGGACCGATCCCGCCATCGCTCCGTTCCGGCGCGATCCCGACCCGAACCCGATCGGCCTGCACCAGCTCGATCCCGCATTGAAGCGCCTGCGGGTGCGGCGGCCCGCGATCCGCGAAAGCTGGCTGCGCAATGGACCTGGCGCGTCACCGGAACGACGCGGGCAGGATGCTTTCGTCGAGGTACCCTGGGACCAGGCGCTCGACCTCGTCGCCTGCGAAATCGAGCGTGTCCGCAAGCGCTTCGGCAACAGCGCTATCTTCGGCGGTTCCTATGGCTGGTCGAGCGCGGGACGGTTCCACCATGCGCAGAGCCAGGTGCACCGCTTCCTCAACGCAGTCGGCGGCTATGTCCGGCACGTCGATTCCTACAGCCTCGGCGCCGCCAATGTGGTGCTGCCACACATCGTCGCCAGCATGGACGAGTTGATGGCGAGCCATACCTCCTGGGAGGTGATGGCTGAGCATACCGAGCTCTTCGTCACCTTCGGCGGGGTGCCGGTGAAGAACGCTCAGATGAACGCCGGCGGCGTCGGGCTCCACGGCGTGGCGCAGGGCCTCGCCATGATGCGGGAGGCCGGCGTGCAATTCGTCAATATCGGCCCCGTCCGCGACAATATCGGCGCAGCGCGCGCGGGAGCCGAATGGCTTCCGTGCAGGCCGAATACCGACACGGCCGTGATGCTCGCGCTCGGCTTCGTCCTGCTCTCGGAGGGCCTCGTCGATCACGACTTCCTCGATCGCTATTGCGTCGGCTTCAGCGCCTTTGCGGCCTATCTCAACGGGGTATCCGACGGCATCGCCAAGACTCCCGAATGGGCGCAGGCGATCAGCGGCGTGCCGGCCGCGACGATCGGCGCGCTGGCGCGGCGCATGGCCGCGTCGCGCACCATGCTCAATGTCTCCTGGTCGATGCAGCGCGCCAGCCATGGCGAGCAGCCGTTCTGGGCGGTGATCTCGCTGGCAGCCATGCTCGGGCAGATCGGTCGCCCCGGCGGCGGCTTCGGCCTCGGCTACGGCGCCGCCAATCTGGTGGGCAGCGCACATGCCAGGGTGAAGGGGCCGACACTCTCGCAGGGACGCCCGGGCATCCCCGACTTCATTCCCGTCGCGCGGATCGCCGACATGCTGCTCGGGCCGGGCGAGCCCTTCACCTATGACGGTGGGGCCTTCGCCTATCCCGACATCCGCCTGATCTACTGGGCGGGGGGCAATCCCTTCCACCATCATCAGGATCTCAACCGCCTGAGGCGGGCCTGGCAAAAGCCGGAGACGATCGTGGTGAACGAGCAATACTGGACCGCGACGGCCAAGCGCGCCGACATTGTCCTGCCTGCCACGACGACACTCGAGCGCGACGATATCGGCTCCGCGACGCTGGAAGCCTTCCTCGTGGCGATGAAGCGCGCCATGCCTCCCGAGAACGAAGCCCGCGACGATTACGATATCTTCGCGGCGCTCTCCGCCCGGCTGGGTTGCGCCGAAACCTTCACCGAAAACCTCGATACGATGGGTTGGCTGCGTCGCCTCTATGAGGAAAGCCGCAAGATCAATCAGGCGCGCAACATCACGCTGCCCGATTTCGAGAGCTTCTGGCGAAAGGGGCTCGTCGATCTGACGGCACATGATCGCCCTGCGACGATGCTCGCGGCCTTCGTTGCCGATCCCGAGCGCAATCCGCTGGGAACGCCGTCCGGCCGCATCGAGATCCACTCGCAGCGGGTTGCCGGCTTCGCATTGCCCGATTGTCCGGGCCACGCCGTTTGGCGGGAACCCACCGAGTGGCTTGGTGCCGAGAAGGCACAGCGCTTTCCTTTGCATCTGCTGACCGATCAGCCGGCGCGGCGGCTGCACAGCCAGCTCGACGCGAGCCCCCATAGCCGCGCCGGCAAGATCGCCGGGCGCGAGCCCGTCTATCTGAACCCGGCCGACGCCGCCGCCCGCGGCATAGCCGAGGGGCAAATCGTCGAGCTTTTCAACGATCGCGGCCGCTGCCTGGCCGGGGCGATCCTGAGCGACGAGATCATGCCAGGCGTCGCGCGCCTGTCTACCGGTGCCTGGTACGACCCCGATCCCGCGACGGGTCTCGACCGACACGGCAATCCGAACGTGCTGACGCTTGACGAGCCGGCCTCGACCTTGTCCCAGGGCTGCAGTGCGCAAAGCTGCCTCGTCGAGATCGCACCCTGGACGGGGGAGGTCCCCCCTGTCACCGCCTTTGATCTGCCGGAGTTCACGACGCGATGACGCCAGCGAGGCGATACGAGCCGGGGACGCCACAATACCGAAGGACGGTCTGGTGGAGCACGGCTGCACCGCGACCGCACTTGAGCCCGCTCCGGGCCGATATCACTGCGGATATCGCTATCATCGGTGCCGGTTTTACCGGCCTCACCGCGGCGCTGCATCTTGGCCGGACAGGTGCCAGGGTGGTCGTGCTGGAGGCGGACGCAATCGGCTCGGGGGCCAGCGGCCTGAACGCCGGATTCGTTGTCCCGAACTTCGCCAAGGCCGACCCGGCCGCCGTCATCGCGCGGCTCGGACGCGAGCGCGGAGAGCGCCTCCTCGCCATGATCGGCGCCGGAGCCGAACGGGTTTTCGCGACGATCCGAGACCATGACATAGCTTGCGACGCCGAACAGGTCGGCTGGATGCAGGTCGCCCATTCGCCGGCGATGGCGGAAGTGCTCACGCGCCGAGCCGAAGCCTGGCAGAATCTCGGCAGGCCGGTCGTCATGCTGGACGAGGCGAGAGCGCGCAGCCGTTCCGGACTGCAGCATTGCGCCGGAGCCCTGTTCGACGCGAGCGGCGGCATGCTCCATCCCCTGAATTATGCCTATGGCCTCGCTGGCGCGGCGATCGCCGCCGGGGGGCAAATCCATGAGGGCTGTCCAGTGGACAGCGTCGAGCGTTCGGGAAGCGGTTGGCGTCTCGTCTGCGGCGAGCGCAAGATTCAAGCCGGACAGGTCCTGCTCTGCACCAATGCCTTCGAGCAGGGCGCGGCGCGCCGTCTTGGCCGGTCGACCGTGCCGCTCACGGTCTATCAGGTTGCTACGCAGCCGCTCGACGAGGCGACCGTCCGCAGGATTTCGCCCCGCCGGAATCCCGTGGCCGATACGCGTGCGAACCTCCTGACTTACCGTCTCGACCGGGACAATCGCCTGATCAGCGGCGGCATGGCGATGCTGCCGGTCCGGGCCGAAGAGCGCATGGCGCGCATGATCGTCGCGCGCCTCCAGCGCGAACTCGCCCTGCCGGAAAGGCCCGAGGCGGCCTTCGTCTGGCGCGGCACCGCAGCGATGACGACCGATTTCCTGCCGCATCTCTACGAATTTGGTCCGGGTTTCCTCGGCGGCATCGGCTGCAATGGGCGCGGTATCGCACTGACCGCCATGCTCGGCGAGGTCATGGCCGCAGCCGCGGGAGGCGCCCGGCTCCAGGATCTGCCGATCGGTTTGGCGCATCCGGGCGGGATTCCCTTCCGCACGCTCGCCGTGGCCGCGCCGTCCTTCGCGATCGCTCAGGCGCGCTGGCAGGACAAGCAGGCGGGGCTCTGACGGTGCTGATCCTCGAGGGAATGGACGTTCGCGCCGCGCTCACGATGGAGGATTGCATCGGGGCGGTGCGCGAGGCGCTGCAAACCTTTGCGCGCGGAGACTGCGAGCAGTTTCCGCGCTTCCAGCTCAAGCCGGGGACGGACGGGCCGCTGATGGGGCTGATGCCGGCGTTTCAGGGCGGTGACGCGCCGATCTGGTGCCTGAAGGACGTGCTGGTCGCGTCGGGCAACCGCGCACGCGGCCTCGACAGTCATCAGGGCGCCATCCTGCTTCATGACGGGACGACGGGCGAACCGCTGGCGCTCGTCGACGCGACCGCGATCACAGCCTTGCGGACGGCGGCCACCAGCGCGGTCGCGACGCTGGCCCTGGCGCGCCCGGACGCCCTGAGGATCGCGATCCTCGGAAGCGGAACGCAGGCTCGTTCCCATATCGAAGCCCTGCGCTTGGCCCTGCCGCAGGCCGAGATCGTCATCTGCGCCCGCTCTCCCCAGCAGGCCGAGAAACTGGCCGAGGAAACCGGGTGCACCCTGGCCTCGAGCATCGAAGGTGCCGTCGTCGAAGCGGACATCATCTGCACGGTCACAGGCGCCCGCGAGCCCCTGCTGCGGCTCGATTGGCTCAAGGCCGGTTGCCACGTCAACGCCGTCGGCGCGAGTTCGCCCCAGGCGCGTGAGCTCGGCTCGGACATCGTCTCGTCAGCCGAGTTCTTCGTGGATTCGCGGGCGCAGGCGATGGTCGAGTGTGGGGAATTGCTGCTGCCGATGCGAGAAGGGGTGATCGGCGAGGATCACGTCCGCGCCGAGATCGGCGAGGTTCTGGTCGGTTCCCGGCCGGGCCGGTCCGGCCCCGAAGCGCTCACGGTCTTCAAATCCCTCGGCATGGCCATCGAGGACATGGCGGCGGCCGTTTGCGCCCTTCGCAAGGCGCAGGCTTTGGGTATCGGGCAACAGATTCGCTGGCGGCCCGGCTGATTGTCAGCGGGCGAGGTTGGCGAGGAGCTTGTGGAGGGTCGCGGCAAAGGCCGCGAACTCCGTCTCGTCGACACCGTCCATCAGGTCCGCATGCATGGCCAGCATCGTCGGCCAGAACTGCTGGAAGAAGGCAGCTCCGGCGGCGGTAATGGCGATGCTGCGCACGCGCCCGTCCTGCTCATGAATCTGGCGGCTGACGAAGCCCTGCCTCTCCAGCGCGTCGAGTGTGCGACTCATGGTCGATTGCTCGGTCGCGGCATGCTGGGCGAGTTCGTTGACCGTTAGCGAGGGGTAGATGCTCAGGACCGCGAGCGCGCGCATCTTCGTGGTCGTGAGGCCGAACCCGCGGACGGCCTGGAGCATGCGCGCATTCCACAGCATCGCGGTGCGATTGATCAGATAGGGCGCGAAATTCTCCAACCCGAATTCCCCGATGGTCGGAGGACGGTGCCGGGTCGCGTCGCCCGTGACGGCCCGCCGGGTAGCGGGCCGCGAAGCGCTCTTGCGTTTGACGTCACTGGCCAAGAAATCGGGTCCGCATGCTCAAGCTTGACGGCATAGGTACCGGAGTTTCCGGCGCAGGCAACCCCGGCACTCAGCCCGCCGGGGTCAGCGCCAGAACGCGCACCGGGCTACCTGTTCCGCCGACGATCTTCAAAGGCGCCACCAGCAGGAGCGCGCCCTTCGGCGGCAGCTTGTCGAGATGACAGAGGCTGGCGAGCCCGTATTTGCCCTGGCCAAGCATTAGCGCATGCGCCGGGAAGGGCGGCTCGAAAGCGGCGGCACCACCAGCATCGGTGCCCACGCATTCGCTGCCGAAGCCGATCGCACCCCGCGACAGGAGATATTCGATGCAGTCGACGCTCGGACCGGGCGAATGCGGGCCGTTTTCGTCCGCATTGAGGAACGCCTGGGCATTCGTGTTGCGGTGGTGCCAATCCGAGCGCATCAGCACCCAGGAACCGGGCTCGATCTCGCCATGCTCGGCTTCCCAGGCCCGCACGCCTGCGGCCGTCAACAGGAAGTCGGGATCTTCCGCAACGGCGCGGCTGCAATCGATCACCACGGCGGGGGCCACGAAATCGCGCGGCGGCAGCTTGTCGGTCGTGTTGTCTGGCCGGTCCTTGCCGGAGATCCAGTGACTGGGCGCGTCGAAATGTGTGCCGGTATGCTCGCCCAGCTCCATCCAGCCCCAGGCCCACCAGGGACCATTGCCGTCATAGGCCGAGATCTCGTGCATCTTGAAACGCGGCGTGTTCTTGCCGAACTGGGGCGGCAGATACAGCACCGGCGTGTCCGGCCCGAGCGGCGCGGTGAGATCCACCACAGATATGGCGCCCGACGCGATGGCCGTGGCGACGCCCGAGATCAGCGCCGAAGCGTTCATGTCAGCATCCCCTTTTTTCTGTCTCGCGGCCGACAGCATGCAGGCCACCGGGCGATTGTCGCCGATAAATATGATAATGCAAATAAATTCGACAAATCGCGCGACAATGGCGGATGCGGCGCCTTAGCGAGCAGCCCGCTAGCCGGAGGCTTCCCTAGCGTTTTGGTTGAAAACGCCGGGCGTCAGCCGTTCTTTGCATGCAAGCAGGCCAATTGACAGCCGGCGATGCTTATTAGATGAATGTGCATATAAATTTCAATCGCGCGATCAGGGGTGCGCCATGGCCGAACGGTCCTTCGCGAAGGAAGTGCAGGATCTGCGCCTGACAGAAGGGGAAATCTTCCGCGGCGAAGGTATCCTCGCGCTGACCAAGGCCTTGCTGCAATCCGGCGTGGCCTATGTCGCCGGCTATCAGGGTTCGCCGATCTCGCATCTGATGGATGTGCTCGCGGACGCCAAGGATGTCCTCGACGAGCTCGGCGTTCATTTCGAGTCGTCCGCCTCGGAGGCGGCCGCGGCAGCGACGCTTTCGGCATCGGTGATGTACCCGCTGCGCGGCGCGGTGACGTGGAAATCAACGGCTGGCACCAATGTCGCGAGCGACGCGCTGACCAATCTCGCCTCCAGCGGCGTCAATGGCGGCGCGCTGATCATCCTCGGCGAGGATTATGGCGAGGGCTCCTCCATCCCGCAGGAGCGCAGCCACGCCTTTGCGATGAAATCGCAGATCTGGCTGCTGGATCCGCGCCCCAATCTCGAATCCATCGTCAAATCCGTGGAGGACGGCTTCGCCCTGTCGGAGGCCTCGCATACGCCGGTCATGCTGCAGGTGCGGATCAGGGCCTGCCATGTCCATGGTCATTTCATCGCCAAGGCGAACAAGCCGCCGGCCTTCATGCTCCGTGAAGCCCTCGAACGACCGCTGCGCGATGTCGACCGCGTCGTGCTGCCGCCGGCCTCGATGCTCCAGGACCGGCAGAAGCTGCAGCAGCGCTGGCCCGCCGCCGTCGAGTACATTCGCACGCATCGGCTGAACGAGTTCTTCGGACCGGCCCAAGGGGATGTCGGCATTATCCTGCAGGGCGGCATGTACAATTCCGTGATCCGCGCCCTGCAATATCTCGGCCTCGCCGACGCCTATGGCGAAACCAGCGTGCCGCTCTACGTGCTGAACGTGACCTATCCGCTGGTTGACGGCGAAGTCGCGGCGTTCTGCGCCGGCAAGCGTGCCGTGCTCATGGTCGAGGAAGGTCATCCCGCCTATCTGGAACAAGCCGTCGGGATGGTGCTGCGCCAGCACGGGCTATCCGCGACGCTTGCCGGCAAGGACGTGCTGCCGCTCGGCGGCGACTATACGGCGGCCGTGCTGACCAAGGGGATCGACACCTTTCTGGCCGCCCATGCCCGTCCGCTCCTGGGCAACCGGGCGCCACCGCCCAATGCCGATGCGGTCCTCATGGCCCCCGAGGTCAAGGAACTGGCAACGGTCGTGCCACCGCGCCCCGCCGGCTTCTGCATCGGCTGCCCGGAGCGACCGATCTTCGCGGCGATGAAGCTCGTCGAGAAGGAGCTCGGTCCGCATCACATCTCGTCCGATATCGGGTGCCATCTGTTCTCGATCCTGCCGCCGTTCAATCTCGGCGGCACGACCATGGGATACGGGCTCGCGGGCGCTTCTGCCTCCGCCTTCAACGTGCCGGCCGGGAAGAAGCCGATCTCGGTGCTCGGCGATGGCGGCTTCTGGCACAACGGCCTGACATCGAGCGTCGGCAATGCGGTGTTCAACAAGCAGGATCAGGTCATCCTGATCGTCGACAACTTCTATTCTGCGGCGACCGGCGGGCAGGACATCCTGTCGTCGCGTGCGACGAACGACACGCGCTCAACCAAGCATTCCATCGTCCAGGCGGTGAAGGGGATCGGCGCGGGCTGGGTGCGCCAGATCGAGCGCACCTACGATGTCGGCCGGATGCGAGATACCTTGAAGGCGGCGCTCACCTCGACCGAACCGGGGCCGAAGGTCATCGTCGCCTCCTCGGAATGCATGTTGAACCGCCAGCGCCGCGAAAAGCCGCTGTTCAATCGCGCGGTGAAGGACGGCCGGCGCATGGTCAAGGAGCGCTTCGGGGTCGATGAGGATGTCTGCACCGGCGATCACGCCTGCATCCGCCTGTCCGGATGTCCTTCGCTCTCGGTCAAGGAAACGGACGATCCGCTGAGGGACGATCCCGTGGCGTCGATCGATAATAGCTGCGTCGGCTGCGGCAATTGCGGCGAGGTAGCCGAGGCCGCGGTGCTTTGCCCCTCCTTCTACCGCGCCGAGATCATCCATAACCCGTCCTTGCGCGACCGGCTGCTCTCCCGGGTTCGGAGCGCTGTGATCGGCTTCCTGCAGCGCCGGCGCGATCGCCGCCGCATCGTTTTCGGTTGAACGCCATGACCGACATCGCTCCCCCCGCCGCAGCCGGCGAGCGGCATGAACGGCCGATTTCGATCGCGATCCTCGCCATGGGCGGCCAGGGCGGCGGCGTGCTCTGCGACTGGATCGTCGACCTGGCCGAGCGGCAAGGCTGGGTCGCGCAATCCACCTCGGTTCCCGGCGTCGCCCAGCGGACCGGCGCGACGATCTACTATATCGAGATGCTCCCGGCGCGCGCGGGGCGCCTGCCGGTGCTGTCGCTGACGCCGACGCCGGGCGATGTCGATGTGGTGATGGCGGCCGAGTTCATGGAAGCGGGCCGCTCGCTTTTGCGCGGCTTCGTCACGCCGGAGCGGACCACCTTGATCGCCTCGACCCATCGCTCCTTCGCGGTGGCGGAAAAGGAGAAGCCGGGCGGCGGAATCGCCGACCCCGCTACGGTGACGGCCGCGGTCGCCATCGCGGCGCAGCGCTCCGTCATGTTCGACATGCAGGCGCTGGCGGAGCGCAATGGCAGCGTGATTTCAGCGGCTCTGTTCGGCGCGCTGGCGGGCGCGGCTGCACTCCCCTTTCCGCGCAGCGCCTTCGAGGAGGCGATACGCGCCGGGGGGAAGGGCGTCGAGCCCAGCCTGCGCGCCTTCGCGGCGGCGGCGGAGCGGGCGGCAGTACGATCGATCGAATTGCCGCAACCTGTCGGAAAAACTCTGCTGCCGCCTCCACGCAGCGTCGGAGCCCCGAAGCTTGATGCACTGCTCGGCCGGCTCCATGACGGGTTTCCCGAGCAGTTGCACCCGATCCTCTTCGCCGGCTTGCGGCGCTGCGTCGACTACCAGGATACGGCGTATGGAGCCGAATATCTGGCGGAACTGTCGCGATTGCTGGAACGGGACCGTGCGGCCGGTGGCGCTGAAAAGGCCTATGCGTTCGCGGCGGCGGCGGCCAAGTATCTCGCCGCCGCGATGAGCTATGACGACGTCATCCGGGTTGCCGATCTGAAGACCCGCCCCGCTCGCTTCGCCCGGATCGACCGCGAGACCGGGCGCAAGCCCGACCAGATCCTCTACATGACCGAGTTCATGCATCCGCGCATCGAGGAGGTCGTGGGCTCCTTGCCCGCTGCCCTCGGCCGCAGCCTGGAAAAGCGCCCCGGCCTGCTGCGCCGTCTTGGCCGCCTGACCGATCGTGGACGGCGCGTACGCACCGGCACGGTCTCCTGGTTCCTGCTGCTCTATGGGATATCGGCCTTGCGCCCGGTTCGCCGCAGCCTCCTGCGCCATCAGCGCGAAATGGAGCACATCCGCGAGTGGCTGGAGCGCGCCGAGGAGCTCTTGATCGGGGATTATGACCTCGCCGTCGAAGTGCTCGCCAGCAGGCGCTTGGTGAAGGGTTATTCGGATACTCACGCGAGGGGTCTATCGAAATTCGATCGCGTCCTCGCGGCTGTGCCGATGTTGACCAGCCTGCCGGACGCGGCCGGCTGGCTGAACCGCTTGGTTCGCGCTGCGCTCGCCGACGAGGACGGGACGATGCTGGACGGGGTCTTGCGGACGCTCGCGAATCTGCAGCCAGCTACTAACCCTTCAGCGACTTGACGAATTGGCAGGTGAAAGGCAGCGGTTCCCGTCACGGTCCGGCGCCTGTATCTGCCGGAGGTGGAATGCGACCAAAAATCGTTTGGCTGTGATGGGGCTTTCATCCATCACAACGCCAATTTACCAGTGGGGGGCACCGTGAGGATCGGATCACCGAAGGAAGTTGTGGCTGGCGAGGCGCGGGTTGCAATGACGCCCGAGAGCGCGCTGCAGCTCCAGAAACTCGGCTATGACTGCCTGATCGAGACCGGGGCGGGTATCGCTGCCGGATTCACGGACGAGGCCTATCGCGCCGCCGGCGTGAGCGTGGTCGAGACCGCCGCCGCGTTGTGGGACGCGGCCGACGTGATCGCCAAGGTGCGCCCGCCCGAGGCGGCGGAAGCGGAGCGCCTGAAGGCCGGCAAGACGCTGATCTCGTTCTTCTATCCCGCGCAGAACAAGGAACTGCTGGAGCTCTGCAAGGGCACGGGCGCCGACGTCATCGCCATGGACATGGTGCCGCGCATCTCGCGCGCCCAGAAGATGGATGCGCTGTCCTCGATGGCCAATATCGCGGGCTATCGCGCGGTGATCGAGGCCGGCAATAATTTCGGCCGCTTCTTCACCGGCCAGATCACGGCCGCCGGCAAGGTGCCGCCGGCCAAGGTGCTGGTCGTGGGCGCCGGCGTCGCTGGCCTCGCCGCGATCGGCACGGCGACCTCGCTCGGTGCCATCACCTACGCCTTCGACGTGCGACCGGAGGTCTCCGAGCAGATCGAGTCGATGGGCGCGCAGTTCGTCTTCCTCGACTTCAAGGGTGCGCAGCAGGACGGCGCCTCGAGCGGCGGCTATGCCGCGCCGTCGAGCCCCGAGTTCAGGGAGGCGCAGCTCAAGAAGTTCCGTGAGCTCGCCCCCGAGATCGACATCGTCATCACCACGGCGCTGATCCCCGGCCGCGACGCGCCGGTGCTCTGGACCGCTGATATGGTCGAGGCGATGAAGCCGGGCTCGGTCATCATCGACCTCGCTGCCGAGCGCGGCGGCAATTGCGAGCTGACCAAGGCCGACCAGAAGATCGTCACGCCGAACGGCGTCACGATCGTAGGCTATACCGACTTCCCGAGCCGGATGGCGGCGCAGTCCTCGACGCTCTACGCCACCAACATCCGCCACATGATGACGGATCTGACGCCCGGCAAGGACGGCAAGCTCGTCCACAACATGGAGGACGACGTCATCCGCGGCGCGACGGTGGCCTTCCAGGGCGCCATCACCTTCCCGCCGCCGCCGCCGAAGATCGCCGCGATCGCCGCGCAGAAGCCGAAGGAGAAGGCCAAGGAACTGACGCCGGCGGAAAAGCGGGCGCAGGAGGCCGCCGCCTTCAAGGCGCAGACCCGTTCCCAGCTGATGCTGCTCGGCATCGGAACGGTCGTGATGCTGATCGTCGGCGCCTATGCGCCGGCGAGCTTCATGAGCCATTTCATCGTGTTCGCGCTCGCCTGCTTCGTCGGCTTCCAGGTGATCTGGAACGTGTCGCACTCGCTGCACACGCCGCTGATGGCGGTCACCAACGCGATCTCCGGCATCATCGTGCTCGGCGCGCTCCTGCAGATCGGCTCCTCGGGCTGGCTCGTCACCGTCCTGGCGATGATCTCGGTCCTGATCGCGTCCATCAATATCGTAGGCGGCTTCCTGGTCACGCGCCGGATGCTCGCCATGTTCCAGAAGTCCTGAGGGGGGCTCGGACATGAGCATCGGTATCGTTTCCGCGGCCTATATCTCCGCCGCCATCCTGTTCATCCTGTCGCTCGGCGGCCTGTCTAACCAGGAAAGCGCCAAGCGCGCGGTCTGGTACGGCATCGCCGGCATGGCGCTGGCCATGGTCGCCACGGTCTTCGGGCCGGGCAGCGGCAAGCTCTGGCTCGTCATCGTCATGTTCGCCATCGCCTCGGCCATCGGCTGGCAGGTGGCGATGAAGGTGCAGATGACCGAGATGCCTCAACTGGTCGCGGCGCTGCACTCCTTCGTCGGCCTCGCCGCCGTGCTGATCGGCTTCAACGCGCATATCGAGCTCGGCTATGTGCAGGCGCTGGAACCCGCCGCCCGCGAGGCGCTGACCGGCTTCGCCGCCGTGCTCGCGCACAAGACCGGGGTCGAGATCAGTATTCTGAAGGTCGAGGTCTTCCTCGGCGTCTTCATCGGCGCGGTCACCTTCACCGGCTCGGTCGTCGCCTTCGGCAAGCTCGCTGGCAAGGTCGACGGCAAGGCCAGGAAGCTGCCCGGCGGCCATCTGCTGAACGCCGGCGCAGCGGCTCTCTCGCTGCTGATGCTGATCCTCTACGTGCAGGGTGCCGGCATCTGGACGCTGATCCTGATGACGCTGCTCGCCTTCTTCATCGGCTACCACCTGATCATGGGCATCGGCGGCGCCGACATGCCGGTCGTGGTGTCCATGCTGAACAGCTATTCGGGCTGGGCGGCCGCGGCGATCGGCTTCACGCTCGGCAACGACCTCTTGATCGTCGTCGGTGCGCTGGTCGGCTCGTCCGGTGCGATCCTCAGCTACATCATGTGCAAGGCGATGAACCGCTCCTTCATCTCGGTCATCCTCGGCGGCTTCGGCAACACCACCGGCCCGGCCCAGGCGATCGAGGGCGAGCAGATCGCGATCGACGTCGAAGGCGTCGCAGCGGCGTTGAACGAAGCCGACAGCGTCATCATCGTGCCCGGCTACGGCATGGCGGTGGCGCAGGCTCAGCAATCGGTCTCGGAACTGACGCGCAAGCTGCGCGCCGCCGGCAAGGAGGTGCGCTTCGCGATCCACCCGGTCGCCGGCCGCCTGCCCGGCCATATGAACGTGCTGCTCGCCGAGGCGAAGGTACCCTACGACATCGTGCTGGAAATGGATGAGATCAACGAGGACTTCCCGAACACGGACGTCGCGATCGTCATCGGCTCCAACGACATCGTCAATCCCGCCGCGCAGGAGGACCCGAACTCGCCGATCGCCGGGATGCCCGTCCTCGAGGTCTGGAAGGCGAAGCAGGTCTTCGTCTCCAAGCGCGGCCAAGGCACCGGCTATTCCGGCATCGAGAACCCGCTCTTCTACAAGGAGAACACGCGGATGTTCTACGGCGACGCCAAGAAAAGCCTCGACGAGCTGCTGCCAAAGGTCGCCTGAGGACCTGGAGCAGGTGCGGCACTCTGCATTGGTGGCAGGGTGCCTCAGTTTTGCTGGGCCTCTTCGATCTTCTTATAGAGATAGGATCGTGAAATTCCGAGGTGCTCAGCCGCCTTCTTCTTGTTGCCCTTGAACATCGTTAGGGTCTCATTGATAAGCTTGTTCTCGATCCGATCGAGGGTGTCTTTCAAATTCTGACCGCTCTCGATCGGGGCAACCTGGTCTTGGACTGTGGGGATGTCTCTTGCCGGAACCGGGCGGGCAGGGGCTCCCCTGCGTCGAAAATCGGTGGTGGTCAGGCGGTTGCTTTCGGAGAGGACGAAGGCCGATTCAATCTCGTGACGAAGCTGCCTGATAAGGACAGCCGATAACGAGTTCGGCAGCGGCACCGCGATTTCGGTAGACGTCCCGGATTGCAATGGCGCAGCCGGCGCGCGGTCATCGACAGCCTCCAGCTGCGACTGGCTTGACCCGCGTGCGGACCGCCATTGATTCCGACCGGCAGGCTGAACCCACTTGAGGTGCGCCCCGACGTGGTCGGCCAGCTTGGCCCGGATCGGGCCAAGCGCTCAGTGAGCGCCAGCCTGCACGAAGTTTCTGAGTTCAGGCGTCTGCGGATCTGAGAACAGCGTCTTCGACACTCCCTGTTCCCAAATCTTCCCCTGATGCATGAACACCGTCGTGTCGGCGACCGTTCGGGCGAAGTTCATCTCGTGGGTGACGAGCAGCATGGTCATGCCGCCCTTGGCGAGCTTCTCCATCACCAGCAGGACTTCGCCGGTCAGTTCCGGGTCGAGCGCCGAGGTCACCTCGTCGAACAGCATGACCTTGGGCTTCATCGCCAGCGAGCGGGCGATGGCGACGCGCTGTTGCTGGCCGCCGGAGAGATTGTCCGGATAGCTATCGAACTTCTCGGAGAGGCCGACTTGCGCCAGCACCTCCTTGGCGAGGGACAAAGCTTCCGCCTGCGGCACGTTCTTGGTGATGCGCGGCGAGAGCATGATGTTCTGCCCGACGGTCAGATGCGGGAAGAGGTTGTAGCTCTGGAAGACGATGCCGACGTCCTTGCGCAATTCGCGCAGCTTCTTCGGGTCCTGGGTCAGGCTGTGGCCGGCGACCTCGATCTTGCCGGCGTGGAAGCTCTCGAGCCCGTTGATGCAGCGCAAGAGCGTCGACTTGCCCGAGCCCGACCGCCCGATGATCGCGACCACCTGGCCGGTCTCGACGCTGAGCGAGACGCCCTTCAGCACCTCCAGGGAGCCGAAGCGCTTGTGGATGTCTTCAATGAGAACGGCTGGCATTCATCACCTTTTCGAGATGGCGGCTGAGCCGGGACAGCGGGAAGCAGATCGCGAAATAGATCAGGGCAACCAGGCTGAAGATCTGGAAGGCCTGATAGGTCGCGTTGTTGACCAGCATGCCGGCCCGCATCAGATCGACGAAGCCGACGACCTGGACGATCGAGGTATTCTTCACGAGCTGGACGAGGAAGCCGACCGTGGGCGGCAGCGAGATGCGGACCGCCTGCGGCAGGATCACATAGCGATAGGTCTGTGCCGTCGTATGCGCCAGCGAGGCCGAGGCCTCCCATTGTTGGCGCGGCACGGACTCGATCGAGCCGCGCCAGATCTCGGCGAGATAGGCGGAGACGTAGATCGAGAGCGAGGCGGAGGCTGCAAGGAAGGGCGGCAGCTCGATGCCCAGCGCCGAGAGCCCGTAATAGCTCATGAACAGCACCATGAGCACCGGGATCGACTGGATGATCAGGATGTAGCCGGCCGCGAAGCGGCGCAGCCACCTGATCCGCGACAGCCGCAGGATCGCGAAGATGCCGCCGATGATGCTGCCGATGAAGAAGGCGATGGCGGTGAGCGCCAGCGTCCAGCCGGCGGAGCGCAGGATGAAGAGGGCCTCGGGCCAACCGAAGGTCTGCATCAGGCGGCCTCCCCATGCGCTTCGGTGAGGCGGGCAAGGCCCGAGACCTGCGGAAAGAGCTTCCGGCCGAGCCAGTTCAGGAAGAGTTTGAAGGAGAGCGCCAGCACGAGATAGAGCACGGTGACGACGATATAGGTCTCGAACGAGCGGAACGTGTCCTGCTCGATGATCGCCGCCGTGCCGGAAAGCTCCTGCACGGAAACGAAGGAGCAGATGCTGGAGGCCAGCATCATCAGCACGAACTGGCTCGACAGCGCCGGCCAGACGCGGGCGAAGGCCGGCTGCAGGATGACGTGTTTCAGCACCTGCCATTTGGTCATCGCCAGAGCGAGGCCGGCTTCTATCTGCGATTTATGGATGGAGTCGACGCCGGCGCGGATGATCTCGGTGGCGTAGGCGGCGAGGTTGAGCGTCATCGCCAGGACGGAAGCTTCGAGCCCGTTCAGCCGGATGCCGAGCTGCGGCAGCCCGAAGAAGATCATGAAGAGCTGCACCAGGAACGGCGTGTTGCGCATCAGCTCGACATAGGCGTCGACGATATAGCCGGCCCAGTTGCCGGCGAGGCTGCGCAGCGCGGTCGTCGCCGTCGCTAGGACAAGGCCGAGCGCGATCGCGACGAAGGATAGCGCGATCGTAAGCCAGACCCCGTGCAGGATCATCGGCCATTTGGAAAGGACGTCTTGGAAGAGCAATGGCGCGCTCCTTCGGCCTGTGAGTGAGGTCGAGGGTTGCCGGCGCGCAAGGGCGCGCCGGCTGGTCAGCAGATCCGGTCAGGAAGGGGCATCAGAAGGTCGGCAGCGGCGGCAGCGGGCTACCGACCCACTTCTGCGCGATCGCGTCGAGCTCCCCGTTCTGCTTGACGTAGTAGATGAAGTTATTGAGCCACTGGCGCAGCTCCCAGGCGTCCTTGCGCATGGTCATTGAGTTCGGCTGCATGCCGAAGACGAATTTGAGCTCGGTCTCGGTCTCGCCGCGCGCCTTCATCGCGGCATTGGCCTGCGCATCGGGGCCGGCGATGGCCTCGACCTGGCCGGAGAACAGCGCCTGCATGGTGGTGGCGTCGTCCTCGAAGCGCAGGATGGTGAGGTTCAGCTCCTTTTCCCGGTTGGTGAACTCGCGCTCGACGCTGGAGCCGCGGTTGACGCCGACCTTGCGACCCTTGAGATCGTCCCAGGTTTTGATGGCGACGTTCTTCTTGGCGTAGATGCCGGTCTGGAAGGCGCTGTAGGGGATCGAGAACATCACCGCCTTGGCGCGCTCGGGCGTCGGCGCCAACGTAGCGACGAGGAAGTCGACCTTGTTGGCTTCCAGCGCCGGGATGCGGGCCGGAGGGGTGAGCTGCACCATCTCGACCTTGACGCCGAGATATTTGCCGATCAGCGCGATGACGTCGGCATCATAGCCGATGGCGTTGCCCTGCGAGTCGACCGAGCCATAAGGCGGAGCACCGATCAGCACGCCGATCTTGACCGAGCCCCGCTTGATGATGTCGGTAATCGTCTGGGCCGAAGCCTGGCTGGCGGCCAGCATGCCTGCCCCCAGCGCCAGCAGCGTGCCGGCAATCCTGAAATGCTTGAAAAGACCCATGGTGCGTTTCCCTGCTGTTGGCGGATTGCCCGCGGTTGGCCCAGCCGGCTTCTTGGCGTCCGGCTCGGAAATCGAAGATCAGTCTGCGCGTTTGCCCTGGCGTACGAGGTTGATCAGAGGCTCGCCGGCATAGCAGCGCCGGATATTGTCGGCGATCGTCTGCTGGCGGCGGCGGATCGTGCCGCTTGTCCATCCTGACATATGCGGCGTCATCACGATGTTCGGCAGCTCTTCAAAAGGCAACGAGCCCGGCAAGGGATTCATGTCCCCGGGGCCAGGATATCGGTACCAAGTGTCGATCACGGCGCCGCCGATACGTTCCTGCTTGAGCGCCTGGTATAAAGCCGCCTCGTCGAGCAGCGGGCCGCGCCCGACATTGAAGATGGTCGCATTTCGGCGCATCGCGGCGAAGGCGTCGGCGCCGACAATGCCCCGCGTCTCGGGAGCCAGCGGCAGCGACACCACGATCGCGTCGGCCGAGCCCCAGAATTCGCCGAGCCTGTCGAGCGTGAAGGAGCGGTCGACGACCTCTGAGGTCGCGACCGGGCTGCGATTGGCAACATTGACCTCCATCTCGAAGGCCTTGGCGCGCCGCGCAACCGCCTTCCCGATATGTCCGAAGCCGAGCAGGCCGATGATCTTGCCGGCGATCTCGCCATGGATACGCTCGGGGGAGCCGGCCCAATAGGCCCAGTCGCCGCGCCGCAATCGCTGATCGGCATCGGCGAGCGGGATGTGCCGCGCCAGCAGCGCGCTCATCACATATTCCGCGATCGCCTGCTCATGCCCGAAGCAATTGCAGAGGTTTGCCCCTGGCGGAAGCTCGTCGAGCCGCACAGCGTCGTACCCAGCTCCCGGCACATGGAACAGGCGAAGGTGGACCGGCGTCGGGAGCGCGGCGTCGAACTTCACGCCGATGATGACGTCCGCCCCTGCGTAAGCGAGACGATCCGCCTCGGCCTCCAATTGATCCGGAAGAATCGTGATGTCGGCGTCCGCACCAGCCAACTCGGCAAAGCCATGGCTGAAGGAGGCGGCATTCTCACCGTGGAAGACGATGCGCATGATCGGGCAGCTTTCCTTAGGTCAGGTATTTAGCAGCGGCTCGACGCTGCAATCCAGCAACGAAGGGTCGATGGCAGCTTCCATCTCGTCGAACATGCCGTCGACGAAACCGATCAGCGCATCAGAGGCTGCGACGGCGCGGTCGCCATGGCGCGTCGCGATAGCGTTCAGCACTGCGAGATGGTGGTCGATCGTCCCTTCCAGGCCGGCGCGGCGGGGCATGTAGTTGTGATAGATGAAGCCGATGCGCCTGAAGATCGTATGCAGGGGGCGCAGCGTATGCTCGAGGAACGGCTCGGCAGCGGCCGACAGCACCATCTGGTCGATGCGCCTGTCGAGGATGTTGAATTCGGCAAGCGTCAGCTCCGCCCGGCGTTCCCTCAGCAGACGCTCCATATGGAGCATCTGGTTGCGGTGCGAAGGCCCGGCACGCTCGGCGGCGAGGCCGATGACGAAGCGCTCGAGATCGCGCCGAAGCTTGAGCAGCAGACGCTCGCGCGCGAGGTCGATCGGGGCGATCTGCAGGCCATGGCGCGGACGGATAATAATCAGCGTGTCGGCCGCGAGCCGGTTGACGGCATTATGGACGGGGGTCCGGCCGAAGCCTGTCAGATCCTGCAGGTCCTGTAGGGCAAGAAAACGGCCCGGACTGAGCTCGCAGGTCACCAGCATCTCCTCGATGCGGCCATAGGCGAGCTCGAACAGGTTGACGCGATTGCGCCGCTTCGACGTTGCCGGATCGTCGGCCGAGACCAGTCGCGGCTGGTTATGGCGCCTCGCCATGCCGTGCTCCTCCCATGTTCGTTTCGAATCCCGCGTGACGCTTCGAAACGGCGCCATCTTGCGACTAACGATAAACATGTTGTGAAATTTTACAAGCGCTCCTATGGTCTTGCGATGCGAGGCCGCCAGCGCTCATGGGCAGCCCGCGCAGCAAGCGAACAAGGCGCTCCCGAGATCGTCTCGCAGAAGAGCGCAGCTCCGGGAGGCTGATTTGAAGATCACCGCGATCGAAACGCTGCGGACGGACGAGTTCGCCAATGTTCTCTGGGTCCGCGTGCACACCGATGCCGGAGTCATCGGCCTCGGCGAGACCTTCTACGGTGCCGCCGCCGTCGAGGCGCATCTCCATGACACCCTCGCCATGCGGTTGCTCGGCAAGAACCCGCTGCATATCGAGGCGCTGCACAAGGAGATGACGAACCTGCCGATGGCGCAGGCCTCGACTGGCGTGGAGTCTCGCGCCACATCTGCGGTCGACATTGCGCTGTGGGACATCTTCGGCAAGGTCTGCGGCCAGCCGGTGCATCAGATGCTTGGTGGCCTGTGTCGCGACCGGCAGCGCATCTACAATACCTGCGCCGGCTACCGCTATGTCCGCTCGCAGAACATCAAGCCAGTCTCGACCTGGAACCTCGGCGAGACGCAAGGCCCCTACGAAGATCTGGACGGCTTCATGAACCGCGCCGACGCGGTGGCCGAGAGCCTGTTGGAGCAGGGCATCACCGCGATGAAGATCTGGCCTTTCGATCCGCCCGCGATCGAGAACCAGGGCCTTTTCATCACGCCCGAGCAGATGCGGAAGGCATGTGAGCCTTTCGAGAAGATCCGCAGGGCAGTAGGCGACAAGATCGAGATCATGGTCGAGATGCATTCGCTCTGGAACCTGCCGACCGCGATCAAGATCGCGCGGTTTCTGGAGCAGTATGAGCCGAGTTGGTACGAGGATCCGATCCGGATGAACTCGCCGCAGGCGCTGGCCGAGTTCGCGCGCTCGACGACGGTCTCGGTGACTGCGAGCGAGACGCTGGGCTCGCGCTTCCCCTACAAGGACATGCTCGACCGCGACGCGATGCATGTGGTGATGGCGGATCTCTGTTGGACCGGCGGCCTGACCGAGGGCCGCAAGATCGCGGCGATGGCCGAGACCTATCACCGCCCCTTCGCGCCGCATGACTGCATCGGCCCGGTCGGCTTCGTCGCTGCGATCCATGCCTCCTTCAGCCAGCCGAACACGCTGATCCAGGAATCGGTTCGCGCCTTCTACACCGGCTGGTACAAGGAACTGGTCACCGAGATGCCGCGGATCGAGGGCGGCTATGTCTATCCGATGGAGGCGCCGGGCCTCGGCGTCGAATTGCTGGAGGCCGTGTTCCAGCGGCCTGATCTGCATCATCGTCGGTCGAGCCTCTGAGGTTTCCGGGATGACCAATCCGTTGTTCGATCTCACCGGGCGCACCGCCCTCGTCACGGGTTCCTCACGGGGCCTCGGGAGGGCGATGGCTGAAGGACTTGCGGCCGCCGGCGCAAGCGTCCTGATCAACGGCACCGACTCCAGCCGCGTCGACGTGGCGGTGCGAGAAATGCGCGAGGCCGGCTTCCAGGCCGCTCCGGCGGTATTCGACGTGACCTCCGAGGAGCAGATTGTGCAGACCTTCGCCGGCTTCGATGCTGCAGGCATCGCGGTCGACATCCTCGTCAACAATGCCGGCATTCAGTTCCGCAAGCCGATGGTCGAACTGGCGACGGCCGACTGGCAGCGCGTGATCGACACGAACCTGACGTCGGCCTTCATCATCGGCAGGGAAGCGGCAAAGCGGATGATCGCGCGCGGCCACGGCAAGATCATCAACATCGGCTCGCTGACCAGCGCGCTGGCGCGCGCGACCGTCGCGCCCTACACCGTCGCCAAAGGTGGCATCAAAATGCTGACCCAGGCCATGGCGGCCGAATGGGCCGAGCATGGCATTCAGGCCAATGCGATCGGCCCCGGCTATATGCTGACCGATATGAACCAAGCGCTGGTCGACAATCCGACCTTTGATGCGTGGGTCAAAGGCCGCACGCCATCAAAACGCTGGGGTAGGCCCGAAGAACTGATCGGTGCGGCGGTATTTCTTGCTGCCCCTGCATCGAATTACGTCAACGGGCAGATCATCTACGTCGACGGAGGAATGAGTTCGGTTCTGTAAGTTGCAGATGCGCTCCATAAGCCAGATATTCCGGGCGTTCGATATCGTCCGAGTTATCCGGGCAGGGCGCGCACCGCTGCCCCCACGCAGATGATCAACATCATCGCCGGCACCGCCCAGCGCAAATGCCAGCGCAGGTCCGCGGCATGGCCGCGCCAGCGAGAGCCGGGGTGGGCGATGGCGACCGAGAGGACGATCTCGAACATCAGCACCACGACAAGATAGAGGTAACCCAGCGAAATCATCTCGGCCACGGGAGTGTTGAGAGAGACCGAGCCGGGAAACGAGGATTCGAAGGTAAAGCTGATTGCGGCGAGGGCCAGCAGCGAGGAGAAGATCAGTCCGCCCTTGTCCTGCTCGTTAAAGCCCGGGGTCCACAGCACGAACAATGAGACCGCGGGCACGGCGATGATGGGAATGAAAACGCGCAGATGATAGCGCTCCGCATAGCGCGCGATCGTCACCGTCGTGTTGAGGCGCGAATAGGAGCGCGCGTTCCACCCGATCGCCAGATCGTTGGTGAAACGCAAGCCGACGGGCCGCCAGCCGACGACCGAAAGCGCATCCTCGACTCCCGAAAACGGCCGGTCCGCCCCTGTCGTCAGAACGATCGCCGCCAATGGTGTCGATAGCCGGGCGCCGACCAGGGATCGGGCGGAGGTCTGGTTTTGGCCGCGCAAGGTCAGGGCGAAAGCGCCGGCCTGGGTCTCGGTCAGGCTGTGCTGCTGGAAATAGTTCAGGCTGACGCCGGCTTCAGGCGACAGGTCGAGACCGGCAAGCGAGGTGAGCCGATAACCGGCGATCATGGCCGAAGACGCCATAGCCGCTGCCCTCGCCATGCGCGACCCGCTGGATGTTGCCGAGCTGGATCGTCCTGCGGAGGTCCGTCTACGGGCCGGTGAGGCGAGCCTTGAGGCGCGGGGTCGTCCAATTGAGAAAGGCACGCAGTTTGAGCGGCATGGGTTTTCGCTCCGCGTATACAATGTGGATGGGCATCGGTTTCGGCTCAAATGCCTCAAGTACGATGGTCAGGAGGCCTGCACGCCTTGCTGCCTCCATTTTGTAAGACATAACCCTCGCGATGCCCGATCCAGCAATGGCTGCCCCCACGGCTGCCTCGGAAGTATTCACGGTGAGTCTCGACCGAATCTGCTCGCCGACCTCCTTGTTGTCTCTGATGAACTTCCAACTGCGCGGCGCGCCAAAATCATCGATCGTTATGCAATCATGACCTGAGAGATCTTCAAGTCTTTCCGGGTGTCCGCGCGCTGAAAGATACGCAGGGCTTGCACAGGCCACGAGCCGGACAGAGCCGATCCGAGTCGCTATCATACTGCTGTCCGCAAGGGGCCCAATACGGATCAAGACGTCGATGTGGTCTTCCAGCGGTCGAAGCACGCGGTCGGTTAACAAGAGTCTGAGTGCGATATCGGGATAAGCCGTAAGGAATTCACTGGCGATGGGCAGCAAGTGTAGGTGCCCTAGTCCCCACGGCGCAGTGACCGTAAGGTCTCCACTAGGTGTTCTATATTCTCCGGACACCTCTCTCTCGGCATCTTCTACCTGCTCTATAATCCGTCGGCAAGCTTCAACGTAAGATTTTCCGGCATCGGTCAATGTCATTTGCCGTGAAGACCTTTGGAATAGTTCGGTGTTCAGGTGCGCCTCGAGTTCGGCGAGCTTGCGGCTTACGGTCGCGACCGGCATAGCCAGCTTACGGGAGGCTGCGGAAAGACTCCCCACCTCAGCCACAGCGATAATGATCGACATCGATTCCAGGCGATTCATGCGCTGATCGCTCTTTCATGTTTGAAAAGAACCTTCTCAAATTTATGGACTGCCCTCGTGTGCCGCAATCGTCTAATCACGGCGGGGCGGCACGAGCTTGTTAGCGCCCTTAAGGCGATCGTTATTGGCCGACTTCGTGCCACGGATGAATCTCAGTCTATGCGTGAATATTTGTTGTGACTGGCCGGCGAGCCGGCAGCTTGTTTGACGAGTAGTCAGCAACTCCACGCGGCGCGCCAACGTTCAGTCTGCTTGTAATTCGAAGACTTCTATGGAGCGCCGATGAACCCAGTTTCACTTGGGCCTCGTGGGTTCGGCATTCCGGCGACTTTGGAATTTGGCGCATGTCGCGCGGGGCGTCCACAGATCCGATCAGAGCGCTTAACCAATTCTCACGTATTTGTACTCAGCTCGCAAAAGTTTAAATTTATCAAAACGGTCGTAAAATTTAATATATATGGCCGTGCAATGGGCGAATATCGCCGTTACACGATTGCTCCCATAATTAGATCATGGAGAAAAATGCGCATGACTCACGATTTTCCGCTTAAATTCTCTCGAAGAGCGATTTTGGCGGGCACAAACGGCATTCTGATTTTCTCCGCATTGACGTGCCCGGGAAATTACTTGATGGCGCAGCCGGTATCGCGTGCCTCTCAGAGGGGCAAGAACATGAATACAATAACAACAAAAGACGGCACAAAGATTTTCTTCAAAGATTGGGGCCGTGGTCCCGCGATCGTCTTTTCTCATGGCTGGCCGCTGACCGCCGATGCGTGGGACCCCCAGATGTTCTTTATGATGTCGCGCGGTTTCCGCTGCATTGCCCACGACAGGCGCGGTCATGGCCGGTCCAGCCAGCCCGCGAACGGGAACGACTTCGACACATATGCCGACGATCTTTCCGCCCTGTTGGAAGAGCTTGAGCTCAAGGACATTGTGTTGGTCGGACACTCCGTCGGCGGTGGGGAAGTGACAAGGTATATGGGCCGGCACGGCACGCGCCGCGTTTCCAAAGCCGTTCTTGTGTCGGCCATACCCCCGCTCATGCTGAAAACGCCTGCCAACCCCAGCGGCCTACCCATCGAGGTCTTCGACACTACGCGCGCCAGCCTCGCCGCTAGCCCCACCCAATTCTACAGAGATCTCGGCGACGGTCCGTTCTATGGCGCCAACCGCCCGGGCTCGAAGGTGCCGCAAGGTGTGAAGGACGCCTTCTGGCTGATGAGCATGCAAGCCGGGTTGATGAATGCCTATGAGTCCATCAAGGCGTTCTCGGAGACGGATTTCACCGAGGATCTCAAGAAGATCAACGTACCCACGCTGATCGTGCATGGTGACGACGACCAGAACGTCCCGATCGCGGACTCGGCGCTTCTGTCGTCGAAGCTGATCAGGCAGGCGACCTTGAGAGTCTATCCGGGCGCTCCGCACGGCCTGACGACTACGCATGCAGACCAATTCAACTCGGACCTGCTTGCCTTTCTGAAGGCTTGAGGTCGGCTCGCTGCCCGCTGTCCTGCAACCGAACGAGGTCGCCATGACTGCTCTGTCGCGCTCCATGTCTCGCCGGCACTTCTGCCTCTGTTGCGTTGCCGCATCCGGTGCCGCCGCCCGTGGATGGCTCAGCCCGTGCGAGGCCTATGCCGAAGCGCGCGGCCTCGTCAGCCTGATCAAGGACAGCGCGGCCGCCGCGCCCATCGTCACCCATAAGCTGCGCAACAATATCAGCGTGCTCGAGGGTTCGGGCGGGAATGTCGCCGTGGTGACCGGGCCGGACGGCAAGGTGCTCGTCGACGCCGGCATCGGCGTCTCGCGCCCGCAGATGACAAAGGCTTTGGCCGATTTGTCCGCGGATCCCGTCACGCATCTGATCAACACGCATTGGCATTTCGATCATGCCGATGGCAACACTTGGCTGCACGAGCTCGGCGCGAAGATCATCGCCCAGGAGAACACCCAAAAATACCTGTCGCAGGTCCAGCGGGTCGCCGATTGGGACTATAACTTCCTGCCTCTGCCGCAGGGAGGCGTTCCCGACGATGTTTTCGCCAGCACGCGCTCCCTCAAGCTCAATGGAGTATCAATCAAGCTGAAATATTACGGCCCGGCGCATACCGACGGCGACATCTCCGTCACCTTTGCCGAAGCCGACATCGTCCATCTCGGTGATACTTTCTGGAACGGCATCTATCCCTTTATCGACTATTCGACTGGCGGCAGTATCGACGGGATGATCGCCGCATCCGACGCCAACCTGGCGGCCACCACTGACAAGACGATCATTATTTCCGGCCACGGCAAGCCGGTCAGCAGCAGGGCCGAACTCAAGGACTTTCGCGACATGCTGGTCGCGATCCGGGAGAACGTCGCCAAGCTCAAGCAACAAGGCCGGTCGCGGGACGAGACTGTCGCCGCCAGGCCCACCGCCGCCTTCGATGCCAGATGGGGCAACTTTCTCATCGATCCCGCCTTCTTTACCCGCTTGGTCTACGCGGGCGTGTGAGTGCCGATCGCCAGCCATCCCGACTTCGCAGGAGTCCGACCTGGAGGATCAGATGAACACCGAGAGCATTTCCCAACGATCTCCCGCAGTCGATCGCCGCGGACTCCTGGTCGGGCTTTCGGTCCTGGCCGCCGGAACTGCGGCAGCGCAGGCAACTCCCACGGCCGAGCTGCGCCAGAGCAACGCCCAAGCCGGTTCGCCCTTAACCCGCTACCATACCAGGACTGTCGATGGGGTCGGGATCTTCTACCGCGAAGCGGGGCCGGCAGACGGGCCGGTCGTGCTGCTGTTGCACGGTTTCCCGACCTCGTCGCATATGTATCGCAACCTGATCCCCGCGCTCGCGGATCGCTATCGCGTCATCGCGCCTGATTATCCCGGCTATGGCCAGAGCGACATGCCCGACCGCGCCACATTCGCCTATACGTTCGATCGCTTTGCGCAACTCGTCGACGGACTGCTCGATCAGCTCGGCGTGGCGCGCTACGCGATGTATGTGATGGACTATGGGGCGCCCGTCGGCTGGCGGCTAGCCCTCCAACACCCCGAGCGGATTACGGGCCTCATCGTCCAGAACGGCAATGCCTATGACGAGGGGCTCAAGGAATTCTGGGACCCGATCAAGGCCTATTGGTCGGATCACTCGGAAAGTCATCGCAAAGCCCTTTATGTGCTGGTCACCCCGGAGATCACGAAGTTCCAGTACACTGACGGTGTGGCGGATCTCAGCCGCATCTCACCCGACAACTGGGTTCACGACCAGGCGCTACTCGACCGGCCGGGTAATGCCGATATCCAGATGGACATCTTCTATGATTACCGCACCAATCTGCCACTATACCCTGCGGTACAGGCCTATTTTCGTAACCACCGGCCACCGACTCTGATCGTCTGGGGCAAGAACGACAAAATTTTTCCGGCTGACGGCGCCCATCCCTACAAGCGCGACCTGCCGGAGGTCGAATTCCATCTCCTCGACACCGGCCATTTCGCGCTCGAAGACAAGGCCGACGAGATGGTCCCACTGATCCGCGACTTCCTCCAGCGCAAAGTCGGGTAGCAGCCAGCTTCACAGGCTCTCAACCCGGGCAATTTCGTAGTTTCGGCGACAGTCGTGGAGCAACCGCTATGAACCCGGCTCCGAAAAATTTCGTACCAATGGCCACATCCATGCCCATCGTTGGGGCAGCTTCGGTTCGGACGGCCAGGGCAATTCTCGGTCCATCGCCGCTGATCGCCATCCAAGATGAGCCCGCGCCCAAGCTCATCGTAGACCAGCCGCTAGAAGGGCCATTGTCGCGAGGGTCGGTATTCATCCAGTATCGGACCGAGAATCTTCGCATCGCCCCGGTGTTCGGAGCGGGCGCGCTGGACGTGTCGCCGCGGGTTGGCCATGTCCATATCACCGTTGACGACGCTCCGTGGCATTTCGTCGACTCGAGCGGCGAGACTATTATCGTTGTCGGCCTGAAACCCGGGCCGCATCAGGTTCTTGTCGAGCTGGCGGACCCCACCCACAGGGTCATTACCAGCGAGACCGTTACGTTCACCGTGCCCGAGCGCGGGAACCGCTGAGCCATGCGCACTCCTTCCGTTCCAGCGTCATTTTTCGGGGTGGTTCTTGGTCTGGCAGGGCTCGGTGGCGCCTGGCGGTTGGCCCACCGGATCTGGGGAATGCCGCCCATCGTGGGAGAAATGCTGATGCTGCTCGCGAGCCTGATCTGGGTATGTCTCCTCCTGCTCTACTTTATGAAATGGCTTCTCGCGCGCGATGAGGCCATCGCCGAGCTCGACCATCCTGTGCAGTGCTGCTTCGTCGGGCTGATCGGTGTCTCGACCATGCTGATCGGACTGGCAACGCTTCCCTATTCCGCCACCGCGGCCAGGATCCTCACGCTGCTCGGCGCGTTGCTAACGTTAGCTTTCGCGTTGTGGCGAACCGGACGGCTCTGGCACGGCGAACGTGATCCCGGCACGACGACGCCGGTTCTCTACCTGCCCCTCGTCGCGGGCGCCTTCGTCAGTGCAACGGCTCTGGCAGCCATCGGGCACTCAGATTGGGGGCAACTTGCTCTCGGTGCCGGCTTCTTCTCTTGGCTGGCGATCGAATCCGTCCTGCTGCATCGGCTTTATACGGGGCCCGCGCTTCTGCCGGCTCTTCGTCCGACGCTCGGCATTCAGCTCGCCCCGCCAGTCGTGGGCCTGATCGCATACCTCAGTGTGTCCGAGGGAAGCCCCGATATCGTCGCCCATGCGCTTCTTGGATATGGCCTGCTGCAGGCGCTTCTGCTCCTCCGCATGTTGCCCTGGATCATGCAACAATCTTTCGCGCCTTCCTATTGGGCCTTCACCTTCGGGGCGACCGCGCTTGGGGCAGCGCCGCTGCGCATGATCGAGCACGGAGAAACGGGCGCCGCGGCTGTTCTGGCCCCGTACCTGTTCATCGGCGCGAACCTGACCGTCGGGTTGATCGCGATCGCCTCGATCCTGCTCGTCGCTCGACCGTGGTTCTCTGCCACTTCGTCCCTGTCGCCGGCGTCGCGCAGGGTGTCGCCAAACCGTAGTTCAAAGCTCGAAATAGGAGAGTGAACCATGCCCACGATCACAACCAAGGACGGCACGGAAATCTTTTACAAGGCCTGGGGCAAGGGCCAACCGATCGTCTTCCACCATGGCTGGCCGCTCAGTGCCGATGACTGGGATAACCAGATGCTGTTCTTCCTGCAGCACGGCTATCGCGTCATTGCGCATGACCGCCGCGGCCATGGTCGATCGACACAAACGGCCATCGGCAACGAGATGGACACCTACGCCGACGATGTTGCGGAACTCGCGGCAGCGCTGGATCTCAACGCCGCCATTCACATCGGCCACTCGACCGGCGGCGGTGAAGTAGCGCGTTATCTCGGTCGCCATGGCACTCGGCGCGCAGCCAAAGCAGTGCTCATCAGTGCGGTTCCGCCGATCATGGTGAAGTCTGACAAAAACCCTGGCGGCCTGCCGATCGAGGTATTCGACGGCTTCCGCGCCACCCTCGCAGCCAACCGCGCTCAGTTCTATATCGACGTGCCCATGGGCCCCTTCTATGGGTTCAACCGACCAGGAGCGGCAATATCGCAAGGGGTCATCAACAATTGGTGGCGTCAGGGCATGATTGGCGGCGCCAAGGCCCATTACGACTGCATCAAGGCTTTCTCTGAGACCGACTTCACGGAGGATCTCAAGAAGATCGATATACCCGTGCTGGTCATGCATGGCGACGATGACCAGATCGTCCCGTTCGCCGACGCGGCGCCCCTCTCGGCCCAGCTGCTGAAGAACAGTGTCCTCAAGGTCTACAAGGGCTTCCCGCACGGCATGTGCACCACCCATGCGGACGTCATCAATCCGGAGTTGCTCGCCTTCATTAAAGGATAATCCGGCGATCGGGGGGAGTTCTTGGCGCCAAGTGCTTGTTTCCCCAATGGTTCCAGCCCCGACATCGACCGTCGCAGACCGGGATCAAAGGACGAATGACATGCCTGTCGGCTTCGGTCTAACCGCGACGGCACCTGAGGTCGCCGTCCGTTCCATCGCTACTATGCCTAGCGTTCGTTCTTCGAGTTTTATCCAGAGATAATCACCGAAGGCGCAGCATGTTCGGTCATGCCTCCGAATAGGGAGCGGTCAAATGGGCGATAGATACGCTGATATTGCTTTCACAGGGACGGTCAAGGCTTTCCAGCAGCGGATGGGCAGCCGCGACCTCTATCAGCGAATTGAAGGAGGACCGGCCAGCGATGGCGGGCTGAGCCAAGCCGAGACCGCCTTCGTAGCAGAGCGTGATCACTTCTATATCGCGTCAGTGTCCGAGACCGGTTGGCCATATGTGCAATTTCGGGGCGGGCCGCCGGGATTTCTACGCGCGCTCGACGATAAAACGCTCGGCTTCGCGGATTTTCGCGGCAACCGGCAGTATATCACCGCCGGCAACATCGCGACGGATGATCGCGTGGCGCTTCTCCTCCTGGACTATGTCAGCCGACGACGCCTCAAGATATTCGGCCGCATGCGCATCGTCGCCATGGACGAGGACGCGTCGCTGGAGGAGCGAATCACAATGGTCGGTTACCCCGCGATCGTCGAGCGTGCAGCCCTGATCACGGTGGAGGCATTCAACTGGAACTGCCCGCAACACATCACCCCTCGCTTCACGGCTGCGGAGTGCGGCGTCCTTTTGGAAGGGGCGCAACCAGGTCGGCGTGCGATGTCCAGCGAGAACGACAAGCCACCATCAGTTCGTCGTGATGCACCGAATCCAGCCGAGGAGCGCTCCGATGGGTAGACTTCAGGGCAAAGTCGCCGTGATCACCGGCGCCAATAGCGGCATCGGGTTGGCTAGCGCCAAGCTCTTCGCACAGGAGGAGGCTCGCGTTTTTATGACAGCGCGTCGCAGCAAAGAACTCGATGCGGCGGTCGCCGACGTGGGAAGCAACGCCCGCGGCATTCCGAGCGATGTCTCCAACCTTGCCGATCTGGACCGCCTATTTGCGATCGTACATGACGAGGCTGGCATGATCGATGTCCTGTTTGCCAACGCTGGCGGCGGCGAGTTCGCCCCGCTCGGCTCTATCACCACCGAGCATTTCGACAAGACATTCTCGACCAATGTCAGAGGAACGCTATTCACCGTCCAGAAGGCTCTTCCTCTGCTCAAGGACGGAAGCTCGATCATTCTTACTGGTTCCACCACGGCATTAACCGGTACACCAGCCTTCAGTGTTTACAGCGCAAGTAAAGCCGCGATTCGAAACTTTGCTCGCTGCTGGATTCTCGACCTCGCTCCTCGAAAAATCCGAGTCAATGTGCTTGTGCCCGGCGCCACTTCGACGCCTGGCTGGCATGATCTTGCGAGCTCTGAGGAGAGCCATGAGGAAATGATCGCGTTCGTGAAGTCGACGACACCGCTCGGACGGCTTGGCGGTCCGGAGGAAGCTGCGCGGGCCGCTCTCTTCCTTGCCTCAGACGACAGCAGCTTCGTTACCGGGAGCGAGCTTTTCGTCGATGGTGGTTCGGCTCAAATTTAACAATGCGCGGCGCGTCGACATCGATCCCGCGCAATCCAATGCCGTCCTGCGTTTCTTACAGGGATCCACACTATGTCACGACCTCCCTTACCCCCGTTCACAGAGCAGACAGCCATCGAGAAAGTGCGACTGGCCGAGGATGGTTGGAACACTCGCGAACCCGCCAAGGTCGCGCTCGCCTATACGATTGACAGCACCTGGCGAAACCGCGCCGAGTTCATCAATGGACGCGTCGAGATTGAGGCCTTTCTTGCCCGGAAATGGACGCGTGAACTCGACTACCGGCTGATCAAGGAGCTCTGGGCCTTCACCGGCAACCGGATCGCGGTGCGCTTCGCCTACGAGTTCCATGACGACAGCGGCACGTGGTTCCGGGCTTACGGAAACGAGAACTGGGAGTTCGATGGAGACGGGCTGATGCGCCGACGGCTCGCCTGCATCAACGAGCATCCGATCGCAGAGGCGGATCGCAGGTTTAAATGGCCTCTCGGCCGGCGCCCAGACGACCACCAGGGTCTCAGTCATTTCGGGTTCTGAGGATGGCAGCCCCTGTGTCGCGGGGAGAAGTCGACCGCTGCGATACACTTCCGGAGCTACATCGTCATTGGCCCCGCGCAAGCAGTTCGGATGTCGACCGGCCCTCGGGCTGGTCGACTCTCGCCAATGACGGAGGACTCCATGAAAGCGACCCTAGCCTGCGCCTTCGCTGTCATCGCCGCTACGCTAGGCGTATCGGCCTACGTTTCTGCACAGGCCCCGACGGATAGGGGATCACCGATCTATAATGTGACGCTTCCCGAAGGATATCGCGACTGGAAACTCGTCAGCGTCGCCCAATGCCCTGACGCAGGAGACTGGGCTGGCGGTGGCGAGCACGACCTACACGCTCTTGCCTAATCAGCAGAGCGCTCTGGAGGCGATCCTCGAAGATCAGCTGATCCTGCAGCATGCCTGCGAGGCCGAAACCTCCATGATGATGGCCGTAAGGCCCGATCTGGTTCGGGCCGATCGGTTGGGGGAAGCATTTCAACCCGGGTACAGCAAAGGCGATGTATCACCGCTCAACGATCCCCTGCTGCTTTGGACCTCCTTCAAGGATTTCTGCCCCAGCGGCGTTCGCGGCGACGCCCGGCGCGCTTCGGCGGAAAAGGGCGAGCGCATCCTCACGATTGCGGCGGAGCTGCTGGCCGCGAAACTCATCGCCGGCGAACCGTGGAGCAGGCAGGGAGAGGCTGCGTGATGGATATTGCAATCAGAAATGTCGAGCGACGCGACTTCGAACAATGGCGGGCGTTGTGGGACGGCTATAATAGTTTCTATGGTCGAGCCGGCCAGACCGCGCTGCCGGGCGACATCACACTGACCACCTGGGCACGTTTTTTCGACTCCTACGAGCCGGTCCACGGTCTGGTCGCGGAGTGTGCCGGCGAACTCGTCGGCATCACGCACTACATCTTCCATCGCAGCACGACGATGATCGGGCCGGCCTGCTATCTGCAGGACCTGTTCACGCGAGAGGCCGTAAGGGGCAAGGGCGTCGGCCGGAGGTTGATCGCTGGCGTCTACGAGCGTGCTGGCCATGCTGGTGCCCCGCGCGTCTATTGGCACACGCATGAAAGCAATGCGACCGCACGCGGGCTCTATGACGATGTCGCCTTGCGCTCTGGCTTCATTGTCTATCGCAAGGACCTGGCCTGATTCCGGCATTATCCGCCTACACGGGAGAGAGCGATCCGACCGGAGTGCGCTCTCTCGAAACTGCGCTGCACGGCTCTCGATGGGCGAGAGCTTTCGTGTCCCGCTTGAAACCAGGCACATCACGGTCTCCGACCCGAAACGGGAAGCGCGTGGCTCTGCCGTCACTTCGCAGCGGCCCCGTTCCCGGCCAGCCCGTTGCGCGGCAAGCGACTATTCAGAACGAAATGGGCGAGGAGCCCGATGATCAGCCCCCAGAACGCTCCGCCAACCCCAAGCAGCTTGATGTTCGCTGCCGAGGCCAGGAAGGTGATAAGCGCTGCTTCGCGGGACGTCGGATCGGCCATCGCTCCCGCAAGGCTTCCGCCAATCGTCCCGAGCAACGCCAGGCCAGCGAGCGTGGTGATGAAGGTTGCCGGAAACGCCATGAAGACGGCAGCGAGCGTGACACCGAAGATCCCCACGAGCACATAGAAGCAGCCCGCTGCGATACCCGCGATCCAGCGCTTCGACGGATCGATGTGAGCTTCTTTGCCCGTAGCGATTGCAGCTGTGATCGCTGCGATGTTGAAGGCATGGGACCCGAACGGAGCCATGACGAGCGAGCCGAGGCCCGTCACGGTGACGATCGGGTTGGCGCTGGTCTTGAAACCGTCATTCCGGAGCACGAGCATCCCCGGCATGTATTGACCGCTCAAAGTGATCAGGAAGAGCGGCAGCGCGATCGACAGGAGAGCGTTCAGCGAGAAAGCCGGCATGGTGAAGACGGGCATCGCGAAGGCCGGCTTCAGCCCCGACAGATCGACGCGTCCCTGTATGAGCAGGAGCCCCAGTCCGATGACCAGGATGCCGACCACGGCATAGCGCGCTGAGAACCGCTTCAGCACCACGTAGGCGACGATCAGCAAGCCAACGAGCAGCGGATCGATGCTCGCACTGCCGAACGCGCCGATGCCGAATTGGAGCAGGATACCGGCCAGCAAACCGGAAGCGATACCCGGCGGGATCAACCGGATAACTTTCTCGAAATAGCCCGACAGCCCCAGCGCGACGAAGGCCGCTGCCGAGACCATGTAGGCTCCGACGGCTTCGGCATAAGGCGTGCTGCCGAGCGCGGCGACGAGAAAACCAGCCGCTGGCGTCGACCAGACTGTGATGATTGGCTCTCGGTAGCGCCAGCTCAGAAATAGACCCGTCACTCCCACGCCGATCGAGACAGACCAGACCCAGGAAGCTGTCAGTTCGGGGCTCAACCCTGCGACCTTCGCGGCTTGGAAGACCAGAATGAAGGTGCCGCCATAGTTGACGATAACGGAGATCAGGCCAGCGACTACTGGATGCGGCAGGTCGTTCAAGCGAATGGAAGAAGATGCAGTGCGAGGCGACATGATCCTGAAAAAACCTCCTGGAGCCCCGCGCGCGGGACGGCAAACCGTATTGACACATAGCCAGTGAATGGCTCGGTGTTCCCATCCATTTTGATCAAGGGGTTCAGACCATTTGTTCAGGCATTCCCAGTTGGAATCCGCGAAGGCGTGGATCGCTCATCCTGCTCACGCGGCCATGCCCCTGCATGAGCGAATCCAGCGCGCCATTCGGCAGCTGATCGTCGATGGCGCGCTTGGACCGGGAAAGCCTTTGCCAGCCTCGCGAGCCCTCGCCGCATCGCTGGGCGTGTCGCGGGATACCGTCGAAGCAGCATATGGCCGGCTTCATGCCGAAGGCTTCATCGAGCGCCGTGTCGGCAGCGGTAGCTTCGTGGCACAGATCTCGGAGTTCACGGCCGGCCATCGGGCCGTTCGAAGGGAAGCTTTACTGCGCCACCAGGCTCCCAATCTCAGCAAGCGCGGAAATGCAATGTTCAGCAGCGGCGGGGTGCGCGAGATGCTGTCGCCGCGGCCTTTCGCACCCGGGGTTCCGGAAACCCGGACCTTTCCACTTCAGCTCTGGGAGAGGCTGGAACGGCAGGTCCGGAGGGAGGCCGGAACCCAGGCACTGGCACATTCCGATCCGCAAGGGACCGAAGCGCTGCGCCGTGCCATCGCCGATTACGTGAACCTCGAACGCGGCGCGCGCGCCACGGCCGACCGGGTGCTGGTTCTCACCAGTTCACAGCAGGCCATGATGCTTTGCGCGAACATGTTGCTTGATCCTGGCGACCGGATTTTCATCGAAGACCCCGCCTATTACGGCGCCCGCAAGGGGTTCGATGCAGCCGGGCTGGAATGCGTTCCGATCCGGGTGGATCCACAGGGGATCGCCATCGAGCAGATCCTGGCTGCCTCCCGCAAGGCGAAAGCGGTTTCCCTGACGCCATCCCACCAGTTCCCGACCGGCGCGACTCTGGCGCTGGACCGGCGCCTGGCTTTGATCGAATGGGCCGCGCGGCATCAGGCCTGGATCATCGAGGACGATTACGACAGCGAATTCCACTATGCAGGCAAGCCGATGGCCTGCGTGCAAGGGCTCGATCGCCATGACCGGACGATCTATATTGGCACCTTCACTAAGTCGCTCTTTCCGGGCCTGCGGATCGGCTATGCCGTACTGCCGCCGCAACTGGTGAAGCCGATGACCGTCGCTCGCACTCTCCTCGATGGGCATTCCGCCCCGATGGCCCAACTGACGCTGGCCCGGTTCATCGAGGGCGGGCATTTCGGTGCCTATGTCCGCACCATGCGCGGCATCTATGCGCAGCGGCTCGATACGCTTGCAGATCTCGTCCGTAAGCACTTGGCCGACTTTATCGAGCCGCGCGTCCCCATCGGCGGGCTACAAATGCCTTGCCTACTGACGGGCGATCTATCCGAACGCATCGCCATCGATGCAGGGCGACGTTCCGGCATCGAGCTCCTGGGATTGTCCGCACTTCATGCCAGAAGCGATGCTGCCGCCGGGTTCCTAATGGGCTTTGCCGCCTATACGCCCATGGAGATCGAGATCGCGGTCAGGAAGCTGGTGCATGCGTTCCGGGCGATCGCCAAACCATAGCGCCAACTCGGGGCGGCAGCATTTTCCAGTCGGACGGCCCGAGCGCCGTTCCGTTTCGGTGTTCGATGACGCGGGTCATGTGGGCAGTAAGCCGAGAGCTGGAAGAACGCCTCGAGAAGCTGCTTGATCCATGCGGGGTGAGGCGCTCGTCACGATGCGGCCTGGCTTTCCAGCATCATGCCGACTGGGATGCTTTTCGTCCCGTCCATCGGGGGATCATCGGATAGATCGGTCGGCCCGCCCTAAGGGCCGCCGGTCGATTCTGAATGCCAGGGTTCTATGGTCATTGGTGCACAATTAATGCAGCGGTGTCCCAAAGCATTTGCGGAAAGCCTTTGCATCGACCGCATCGGGAAAACTTACACGGATCCGCCGATGATATGGCTCCCAGAGGATGCGAGCCTGATGAGGAATATGGCGCTCAATTAGCCATAGCCCGATGGCAAAGAGGCGCTCGTTCAGCGTGGCTGTGTCGAGGAGCAAGTCGACGTCGAAGTCGCCCTTGAGCCCAACCGGGGTCGTTACGGCGACGACAGCCTGATGCATGTCGCCCTCCTGCTTTTCAGGTGGGGATCGCGTTACGTTACGCCTGCCTTTCCGGCGTTTCCAACCACTCGGCGTAGGGCGTGTTCTTCACGAGATGGCGATTGAGGTCTGGGGCTCCGTCGCTCCACCAGACCGGCCCGCTCTCACCGACGGCGACCTTGGCGGAATCGACGCGAGCGCGTGCGGCTTTCAACTCGCCGTTTCCGCGCTTGGCTTCTTTGACAGCCCGCCGAGCATCCATCAGTTCGGCAACAAGCTGATGACGGCGGTCTACTGGCAGGTCAGGATTGGTGGATCGCCAAATAGCGACAATCCGGTGTCGCAGGACAGGCGGCCCTATCCTTCATGACGGGCGCGCGATCCTCCGTACGGATCTTGGAAGCCCAGCGCCTCAGGATTGGTACACATCCATCCGGTGCGCCTGGCAGCCGCACTCAAGACACAACACGCCTTAATGCGAGCGTTACCATTCTCCGCCACATTGAATTGTCCAGCAATCGCGCCCACTCATTTGGACGAGAGTTCACGCCAGTGAAGACGGATACCGCAAGGCCGGCTGGCCAGTTGCTGGCGCCCGACATGCGCGAAACCATCGGCAAACGTGCCCGCCTGATGGCCTGGAGTGGCCTGGTCGCCGCCGCCATCATTGCGGTGACTGCCGGCTTTGCGCTCTGGCAGGGGCGCCAGACTGCAACCGACGTATCACGGCAGCAGCTCAGTACGCTCGCGGCGCTGCTCTCTGAACAAACCCACCAGACGCTCGCGACTGCAGATCTGGTGTTGCGCGTCTGGTCCGAAGCCGCCGGTGAGACCGATATCGCGTCGCCTGGCGATATTCGTGCGAAGTTCGGCACGCGCCAGAATTTCGATGCTTTGATTGAGCGCACTCGCGCAATTCCGCAGATCGCAGCGGTGACGATCGTCGATATCAACGGCGAAGTCGTCAACTCGACACGGTCCTTTCCCCCACCCGCGGTCAGCCTGAAGGAAAGAGAATCCTTCCTGGCCCATATGGCCGATCCTGCGCTTGCGCTGCATTTGGCCGCCCCCGTCCTCGGCCAAAGCGCGTCAGGGGGGACGATGGCCTTGTCCCGCAAGATCAAGAACAGGAGCGGAGCCGTGGTCGGCCTTGCCATGGCCGAAATCGAGACTGGCTTCCTGAGTACCTTCTACGACAAAGCGCGGGCCGATCCGCTCGTCCATGTCGCGCTCTTTCGCCGTGATGGCGTGTTACTTGCCAGCCTGCCGAACAATGACGACGCTGTCGCTCTCTCGCCCGCCGGCCGTTCCGTCCTGTTCCACGACATGCCCGAGGCGGCCGAATCCATCGGAACCCTGTTCGTCGGGACCCAGATTGCCGGCCGTCGAGACAGCGAGCAGGGGCTGATCTTAGTGCAGGCTGTTCGCGATTACCCACTCCAGATCAGTATCGCGGCGCCTGGAGAGTTGGTCTTTCAGTACTGGAAGAAGCGCGCGCTACTCCTCGGCAGCATCGTCACCTTCTTCGTCTTTATGATTAGCCTCCTGACCATCTGGATCGCCAAGCTACTACGGCAGCACGGTGTCGTGCTTTCTGAACTAGCTGCTTCCGAAAAGACGGCCTCCGATCACATGCAGGAACTACAGCTCCGCGACGCGCGCGAGTCCCTGCTGCGGCGCGACGCCGCCATGAAATCCCGCGTGACAGCCTTCGACGCGCAATTGCGCAGTTCGCTCGACCGGCTCGGCCGTATGATCGAAAGTGTGGCGAGCCTGTCGCAGAGCATGATGGCGGCGGCCGGGCACGCGCGCCAAGGCAGCGAGCGGGCCGAGGTGGTCTCCAGCCGCGCAGCCGACCATGTCGCCAGCGTTGCTGCCGATGCCGAGAGCATTTCCAGCGCGGGGCACGAGATCGCGGCGCGCGTGGCGGCCTCGGTGAGCACCGCAGCCGACGTGATCGCGGAAGCCGACCAGACCGACCTTGCCATCGCGCAACTGGCGGAAGCGACGAACCAGATCGACAGCGTCTCAGCGCTGATCCGCGAAATCGCCAGCCAAACCAACCTGTTGGCGCTCAACGCCACGATCGAGGCGGCTCGCGCCGGCCAGGCTGGCCGTGGCTTTTCGGTCGTCGCCTCCGAGGTGAAGTCGCTGTCTGCGCAGACAAGCGGCGCGACCAACGAGATCAGTCGCCAGATCGAGGCGATCCAACTGGCGAGCCAACGCTGCATCGAGGCACTCCAGAGTATCCGGGGTCGGATGCTGGGCGCGCGCACGAGCGGTCAGGGTGTCTCCGACGAGATAGCCAAGCAGAGCCGCTCGACCACCCAGATCGCGTTGACCATCCGGGCGGCCGCAGACGATGCGCAAGGTGCTCTATCCAGCGCCAGGGCCGTGCGCCAGGCGACCGACTTGTCCAACACCAGCGCGACCGAGGTGATGGCGCTTGCTCGCGATCTCGATGGCGAAGCACGGCGGATCAGAAGTCAAGTCAGCGAGTTTTTCGGGGCACTCGACGCCGCTTAGCCGGACCCTGCCTCGGGACGGTTCGGCGCGGGGCGAGGAAATTCGGGCGGGATTCCGCTCGCCGGCCCCGGCGCAAGAAGCCGAGCCCGCGCGACGTCACGAGTGATGTCGCCAAAATTGCCGGTGACGAACGATAGGACGAGGATACCGAAGATATCGAGGCGGCGATTGACTGCGGCAACCGCCCCGCTGATCGCGAGTACGAAGGTGCCGCCCAGATCGAGAATTCGCACAAAGGTTTCGATGGCGATCATGACGAATCCGCCCGCGAAATCCTGGCGCATCCGGACGAAAGCACCGAACAGCATTCAAATGAGACCGATCTCCAATGCAACCTCTGATGGTCCGCCTCAGTCAAAGAATGGCTTCGTGTCGGCCGGATCTCGAATAGGCAAAACAGTTTAAAGGTAAACGGCGATCGCCTTCTGGTCCTCCCCGGTCAGCTGGCGCCACTTCGAGATGCAGGACGGGCTGATCTGCACCGCAATCATCTAGGAACGATGTGGACGCGCTCCTTGGACCACCCGATGCCACAGCGCTCCCCCCGAGCGAGCACTGGCATGTCGAGGCCTGGCACGCGGGCGCGCAGCTCCTGACCGGCGCTCTTGCCGATGACCAGGAAGCTGTCGCCGTAATTGACGATCTCGGCGACGGTGAAGCCGATGTCTTCGGGAGACTGCTCTTCTTTGGAGAGGCGGATGGTCTCCAGCCGCAGGAGCACGTGGACTGGAGTGCCCGGAGTGAGATCGTCGCGTCCAGCCGCGATCGAGCCGAACCTGGCATGGCCCTTCAGGGCTCAGGTCCATTGCGCCGCTGGATCGGAGCGCGGGACAGCGCTGCTTGTTCGCGTCTGCCCGGATCGGGCCGGCACCGACGGCGAAGATTTCGCCGTCGTCGAGCCTCTCCGCGATGCAGCGCCGCACGGTCGTCTTGAATAGCTCTCTCGAGAGATCGCTCTCGCGGAAGCGGCCGTGCCGGTTTTTCGAGAAAGTCGAGTGTTCGGGCACATCGCCTTCGAACCCGAGCCGGCAGAACCACCGATAAGCGAGGTTCAGATGCACTTCTGCGTGGCAACCTCAGGAATTGAGCCAATTCGGCTCAATCCTCGCGCGCAGACAGCCGCGCAAAGGTGTCGAAATCAGTGGCGATCCGCGCGTGGATCGAGCCAGTCTCGCAGCCAGTCGCCCAGGAGATTGACGCTTAGCACCGTGAGCATCAGCGCCAAGCCGGGCAGGGTGATGATCCACCACGCGCTGGCGATATAGGTGCGCCCGTCCGCCAGCATCCGGCCCCAGCTCGGGGAGGGCGGTTGGATGCCGAGGCCGAGGAAGCTCAGGCCCGCTTCGAGCACGATGGTGCGCGCGAGTTCGAGCGTCGCGACCACGAAGACTGGCGTCAGGACATTGGGCAGGATGTGGCGCAGCAGCAGGCGGGCATGGCCCGCCCCCATGGCCAGCGACGCCTGGACGAATTCCCGTTCCCGGACCGTCAAAACCTGGGCCCTGATGATGCGGGCGTAGCGGACCCAGCTTGTCAGGGCGAGCACGGCGATCAGGTTGTGCAGGCTGGGGCCGAGCGCGGCGACGACCAGAAGCGCCAGCAACATCAGCGGAAAGGCGAGCTGGATGTCGACCAGCCGCATCAGCACGCGGTCATACCAGCCGCCGAAATAGCCGGCGACGAGCCCGAGCAGCACGCCGACAATGCCGCCGAGAATCACGGCCGAGCCCGCGATCGTCAGGGTGACGCGGCTGCCAGCGATGATGCGGCTCAGAATGTCGCGACCGAGCTGGTCAGTGCCGAACGGATGGGCTCCCAGCCCGGCCCAGGAGAGCGTCGGCGCCAGCATGCGGGCGCGCAGATCGCCGCGCGTCGGATCGGGCAAGCCGAGCCAGGGCCCGGCGAGCGCCAGCGCCAGCAGCAGGATCAGCAGTCCGGCGCCGAGCAACCCCAACCAGTTCGCGCGCTGGCGGTGCAGGAACGAGAAAAGTCTCATGACGCCTGCCGGATGCGCGGGTCGATCAGGGTGTAGAGCAGGTCGACCAGAAGATTGACCACGACGAAGATCGTCGCGACGACGGCGACACCGGCCTGGACGACCGGAAAATCCTTGGTCTCGATCGCCTGCACGATCAACCGCCCGACGCCCGGCCAGGCGAAGACGGTCTCGGTCACGGCGGCGCCGCCGAGCAGCTCGCCGGCCAGGATACCGGTCATGGTCACCACCGGGATCAGCGAATTGCGGCCGACATGCCAGATATAGACCCGACGCGGTGCCAGGCCCTTGGCGTAGGCGGTGCGGACATAGTCGTCGCGCATCACGTCGAGCATGGAGGATCGCAGCAGGCGCGCGATGCTGGCCGTCGTAAAGCAAGCCAATGTCACGGAGGGCAGGACAAGGTTCTGCCATTCGCCGTAGCCACCCGTCGGAAACCAGCCGAGTTGCACCGCGAATAACAGAATCAGCATGATCCCGAGCCAGAAGGAGGGCGTCGCCTGGCCGAGCAGTGCTACCAGCAGGACCAGCCCCTCGATTGCGGAACCTCGATAGATCGCCGCGAGCGCGCCGGCCAGACCGCCGACCAGCACGCCGATCGACAGGGCGCAGCCGGCGAGGAGCGCCGTCGCGGGAAGCCGTTCGAGCACGACGTCGAGCGCCGGGCGGGCGAACTGGAAGGACTGGCCGAAATCGCCCTTCAACGCATGGAGCAGGAAGGTCAGATATTGCTGTAGAAGCGGCTGGTCGAGCCCGAGCTGCATGCGCAGCTCCTGCAATTGCGCCTCCGTCGCGCCGATCGGCAGCAGCAGCACGGCGGGGTCGCCGAGCAGCCGCGAGACGATGAAGACGATCGTCACCACGCCCCAGATCGCGATCAGGCCTTCGCCGAGGCGGGAGGTCAGGTGGCGCGGCATCCGGCGGCCTCCTTCACGACGGTCCTCAGAGCTTCAGCCCGTAGATCTCCACGGCGGCCTGCCGCGAGATGCGCTCCTCGCGCAGGTCGCGCTCGACCAGCGCACGGTCGCGCCGCTTCGGATCGCCGAAGCCGCCCCCGCCGGCAGCGACCATGCCGACCCATTCGCCCGGCTGCAGGATGCCGGCGCGACGGTCGAGCGGCTTGGCGCCGGGCGACAGCTCGACGCGGGCGGTGAGGCCGTCCTGGCCGCCCTTGAGGCCAAAAGGGGGCACGATGCTGTTGGTGCCGCCGGCCGAGATGCGGGCGGTGTGGTCGAGCATCTCGACGCGCCGCCGCAAGGTCATGCCGCCGCGGTATTCGCCTGCGCCGCCGGAATCCTGCACCAGCTCGTAGCACTTCACCATGACGGGGTGCTCGATCTCGAGCGCCTCGATCGGCAGGTTGGCGGTGTTGGTCGTGTTCACCTGCACGCCGTCGAGCCCGTCCTTGTCGGCGCGCGCGCCCATGCCGCCGCCATGCATCTCGTTATAGACGTAGAAGCGGCCAGTGCGCGGATGGATGCCGCTGGTGGTCAGCAGCGTGCCGCCGGTCGAGGCTGCGGCGATGCGTTCGGGCACCACATCGGCGAGCGCGGCGAAGATCATGTCGACGAGGCGCTGGCCGATATCGGTGCGGCTGTAGACGGCCGCCGGCGGCGTCGAATTGAGCACCGAGCCCAGCGGAGCGGAGACATGGATCGGCCGGTGAAAGCCGGCATTGGCCGGCAGATCGGGATCGACGATCGCCTTCACCGCGAAATACACCGTGGCCAGCAGCGCCGTGTAGACCATGTTGATCGGCGCGCGTACCTGTGGCGGCGCGTCGGGGAAGTCGATGGAGATCTCGTCGCCCTTGACCTCGATCACGACCTTCAAGTCCATCACGCCATCGACGAGGTTGCTGTCGAAGTCGTGGCGGAAGCTGTAGGTGCCGTCCGGAATCTGCGCGATGCCGGCGCGCGTGCGCCGCTCGGTATAGTCGAGCACCTGCGCGCCGGCGGCACGCACCGTCTCGGCGCCGTATTTGTCGCAGAGCGCCTGGTAGCGCTGCACGCCGAGGCGGTTGGCCGCCATCTGGGCCCGGAAGTCGTTGATGCGCTCGCGCGGCACCTGGCAATTCAGCAGGATGAGCTGCATCAAATCTTCCTGCAGCACGCCCTCGCGATAGAGCCGCACCGGCGGGATGCGCAAACCTTCCTGGAATATATGGGCGTGGCCGCGGTCGACGAAGTCGGAGTGGTGGGCGAGGTTCGTCACCCAGGCGACGAGCTTGTCGCCATGGAAGATCGGCTCCAGGAAGACGATATCATTGAGATGCGTGCCGCCGCCGGTATAGGCGTCGTTGCCGACGAAGACGTCGCCGGGCCTGACCGTCGAGAGGTCGTGGTTCTTGAAGACGTGGTCGGCGATGCCGAGCAGCGAGCCCAGATGCACCGGGATATGCTCGGCCTGGGCGATGGTATGGCCTTGGGCGTCGAACAGCGCGGTCGAGCAGTCCTGCCGCTCCTTGATGTTGGTCGAATAGGCCGCACGGATGATGGCCTTGCCCATCTCCTCGACGATGGTGGTGAGTGCGCTGCCGATGACTTCGACGGTGATCGGATCGAGCTGTGTCTTGACTGTGTCCAGCATGGTCAGCCCTCGAGGATGAGGTTGAGATGGGCATCGACCGTCGCGACCTGCCCGGGCAGGACGAGGGTGGTCGAATCCATCTGGTCGATGATGGCGGGGCCGGCGACCCTGTGGCCGGGGCCGAGCCGTTCGCGGTCGTAGATCGGGCAGTTGGTGAAGCCGCCGGTCTCCGGCAGCCAGACGTCGCGATGGGCGGTGACGGCCGCTTCCACTGGACCAGCCGCCGGGGGATAGGCCTTGAGGTCGGCCTTCGGCACAAGGCCGACCGCCTCGATGCGCAGGGTCGTGACCTGCACCGGCTCCTCGGCGGCGACGTAGCCATAGACCTGCTTGTGGATGCGCTCGAACTCCGCGCGCAGCGTCACGAGGGCGGCCGCGTCGATCGGGCCGGCGGGGCAGGGCACGGTGAGCTCGTAACCCTGGCCGCCATAGCGCATGTCGAGCGAGCGGATCAGCGAGCGCCGCTCCTCGGGGATCGCCTCCTGTGCGAACCAGTCTTGCCCGCGCTCCTCGAGACCGGCGAAGCCGCTCTCCATGCCCGGCACGCCGGCTTCGCTCAGAGGCAGGAGCCGCGTCAGCGAGAGATTGGTGCGCAGATCGGTCAGCAGCAGGCCAAGCGCGCACATGATGCCCGGATATTTCGGGACGACGAGGCGCGGGATCTCCAGCTCGCGGGCGAGCCTGGAGGCATGGATCGGGCCGGCGCCGCCGAAGCCGAGCATGACGTAGTCGCGCGGATCGTAACCGCGCTCGACCGAGATCACGCGGATGGCCTTGGCCATGTTCGCTATGACGACGCTGATGATGCCCTGGGCCGTCTCCATGACGCCGAGGCCGAGCTGGTCGGCCAAGCGCCCGATCGCGGCCTTGGCGCGGGCCTGGTCGATCTTCATGCGGCCGTTCAGGAGATGCGTCGGGTTCAGCACCTGCAGCACGACATTGGCGTCGGTGACGGTGGGTTCCTCGTTGCCGCGCCCGTAGCAGACCGGGCCGGGATCGGCGGCGGCGGAGCGCGGGCCGACCTTGAGCAGGCCGCCGGCATCGATATGGGCGATCGAGCCGCCACCGGCGCCGACGGTGTGGATGTCGAGCATCGGCAGCTTCAGCGGATAGCCGTGCACGACGGCATCGTTCGACATCTGCGGCCGTCCGCGGTCGATCAGCGAAACGTCGGTCGAGGTTCCGCCCATGTCGAAGGTGATGATGTTGTCGAAGCCGGCGAGCCCGCCGACCGAGAGCGCGCCGATGACGCCGGCCGCCGGCCCCGAGAGCACGGTGCGGGCCGGGAAGTTCTGCGCCACCTCCGACGAGATCACACCGCCATTCGACTGGGTCAGATGCGGGTGGGCGTCGATGCCGATCTCAGCCAGCCGGGGCTGGAGCTTCGAGAGATAGGACTTCATGATCGGGCCGAGATAGGCGTTCACGACCGTGGTCGAGAGCCGCTCATATTCGCGGAACTCGGGCGCGACCTCGTGCGAGATCGAGACGAAGGCGCCCGGCATCTCCTCGGCCAGGATCTCCTTGACGCGCTTCTCATGCGCCGGCTCGACGAAGGAGAACAGGAAGCAGACCGCGACCGTCGTGATGCCGTCCGCCTTGAGCTTGCGGGCGGCGGCGCGCACTTCCTCCTCGTCGAGCAGGGTGTGGATGCTGCCGTCGAAGCGAACGCGCTCGCTGACCTCGAGGCGCTTGTCGCGCGACACCAGGATGCGCGGCTTCTGCGTCTGGATGTCGTAGAGGGAATCGCGCTTCTGACGGCGCAGTTCCAACACGTCGCGAAAGCCCTTGGTGGTGATCAGACCCGTTTCGGCGCCGCGCCCGACGATCAGCGCATTGGTAGCGACCGTCGTGCCATGGCCGAAATAGACGACGTCGACCTTCTGCCCCGTTGCCTTGGCGACCTCGGCGACGCCCTGCTCGATGCCGCCGGCAATGCCGAGCGAAGGGTCCTGCGGTGTGCTCGACACCTTCCAGACATGGATCTCGCCATGCGTCTCGTCGAACATGCAGACATCGGTGAAGGTGCCGCCGGAATCGACGCCGACGCGCAGCTTCAGGGTGGTTTCGTCTTGAACGGTCATGACTTTGTCGCGATCCGGTTGATCGGTAATTCAGGCAAGGTTCCGCCGTCGATGGGCCGGTGAAGCCCGCCGCTCGGGTCGTTCTGTCACTGTCAGCGCGTCTTGATGTCGATCGCGCGTACCCAGTCGTCGCCGCGCGCCTGCCATGCGATGCCTTTGGACTGGGCGTAGGTGATCGGCGTGAAGAACATGAAGATCGAGGGCGAGTCCTCGCAGAGCTGTTTGGTGAGCTTGCGGTAGAGCTCGGTGCGCTTGGCCGCGTCATTGGTCGAGCGGGCAGCCTTGGCGGCTTCGTTGAAGCTCACGTTCTCCCAATAGGATTGCGGGTTCTCCTTCTCCCAGAAGTTCAGGAGCCCGCCGGCATCCAGCGTCGGCCAACCCAGGCCGAAATAGGCGGCGTCGCCAAGGTTCTTGCCGACGATGTACTTGTTCATGAAGGCGCCGAATTCCATCTCGCGCAGCTTCACGGTAACGCCGATCTCGCCGAGCTGGGAGGCGACGACTTGGGCGATGTCAGAGGCCTGGATGTAGCGCCCGGTCGGAACTTCGAGATCCATGGTCAGGCCGTTGGCGAAGCCGGCTTCGGCCAGCAGCTTCTTGGCCTGCGCCGGGTCGTAGGTGATCGGCTTGAGATCGGGATTGTAGCCGAAATAGACCGGTGAGAGCGGCTGGCAAGCACTGACCTGGGCCAGCCCGTCTAGCAGCCCGTCATTGATCGCCTTGCGATCGATGCCGAGATTGAGCGCGCGCCAGAGCTTTGGATTGTCCTTGAAGGGTGCCTTCAACGCGTTGAGCTTGATGAACATGCCGCGCGTGCCGGCGACGGAGCTGGCATCGGCCTTGCCACCGGCCTTGATGCGCGCGATCTCGGAGGTCGGGAAGGCAGTGATCAGGTCGACATCGCCGGCCTCCAGCGCCGCGATGCGCGAGGAATCTTCTGGAATGATCCGGAAGGTGACGTTGTCGAAGGCGGGTTTCTCGCCCCAGTAGTCCTTACGCGCCTTCAACACGACGCGGTCGCCGCTGGCAAAGCGCACGAGCTCATAGGGCCCGCTGCCGAGTGCAGCAACGGAGGGGTTGTTCTCCCCCGTCCATTTCGGGGGCATCAGGAGGAACATCGACATCTGGTCGGGCAGGTCGGGATAGGCGCCCTTGGTGTCGAATTCGACGACGGTAGGCGAGACGACCTTGACCTCGCTGATCGCTGCGAACCACGGCTTGTTGCGCGCGCCGGTCTTCGGATCGAGCACGCGCTCGACATTCCACTTCACGGCCTCGGCATCGAGCTTTTCACCGTTCGAGAAGGTCACGCCTTCGCGCAGCGTGAAGCGCCAGGCCGTATCGCCGATCGCTTCCCATTCCGTCGCCAGACCGGGACGAAGTTTCAGGTTCGGACCGCGATCGACGAGGGGCGTATAAATATGCGCGGCGACGCTGAGATCCGTGCCGACGGTCGTCGATTTATCGGGGTCGAGCGTGTTGACGTTGCTCGACAGGGCGATGGTCAGATCGCGCGCCGCCGCTGGCATGAGCAGGGCGGCTGAGCCGAACCCGAAAGCGAGGGTGGCGACGAGCCGGTGGGCGAAGGCCTTGTGCATGACAATCCCCTGTTCTTGACTTTGGCGCCAATCCTGAGTTCATGATTGGCGTCTGTCAATCGCCCGTCTTAAGATGTTTTGCTCAATGAAGGTGCATCGGCAGAGGATTTCATCTCCGCCATCCCGGAGGGCCGTGCCAATGAATTGCGGTCCAGGGGCAACGCAGGTGAAGATGGTTGCGAAGATGCAGGGATTCGTCTGCGGAACATGGCGCTGATGACTTTGGATACGGGACAAAGCGGTAGGGCTGGCGCCGGCGCGCGTAGCGCACGGACGGCCGGTGGCAGCGCGTCGCGGGCCCGCGAGCTCGCCAAGCTGATCGAGAAGGATATCAGCACCGGTCGCCTCAGCGCCGGTTCTTGGCTGAAGCAGGTCGATCTCGAGTCGCAATACAGCGCCTCGCGGCTTGATATTCGTCAGGCGCTCGACCGGCTCGAGGAGAAGGGCTTCGTCAAGCTGGAGGCCAATCGCGGTTACCGCGTCGAGACCTTCGACAAGGCGCGCTTCCGCAACGTCGTGACGATCCGCGCCATCCTGGAGGTCGCGGCCGCCGCCGAGGTGTTGAAATACATCGATGAGGCGGGGCTGGAGCGGTTGCGGCAGCGGGCCGACGATTTCGCCGGTGCTGTCAGTGCCGGAACCGTGATCGCGCAGGAGGAGGCCAACTACGCCTTCCACGCTGCCATGCTCGAATTTTGCCCGAACGGCGATCTCGTCTCGATGATCTTCGACCTGCGCAGCCGCGTTCCAGTCACGCTGACGCGTGAAAAGAACACCGCAGCGCTGCTCGCGAACACGGTGCGCGAGCATTACGAGATCGTCGAATGCTTACTTCAACGCGATGGGCCCGGCCTTGAAGCCGTCGTCCATAAGCACGTGCTCGGCGGCCTCGAAATCGTCTGACACCATCAAAGGGGATCGAACCCATGCGCGTTGCCATCATCGGCTTCGGCGGGATCGGGCGCGGCTACAGCGCCTACCTGACCGCTCAAGGGCACGAGCCGGTCATCTGGTCGCCGAGCGGCGCGGCGCTTGCCGATTTCGCGGGCGACGCGACGTTGACCACCACGGGTAAGCTCGAAGCCGCCGTGCCGCCGCGCATCGCCCGCGATTGCGCCGAGGCGCTTGCCAGAGCCGAAACGATCATCGTCGCGGTGCAGGCCAACGGCTTCAAGACGGTGATCGACGCGATCGCCCCTCATCTCACGGCGGGGCAGACCGTCATCATCAGCGCCCATTGCTCGTTCGCCGCGCTCTATCTGCACCGACTGCTGAAGGCGCGGGGGATCGATATTCCGGTTGCCGCCTGGGCCACAACGGCTCTGACCGCGCGCAAGAGCGGGCCACGCAGCGTCCATATCTCCGGTATACGGGCGAAGCTCGACGTCGCCACCTTGCCGGTCCGCCACGCGCAAGCAGGCCTCGCAACCTGCCAGGCACTCTTCGGCAATCGTTTCGAGCTGCGCGAGGACGTGCTGGCCATCATGCTCAGCAATCTCAACCCTCCGGCCCATGTCGCCAATATGCTCGGCAATCTGACCCGCGCCGAGCGCGGGGAGGATTGGCCGAATTACGGCTCGATCACCCAGGGTGTCGGTCGCATCGTCGATGCCATGGATGGCGAGCGCTTGGCGCTCGCCAAGGCCTTTGGCCTTTCGGTCCGCAGCGTGCAGGACCACTATGTCCATTCCTTCGGCGTCGCGCCCGGGCCCGTCGGAGAGATGGCCGCGGCGGTCTACAAGAACCGTCCGGAGCTTCTTGGCCCGAAGACGTTGGATACCCGTTTCATCACTGAGGACGTCCCCTTCGGGCTAGTCCCTCTGCAAGCTTTGGGGCGGGTGATCGGCTTGCCGCTGCCCCTGCATGAGGCCGGCATCGCGCTGTTCGACGCGATCTGCGCCCGGAACTTCCGCGCCGAGAACGACTTGCTGCCCATGCTTGATCTAGAACTGCTGCCGGCAGCAGGGCTCCATCGGGAATTGCGTGGCGAATGAGTCGGGCGTAGCCGCGCCCGGATCTTCCACGACGGTATCGACCCGATCGTCCCATTGTGAATGGCCCATAGGAGGCTCCCCTGGTGGGAAGGTCCATTCCCGTCCACGGCTGTGAATGTCAGGTTTTGGTCGAGCGCCGAAGGTCTCCTCCTGGCGCATCGCTCCTGAGCCAGGTACCCGGCATGATCTTCAATCACGACCAAGCCGGATTGCGGATTCCCGATTTCGAAGAAGTCGGTACACTCCGACGCAATCGGGTAACGCCCAGCAGATGTTCCTGTCGGGAGGATACCGTCAGCGCGCCCGTTGGCGGCACGATGGCCGATTTCATGCGCCGCGCGGGGGGTGACGCCAACCGACCTGTGTTAGAATTATTGGTCAGGTGGGCCGTCGCGTACAGGTTTCCCCATGTGCCCCGTGCCTTGAACCATCAGCGGTCGATGTAGTTCCGGCGAGCGCTCAAAAGCGCCCGCCGCCAGCAATCAGGCGGGATTCTTCGCGCGCCCTCTTTTCGGAGTTGGCGCAGGCACAGGCGCGGCCTTCCGACGCCGCTGCCCGAGGCCCATGGATTTCGCAAGATTCGAGCGGGCTTCTGCGTAGGCCGGCGCGACCATCGGATAGTCGTTCGGCAGGCCCCACTTCGCCCGGTACTGTTCCGGCGCCATGTCGTAGGCTGTCCGAAGATGTCGCTTCAGCGACTTGAATTTCTTTCCGTCTTCCAAGCAGATTAGAAATTCAGGCGTAATTGATTTCTTGATGGTGACAGCTGGAACGGCCTTTTCTTCGACGGCAGGCTCTTTCTTTCTGTCGAGGTTAGTCAATGCAGCATGCGTGCTAGAAATCAATGCCGGCAGCTCAGACGTCGGCACGCTGTTGTGCGCTACGAATGCAGATACGATGCTAGCGACGATGTCGACGATCGCTTCGTTATTTTCGGACAATCTTCAGTCTCTTGAGTCGCTGGCTCGACTTGCCCACTTCATCAACGAACAAATTCGGTAAAGCAAGTTATTTCTATGGCAGCTGACATTGACTAACTGCAACTTTTACTAGAATTTCGGGCAGGTTAATTTAATCGCGCCCTTAAGCGGCGTCGCGCATCTGCAAATCGTATCCTCCGACAATTGGATTGTAATGAGCGTTGGCGCCGACGCGCTCGGCAGGCGCATTACCGGCATCTTGCGGGTATCGCTGTCGTCTCGATGCTCAAGGACATCCGCACAGTTGCGGATGACTGCACGAAAATCATGAAAACGCTGATGGTCGCGGATGTAAAAAACGGTGACCTTAGCAGCACCTTCGACAAATTCTTCGCGTGCAGTTCCAGGTCAATGACGGTCGATATCCGACACTCGACCGCGACGTCACAAGACGGTCACGGGCCCGGCGATATGTCGGCCGTCATGCAGTCATCATCGACCTTGACGAAGCATCGCTTCAACAGACACGGCTCGAGTTTCATCGAAGGCCAAGCCGTATCCCCCCTGCTTCGCTTGCATGGCTTTACCGTTGCCGTGTCCGGCGCGATGCCGATCGTACGCGGCATCGACCTGTCGGTGGGGCGCGGCGAGGCGCTCGGCATCGTCGGCGAATCGGGCTGCGGCAAGAGCATTACCTGGCTTGCCGCACTGCGCCTACTCGGGCGCAATGTGACGACCGGCGGGGAGGCCCTGCTCGACGGACGGGATATCGGCACGCTCCCCGAGCGCGAGCTGGCGCGGGTGCGCGGTGGCCGCATCGCCCTGATCTTCCAGGATCCGAGCAGTGCGCTGAACCCGGTGCAGCGCATCGGGACGCAGATCGCGGAGGTCCTCCGGCTTCATCGCGGCCTGACCGGAGAACCGGCCCGCCGCGAGGCGCTGCGCTTGCTTGACCGGGTCGGCATCGCCGACGGCACGCGCCGCCTCAAGCGATATCCGCATGAATTCTCCGGCGGCATGAACCAGCGCGTCATGATCGCGCTGGCGCTGGCGGGCGAGCCCGATGTGCTGGTCGCGGACGAGCCGACGACCGCGCTCGACGCCACCATCCAGGCGCAGGTGCTCGACCTGATCCGCGAGCTGCGGCGCGAGACCGGCATGGCGCTGATCCTGATCTCACACGATATCGGTGTCGTCGGCGATCTCTGCGAGCGGATCGCGGTGATGTATGCCGGGCGAATCGTCGAGACGGCGGCGACGCAGGACCTGCTCACCCGGCCGCGCCACCCCTATACGCAAGGTCTGCTGGCGGCACTGCCGACGCTCGACGGACCACGCCGGCGGCTGACGCCGATCCCCGGCACCGTGCCGGCCCCGGCCAGCATTCCGCCGGGCTGCGCCTTCGCGCCACGCTGCCCGATCGCGATCGAGCGCTGCGGCGATGAATTGCCGGAACTGACCTTCGCGGCGCAAGACCAGCGCGCCGCCTGCTTGCGGCTCGACGAAGCGTTGCCGCCTCACGGCGCCGCCTTTCCGGATCTGGCAGTGCCCTCGCCAATCGGGGCGACGGCATGACCATGCTTCTCGATGTCCGCGACCTCGCCCGCGAATACCCGGTCGCGACCGCCGGCGGAGCGCGCCGCATCCTGCACGCGGTCGACGGCGTGAGCTTCTCGCTCGAACGCGGGAAAACGCTCGGCATCGTCGGCGAATCCGGCTGCGGCAAGTCGACCACCGCCAAGCTCGCGCTCGGCCTGCTGCCGGCGACACGCGGGCGGATCAGCTTCGAGGGCGAGCCGGTGACCGCCTTGCGCGATCGCCAGTGGCGCGCCCTGCGCCGGCGCATGCAGCTCGTTCACCAGGACCCGCTCGCTGCGCTCGACCGGCGCCTGCCAGTGGGTGAGCAGGTCATCGAGCCCCTGGCCATCCATGGGCTGGAAGGCAATGCCGGCGCGCAGCGGCAGAAGGCGCTCGCGCTGTTCGATGCGGTGGGCCTGCGGCCCGATCTGTTCGAGCGCTATCCGCATGAGCTGTCCGGCGGCCAGCGCCAGCGCGTGGTTCTGGCGCGGGCGCTGGTGCTCGAGCCGGCGCTGCTGGTCTGCGACGAGCCGATCTCGGCGCTCGACGTCTCCGTCGCGGCGCAGGTGATCAACCTGATGCAGGACCTGCAGGCGCGCTTTGGCATGGCCTATCTCTTCATCAGCCATGATCTCAAGGTCGTCCGGCAGATCGCCGACGAGGTGGCGGTGATGTATCTCGGCCGCATCGTCGAGCAAGGGCCGCCGGATGCGCTGTTCCACGACCCCGCCCATCCCTACACGGCAGCTCTGGTCTCGGCCGTTCCGACGCCATTGCGCGGCACGCAAGGGCGCATCATTCTGAAAGGCGACCCGCCGAATCCCGTTGACAGGCCCTCGGGCTGCGCCTTCCATCCGCGCTGCCCGCGCGCCGTGGCCCGCTGCCGGGAGGAGGTTCCGACCTTGCGGCCGGTGGCCGACGGCCGCCTTGCCGCCTGTCATCTGGCGGCTGCCGAACCCGCGGCCGCCGCAGCCTGAACCGACACCAAGCCGACCCCGGAGACGAGATGACCCGCCCCGACCAGCCAAGCGCCGACCGCGTCGTCATCGCCGTCTTCGACGGCCTGCGGCCGGATTTCGTCACGCCCAAGCTCACGCCGAACATCATGCGCCTCGCTGCGCGCGGAACCTGGTTCCGCCGGGCGCGCAGCGTCTTCCCCTCGGTGACTCGGGTGGCAACGAGCTCGATCGCGGCCGGCGCGCCGCCGATCGTCCACGGCATCGTCGGCAACGCTTTCTACCATCGCGAGGCGATCCCCGAGAGGATGTTCGACACCAGCGATGCCGGCCTGATCCGCCGCGCCGAGGCGCATCATGACGGTCGCCTGCTCGCCGCCGACAGTTTCGGAGACGTGCTGGCCCGTGCCGGCAAGCGCATGGCGGTGGTGCATACCGGCTCGGCCGGCTCGGCGCATTTCATCAATCCGCGCGCCCGCGCCAACGGGCACTGGACCTTCTCGATGCACGGCGCCGGGGCGACGCAGACGCCGGAAGCGGTCGAAGCCGCGATCGCCCGTCTTGGCCCGCTGCCGGAGCGCGAATTGCCGCGGCTGCAGGAGCTCGCCTATGGCGGGCGGGTGATGACCGAGCTGGTGCTGCCGACACGGCCCGACGTCGCGTTGATCTGGTTCAACGAGCCGGATACGACCTTCCACTATCGCGGCCTCGGTTCGCCTGAGGCGATGGCTGGCCTTCGCGAGGCCGACCGAGCCTTCGGTGCGATCCTCGACTGGGTCGAGGCTCAGCCCGATGCGGAGCGTATCGCGGTGATCGCGGCCTCCGATCATGGGCAGATCTCGACCGGCACGGTCGAACCGCTGTTCGAGGCGGCGCAGCAGGCCGGCTTCGACCTCAGCGCGGAAAAGACAATCAACGGCGCCGCTATCGTGGCAACCGGCGGCATGAGCGGAGAGATCCGCCTGCGGGAAGGCGAGCACGCCGAGATCGAGCGTGTCGCAGCCTGGCTGATGGAGCATCCTGCCATCGGCCATGTCTTCTCGCGCGACCGCAACGGCGTCGAAGGCGAGATCGCGGGCACGCTCTCGCTGGGCCTTATGAACACGGGGCATGCCGAGCGCCAGCCGGAGTTGATGTTCATTCTGAAATCGACGCTCGACGCCGATCAATATGGGCTGCCCGGTCTCGGGGCGATGACGCCCGGCGACGTGCCACTCGGCGGCGGCATGCATGGCGGCATCAACCCGCATGAATTGAACACCGTGCTGATCCTTGGCGACGCCGGCGGCCATGGCGGCGTCTCGCAGGAGCCGGCCGGCATCATCGATATCGGGCCGACCGTGCTTGGCCTGCTCGGGCTTCAGCCCGCGGCGACGATGATGGGGCGCAATCTCGCCGTGCCGCCGCGCGAGGAGGGGCGTGAGCTTCGGCATTCGGCCGGCAGCGGCGCCTTCGTCCAGCATGTCGATGTGGTCGAGCAGGACGGGCGGCGGTTTATTTTGGGTGGCGGGCAGTAGAGCTCGCTGGTTTCGAGGAGACCGCGCCGTCATTCCGAGGCAGGCCGCAAGCCTGAGCCCGGAACCCATGAACACGACCTCGCTCCAGCCGTCATGCTCGCCCTTGTGGCGAGCATCCGCGTCTTGAACACCGCATTGCACGAATGAAGACGTGGATGGTCGGCACAAGGCCGACCATGACGTATAGCGCCACGCTTATCGGCTCGGGCCTGTGCCTACGGCGCAGCCCTGAATCATAGTCGCTTTCAAACCTTAGCGAAGCTCAGATTGTCCGGGCGCAGATCCATGAAGTAGAAGGTCGTCGGCCGCCAGGCGATCGACTTCTTGATCGCGTAGGCCTCGCTCGGCTGGTAGAGGATCGTCGCCGGCGCCTCGTCCTCCCAGATATCGAGCATCTCGGTGAACAGCGCCTTGCGCTTCACCGGATCGGTCTCGGCCTCCAGCGCCGTGCCTGCCTTGTTGAAGGCTTGCGCCGAGGTCCAGAATTTCGAGACCTGGATCTCGCCGGCCGGCCCCCAGGCCACCCAGATCGAACCCAGCGGATCGGGCAGACGCGTCGAGTTGGACCAGTTGAAGATCTGCGTGTTGGCGCCGCGCATCTGGGTCGAGTTCTCGACCACCTGCAGCGAGGCGTTGATGCCGACGGCCTTCCACTGCTCGGTCAGGATCTGCGCGGCCTCGAGCGCATTGGTGTAGTAGTTGGCCTGCGTCCGATAGACGATCGGCTCGCCCTTGTAGCCGGCTTCCTTGAGCAGCGCCTTGGCCTTCGTGGGATCGTAGGAGAGCTTGCGGCCCTCGATGAACATCTGGCCGTATTCCGGGAAGTTGTGGCTCGCCGGCACCTGCGCCGTGCCCTGCCAGAGCGCCTCGACCAGCTTCTGGCGGTCGATCGCGTGGTTCAGCGCCTGCCGGATGCGCTTGTCGGAGAGCACCTTGTCCTGGTCGTTATAGGCGAGGACATGAACGTTCGCGAGCACCACCGAACGCACGTCGATGTCCTTGTAGCCGCCGACCACGCTCATCTGGTCGGGCGGGATGTTGGTGACGAGGTCGTAATCGCCCGCGACCAGCCCGGCGACCCGCGCCGCCAGTTCCGGCACCCGCTTGAAGGTGACGCGCCTGGCCGTCGGCTTGCCCATGAAGTAATCGTCGAAGGCTTCCAGAACCGTGGCGTCAGCGGCCGAATGCGAGACGACGCGATAAGGGCCGGTCGCCACGGGCTTGCGCGAATAGGCCTCGAAGCCCATCGCCTCATAGGCGCGCTTGTTGACGATCCAGGCGCACCAGGAGGCGAGCCGCTGTTCGAGCAGTACGTCGGCGACCTTGGTCTTGAAACGGACCGTGTAGCGATCGACCGGCTCGACCGAGGCGAGGATGCCGAAATAGGCCTTGCCGCCGGGGATCTGGGCCTTGTCGCCCCAGAGCCGGCCGTCGCGGAAGGTGTAGGCGACGTCTTCCGAGGTCAGTTCGTCGCCATTGTGGAACTTCACGCCCTGGCGCAGCGTGACGACGAGTTCCTGCGGCGAGACCCGCTCCCATTTCACCGCCAGATGCGGCTTGAGCTCCGAGCCGCCGCCATCGGCCGCGCCGAGGAAATCGCGCCGGATCAGCGTGTCGAAGATCGAATAGGTGACGCGGGTGCCAACATTGGAGAGCTCGCGCGCCGGCTCCAGCGTCGCCGGCAGGTCGGCGACCGCGACGGTGAAGTTCGGGCGGCTGTCATCGGCCGCGAAGGCGGTCGGCATGGAGAGCGCGACCGGCAGGGCGGCAGCGCCCTCGACGAAGCGGCGGCGGGACAGGACGGGCATCGGAGTTCCTCGCAAGACAATTCGAGCGGCGCCGGCAAAGCGGTGCCGCGATGCGACTGCCTTGCATCAGATTGACGACGCGCCCGTGACAGCGCGGGTCCGGAGGAGCAGACGCGGATCGTCGAGCATGACGGCGTCCGGTCCCAGCGCCAGCATGCTCGCGATCCCGTCAGCGTCGATGCGCCCGACCGGAAAAGGCGGGTAGCCGGGCTCCGCCACCGAACGCGGCTGGCCGACCATGATGACCGAACCCATGCCGGCCTCGCGTATGGCGGCGAGTCGCTCCGGCGTGGCCTCGCCCTGCCAGAGCCGGAACCAGTCGGCGCCGGCGGATCGCGCTGCCATGATGGAATCGGGATTGGGCACCAGAGCGAGGATCGCGATCTCCGGCGACAGCCGGCGCGCCGCGCCGATCAGGTCGATGTCGCGGAGGCCGAGCAGGCAGCGCGGAAGCGCATCCGCCGCATCGAGGGCGGCGAGGATCGGGTTCAGGATGCGGGGTTCGGACAGTTTGACGTCGAGCAGGAGGCCGAGCGGCGCGGAGGACGCGATCGCTTCGTCCAGCGTCAGCAAGCCGGGCAGAAGCGCCCTCAGCGTCGCGAGATCGGTCTCGGCGACCTGTCCCTGATGCCCGGCGAGGCGCATGAGGTCGGCATCGTGCAGGCAGACCAGCGCGCCGTCGGCGCTGAAGCGCAGATCGGTTTCGACGACCTCGGCGCCGGCTGCGATGGCGGCGGCGAAGGCCTCCCGCGTATTCTCCGGCCCGAGCAGGGCTCCGCCGCGATGGGCGATGGCGAGCGGCCGGCCCGCATCCGAAAGGAGGCCGGGTCGCATCGTCTCAGTTCCTCTCGCTGGTCGGGTCGAAACGGTCGCGCAGCCAGTCGCCGAACAGGCTCATCGACAGCGTGGTCAGGAAGATCGTCAGCCCCGGAAAGACCGCGATCCACCAGGCGTTGAGCAGGTAGCGGCGGCCTTCGCCGAGCATCAGGCCGAGCGAGGTGCCCGGCGGCTGCACGCCGAGCCCGAGGAAGGAGAGCGAGGTTTCGAGCAGGATCGTGCCGGGAAAGTTCAGCGTGGCCTGCACCACCAGCGCCGCGGCGATATTGGGCAGGAGGTGGCGCAGCACGACCCGCGACGGGCCAGCGCCCAGCGCCTCGACGGCATTGATGTAGTCGCTCTCCTGCTCGGAGATGACGAGGCCGCGCGCCAGCCGGGTATAGCGATCCCAGCCGTCGATGCTGACGAGGAGGATGAAGAGAACGATGTTGTTGCCGAAGAAGGCGAGCATGGTCAGCGCCAGGAACAGCGCCGGAATTGCCGCTTGGGCATCGACCAGCATCATGATGGCCTGATCGACGAAGCCGCGCAGACGCGCCGCGAGGAAGCCGAGCGCTGTCCCGAACACGGCTCCGATCAGGGTTCCCATCACGGCGATCAGGATCGAGGTGCGGACAGCGAAGATCATCCGGCTCAGGATATCGCGGCCGAGCTGGTCGGTACCGAGCCAGTAGGTCGTGCCGCCGGCTTCGGTCAAAGGCGGCTTCAATCGCGCGGCGAGATTCTGCGCGGTATAGGGCAGCGGAGCCAGCCAATCCGCCAGCAGCGCGACGACCACGACGACGAGCAGGAAGCCGGCCGAGAGCATCACGACCGGCGACATCCGGTGTCTGGCCGCAGGAGCCGCAGGCGCGGAGGAGAGACCGACGGCGCTCATCAGGCCTGCCCGCCAAGCGCGCGGGAGAAGCCGCCGAGCCGATTGGCGCCGACCATGATAACCGTCACCGTGAAAATCACGGCCTGGACGACGGAGAGATCGCGCGTCGAGACGGAGTCGACCAGAAGCCGGCCGATGCCCGGCCAGGCGAAGATGGTCTCGACCACCGCGCTGCCGGCGAGGATATGGCCGATCTCGATGCCGATGAACATCAGCAGCGGCACCGCGGCATTGGGAAGGGCGTGGCGGAGGATCACGCGGAGCGGCATCACGCCGCGCCCACGCGCCGCCCGGATATAGGGCTTGCCCAGCACCTCCAATGTCGCGGTGCGGGCGAAGCGCGCCAGCCGGCCGGCGAGCGGCAGGCCGAGCGTCACCGTCGGCAGGATGAGATGCCAGAGGCTGTCAGATCCGGCCGAAGGCAGCACACGCAGCTTCAGCGCGAAGAGCAGGATGAGCAGGATGCCGAGAAAGAAGACGGGAATGGCGTAGCCGAACACCGCGACCGCCATGGCGAGCCGGTCGGCGGCGCGGTTATGGCGCAGCGCCGCGAGGACGCCGAGCGGCAGGCCGACGAGGAGCGCCAGCATCAGTGCGGAGGAGCCGAGCAGGAAGGTCTTCGGCAGCGCTTCGACCACGGCGGTGAAGGCAGGCCTGCCATCCGCGAATGAGAGGCCGAAATCACCGCGGACGGCGCTCGCGATATAGAGCAGGTACTGCTCGGCCAGAGGCCGGTCGAGGCCCCAAGCCTCGCGATAATAGGCCACGACATCCGGCGGGGTGTCGCTCGGCAACATGATCTGGGCCGGGTCGCCCGCCAGGCGCAGCGCGACGAACACGGCCGAGACGCAGATGGCGACGGTCAGCAGGGCGCGCAGGGAGCGGAGAAGGAGAAAGCGAAGCATCTGGTCCGATCACGGAGTTGGAGATCCGGTTCTGCAAATGGCTTCACGACAGGTTGATGACGAGGCGCTGACGCAGCTGCTGTCTGGGCAGCGAAATGGACCGGAACCATACCCGCAGACTGATCCATCAGATCGACTTCCGGCGCAATTTGCCGGATAGATCCAAGAAGCGGCCGACCGAACGTAAGTCATCGGCACGCCGCTCTGGGCTGAGTTCGTAGGAAAGCGTCCGGCGCCAGCCGAAATTAGCCCATCATCGCACCGCCATCTGCGCCCGACGACTTTACGATGCTTCGGCGCCGAAGTTGGGACCCGAATCGACGCAGGAGTCCGCTATCTGTTCGACCGTCACGGGCTTGATTGGCATGCGTAACCTGAAATAGCCGATTTCACTTGGGCTGCGCCCGCTCAACGCCGACATCGTCTCAGTGATCGTGTGCCCGCAAAGTCGCCCCTGGCAAGGACCCATGCCACACCGCAGGAAGCCTTTCGCTTGGTTCGGTCCGGCCGCACCTTCCTTCACGACCTGGGCGATTTCGCCGCGCGTCACCTCCTCGCAGCGGCAAACGACGACATCTTCGGACTCGGGCGCGATGAAAGCATCAGCCGGACGGTAGAGCGCCTCCAGAAACGGCCTGATCGCGCGGTCTCGCCAGAGCGCGGTGCGAAGGGGGCTGCTCGCCCGATCCCGCTCGGCTGCACTGATCGCGCTGAGGTCTCGAGCGATGTCGAGCGCGGCAAGCGTGCCGCTCAAACGCGCCGAAACGGCGCCGGATATGCCGGCCTCGTCACCCGCGATCCAGAGCCAGGGCTGGCTGGAGCGCCCCCACGCGTCGAGCTCCGGCCGCCAGCAACGCTGACGCTCGTCCCAGACATGCGGGCAGCGCAGCGCCATGGCGAGATTCACATTGGGCACGATGCCCTGATGGAGCGCCACGCGGCTTGCATCAGTGCGCTGCCAGCGCCCGCCGCTGAACCATTTCACGCCGCGCACCGCATCTTCGCCCTCGATCTCAACCTGCTCGACGCCGCGTTCGATGCGGACGCAGGCGGCACGCAGTTCGCGGAGCAGGCCAAGTCCTTTGGAGAGATACGGGGCGGCCAGAAGCGCCCGCGGGAGATAAGGCAGCGCGGCCGCCAAATTCTTCCGCGGGGTCGTCTCGATGATAAGCCGCGGCGGATGCCCTGCGCGGCAGTATTGCGCAGCGACGAGATAGAGCAGCGGGCCACCGCCGACGAAGACGAGATCGTCCTCCAACAGACCAGCGGTTTTCAGCAGAATCTGCGCCGCGCCGGCAGTCATGGCTCCGGGCAGCGTCCAGCCGCGGATAGGGAATGGGCGCTCCATAGCACCGGCGGCCGCGACGATCCGGCGTGCCCCGGTGACGCCGGAGCCTTCGCGCGAGCGCCAACGGATCTCACCCTCCGCGACGGACCAGACCATCGCCGCGGCCCGGTGCTCCGCGCCGGAGCGTTGGAAGGCCTCGACCAAATCGCGGCCCGCATAATAATCTCGTCCTAGAATGTCGGCGCGGTCCGGTGCCGGGCGCTCGGTGATGGCTCGGTAGATCTGGCCGCCGGGCTTGCCGGCCTCGTCGAACACCACGCAGCTCAGCCCGTGCTTGCGGGCTGTGACAGCGGCCGCCATGCCCGCCGGACCCGCGCCAATCACCGCGACGTCGAAGGGCGCGCTCACTGGCTGAGCTCCGCGGCGCCTGCCTGAGGTTCGACGACCATGCCAGCGCGTACGGTCTCGAGGCAAGCCTGCCGGTTGGGCCGGCCGTCCACCGTGACAAGGCATTCGAAACAGACTCCCATCATGCAATAGGGGCCGCGTGACGCTCCTGACCGCGGCGTGCTGCGGAAGCTCTTGATGCCGGCGCGCAGGATCGCTGCCGCGAGGTTCTCGCCCTCGCGGGCGGGCACGGTCGTGCCGCCGAAGCTGAAGGCGGTGTCGAATTCCGTGAGATCAAGGCGCTGGAACACTGAAGCGATCCGATGAGAAGGGCTGCCAGGCCGGATCCAGCCGGCCGGCGGACAAGGCGGCGGCGAGCGGGCCGGCATGGAACGGCGCAAGCGTCACGCCGCTATGGACCGTGACCAGGAAGGCGCCCGGATGTGCCGCGGATTCGGCATAGACTGGCATGCCGTCAGGCGACATCACGCGCAGAGCCGCCCAACTGCGCACGACCTGCGCATTGGCGAGCAGCGGCAGGGCCGCGACGGCGCGCTTCGCCGTCGTCTGGATGACATCGGGCGTGGTGCGGTCGTCGAGCCCGGCCTCTTCGGAGGATTCGCCGAAGACGATGCCGCCCTCGACCGTCTGGCGGATGAAGCTGATCCCGTGGCGCAGGAAGGGCTTCAGCTTTTCCGTGACCATGATCTGCCCCCGCACGGGGCGGACCGGGGCGGAGAGGCCGAGCTCCGGCGCGAGTTCCTTGTTGCCGAGCCCGGCGGTCAGGACGACGCGCTCGGCGAGCCAGTCGCCCTGCTGCGTCTTCACCCGGAAGCCCGCGCCGTCAGGCACGATGCCGGCTACGGCATGGCGGGGCCGATAGTCGCCGCGCCGCTCGAACACCGAGATCAGCGCGCGCAGCAGATGGAACGGGTTCGTCGTGCCGTCGTCGCTGCAAAAGGTCGCGCCGGTGACGGCTGAGCCCACCTCCGGCAGCAATTTGCGGATGCCGTCATTGTCCATGACCTCGAACCGGCTGGGCACCGTGGCCCGGGCTTCCAGATCGGCCATCATCTTGCTGCGGCGCTCCAGCTCCGCCTCGGAGAAGCAGAAGAAGAAGGCCCCGGGCCGGCGGAAATGCAGATCGATTCCGCTCTCGGCGCCGAGATCATGCGCGAATTCATCCCAGTCCTTCGCAGCCTGGCGTGTGAGATCGGCATAGGCCGGGCCGCCGGCGCCCTTGCCCTGCACCCAGACATTGCCGAGGTTGCCCCGCGCCGCCCGGAAGGCGATGTCGCCCTCGTCGAACAGCGTCACGGTCTCGCCGTGGGCGGCGAGACCGTAGGCGACGCTAGCGCCGACGATGCCCCCGCCGATGACGGCGATACCCGTCCTGTTCTGGCCGCTTTCCATTGTGGCGCCGGCGATCAGTCCGTGCCGAAGCGTCGCGGCTTCAGCGCCGCATGGAAGGTGTTCACCATCGTCACCGCGTCGAAGACCGGCACGCCGTAGCGTTCGGCGATATCGGCGCTGAAGGGCGTCAGATTGGTGCATTCCCCGACGATCGCGCCGACATCGGGATGCCGGTTGAGCAGGTCGCCCGCCGCGGCGAGCACCTCGCCGCGCAGCACGTCATAAGGCACGGTGTCGTCGCCCTCGCGGATGCTGCGGACGAATTCGGAGCTCTGCGGCAGGCCTACGACCGGCGTGTCCTCGGCGATGCCGACGGCGCGCAGATAAGGGCCGTTCAGCACCTCGGCATTATAGGTGAGGATGCCGACCTTCTTGCCCGTCGGCAGCATGCGCTCGACCATCGGCACCTGCAGCAGAGCGCTGGTCGCGACCGGCACCGAGCAGAAATCGGCGAGCTCGCGCTGATAGATCGAGAGGAAGCCGCAGGTCGTGGTGATGCCGTCGACGCCGGCATCGATCAGCTCTTGGGCCGCCCGCTTGAACGGTTCGAGCAGGCTGGATTCGTGCAGCTCCGTCATGCGCGAGGGCACGGCGTCGTGGACGATTCTGTACTGCACGGGAAAATCCCAGGTGCCGGCATGGCCGATATCGCCGGGCCAGCGCCGGAAGCGGCTGTTGACCATGAGGATGCCGACGGTGACGCCGTAATAGGTCTTCTTGCGAAGGTTGTTGCGCATGGAACCCTTCCAGATCGCGCCACGCGGGCGTCAGTTGCGGCCGGCTGAACGCCGGAAACGCTCGTTGAGGAACAGGAGACCAGTCATCAGCACCAGCAGCAGGGTCGCGACGGCTGCCAGGGTCGGATTGATCTGGAGCAGCAGGTCCGACCACATCTGGCGCGGCAGCGTGTTGAATGAGCCGCCGGTGATGAACAGCGCCACCGTCAATTCGTCGAAGGAGGTGACGAAGGCGAAGAGGAAGGCCGAGAGCAGGCCCGGCTTGATGATCGGCAAGGTGATCCGGCGCAGAGTCTGCCACCGGCTTGCGCCCATCACCGCTGCCGCTTGGTCGAGCCGCCGGTCATAGGTCGCGAGCACCGCCATGACGGTGATGACGACATAGGGGACGGCGAGCACGGCATGCGCGATAACGAGCCCCGTCACCGTCCCGACCAGCTCCAGCTTCGAATAGAGGAAGAACAGGGCGACCGCGATCACGATACGCGGCACGATCAATGGCGACAGGATCACGGCGAGCGCAGCGGTTTTGCCGGGAAAGCGGTTCCAGGCCATCGCGAAGGCTGCCATCGTGCCGAGAACGAGCGCGACAATGCCCGAGGCCAGCCCGACGACGAGCGAATTCCAGGCCGCGCTGGTCCAGTCGGAGGAGGCGAAGACCGCTTCGTACCAGCGCAGCGAGAACCCGTTCGGATTGGCCTGGACCGTGTTGCCCGGCGTGAAGGAGGCCGGAATTACGAAGAGCGTCGGGATCAGCAGAAAGGCGACGACGATCAGGAACAGCGCGAGGCTGCTGCCCCGGCCGAGCCCGCGGAAGGCGCGCGCGGGCAGCAGTCCGGCGAACACCGCGCCGATGCCGGCGCAGAGGCTTCCCAGCCCATTGACGATCGCCCGGCCGATCACGTCGAGGATGCGCGACCAGGCCGAGACCGTCCGCGCCGAGCGGTCCGAGGAGCCACCGGCGAGGCTCGACAGCCCGATGACCCGGTCATAGGCGACGAAGACCACGATCGAGGCCGCGAGCAGCAGGACCGAGAGCGTGCTGGCCGCCGGCCAGTTCAGCAGCTCCTGAATCTGGGTGATGATCACCTGCGTCAGCATGGTCTCGCGCGCCCCCCCGAGCAGGGCAGGCGTGATGAAGAAGCCGAGAGAGCTGATAAAGACCATCATCGCTGCCGCGCTGATGCCGGGCATGCATTGCGGGATGTAGATGCGCCAGAAGATTTGGGCGCGACCGGCGCCGAGCGTCTCGGCCGCCCGCGACAGGTTGCCGTCGATCGTCTGCATCACCGGCAACATCGTCATGACCGCGAGCGGCAGCATCGCATGCGACATGCCGATCAGCGTTCCCGTGAGGTTGAAGATCAGCGAGGCCGGCGCGTCGACGATGCCAAGTGCCAGCAGGAGCTGGTTGACCGCACCGTTCCGCCCCAGAAGGATCATCCAGGCGAAGGTCCGCACCAGGAAGCTGGTCCAGAACGGCAGCAGGACCCAGATGATCAGAGCGTTGCGGCTCTGGGGCGCGGCGTTCGCGATGTAGTAGGCGACCGGGAAGCCGCCGACGACCGAGATCACCGTGGTCCAGCCGGCGATCTTGAAGGTGATGAGCAGGACGTCGAAATAGAGAGGGTCGGAGAAGGCCTTCGCGAAGTTGGCGGAGGTGGCGGCTCCACCCCGGTCGAACAGCGACAGCGACAGGATCTGTGCGACCGGGAAAAAGAAGAAGATCGCCAGGAAGGCGAGAAGCGGAACCAGTGGCAGGAGCGGCCTTGCGCGACGCAGCCGCGGCTGAAGGGCTGATATCGCGGGCTCGGCCGTCGGGGCAGGTTCGTAATCGCGCGTGGACATGGTCGTCATGTCACGCGCCCGGCGGCAGCACGATGGCGTCGGCGGCCGACCAGCCGAGCGTCACGTTCTGCCCGCGCTCCGGCAGCGGCCGCCCGGATGTCAGCTCCTTTGCGAGGAGGGTGGTGCCGTCGTCCAGCCGGACATTGATCTTGGTGAAGCCCCCGACGAAGACGGCATCGAGCAATTGGCCGCGCCGGATGTTCTCATGCGCCTCGCCGTCGCGGATGAGCTTCAGCCGTTCCGGCCGCACCATCCAGTTGACGTCTTCATCGGTGCGGTGGCCGGCATCGGCCGCCACCCTGATCGTCGAGCCGTCGGCGGAACCGAGCAGGGTCTCGGCTCCGGTCGACAGCACCTTCGCCGGGGCGATGTTGGATTCGCCGAGGAAACCGGCAGCGAAAACGGAGGCCGGTTTGAAATACAGCTCCGCCGGGGTGCCGATCTGCTCGACCCGCGCATTGTTCATCAGGCAGATGCGGTCGGACATCGACAGCGCCTCCTCCTGATCATGGGTGACGTAGAGAATGGTGATGCCGAGCTCGACATGCAGCCGCTTGATCTCGGTCTGCATGTGCTCGCGCAGGTTCTTGTCGAGGGCGCCGAGCGGTTCGTCCATCAGGATGATGGAGGGCTCGTAGACGATGCAGCGCGCCAGCGCGATCCGTTGCTGCTGCCCGCCGGAGAGCTCCCGCGGCAGGCGCTCGGCGACATGGGGCAGATGGATGAGGTCGAGCACGCGGCGCACCGCCGCGTCGATCTCGGCTGCGCCCATCCGGCGCATGCGCAAGGGGAAGGCGATGTTCTCGTAGATCGAGAGATGCGGGAACAGGGCGTAGTTCTGAAAGACCATGCCCAATCCACGCTTAGCCGAGGATTCATCGGTGACGCGCCGCCCATCGATCCAAATATCGCCGCCTGTCGGCTCAGTGAGGCCGGCAATCAGGGACAATAGCGTCGTTTTTCCCGAGCCGGACGGGCCAAGCAGCGTCAGGAATTCCCCGTCGCGCATTGAAAGCGTCGTTGGCTTCAGCGCTACCACGTTGTGGTAGCGCTTGGTGATCTGCTCGGCGCGCAGCTTCTCGGACATCAGCTGCGTCTCAGTTGCGGAGGAGCCAGGCGTTGAAGCGCTCGAACATCTTGTCCTTGTTCGCGCCCCACCATTCGTCGTTGCTGGGGATCAGCTTCGAGAAATTGGCGGGCTCCGTCGGCAACTGCTTGGCGCGGGCGGGATCGATGAACTTGAACGCCGTCTGATTGGTCGGGCCATAGGCTAGAGCCTTGGTGTAGAGCGCCTGCTGCTCGCCCTTGGCACAGGATGCGATGAACTTCTTGGCGAGTTCCGCGCGTGGGCAGCCCTTCGGGATCGCCCAGCCCTCCATGCCGTAGAGCCCGCCATCCCAGATGATCTCGACGGGGGCACCGTTGTCGATCGCCGCCTGGATGCGCGCATTGCTGGAAGGCAGGAAATCGACCTCGCCACTCTGCAGGAGCTGCGTCGTCTGGGTGAAGCTCGTCCACCAGACCGCGATATGCGGCTTGATCGTGTCGAGCTTCTTGAAGGCCCGGTCGACATCGAGCGGGTAGAGCTTCTTCGGGTCGACACCATCAGCGAGAAGGGCACCTTCGAGCGTATGGATCGGGCTCTTCGGCAGCGCGCGGCGGCCGGGGAATTTGGCCACGTCGTAGAAATCGGCCCAGTTCGAGGGGCGGGCCTTCATGCTGTCGGTGCGGTAGCCGAGCACGCTGCCATAGACGTTGGTGCCCAGCCAGTCCGGCTGCTTCGCCAGCGGGAGAAGCTCGTCGTAATCCGCTCCCGAGAATTGCAGCGGTTCGAGCAGCCCGGCATCCGAGAGCAGCTTGCGCGACGACAGGGTGATCGAAACGACATCCCAGACATAGGACTTGGCGTCGACCTGCGCCTTTACCTGGCTCGTCGGCTCGGAGTCGCGGGAGACGTTGACAAGCTCGGCGCCGGTCTTGCGGAAGGGCGCATAGAAGGCGGGCGTAAAGCCGGTGACGTAGACGCCGCCCGGATCGGCCACGGTGATGCGCTCCGCGGCGTAAGCCGGACGGATGATGAACGGCGCGGCGATGAGGCCGGCGCCACCGCTGAGAAGGCCGCGCCGCGAAATTCCATTACGAACGAACGAGTGATCCGGCATGACATTCCCCTTTTTCTTGGAGTCAGGTGGAGAAATGGTCTTCGATGGTCATCTATGCCTGCGTCGAAATTGGAGACTGTTCTGCAAACAGGTCCAATTTGTTTTTCGAGGCGGACAAATCCATTTACGCTCGATTCTCTGCTTCCGCGAGGGATTGAATTACTTAATTCCGAACTGTTTATGGTAGAATAATCTATGAATACGTTGTGTCCGGGCGCTTTCAGAAAAGTGATACGCTCATCAGAGCTGGGGTAGGAAAAATTTAGCGAGAGGGTGGCTGTCCCGATGGGCGGCATGCCAACACCGGCAAGTTGAATCCTGGGAACGACCGCCACTATGTCCCGGCCGCTGCATCGCATGCGGGGTTCGATATGCGGTGCAAGAGGACGCCGATCGAGCCGCATATCGCGCCGGCCCGAGTCCGAGGCGGACGAAATTGGCTCCGCCACTGTCCTTCGGCTGAGGAGCGAGGATGCGGCCATCGACTCCATCACGGGATCATTGTCGATTTCATGTTGTCGACAATACGCAAGGTGTGTAGGTTTACAACATCAAATTTGCGTCGCACCCACATTCGCAATGTGGAAAGCGACTCAATGAGGAGACGGGCATGAACAAGCCGGCGATGCCGGGAGGTGCTGTAACGGCGGTCGGGGCCCGGCGGGCCGCGGCGATCGTGGCGCCCAAATCGCTAACCCAGCAGATCTCAGATCACATCCGGTCTGAGATCATCCATGACAACATCAAGCCGGGCGAATGGATCCGGGAGAAGGCGCTCACCGACCAGTTCGGGATTTCGCGAACCCCGTTGCGCGAGGCCCTGCAGATCCTGGCGACGCAAGGGCTGATCGAGATTATCCCGAACCGCGGCGCCGTTGTGGCGGCGCTATCGGACGACGAGATCCGCCATCTCCTGCAGGTCTACGTTCGCCTTGACGTCTTCGCCGCCGAACTCGCTTGCGACCAGGCGACGCAGCAGGATGACGAGGCAATCCGTCGGCATCTGGAGACCATGGCGGAGGCTTACCGCGTCAGCGACCGCTACGCCTATTTTGATGCCAATCAGGCCTTCCATCTCGCGATTGCTGCGGCCTCCCACAATCCCGTGCTGATCGAGATGCACGCGCAGCTCAACCTTCGCCTCTATCGCACGCGTTATCTCGGCGTCCTGCAGGCGGAGAACTGGGCGAAAGCCTTCAACGAGCATGAGCCTATTGCCCAGGCTTTCCTCGACCGGAATGGCCCCCTGTTGGCTCGATTGGTCTCGGAGCATCTCGGCTTCGCCTGGCGCATGGTTTCGCCTGACGCCGTCGATCGGACCGAGGCGAAGCCCGCCGATCTGGCGAGGTCCGCCTGACCAAACGCCGACCTCCAAAGCCCTGGCGACGATGATGTTGAAGACACCCGCACGACCGACCGTCGCCACGCATTGGGGCACCTATCGAGTGCGGATGTCCGAGGGGCGTCCCGCCGAGCTCGAGGGCTTCGAGCAGGATCCGGCGCCGTCTCCCATTGCCCGGTCAATGATCGGAGCGTTGGACGATCCGATCCGGATCGAACGCCCGATGATCCGCGCCTCATTCCTCGAGAAGGGCTTTCGTGCGACGGGGGCCGGCCGCGGCGCCGAGCCTTTCGTCGCCGTGGACTGGTCCGAAGCCATCGCCATCGCGGCCGGCGAGCTCGACCGGGTTCGCAAGGAGCATGGCAACCGCTCCATCTTCGGCGGCTCCTATGGCTGGGCGAGCGCGGGGCGCTTCCATCATGCGCAGAGCCAGATCCATCGATTCCTGAACGCTATCGGCGGCTATACGCGCTCCGTCGGCAACTACAGCTACGCCGCCGCCGACGCGATCGTGCCGCATGTCGTCGGCGACCGCCGCGGGCTCGTCACCGAGCATACCTCATGGCCCGTTATTGTCCGCCACGCCCGGTTGCTGGTGATGTTCGGCGGCCTGCCGCTTAAGAATTCCCAGGTGAGTTCCGGCGGGATAGGCCGTCATTTCCTGGCCGAAAGCCTCGAGACTTTCAGGGCAGCCGGGGGCGAGCTCATATCGGTCACGCCGATCCGGGACGATGTCGAGGAGCGCTTCGGCGCCAACTGGCTTCCGATCGCGCCCAACACCGATACGGCGCTGATGTTGGGTCTCGCTCACACGCTGTGGAGCGAAGGGTTGCACGACAAGGCTTTCCTTGCGCACTGCACCACCGGCTTCGACAGGTTCCTGCCCTATCTCGCGGGCGAGAGTGACGGCATCGCGAAGACGGCGGAGTGGGCGGCCGCGATCTGCGGGATCGAGGCGGAGGCCATCAGGGGGCTCGCACGCAAGATGGCGGCGCAGCGGACCATGATCATGCTGGCCTGGGCCGTGCAACGGGCGGATCATGGCGAGCAGCCCTGCTGGATGGCGATCACACTGGCCGCGATGCTGGGCCAGATCGGTCTGCCCGGTGGCGGTTTCGGCATCGGCTACGGCTCGGTCAACGGCATCGGCAACCCGACACTCGACCTGTCCTGGCCGTCATTCGGGCAGGGGATCAATGCAGTCGACGACTACATCCCTGTGGCGCGGATATCCGACCTGCTGCTGAAGCCGGGCGGCAGCTATCAGTTCAACGGGCAAGACCGGAGCTACCCCGACATCCGCCTCGTCTATTGGGCCGGCGGAAATCCCTTCCATCACCAGCAGAACCTCAACCGCTTCCTCCAAGCGTGGAAGCGACCGGAAGTGACGATCGTCCACGAGAGCTGGTGGAACCCGCTCGCACGCCATGCCGACATCGTGCTGCCGGTGACCACCCAGCTGGAGCGCAATGACATCGTCTGTTCCAGCCGCGACCGGCTCATTGCCGCTTCGCATCGGGTCAGTGCCCCCTTTGGGCAAGCGCGGAACGATTACGACATCTTTGGCGCGCTGGCTGCCGAACTCGACGCGGCGGCGGTCTTCACCGAGGGGCGGGGCGAGGAGGACTGGCTCCGTTCCCTCTACGAGAAAGCACAGGAACGCCTCTCAGCTCTGGGTTTCAATCCGCCGGATTTCGAGACCTTCTGGGAGGAGGGAGCGCTGCTCTTTCCCGAGCCGGAGCAGCAGCCGACCCTGTTCGAGGAGTTCCGGCGGGACCCGGTCGGGAACGCTTTACCGACGCCCTCCGGCAGGATCGAGATCTGGTCTGACCGGATCGCTTCCTTCTGCTACGACGATTGCCCCGGCCATCCCGCCTGGCTCGAACCCAGGGAATGGCTCGGGGCCTCCAAGGCGAGGCAGTTCCCCCTGCATCTGATCTCCAATCAGCCCAAGACCAAGCTCCACAGCCAGTACGACCAGGGGGTGCATTCCCGGGCTGCCAAGATACACGGCCGTGAGCCCGTCCGGATACATCCAGCCGATGCCGCGACGCGGCGGATCGGCGATGGCGACATCGTGCGGCTGTTCAACGAGCGCGGCGCCTGCCTTGCGGCGGCCGTCCTGTGCGACGCGGTTCGTCCCGGCGTCCTGCAGCTCGCCACCGGTGCCTGGTACGACCCGGTGATGCCCGGCAAGGCCGGGGTTCTCGAAAAGCACGGCAATCCCAATGTCCTGACGCATGATCTGGGCACGTCGCGTCTAGGCCAGGGGCCGAGTGCACAATCCTGTCTCGTCGAGATCGAGCGCTACGAAGGCGAACTGCCGCCCGTGACCGCTTTCGATCCTCCCCTGATCGTCAACCGTTCGTAACGACGCAACCTGCGCGGAGATTTCCATGCCGATCACGAGAGCCGATTCGAATGGGCGCCGCAGCCGCGCCGTCGTGCACAACGGAACGGTCTACCTGGCAGGGCAGGTCGCGGATGACCGTTCCCTCTCCGTAGCCGGACAGACCACACAGGCGCTCGCGAAGGTCGACGACATGCTCGCACGTTGCGGCAGCGACCGTACGAAGGTGCTGTCGAGCATCGTCTGGCTGAAGTCGATGGACGACTACAAGGCCATGAACGAGGTCTGGGACGGTTGGGTCGATCCCGCTCATGCGCCGGCGCGCGCCTGTGTTACCGGCGACATGGCCTACCCCGATATTCTGGTGGAGATCATGGTCGTCGCCGCCGCTTGACCGACGCCCGACATTTCAGACACAGCCCGAGGAGAAAGCCGATGCCTCGCCCCAGAGCGATCGAGTACAACGAAGCCAGCGATGCAGTCAAAGCCGTCTACGACGAAATAAAGACCGCTCGGAAACTCGGCGACGTCAACAATTTCTGGAAATACCTTGCCAATGACGAGAAGACCCTGCGGCGGACCTGGGAGAGCGTCCGCGAGGTCATGGCGCCGGGCGCACTCGACGCCCTCGTCAAGGAAATGATCTATGTCGCGGTCAGCGTGACCAATAACTGCGGCTACTGCATCGCGAGCCATAGTGCTGCGGCGGCCAAGGCAGGAATGACGCCGGAGCAGTACCACGAGCTCCTCGCCGTCGTCGGCATGGCGAACGAGACGAACCGGTTGGTCAATGGCTATCGCGTCCCGACCGACCCCGCATTCGAGAAATAGCCGAGACGGTTTTTGGGCGATCGGCCAAAGTGGGTATCCGGCGGCGTGTCGCGCCGCCGGGGAACATGCCTCGGAGCGCAAGGATAGGACGAAGCTTCGTGTAGATCTTGTCGGTCTCGGTCGTATCACTCGGACGTTTTTGAGCCTGCGAACGGCTGAAGACAATGGGCGCTGGGAAATCGTCGGTGCCCTGAAGCGAAATGCCGCAACATCAGACGAGCGGCGATTTCCAGTTGTCGAGACGCTTGCCTGCCTTGGAGCATTAGGGCCGGGCCTTCTAATTGACTTCACTGGGCCAAGCGCAATCAAGGATTATGGAGCCGACCTTCTCTGGCTCGCTGATGTTTGGACCGTTGGAGCTGCGGCCCTCGTCTCTGCAGAACTCGAACGGGATCTACGCGAGGTTTCGCGGCAGACGCATCGCCCGCGATTGCTGCCGGGTGCGATCGGCGGCGTAGACGCGCTCTCCGCCATTGCAATCGATCCCGGAGCTGTGGTCTCGATACTGGCCTGCACAACGTCGAATCCGGTCGCCTCGGGGAAGGTCGACGACGCGCGATCCGTCGTTAGCCGTGCCGAAGGCGTCAATGTCATTGCAACTGCGGCCTTCGCATCGCGCGCCCTGAATCATACACCTGTCGATCACGTTGCCGCTGGGGAGGGGAACAACGCAGATTTGGCATTGAGGGCACTGGCGCCTATGGAGCGTTGCGTCTCAGTATCGATCCGGTCGTCGATGCGGAACATGGGACCACGCTCGTTGCGGCCAGCGCCATGTCGGGGTTGCGCAATTGCCATCGACCTGGTCGGCTAAATTGTGGGATGGCGTCGGAAATTTCGTCTATCAGAGGAAGTTCCCAGTTGCCAATCTACATCGCGATAAGAAACGCGCGAATCCCTCGACGCCAAAAGCCTTAGCGTAGGATTTCGCCGAAGCTTCGAAAGTCTTGCTGCCTTCGATAAAGCGGCTGGAAGATAAGCTTGGTCCGCTGGGCCTCAAGGTCGAACGGTGGAGGCAATTCGGTCAGCGCTTGAAGCCGGGGTCGAATACATCCCCGAGAACGGCGGCGGCGCTTGGGTGCGCAAGGCGAAGCGGGCCGATGGCAGGAGCGGGGAGCATTGAGGTGGCCCGTAAATTCCAACTTCCGTCTCTACCGGCACGATAGAGAGCGCGGCGAAATGGAGACTGAGAAGGCCCTGCAACATGCGGCTGCCGGCTAAGGGATACTCCAGGTGCAGGGCGTCGATCCGGCGCATCAGAGCGAGATCGGCGGCAGAGACTGCGCGATGCAGGTAGTAGATGCTGCCCCGGCTGATCCCGAGAACCTTCGCCTGTCGACTGAGCGGCAGATCGTGATGACGGTCGATCATCGCTTTGCGCTCAGAAGGCCGGCCTTCCCGAGCGCGCCGGACAAAAAATCATTCTCCAGCGTCAGCTCTCCAATCTTTGCGTGCAGCGTCTTTACGTCGACCGCCGGCGCCGGCGCTGCGGTCTTCGCCTCGCCATCGAAGACGCCTGCTGCCCCATCGAGAAGCTGATTGCGCCACTGCGTGATCTGGTTCGGGTGCAGGTCGAACTGCTGTGCCAGCTCGACAATCGTCTTCTCGCCCCTCAGGACTGCAAGGGCCACCTTTGCCTTGAAGGCCGGCGTGTGGTTCCGCCGCGGTCGTTTCGCCATGTCTCTCCTGTCGCGGCCATCGTGCCGCCTTCAGGCAGAAACTCCACTCATCCGGCCTGTCCAATTTTCCCGAGCCAGCTCTTAGGGAGCTGAAACGCGCCAGTGCAGTTTCAAGCTGCGCTCAGCTGAAGCGTTGAGCGAGCGGTTGCCCAATCGGGCGCCGGTCGGGCGATAGAGATACCACCCCGAAAATGGCAGCGAGTCTGCGCCGAGGGAGGTGAGATCTGGATACCGTTGACCAGCGTATCTACCCTGTCTCCAGGCAGGTAGTTCGATCCGAAAAGYGCSCCCATCGATGTCTTGAGCTGRTCATCCGACGAAGCMAGATGATGACGGACAAATCCCGGCATTTTACAGCCCCATGGGTTGCAACTCTCGAATGGTCGATCAGAAGGCGCAGTCCCGTCGGGACCTGACGGCGGCTCGAATAATAGATGTGAAATCCTGCTCCGCGAGCAGCCCAGTCCGAGAGCACTGGGCGCAGCCGTCCGTCCGCGAGATGCGGAGCGATGAGCGGCTCGGGGAAATACATCAGGCCTAGCCCTCCGAGGATCGCCACGAGACCCGTTTCCGCCTGGTCGACCGTGATCGATGTCGGCACCGCCACCTGCAGATCCTCGCCGCGGCGCTCGAACTCCCATCGATAGACCCGATCGTCACCGAGCCGGTTGCTGATGCATCGGTGCCGGTGCAGATCGTCGGGATGCTCCGGAGTGCCGAAGCGGTCGAGGTAATCGGGTGAGCCCGCGACCACCCAGCGGATATCGGCCGACAGCCGCTGCGCGATCATATCCTCCGGCACTGTGCCGCCATAGCGGATGCCGGCATCGAAGCCCGCGTCCGTCACATCCACCATGCGATTGCTGGCTCGCCGATCGCTGCCGCGAGGACCTCACCGGCAGCGGTCAGGGTCACGCTCTTGGTGGTCCGGTTCAGAAGCCTGACGCCGAGCCTGCCCTCCAGGCCCTTGAGCGCGTGGCTCAACGCGGAGGCGCTGACGCCGATTTCAATGGCTGCCCGGCTGAAGCTGCGGTGCCTGCGCTGCGTCGGCGACGGCTATGACAACGCTGTCGCCGAGGCGATCAACGGACTCTACACGGCCGAACTGACCCATGGACGTGAGCCCCGGCGGTCCGAACCCGTCTGTTGGATCGCGATGCCCCTCAGCCTGAAATCGGGGGGGTGCTGAGGCCCGGGCAGTGATGCCGAAACTTGGGTCTGAAGAGCCTTTCGGCCCTAGCAGTGACTACGGAGACCGCCGGAAACGCAAAAATGAACTGGTTGAGTTGCTCATTCCCGTCAGCCGGAGCCTGAAAAAGCGGATGGGAAGCGTCAGGAACGTTCGAATTATTTCCCGCATGATCCGCCGCTCTCTGCCGCTAATCGATTGAATTTCCATCGGGTGACTGGACAATCGGCCGCTGCCCGGCCATTTGCGTCACAGCGCAAAAATAAGGCTCGCTGTCCGTTGATCTCCTGGCGCATGCCCTGTGCTCGCGCATCTTACCACTTCCAGCGGCAGCGGGCGGATTCCAGGGGCCTGTGAGCATTCGGCAAGCTGCGGGCCAAGAAGGCGAAAATGTCTAAACGTACAAAATCCAAAGCTCTCGACACCGAGTTCACGATGTTCGATGTCGTTTACGAAGACGGATCGAGAACCTCCAACCGGCGCGTGCCCACATCCTTGCTCGGTGGCCTGGACGGCGACGAGCCCGCGCGAACGACGATTATGGAGCAGGATCGCGCGATATCCGAGCGGTCCGGCAAGCCACCTTTGGCAATAGCGACGATCGCACGGTCCACTAAGGCGGCAGTCGAGCAGGACAAGCGCAAGGATGACCGCAAGAAGCGCTCGGCGTGACAGGGCGGGCCAACGCAAATCAAGCGACACCACGGCGAGGCGGCTGTCGTTCGTCTCCGTGTCGAAGTTGATCGCCGCGTCGCGCTGACAGCCGCTGACGGAAGGGCCCGAAAAGGGCCGTCCAGCCCAGCCCCCAGATCCCCCGACGCGCAAGAATGGATGCAAACACCGCAAGGAACGCGGTTGGCCTTTCCTGAGCGGCGCAGCTATCGGATGTTCGGTGTCAGGCGCCTCCGGCGACAAAAGTCATGCTGATGCGCCTTTCGCGGCCACGCGTCGATTTTCGCTGTGGCCGGGGGTCTTTGTGACATCGATCACCGGCTTCGCGCTCCTCGGGCCGGGTGGTTAGCCGTCGCTGCACGAGGGGGCTGGCGACAGCTTCTGAGAATGGCGGCGATCGACCAGCTCATGTCGCCGAGAGGAGCGTCAGCCGGCGCCTTCGTCCGCGCCATTCACATCATAGCCACGGGTCACCCCATATTCGCTGGAGGACCCTCGCTTTTCATCCAGCCGATACCCCGTCGCGGCCAGGCCGCGACGAAGCAGCTCGCGGACAGCGGCTGCGCGACTCGGCATTCGGTTATTGAACCGAAAATCCTCGAGGGCTGCGAGTTCCTCGCTATCGACCATGATCTGCAAGCGCTCGCCTCGCGCGAGATCATTGCCCTTCGCGGTGCTCTCCGACATCAGACTTACTCATTTGCCGCTGTTGCCTCATTATAGGTAGAATGCCCATGAAGCGATTTTGTTTCAAGAGAGCCGACCTGACACTGTTGCTAAACAGGCGCCGTTATCTGTCATTAAGCTGTTGAATATATTTGATTTTTGTTGATTTCCGCAGGCTTCTGCCGTACATTTGGGAGAGGGCTGGATGCGCAGAATTTCGCGCGCTCGCTTGCGGCCCCCTAATCACTGACTGGCGAGCCCATGAAACCGACAATCGAGGCGTACACCGTGGCCATGCCTTGGTACGAGCCGGAGGATTTCCAGCAGCTTTGGGAACTCGCCCACGATCGTGACGAGATGCCTTCCGATTACGAGACCTGGCATCGGAATGCCGTCGCCGTCATGAATGCGTGGCTCGCAAGAGGCCGGGCGCTGGAAATCGTTACCGTTCGGCCAGCCGAGTTTCTGGCGTGGCTCGCGGAGGCCGGCCTTCCGAACACGGCCGAGACACGCCGCAGCTATGTCGAGCAGCGTGCGAGCCATTGTCACGACGTGGCTTGAACGGTCGGTCCGCGACGTGCCTTCCTTCGGCTGAAGGAGTGCGCGAAACGCGGGCGTTGGCCTATGCGCCGGTAGGGCCGCGGTGACGGGCGGATCATGCGCAGCGGTATTTCGTCTCCTCTGACATGGTATGATTGGGGATGCCAATCTCGGCGTATCTCCAGGCCGTCTTGTTCGTGGTCGCTGCGGCCATCGCATTGTTTGCCGCCGCCGGTACGGTCGCCATTCCGGGCTTTTGGGCGTATCTGGCAATCATTGCCGTCGTCGTGATCGCTTCATTCGCGGCGCTCGATCCGGACCTCCTGCGCGAACGCATGCGGCCTGGCGGCGGCAAGCCGCCGCTCGCACTGCGGGCCTTTTCACTGGTTCTGTTCGTGCACTGGGTCGTTGCCGGGCTCGATCGCGGCCGATTCCATTGGAGCGACGACTTGCCTGGCTGGCTGCAGGCGATTTGCCTGAGCGCGGTCGCGGGCGGTTACGCCCTGGCGCTTTGGGCAATGCGCGTGAACCGCTTCTTCTCCTCGGTCGTTCGCATCCAGACCGACCGTGGTCACCACGTGGTCACCACCGGCCCTTACGCCTTCGTCCGCCATCCCGGATATGCCGCCGGAATCCTGATTCTGCTGGCAAGCGGACCAGCACTCGGGTCGTGGCTCGCAGCCGCGCTCGTCGCCATTTTCAGCCTGCCGTTTCTGCTCTATCGCACGATCACGGAGGATCGAGTTCTTCAGGCAGCGCTCGCAGGCTACGCGAACTACGCTGCGCGGGTTCGGTGGCGGCTGATCCCTGGCATTTGGTGAAGGCTACAGCTGCCCGGGCTGACATTGGTGAACACAGGCATTCGGCCAAACCAAGTTCGGCCTCAACGCTGCTTGAGCGTGCGTGCCAGGCGTGCCCGCCGCTCCACAGGCGGCCAGTCCAGGGAGGCTCCGATGGCGAGTGGCAGTCCGGATCGGCCCCGCTCTCGCCACGAGGCCGGCTCGTTTTCGACCGAGTGGGCAGTCACCCGATAATGTTCCGAGAATACTGATGCGAATCGGCACTCATTTGACAATGCGCTCGCCAAACACCATCTTAGAGGAATCGATCTAGGCCGAACGAATTGGCCCCGCGCACCATCGCGCTTTGCTGACGAACTTCCTGCTCAAATCGAGACATGCGTTGCATTCCGCAGCGTGTGAGCGGTCGCTTTTACAGGAGGTCAGCATGGCCAGCGGCACAGTCAAATGGTTCAACACCGATAAGGGCTTTGGCTTCATTCAGCCGGAAGATGGCGGCCAGGATGCCTTCGTCCATATCAGCGCCGTCGAGCGGGCAGGGCTGCGCACGCTCCGGGAAGGCCAGAAGGTCTCCTATGAGCTGGTGCAGGACAAGCGCTCCGGGAAGGTCTCTGCGGATAACCTGCAGGCCGAGTGAGCTGAGATGCCGTCTGGCGCGGCAATCGAGATATGCGGCGACCGCGGATGCACCGGCGCCGTACGATTGAGCGACGGATGGCCACGGAGGGTCGGGATCAACCCGGCCCTTTTTTGTTTTCACCAGAAGGGAAGTTCGAATGCAGGTTCTTGTCCGCGACAACAATGTCGATCAGGCGCTCCGTGTTCTCAAGAAGAAGATGCAACGCGAAGGCGTGTTCCGTGAAATGAAGGCGCGCCGCTCATACGAGAAGCCGTCTGAACGGCGCACCCGCGAGAAGGCGGAAGCCATTCGCCGCGCTCGCAAGGCTGCTCGCAAGCAGGCCCAGCGTGAAGGATTGCTGCCGGCTCCGAAGCGCGTGGAGCGGCCCGCTCGTCCGGCGCGGCCTGCGCTGGCATAATAAGCGAGGTTTGTGGCTTGGGCTTCGATCTGCAGAATGTCGCCGATCGCCGGACCAGCCCGACCACTGCCAAACAGGCGCGGTTGGAGCGCTTCGAGACACGCCCCAACGGCGATGAGACGCTCTGGGTCCGGCGCGGGGCCGAGCGGCAGGCGGAGAAGACGGCCGGGCTCGCCGATACGGAGCGCCTCCCAGCGGCCGAACGTGAGCGCATCGCCCGGCCGAGCCGCCGAGAGGGGCGTGTGCGCCATGCCCCGCGACGGGCTGAACTGTCGTGGGTCGGCGTCGAGCGGCCTCGGAACGCCCCGCTCGAAACCGTTCGATCACTGCAGGAACGCGCTGCGCGGGAATGACGCTCGCGCTTTTGGCATCGCGCGGGCAGGAAGGAGTTAGCCGATGTCGGATAACAGGATCTCGCCGGAAGAGGCCCGACTACGAGCCCAGAGCAGGGCGACGCTGGCAGCGCAACGTCGCGCCGAGGCTGAAACCGCTCTTGACGCGTTGCGCAAGGAACAGATCGCCATTCGCGAGCGAACGGCGAGATTGCGAGCACAGCGGCTCGCCAAGGAGGCCGCCGACGCCAAGGCAGCTGGCGAAGCTGCAATGCAACCGAAGCCAAAGCGCAGCGCACGGACGAAACCGACTTCTCCCTGATCGTGAAGCAGGAGGTGGTTATGGATACGACAGTTCGCCCGAATCTATCCAATCGATGGGGCGTCACCGACCTGCTGGAGCGCTCGGTCTGCTCGATCGTCCGCGATCCTCATGACCAGTTCTGGATCGTCCTGACCATCGACGAGCTTCCACGGATGGTTGACGTGTTGCGTGGACCTTTCGAGGCGATCGATGGCGCGATGACTGCCATCGGGAAGAACCTGCATGGTTCCTGCCGGCACGGTGCAGCTGTCAGGCCTGCGAATTATTTCCCCTGACGCAGCTGCGGCAACTTCAAACGGCCACAATGGTTCACTAGAAGGTTTCATCGACCGAGCTATTCGGCTGGCCTCGCCGCGACAGGCGCGTTGCCCGATTTTTTACTCTTTCGACAATCGAACGCCGTTTCGCAGCTTACCGCTGCCTGCATTCTGCACGGCAGCCTTACAGGCAGCGCGGACAAGCCGCGCGCCACTGGAACCATATGAAAAATACGACTCGATACGAACATAAGAAATTGCGCGTAGCCGTCACGGCCTTGCAGCCATTGCCTCCGAAAGCTTCATCAAGCTGGAAGCCCGAACCTTGTGGCCTCTCGCGCGAAGAATTGCGCAAAATCGTCGCGCGGATCATGGGCTGAGGAGAAAGCCATGGACCTCCAACACCGCAAGCTGCCGGCTGGCGATATACGCAATCGGGCAGGGCGAGCGGCGGATTTGGATATTCGGGCGCATTTCGAGCGCGCCATGGGCTCCGCGCGAAAGCGTGAAGCGACAGGCGATCGCGTTGAAGCTGAACGCTTCTATCAGCAGGCGGATCATTTTCGCCGCTTGCTGAACCGCACAGCCGCATAGGAGGCGCGGCGCGCCTCCGACAGAAATCGATGCGGCCTCGTCCAAGGCGTGGGCCGGATCACCCCTGCGGTTCGACCGCATGTGCCTTCACTGTCGGTAGGGACGCGCGACGCGATCGAAGTCCTTCGGTCACGGGCAAGCGGCCCCACCATCGGACCAGCGGCCCCCGTCGGCACCCGAAGCTTGAAGGGGCGCCGCGGCCGGCGTTTCAGCGGGCGACCGCAGGTTCCGTCGTCGCCTCGGCGATTACGTAATCCGCAGCAAGCCTCAACTCACGCAGGGGCCGCACCCGTCTTATCGCTTCGGCATAGAGCTCGTGGGCCTTGTACGCCGCGAGGGCTGCGTGATCCGCGAATTCGCCGTAAACGACGATGTCGACTTCGGAACTCAGCGGATCCGACTTCCGATTTTCGGCAATCTCGAGCCTGAGGGCATGAGGGATGCCTGTCAGGATCGACAGGCCTCTGCGAATCGCCTCGATATTCTCCGGAGCCTTGGCGCTGAAAAATACGATGTGCCGGATCATGGCGGCTACTTCTCGACAAAAGCCTTTTCGATCACGTAGTCGCCCGGCTCCCCGTGATTGCCCTCGTGCAGGCCATGCGCCGCGAAGATCGATTTCAGATCGGCCAATAATTGCGGCGAGCCGCAGAGCATGAAGCGATCATTGCGTGGATCGAAGCCCGGCTGCCCGATATCTGAAAAGAGCTGGCCGGAGGTCAGCAAGTCGGTGATGCGTCCGCGATTGCGGAACGGCTCGCGAGTCACCGTCGGGTAGTAGACGAGCTGTTTGCGGATCATGTCGCCGAGGAATTCGTCCTGCGGCAACTGGCTCTGAATCCGCTCGCCATAGGCCAGCTCCGCGACCTGCCGGCAGCCATGCACGAGCACGACGCTCTCAAAGCGCTCATAGGTCTCGGGGTCGCGGATCAGCGAGAGGAAGGGTGCGAGGCCGGTTCCGGTGCCAAGCAGGAAAAGGCGCTTGCCGTCACGGAGATTGTCGAGGACGAGCGTGCCCGTCGCCTTCTTGCCGACGACGATAGGATCGCCGACCTTGAGGTTCTGGAGCCGCGACGTCAGAGGCCCGTTCGGTACCTTGATCGAGAAGAATTCCAGGCACTCGTCATAGTTGGTGCTCGCGACGCTGTAGGCCCGCAGCAACGGCTTCTCGTCGACCTTGAGTCCGATCATCGTGAACTGGCCGTTCTTGAAGCGGAATGCCGCGTCGCGAGTCGTCGTGAAGCTGAACAGCGTATCGGTCCAGTGATGAACGCTGAGAACCTGCTCCTCGTAGAAATTGCTCATCGGACCGCTTTTTCCTTGGCGACGATTCTTGTTTTGCTCGGCTTATCGGCGGCGTTTGATAAGCAGATTTGGCCATCGGAATCAACGGTGGCAATTTTATTCTAAAGAAACCTCTTTTGACATAAATCATTATTTGTAGAAGCGCTTTCGTATAGAATTTTGCTTGCGTCGCGCGCAGCCGATGCCGTCCGTCGATGCGGACGATAAATGGCTTCGGCTGCCCTCCGAAACGCGCTCCTGCGTCGAACAGGCTCGTCAACCGCGAACATGATCGCTGCCGGCGCAGCATGCTGTGGAAGTTGAACATTGCAGACCGTGCGTCGGATCGGCGCAGTATCAGGTTACGTCATTGGCGCTTCCACAAGGGCAAAGCTTCAGGTCGCGTCGCGCCGCGCTATCCGACACGGTCAATGGAGCCATGCCGCAGCCCCAGGCGCCAATTCGATCCGGCACGCATATGGTTGTGCGCCGTCGGGTCCGCCGCTCGCAATGAGGTGGCGCCGCGCGAGGTCGAAGGCAAAGGCAGCTATCTGCCTGAGCCAGCGCCTCGGTTTCTGTTCGATAGTGGTGCCTTGCGATGAATATGCATGTGTCTCGGGTCGATCGCGCGACCGGCCGCGTCGGAATTGGCCAGTCTGTCCCGCGCAACGAGGATGCCGCGCTGGTCCGCGGTCAAGGGCGCTACACCGACGATCTTGCGCTGGAAGGACAGCTCTACGCGGCTTTCGTCCGAAGCCCGCATGCGCATGGCGTCATTCGCGGCATCGATACCGAAGCTGCGAAAGCGATGAAGGGTGTCGTCGCGGTCTACACGGCCGATGATCTGGAGGGGCAGAACTACGGATCGCTGAAATGCCAGGTGGACCTGCCGAACCGGGACGGGACCGCGATGAGGAAGCCGGTCCGCAAGGCACTTGCCGCGGATAAGGTGCGCTTCGTCGGCGACCCCGTGGCGATGGTCGTGGCCCGCACGGCGCAGCAGGCGCGCGATGCCGCCGAGGCCATATCGCTGGATATCGACATCCTGCCCGCCGTCACCTCGGTGGAGGCGGCGCTTGCCCCGGACGCGCCGCAGCTGTTCGATGAGGTTCCCGGCAACCTCATCCTCGACTACCATTTCGGCGACGCTGCGAAGGTCGCGGCGGCCTTTGCCAAGGCCGCGCATGTCACGCGGGTGCAGATCGTCAACAACCGCATCATCGTGAATCCGATCGAGCCGCGCGCCGCGATCGGTACCTATGACCGCAAGACGAAGCGTTACACGCTCCACGCCCCGAGCCAGGGCGCTTTCGGCATGCGCAACAACCTGGCGGCGGCGATGGGTGTCCCGCATGACCGGATGCACTTGCTGACCGGCCATGTCGGCGGCTCCTTCGGCATGAAGTCGGCCGTGTTCCCGGAATATGTCGTGCTGCTACATGCGGCGCGGCTGCTGAATAAGCCGGTGAAATGGACCGACCAGCGGTCCGAGAGCTTCGTTTCCGACCATCACGGCCGCGACATGATCTTCGAGGCCGAGCTCGCCCTCGATGCGCGCGGGCGGTTCCTGGCGACGCGCTTCACCGGCACCGGGAATATGGGCGGTTATCTCTCGCCCCCCGGCCCAATGATGGCCACGCTGAACATCGGCAAGAACAGCGTCGGCATGTACCGCACGCCGCTGGTGGAGGTGCAGACGCGCTGTGCCGTCACCAATACCGTGCCGATCGCGGCCTATCGCGGCGCCGGACGCCCCGAGGGTAACTATTTCATGGAGCGGCTGATCGATACCGCGGCCCGGGAAATGGGCATCGACCGGGCTGTCCTCAGGCAGCGCAACCTGATTGCGCCGAAGCAATTGCCGTGGAAGACCCCGATCGGGACCGTCTATGACAGCGGCGACTTCCCGGCGCTCTTCGCGCGGGCGCTGGAGGCCGCCGACTGGAAGGGCTACCGGACGCGCGAGCGCGCCAGCCGCAAGGCCGGCAAGCTGCGCGGCCGCGGGATCGGCTGCTATCTCGAAGTCACCGCCCCTCCGACCAACGAGATGGGCGGCATCCATTTCGAGCCGGACGGAACGGTCACCATCGTGACCGGGACGCTCGACTATGGGCAGGGACACTGGACGCCCTTCGCCCAGGTCCTGACGAGCCAACTGGGCGTGCCCTTCGAGAAGATTCGCCTCGTTCAGGGGGACAGCGATCGACTGATCGCCGGCGGCGGCACCGGTGGCTCGAAATCGATCATGGCGAGCGGCTCGGCGATCATCGAGGCGAGCCTGCTCGTCATCGAGAAAGGCAAGCTGCTGGCCGCGCACTTCCTGGAGGCCGGTGTCGCCGATATCGAATTCGCCGATGGCCGCTTCGGCATCGCTGGCACCGACCGCTCGGTCGGCATCATGGAGCTCGCCCGCAAGCTGCAGGCGGGCGCAGCCTTGCCCGATGACCTGCCGCGGGCGCTGGATGTCGACCATGTCTTCAAGGCGGCGCCCTCGGCCTATCCCAATGGCTGCCACATCGCCGAGGTCGAGATCGATCCCGATACCGGGCATGTCGAGATCGCGAGCTATGTTATGGTCAACGACTTCGGGGTGCTGGTGAATCCGATGATCGTCGAGGGGCAGCTCCATGGCGGGGTCGTGCAGGGCATCGGCCAGGCGATCTGCGAAATGACCTCCTATGACGAAAGCGGCCAGCTGATGACCGGCTCCTACATGGATTATGCGATGCCGCGCGCGGCGGACGTGCCCTTCTTCACCTTCATCAGCGAGGGCGTGCCGACCCGAACCAATCCTGTCGGCGCCAAGGGCTGCGGGGAGGCCGGATGCGCCGGTTCCCTGCCTTCGGTGATGAATGCGATCGTCGATGCACTCTCGCCCCATGGAGTGCGCCATATCGACATGCCGGCGACGCCGCAGACCATCTGGAGAGCCATTCACTCGCGTTCTTAGTCCCGCGCCGGCACCGGCGCGCGACTAGCCAAGCTCCAACCATAACGAGGAGGAAGCAATGCGCGTCGGTGTACCCAAGGAGATCAAAGTCCACGAATACCGGGTCGGGCTGACCCCGGAAGCCGTGCGCGAATACACCGCAGCGGGCCATGAAGTCCTTGTCGAGACAACCGCCGGAGCCGGCATTTCTGCACCCGACACGGCCTATGAGGCCGCGGGCGCCAGGGTCGTTGCGAATGCAGCAGAAGTCTTCGCGAGGGCCGACCTGATCGTGAAGGTCAAGGAGCCGCAGCCGTCGGAGTGGGTGCAGCTCCGCGAGGGACAAATCCTGTTCACCTATCTGCACCTCGCCCCTGATCCAGAGCAGACGGCCGGGCTCCTGAAGTCGGGGGTCACGGCAGTCGCCTACGAAACCGTGACCGACAAGGCCGGCGGCCTGCCATTGCTGGCGCCCATGAGCGAAGTGGCAGGCCGGCTTTCGATCGAGGCTGCAGGGGCCTGCCTGCAGCGGCATGCTGGGGGGCGCGGCGTGCTGATCGGCGGTGTGCCGGGGGTGCCTCCGGCGCGCATTGCGATCATCGGAGGCGGTGTCGTCGGCACTCACGCGGCGCGCATGGCGGCGGGCCTGGGAGCGGATCTGGTGATTCTGGACCGGTCCCTGCCGCGGCTCAGGCAGCTCGACGAGCACTTCGGCGGCAGGGCGCGGACACGCTATTCCACGCTCCATGCGATCGAGGAAGAGGTCCTCGCCGCGGATGTCGTCATTGGTGCGGTGCTCATCCCCGGCGCGGCCGCGCCGCGCCTGGTGTCGCGCTCCCAGCTGTCCAGGATGAAACGCGGTGCGGTCCTCGTCGACGTCGCAATCGACCAGGGCGGTTGTTTCGAAACCTCCCATCCGACGACGCATGCGGACCCGACCTTCGAAATCGACGGCGTGATCCATTACTGCGTCGCCAACATGCCGGGTGCCGTGCCGCTGACGTCGAGCTACGCGCTGAACAATGCGACATTGCCCTTCGGCTTGGCGTTGGCCGCAAACGGTCTGGATGCGATCCGCAACGATCCGCATCTCGCCGCGGGCCTCAACGTGCATCGCGGCCAGATCACCAACGCTCAGGTCGCGGAGAGCCTGCGCCTGCCGTACACGCCCGCGCAAGCTGCGCTTGCCGCCTGACGGTGCGAGCCAGCGCATGGCTCGCTTTCGCAAGCCCAGGTTATCAGCGCGCTTCCATGAGACAGCCTATGAAATCGCGTACAAGCTGCGATTTAGGCCGGTCGGGCGGCAGGATGAGGAAGCTGCGGCTCAGCACCGGCGGCTCGAAGGGCCGCAGCACGAGGCGACTTTGATCATGGCCCGCGATCGCGTAAGGACTGATCAGCCCGACGCCTACCCCCTGTGCCACCAGCGCGCAAACGGTGGCGGCGTAGATCGTCTCGACGACGACACGCGGCGGCACTGCTCCTGCCTCTGACATGATCATGTCGAAGCGCTGCCGGGCGCGATCTTCCGGAACATAGGCGACGAAATCGATGCCGGACAGATCGTGGGGGCCGATCGTCTCCCGCGAGGCGAGGGGGTGGCCGAGCGGGATGGCGCAAAGGGCGCGCGGCTGGACGAAGACCTGGTGGACGACCCCGGTGACATCGATCTCGTCGGCGGCAAGACCGACATCGTAGATGCCGGCAGCCACTCCATCCCGGACGTCGCGCGAGGGCAGGACCATAAGCGTGACGGTCGCATCCGGGCGCAATTGGCGAAAGCGCAGAACGGCGTTCGGAACGATCGAAGAACTCAGCGCCGAGAGGGTGGCGACGCGAAGTTGACCGGCACCATAGTCGCGAATACGTGCCGCGCTGGCGCGCAGCCGGTCCATCCCGCGGAAGTTCGCCTCGACCTCCGCGAAGAATGTGCGTCCCTCCGGAGTCGGCACGATGCGGTTGCGCACCCGGTCGAAGAGGGCAAAGCCCAGCGACTTTTCGAGCTCGGCTATCAGCCGGCTGACACCGGGCTGGGTGACGCCCAAAATCTCCGCGGCTCGCGAGACCGTGCCCGCCTTCATCACGGCGGCAAATACCTCGATCTGTCGGCTGTTCACATTCGGTCCACCCAGCGCATCCTATTCACGTAGGTGCTCGTACATGCCGAGCACAAGCGGAGATCCTCCCAGGCTCCGCGGTGGCGGCATTTGGATGCTCTTTCCAGATCCAGGCGTCGCCGTTGCCCGACATGCTGCGGTGCCGCGCCAGTTTGCCGCTAATGACGATATTGCGGCTCCTCCAGATCAAGCTGCCGCCGAATGGATGCGAGATGAAGCCGGGCTGACTCGGGATCTCCCTCGCGCATCTGTCGATACGTGGCTTCGGCGATATCGGACGGGACGGATCTGACCGGGCGGCCGGTCGACATGGCCAGAACCTGGACCTGTGCTGCGCGTTCCAGATAGTAGAGGTCGTCCCAGGCTTCCGCGACATTGGGAGCCAGCACCATCACCCCATGATTGCGCATGAACACGATATCCGCGTGGCCCACCGCGTTGGCTATGCGTGCGCCCTCCCCATGATCGAGCGCCAGCCCGTTGTAATCGCTGTCGACGACCGTGCGACCGTAGAATTTCAGAGCGGTCTGGCCGGCCCAAATAAGCGGATCGCCCTCGGTCATGCTCAGCGCAGTCGCGTAGGGCATATGCGTATGGAAGGCCACCTTGGCCCGAGGAACGCGCCTGTGAATCTCCGCGTGGATGTAGAAGGCCGTCGCCTCAGGCTGGCCATCGCCCGCGATGACATTCCCTTCGAAATCGCAGATCAGAAGCTCGGAGGCGGTGATCTCGCGAAAAGCCCTTCCGTAGGGATTGACGATGAAGAGATCATCGTGCCCGGGCACCACGGCCGAGAAGTGATTGCAGATGCCTTCTTCGAAGCCGTGGCGCGCCGCGGCGCGAAAGCAGGCTGCCAGATCTTCCCGAACCGTCCGGATCGCCTCCGAGGAGAAGTCCGGACGATTGTCCTGGGTCCGCACGGCCGCCGGCGTGAACTTGGGGTTGAGGCTGTGGGCCATCGCAAATCCTCTAAGGCGTTTCGGGTACGAAGGTCGTTCAGCGGCGCTCATGCCAGCATTTTTCGTACCATATCCAGGCGTGCTGGCCAGTGCCGAGCCGAGCTGCATCATCCGCGGGAAACGCGGTCGCGGCATCGACATCGTCGATGGCGAACAGTTCGCGAGCGGGAATCTCGCGGCTGGTCTTCTCCAGCAGGAGTGTCGATCCGGGAGTGCCCGAAGCGGTGCGTGTCGAGGGCGGGCCGGCTGCAATCGCGTGCACGCGGATCCCACGGGTCTGGCGCGCAGCGCGCGGGCACGGCCGCGCCCTTGCATACCGACAGCGATCGATCCTTGACATAGCGCAAACGGCGGGCTTCATTCGTTATAAGCATTAACTCGATAAGTTGATGCATGAAGGGAATTGCTATGACCCAGACCGTCGGTCCCGAGGCGTCTCCCTGGCTCGAAGCGGAAGCTCTGACCGCGGCGCACGCGCGCGCCAACATCATCGAGATGAGCCGCCAAGCCGAAGCCGCGGTAATCCAGCCGCGGGATCCCGGTGGGTTTCCAGCTCAGTGGCGCACGGCGATGGCCGCGCGCATCGCAACCCTCAATGGCCAGACGAAACTGGCCTCGCACTACCTCGCGGCGATTGCCGAGCCGGCTGTCCGCAATCTCGCCGATCCGGCTCAGACCAGCAGCGACGCGCGGGAACGGGCTGCCATCGCCTTTATGGACAAGGTCGCAGCCGAGCCACGTGCGGTCGTCTCCGAGGATATCGAGAGGCTGAAGGCAGCCGGCGTCGCGGAGGCCGACATCGTGCGCCTTTGCGAGCTCAACGCCTTTATGAGCTACCAGTGCCGGGTCTTCGCCGGGCTCGCTGTCCTCAAAGGAGCTGTGGCATGAGCCGGATCGTCCATCGCTTCACCCGCACCGTTCCTGAATGGCAGCCGCGGGTCACCCCGGTCGATCTGGCCAGCGCCACTCCCGAGCAACGCGACGCGCTGAAGATCACGCCGTCGAACACCAAGGTCTCGGATTATGTGCTGGTCCTGGCGCATGATCCGGAGACGCTGTCGGTACGCTCGCCGCTGTTCAACGCGATCATGTACGATCCGGGCGGCATGAGCCGGGCCGAGCGGGAGCTCGGTGCCATCGGCGCCTCGATCGTCAATCGCTGCATCTACTGCGCAGCCGTGCACGCCTCCCGCCACGCACAGCTCAGCAAGGACACCGCCGTCACCGACGAGCTCTTCGCGCGTGGCGAGCAGGCACAGCTCTCGCCGCGCGACCAGGCGATCTTCGACTTTTCGGTCAAGCTCTCGCAATCGCCGCCGGCGGTCACTGAAGCGGATGCCGCCAAGCTGCGCGAGGCCGGCATCAGCGAGGCCGAGGCTGTCGACCTCATCCTGTCAACGGCGCTGTTCGGCTGGGCCAACCGGCTGATGCACGTGCTCGGCGACCCCGTCCGCAACGACTGACGCGATGAGCCGCCTCAAGACCCTCGAGGCGTATCTGCAGGTTGCCTCCCTGGGCAGCGTCACCGCTGCCGCGCGCCATCTCGGCGTGTCGCAGCCTTCGGTGAGCCGCATGATCCAGGAGCTCGAGCGCGACCTCGGCCAGCCGCTCTTCGAGCGCGCCGGCCAACGGCTGGTCCTAACGCCGAAAGGCGTGGTGCTGCGCGACGATGTCGAGCGGGCGCTGGCCGGTTTCGTCAATCTCTGGGAGCGTGCCCGCGAAGTCGTCGGCGAGTCCGAGCCGCCCATCAGTGTGGCGGCGGTGTCGGCGCTGGCCTTCGGGCTGCTGACCGGTGCCTGGAAGGCGCTCGGATGCCTCGACGAGCCGCCGCGGCTCGCGATCGAGGTCGAGAATCCCGACCGCGTCCAGAACGCCGTGATGTCCGGCACGGCCCAGATCGGCGCGACCAGCGCGCCCCTGCTGCATCGCGACCTGACCGTCGAATGGCTGGGCACCGCACCTTGCGTGCTGGCCGTGCCCGAAGGCGACGCTCTGGCGCGTCTCGAAGGCCCGGTGGAGCTGCGAGCGCTGGCCGGGCGCAGCCTCGTCGGGATGTCGATGCGCCGCGGAGTGCCGGCGCGCATTCGCGCAGCTCTCAACGCGGCCGGTGTCGATGTCCGCGTCCGCGTCCGCACGACCTCGACGATCAATGCGCTCTCCTTCATCGAGGCCGGAGCGGGCGTGGCGATCGTCGAGCCGCTGACATTGACCGGCCGCCCGACGCCGGGCGTCCGCATCCTGCCGCTGGCGACGCCGATCCCCTATTGCTTCGGGGTGGTGACGGCACGCGGCGTCGCCGTCCCCGACAAGGTCCGCGAGCTGATCGCGGCGCTGCAGATGGTGGCACAGCAGCGGCTGGACGATTTCACCCTGATCCCGCCCGAGGAGCACCACGCCCTCCTCGCTTCGCTGACCAAACAGGAGACGCGGCTGTGACAGCCGATCAAGGCAAGGTTCCCGAAGGGCTGGCAGCGCTGAACCGCCGCGTCGCCCGTGAGCTTGAGTTGCTGACCCTTCCGGCAGCGCCCTGGGTTCCGCAGCGCGACATTGCGGGCGAGCCGCTGCTCGACGTCGCGATCATCGGCGCCGGCATGGCCGGGCTGGCCGCCGCCGGGGCGCTCCGCAACATCGGCCTGCGTGCCGTCAACTTCGACCGCCGGCCGAAGGGCTTCGAAGGACCATGGGCAACGACGGCGCGCATGGAGACGTTGCGTTCGCCCAAGACCCTGACCGGGCCGGCACTCGGCATTCCGTCGTTGACCTTCCGCGCCTGGTTCGAAGCTCAGTTCGGCGCCGAGGATTGGGAACGGCTCGACAAGATCCCGCGGCTGATGTGGATGGACTATCTGCGCTGGTTCCGCGACGTGCTGCGTCTCGATGTCCGCAACGATCACGACATCGCTGCGATCCATCTGGGAGCGGACTACGCGACGCTGGAGATCGACGCGGCCGGGAAGCGGCAGCGCGTGCGGGCGCGCCATGTCGTGCTGGCCACGGGGCGCGACGGGCTCGGCGGTCCCTTCGTGCCGGCGATCGCCGACAGCCTGCCGCGCGAGCGCTGGGCGCATTCCTCAGACGCGAACGACTATGCCGCGCTGCGTGGCAAGCGCGTCGCCGTAGTGGGCGCCGGCGCCTCCGCGATGGACAGCGCAGGCACCGCGCTGGAGGCGGGGGCGGAGCGCGTCGACCTGCTGATCCGCCGCCGCGACATTCCGCGCATCAACCGCGGCAAGGGCATGGGCCATCCCGGTTCGATCGCGGGCTACCGCTATCTGCCCGACGATTGGAAATGGCGGATCAACAGCTACATCGCTCGCGAGCAGGTGCCGCCGCCGCGTGCGAGCGTGCTGCGCGTCTCGCGGTATCCCAACGCCTTTTTCCGTCAGGGCACGGCGTTGCATTCCGCACGGATGGACGGCGACGAGATCGTCGTCGAGACCAGCGCGGGTACGATGCGCTTCGATTTCATCATCTTCTCGACTGGTTTCCGGGTCGACTGGGACAATCGCCCCTTCCTCGCCGAGATCGCGGCGAGCGCCCGGCTGTGGAGCGATCGCGGCGTGCCCGCCGATGCCGATGCGGGTCTCGGTTCTCTGCCCGATCTCGGCACCGCCTTCGAGTTCCAGCCGAAGATTCCAGGTGCCTGCCCCGGCCTCGAACGCGTCCATTGCTTCTGCTATCCGGCGATGATGTCCCACGGAACCGTATCGGGCGACATTCCGGCGATCAGCGACGGCGCCGTGCGGCTGTCGCAGGCCGTCGCGGCGCGACTGTTCGTCGAGGATGTCGAGGCGCATTTCGCGCGTGGCCAGGAGTATTCCGAGCCGGAAATCTTCGGCGACGAGTGGGAGCCGATCCTGCCCGAACAGGCCGCGGTACCGGTCTGATGCTCGGCTGGCTGCTCCAGCGCATCGCGCAGGCGCTCCTCGTCGTGGTGGCGATGTCGCTCGTCGTGTTCCTGGGCATGCACGCCATCGGCAATCCCGCCGACATCCTGCTGGCTCCGGATGCGACGCAGGCCGACAGGGCCGCGCTCGTGGCGCAGCTCGGCCTCGACCGGCCGCTCTGGCAGCAATATCTCAGCTTCGCAGGCAGTGCCCTGCAGGGCGATCTCGGCCGCAGCTTCGTCTACAACGTCCCGGCCGTGACGCTCATCCTGCAGCGCCTGCCGGCGACGCTTGAACTCGCCATCGCCGCGACGGTCTTCTCGGTCATTCTCGGCGTGCCGCTCGGGCTCTATGCCGGGCTCTACCCGGAACGCCGGCTCTCCAAGCTGATCACGACGGGCAGCATCCTCGGCTTCTCGCTGCCGACCTTCTGGGTAGGCCTCCTGCTGATCATGACCTTCAGCGTCTATCTCGGCTGGCTGCCGGCGAGCGGGCGCGGCACCACGGTCCGTTTCCTGGGCGCGGACTGGTCCTTTCTGACCTTGAACGGCTGGCGGCACATGCTCCTGCCGGCGATCAACCTGTCGCTCTTCAAGGTCTCGCTGGTGATCCGGCTGACACGGGCCGGGGTGCGCGAGGTGCTGCCGCTCGACTATGTCCGCTTCGCGCGGGCCAAGGGGCTGCGCCGCGGCCGGATCATGACGATGCATATCCTGCGCAACATCATGATCCCGCTGGTGACGGTGCTCGGGCTCGAGCTCGGCTCGACCATCGCCTTCGCGGTGGTCACCGAGAGCATCTTCGCCTGGCCGGGCTCGGGCAAGTTGATCCTCGACAGCATCAACGCGCTCGATCGGCCGGTGGTGATGGCCTACCTGCTGGTGGTGGTGACGCTCTTCGTCATCATCAACCTCGTCGTCGACATCCTCTACCGCATCCTCGACCCGCGCGTTCGCGAGGAGGCCTCGACATGACGAGCGTTCCCGCCGCCACCGCCCGCCGACCGGCCGTCAATGCGCTCAGCCGTTTCCTGCGCGCGCCCACGGCTGTCATTGGCCTTGGCCTGCTGACGCTGCTGATTCTGGGCGCGGTCTTCGCCGCGCAGATCGCCCCGCAGAACCCGTTCGACCTCGCTGCCATCGATGTGCTCGACGCAAGGCTACCGCCCGGCTCGGCTTCCTCGGGCGCCGATCTCACCTACTGGCTCGGTACCGATGGACAAGGCCGCGACCTGTTCTCTGCTATCCTCTACGGGTTGCGGACCAGCCTGACCGTCGGCGTCGGCTCGGCCGTGCTGGCGGGTATCCTCGGCATCATGCTCGGGTTGATCGCGGCCTGGAGCGGTGGCTTCGTCGACGCGCTGATCATGCGGCTCGTCGACCTCTTGATGTCGCTGCCCTCGATCCTGATCGCCCTCTTGATGCTTGCGCTGCTGGGCCGGGGCATCGGCAATGTCGTGCTGACGCTGGTGCTGCTGGAATGGGCCTATTACGCCCGCACCGCCCGCGCCCAGGCGCTGGTCGAGCGCAAGCGCGATTATTTCGAGGCGGCGCGGGGGCTGGGCCTGCCGACCTCGCGCATCCTGCTGCGCCATGTCTTGCCCAACTGCCTGCCGCCGCTGCTCGTCATCGCCGCCTTGCAGGTGGCGCGCGCCATCACGCTGGAGGCGACGCTCTCCTTCCTCGGCCTCGGCGCACCGGTGACGCAGCCCTCGCTCGGCCTGCTGATCGCCAACGGCTTCCAGTTCATGCTCTCGGGCGAATATTGGATCAGCTTCTTCCCCGGGGTGACGCTGCTGCTGGCGATCGTCGCGATCAACCTCGTCGGCGACCGCCTGCGCGAGGTGCTCGATCCGAGGGCGCTGAAATGAGCGCGCCGCTGCTCGAAGTCCGCAATCTGCGCACCCGTTTCCACACTGATCGCGGCGATCTCGACGCCGTGCGCGACGTCTCCTTCACGCTGCGGGCGGGACAGACGCTCGGCCTCGTCGGCGAAAGCGGCTCGGGCAAGTCCGTGACGGGCTTCTCGATCATGGGGCTGATCGATCCGCCCGGCCGGGTTGTCGACGGCGAAATCCTGTTCAACGGCCGGGATCTGACGCGGCTCGACGAGGAGAGCCTGCGTCGCCTACGCGGCAATCGCATCGCCATGGTCTTCCAGGACCCGATGATGACGTTGAACCCGGTGCTGCGGATCAGCACGCAAATGATCGAGACGATCCGGGCGCATGAGGCCGTCGACGCGGCGACGGCCCGCGTCAGAGCGCGGGACATGCTGGGCACCATGGGCATCCCGAGCCCGGAAGCGCGGCTCGATGCCTATCCCCACCAGCTCTCGGGCGGCATGCGCCAGCGCGTCTCCATCGCCATCGCGCTGATCAACCGGCCCGATCTGATCATCGCCGACGAGCCGACGACCGCCCTCGACGTCTCGATTCAAGCGCAGATCCTGGCCGAGGTGCAGCAACTGACACGCGAGAGCGGCACGGCGCTGCTCTGGATCACGCATGATCTCTCGGTCATCGCCGGCATCGCCGATGAGATCGCGGTGATGTATGCCGGCCGCATCGTCGAGCAGGGCCGCGTCGATGCCGTGCTGGACAATCCCCGCCATCCCTATACGGCCGGGCTGATCGGCAGCCTGCCGGGAGCGAGCGCACCGGGCTCGATGCTGGTCCAGATACCCGGCACAACGCCGGACATGGTCGCCCCGCCTGATGGCTGCGCCTTCGGGCCGCGCTGCGCGCGCCGTGCCGATGATTGCGCGCGGCAGCCCGCCTTCACGCAGGGCGCGCACAAGCTGCGTTGCTTCCACCCTCTCACAGGCCCGGCTTCGCTTGCCGAGGTAGCGGCATGACGACGACCGCTTCTTATTCGGCCCCCGCGCTTGAGACGCGCGACCTGAGCCGCCGCTTCGGCCGTGCGGACGGGCTTGCTGTAAAGCTGCATCTCGCCAAGCGTCAGCCTGTCATCCATGCGCTGGACGGTATCGACCTCACCATCCCGACCGGCGAATTCGTCGGTCTCGTCGGCGAATCCGGCAGCGGCAAGTCGACGCTTGGGCGCATCGCCGCCGGGCTACTGCCGCCGAGCGGCGGCGATGTCCGCGTCTTCGGGCGCGATCCGCGGGGTGACCGCTCGGTTCATCGCGACGTGCAGCTCATCTTCCAGGACCCGCAGGCGAGCTTGAACCCGCGCATGCGCGTCGCCGCGGCGATCGGCGAGGCGCCTCTCGTCCACGGCATCGTCGGTCGCTCCGAGCTCGACGATTATGTCTGCGCGCAGATGCGGCGGGCCGGGCTCGACCCGGTCTATCGCCAGCGCTTTCCGCACCAGTTCTCCGGTGGACAGCGCCAGCGTATCTCGATCGCCCGCGCGCTCGCCATGCAGCCGCGCTTCCTGGTCTGTGACGAGTCCGTCGCCTCGCTCGACGTCTCCATCCAGGCGCAGATCCTCAACCTGTTCATGCAGCTCCGGCGCGATCTGGACCTGACCTACCTGTTCATCAGCCATGATCTGCGCGTGGTGCAGCACATCGCCGACCGCGTCGTCATCATGTATCTCGGCCGCATCGTCGAGGATGCGCCGGCGCGGCAGTTCTTCGCCCACCCCAACCACCCCTATACGCAGGGCCTGCTCGCCGAAATTCCCGATCTCAAGCAGCGGCGGCGGGTCTATGCTCCCGTTAAAGGCGAGATCCCGAGTCCGGCCGCGCCGCCGCCCGGCTGCCATTTCCATCCGCGCTGCCCGGCCGCTTTCGACCGCTGCCGCGTCGAGAAACCCGCCCTGCGCGAGATCGCGCCGGGCCATCGTTCCGCCTGCCACCTCAACGATACGCCCGCGGTCCAAGCCCGCGCGCTAACAGGAGTGATCGGATGACGACCAAACTGAGCACGCTTGCCCTGTCCGCGGCGCTGATCGTCGCCGCTGGGACCGCCTCGGCGGAAGACCTGCGCATCGGCTTCGCCGACCCGGTCTCCGCGATCGACCCGCAGCTCAACAACTATGCCGGCGACCACTCGGTTGCGCAGCATTTCTTCCCCGCCATCGTCGCGCAGAAGACGATCGGCGGCATGGCTCCCGGTCTCGCCTCGGCCTGGAAAAGCACCTCGCCCACGACCTGGGAATTCAAGATCCGCGACAAGGCGGTCTGGACCGACGGCAAGCCGGTGACGGCGGAGGACATCGCCTTTTCCTATGAGCGCGCCCAGAACGTGCCGGGCTCGGTCGCGAGCTTCAAGAGCTTCCTGCGCAGCGTCGCCAAGGTCGAGGTCAAGGACCCGCAGACGCTGGTGATCACCACCAAGGAACCCGACCCGCTGCTGCCGATCAACATCTCCAGCATCTACATCGTCAGCAAGCATATCGGCCAGACGGCGACGACCGACGACTACAACAGCGGCAAGGCGATGGTAGTCGACGGCCCCTATGCCTTCGTCAGCTATACGCCGGGCGACCGCATCGAGATGAAGCGCAACGACACCTACTGGGGCGACAAGGCCGAGTGGGACAAGGTGAGCTATCGCTATATCGCCAACCCCGCGGCGCGCACCGCCGCGCTGCTCTCGGGCGATGTCGATATGATCGACAAGGTCTCCTTCTCCGACATCGAGAAGCTGGAGAAGAATCCCAAGGTCAAGGTCTGGTCCTATCCCGGCCTGCGCGCGCTGATCCTGCAGCCGAGCTTCAACCCGGCGCCGTCCAAGTTCATTACCGACAAGGCCGGCAAGCCGCTCGACAAGAACCCCCTGCTCGACCAGCGTGTCCGCCAGGCTCTCAACATGGCGATCAACCGAGAGGCCATCGCCGACCGCGTTGCGCGCGGCGGCGTGACGGTCGCGACGCAGTGGATGCCGGCAGACACCTTCGGGTACAATCCCGACTACGCCAAGATCGCGGTTGATCCGACCAAGGCCAAGGCGCTGCTGGCCGAGGCCGGCTATCCCAACGGCTTCAAGCTGACCATGCATGTGCCGGGCGAGCGCTATCCGCTGGCGCCCGAGACCGCGCAGGCCGTCGCGCAATTCTGGACCCGCATCGGCGTCGAGACGCAGGTCGAGGTCGTTCCCTTCCCGGTCTATGTGACCGGCGCCAACAAGAACGAATATGCGATGAGCATCGTCGGCTGGGGCAACGGCACGGGCGAGGGCACTTATGCCATGACCTCGATCCTGGCGACGGTCGACCCGGCCAAGGGGCTGGGAGCCTCGAACTGGGGCCGCTACAGCAATCCGAAGCTGGATGAGGCGCTCGCCAAGGCCGGCGCCGAATTCGACGATCCCAAGCGCGAGGCGATCATCAAGGACGCCGTCAAGGTGGTGATGGACGATGTCGGGATCATCCCGCTCTACCATTACAAGAACATCTGGGCGAGCCGGCCGGACCTGAAGGTCGTGCCCTGGAACAGCGACCGCACCGTCGCCATGCAGGTTAGCAAGGCGAAGTGACTTCGGAGCCCGCCTTGCGAGGTCAGCCTTCATCCAAGGGAACTCGGACGTCATCCCGGACAAGCGGCGAAGCCGCACCGATCCGGGATCCATCGTAGAGCTCCGCAGCCCTTCGATGGATCCCGGCTCAAGGCCGGGATGACATCGTGGTTCCACTCTCAAACACGGTCCGGACTTAACGGAGACGAAAGTCGCCATGCCCGCCGCTTTCTCCGTCAGCCCTGCGATCGACCTGATCGACGTGCCGCGCCGGATCGCCCTCGCTGGGCTACCGGTTGGCGGGGAGGTAACCATTGCAGCGGAAACGCAGCGGGGCGGTCATCTCTGGCGGGCGCAGGCCGTGTTTGCGGCGGATGCTGCGGGCACCGTCGAGCTCGATCGCGACGCGCCGCTGCGGGGCGATTATGCCGGCATCGCCGCGATGGGGCTGATCTGGGCGCAGCAAGGTGAGGGCGAGCTGTTCCATGCCGACATGGCCCGGCCGCTGGAGACCAGGCTCACCGCCCATATCGGCGGCGAGCTTACGGCGTCGGACGGCTTCACGCAGATTCTCATGGCAGAGGGCGTCACCCGGCATCCGCTTGCCGAGGATGGGCTCGTCGGCACGCTGTTCCTGCCGGCAGGCGAGGGGCCGCATCCGGCGATCATGATCCTCAACGGCTCCGGCGGTGGCATCAACGAGCCACGCGCGGCGCTGTGGGCCTCGCGTGGCGTAGCGGCGCTGGCGCTCGGCTATTTCGGCGCTCCGGGGCTGCCGCAATACATCTCGAACACGCCGCTCGAGTATTTCGCCGGAGGGCTCGACTGGCTGCGTGCCAATGTGAGCCCCCTGAACGATTTCGTCGCCGTTGCCGGGCAATCGCGCGGCGGCGAGCTTGCGCTTCTGCTGGGCGCGACTTTTCCCGAAAAAGTCTCGGCGGTGCTGGGCTATGTGCCGAGCGCCTTCGTCCATGGCGGTCAGGCGGCAGCCGACCCCGCCCCGGGGCTCGGCCGGGACGGTCCGTGCTGGACGCTCGGCGGCAAGCCGCTCGTCCATCAATGGCAGGACAACGCCACGGCGAGCTGGAAGCCCTATGACGAGGCGACTGAAATCCGCCGCAACGCCGATGCGATGCGCACCGCGCTGGGCGATCCCGATGCGATGGCCCGCGCCCGCATCCCGGTCGAGCGGATCGCCGGGCCGGTGCTGCTGTTGTCGGGCGGCGACGACGGGGCGTGGCCTTCCGATCTCTATTCGCTGATCGTGCAGTCGAGCCTGCTGGCCGCCGGCCATCCGCATGAGGTCGTCTGGAAGAACTGGCCCGAAGCCGGGCATTCCATCCTGTTCCCCTACACCCCGGCGACGCGCATCTCCCATCGCCATCCGATGAACGGAACCTCCTCGACCATGGGCGGAACGCCGGCCGCGAATGCCGAAGCGAATGCGGGCGCCTGGGCCAGCGCCTGGGCATTCGTAAAGCGTCACACGGGGTTGGGCGGTTGAGGCCAACAAATATGGAGCGTGGGCTATGCGCGCTCCAGGCCGGGCCGCGACCTCCATGAGGTCACGATCCTCATGCCAGCGGCCAGCAAGCTACTCGGCCACCAGGGCCGGGGTGATCGCGCTGACCAAGAGCACGGCCAAGGAAACGGCCTGTGACGGCATCGTCGTCACCGCCATCACCCCCGCGGCGGCTGAGACCGCGATGGCGAAGGAGATTTCCGCCGAGCGGCGCGCCGACATCCTGTCCCGTATCCCGATGGGGCGCTTCGTCGAGGTCGAGGAAGTCGCGCGGATGGTGCTCTGTCTGACGAGTGTTCCTTCTCGACCGGCGGCGTCTTCGATCTGTCAGGCGGCCGGGCAACCTACTGACCGGCGGATGCCGGCGGCATCAGCTGCCCGGCGGCGAGAGCGCCGAGCGACGGCAGGAAATCGTCGTCCTCCGCGATGGCCTCGCCCTGCGTGAAAACAGTCAAGGTGAACTCTTGCCCGCCCGGGAGGATCGCGCGAAGGGCGTCATGGCGCCGGAAATCGGCACGCTCATCGCCGAGCCAGCGCGTGCGGCCGGCCTTCGACCAGATCTGCGTGCCCGCCGGCATGCCGCCTGCGAGATATCCCGAGACCTGATAGGCGCCGCGCTTCACAAACGGGCTCGCGAGATCGCGCGCGAGCAGCGGTTCGACCGCCCGTCGCGTTGTCGTGCTCAGCGCCGAGCCATGGAAGATCTCGTGCATCAGCCGGGCCATGGCGACCGGCGTCAGGGCATTGTGGCCGCCGGGCGAGCGGTCGAGGCCGATCTTCTCGCGGCCATAGCGGAGGTCGTCCATCAGCTTCTGGTTGAGGTTGATGCCGGCGAGCTCCGGCCAACCCAGCTGGTCGAAGAAGCGATTGACGGCCTCGCGCCGCTCGCCCCAGGCCGTCATCTCGGCGCTGGAGAGGAGGGTGTCGCCGCTCGTTCCCGAAAGCAGGTCGATGACGTAGTTCGTCGCGCTGTTGGAGGACCAGAGGATCATGTCGCGCATGGCGCGATCAAGCTCCTCATGCTCGACCAATTGTCCCGCTTCCAGAGCGGCTTGCGCGGCGACCAGGAAGAAGACCTTGACCAGCGAGCAGGGATAGCTGCGCCAGCCCGCACGCAGCGCCGTACCGCGCGGCCGTTCGCCCTGCTGGCCCGGTTGCAGCAGCACGAAGCCGAACTGCTCCTCCGGCACACCGCGCTCGCGGAATGCGGCGACCGCCTTTGCGGTCAACAGCGCGCTGATGCGCTGCAGGTTTTCATCCTCGTCGAAAAAGCTCATGGCACACCTGTCGAAGGCGGGTCGGAAAGAACGGATCAGCCCTTCGGCCGAAGCGCGGTGTCGAGGCCTTCGCCGATCAGCGCGAAGGTGACGCCGGTGTAGATGATCGCGAGGCCGGGAAAGGTCGCGATCCACCAGGCGTCGAACAGGAATTGCCGCCCGTCCGCGATCATCAGCCCCCATTCGGGAGTCGGCGGCTGGATGCCGAGCCCGAGGAAGCTGAGCGAGGTCACGGCGAGGATCGTCAGCACCACGTCGGCCATGGCGTAGACGATGGCCGGATTGATCGCATTCGGCAGGATATGGGCGGCGACGATCCGCGGCGTCGTGCAGCCGAGGCTGCGCGCCGCCTGCACGAATTCGAGGTTGCGCAGAACCAGAACCTCGCCGCGCACGATGCGGGCGAAGGAGATCCAGTTCACGAGAAGGAAGGCGAGGTAAAGATTGGTCTCGCCCGGTCCGAGCACGCCGACGATGGCGATGACGAGCACGTAGAAGGGAAAGGCCCAGAAGATGTCGGTGACCCGCATGATGAAGGTGTCGACGCGCCCGCCGACGAAGCCGGAGATCGCGCCGATCATCACGCCGAGGATCGCCGGCGCGGCGACGCAGATCAACGCGACCTTGAGGTCGACATAGCCGCCGGCCAGCACGCGCGATGCCACGTCGCGGCCGAGATCGTCGGTGCCGAACCAGCTAGCCAGGGAAGGCGGCTGCAGCGTGTTGCCGTAATCGACCGCGAAGGGATCCTGCGGCGTCCAGACCTGGCCGAGCGCGACGAAACCGGCGAGCAGCGCCAGCATGCCGAGCCCGGCCATGAGGCTCGGATTGGAGCGAAGACGGTCCATCGACTCACTCCAGCCTGATGCGCGGATCGGCGAGCGCATAGGCGAGATCGGTCGCCAGATTGATCAGCACGACGAGGACGGCGAAGACGATGGTGAGCCCCTGGATCAGCGGGTAGTCGCGAGCGAAGATCGACTCGACGAACAGCGAGCCCAGGCCCGGCAAGGCGAAGACGGTCTCGATCACCACCGTGCCGCCGATCACCCAGCTCGTATGCGCGCCGAGCACCGAGATCGAACTGATCAGCGCATTGGGCAGCACATGAACGCCCATCAGCCGGCCGGTGCCTGCGCCCTTGGCGCGGGCCGTGGTGACATAGTCGGAGCCGAGCACGGCCAGGATGGCGCTGCGCAGGCTGCGGATCGTCAGCGAGGCCGTCGCGAGCGCGATGACCAGTGCCGGCAGGGTGGTGTGGTGCAGCCGGGAGAGGACATCCTCGCCATAGCCCGAGGTCGGAAACAGCGGCAGCCAGATCGCGAAGAGGATGACGAAGATCAGGCCGAGCCAGAAGGAGGGCATCGCGATCACGATCGTGAAGGCGAGCTTGATCGCGAGATCGACCGGCCCGCCGCGGCGCAGCGCCGACCAGAGCGCCAGCGGCACGGTCATCGCGACGGCGAGCGCCGTCGAATAGGCGACGAGCCACAAGGTCGCCGGCAGCCGCTCCAGCACGAGTTGCATCACCGGCCGGGCATGCACGACGGAACGGCCGAGGCTGCCTGAGCCGATATCGGCGAGGAAAAGCAGATATTGCCGCCACAGCGGCAGGTCGAGGCCGAGCCGCTGCTTCATCAGCGCGATCTCCTCCGCGCCGCCGCGAGCGCCGAGGAGGAGCGTCGCAGGGTCGCCGGGGAGGGCACGCAGCAGCAGGAAGCAGGCCAGCGTGATGCCGAACAGGACCGGCACCAGCTGGACGAGGCGCTTGATGATGTAGATCAGCATGGCAGGAGGGTGGGCCGAGGGGGCGCCGGGGCGCCCCTGCCTCACTTCAGCTTCACGTCCTCGAGGCGGAAATTCGAGGTCGGAAGCACCTCGAAACCTTCGACATTGCTGCGATAGGCGTAGGAGGTGCCGGGATAGAAGAGGAAGACGGACGGCGCGCCGTCATGGGCGAGCTTGACGATCTCCTGGAACATCTTGCCCCGCTCGGGCCCGTCGGCCGTCACGCGCTCCTTCTCGTAGAGCTCGTTGAGGCGCTCGTTCTTCCACTCGGTATGATAGGCGTTGGCGCGCTCGGGGTTGACGAGCAGGAAGCCGACGAGCTGGTCCGGGTCGATCGTGTCGCTGGTCGCATAGGCCACGGCCATCTCGTAGTCGCCGGCCTTCGTCGTGGTCCAGTGGGTGCCGCCTTCGACGAGGCGGATATCGGCGGTGACGCCGATCTGCTTCAACGCGGCCTGCAGGGCCTGGCCGAGCTGACGATGCAGCGGCTTGCTGGAATCGACGAGCAGCGAGGTCTTGAAGCCATCCTTGTAGCCGGCTTCCGCCAGCAGCGCCTTCGCCTTGGCAACGTCGTGCCCATAGGGCTTCAGGCCCGGATCCGCATAGGCCATCGGCGGCATCGGCGAGTTAGAGACCTTGCCGGTGCCGTAGAGCAGCGCCTTGAGCAGCCCTTCCTTGTCGATGGCGTAGTTGAGGGCCTGCCGGACGCGAACATCGTCGAACGGCTTCTTCCGGGTGTTCATCAGCACGAAATCGGTGCGGAAGACGTTGGCTACCGCCGTCTTGATCTTGCCGTCGCGCCCTAAGCCCTGAAGCTGGTTCAGCGGGATGTCGATCGCTGCGTCGACTTCGCCAGCCTGCAGCTTCAGCACGCGGCTGTTGCCCTCCGGGATGACCATCAGCTCGGCCCCGTCGAGGTCGGGCTTGCCGGCCTGCCAGTAATTCGCATTCTTTTTCAGCGAGAGGCCCTGGCCCTTGTTCCAGGCCGCGACCGTGAACGGGCCGCTGCCGATCGGCTTTTCGAAGAACTTGTCGCCAGCCGCCTCGAACGCCTTCTGCGGCAGGATCGCCGAAGAAAACAGGGCGACGTTGTTGAGGAGCGGCGTGAACACCTTCTTGAGCTTGAGCACGACGGTGCGGTCGTCCGGCGTCTCGATCGTGTCGATGCCGGAGAAGAAGCGCTTCCAGCTCGAAGCATCGCTGCCGGCGCGCTTCAGGGAGAAGGCGACGTCGGCCGCCGTGACGGGCGTGCCATCCGAGAACTTCGCCTCGCGCAGCCTGAAGCTGTAGGTCATGCCGTCGTCGCTGACCTTCCAGCTCTCGGCGAGGCCGGGCTCGAGCTTCGTGGCGTCCTTGCTCGGCCGCAGCAGCGTGTCGAAGATCAGGAGCTGGGCGTAGATGGAGGCGTTGTCGCTGGTCGCGATCGGATCGAGCGAGACGAGGTCCTGCGTCTGCGCCAGCCGCAACGTCCCCTTGGCGAAGGCAGTGGAAGGCGCTGCCACCAGAGCGGGGGCACCGAGTGCGAGCGCCAGCGCGCCGGCCGAAAGCAACGAGCGAAACTTGGTCATGCCGATCCCCTGATTCATTGGCCGCATTGCGGCGGCGGCTTGCATCCTTCCATAACGACAACTAGTCCTTCCAATGAAACATTCGGCAAGATCATCAACCGTCTGGAATACTCCATGAAGCTGGGCTCCCTGCTGGCGGTCGACATCTTCGTGAGGCTCGGCGGAACGGGCGAGGCGGCGCAGGGTCTGGGCATCAGCCAGTCCGCCGTCATCAAGGCGCTGCGGCAGGCGGAAGACGAGTTCGGGCTCAGCATTGCCACGACCATCCAGGGCCGGCTGGTGCCGACGCCGGAAGCACAGTCGCTGGTCGGGCGCGCTCAACCGCTCTTCAGCGTGCTGCGCCGCGCCCGACATGAGGCGGACATGATCCGCGTCGGCATGGCCGACCGGCTGAGGGTGGCGACGGTCCCGGGGCTGGCCCATAGCATCCTGCCGCCGGCCATCACCCGGACGCGCCGGGACCTCGGCGAGGCCGCCGCGGTCGAAATCATGTTCGACCATGTGCGCGAGCATCTCGGCGCCGGCGAAGCCGATCTCGGCATCTCCTATGGGCCGATGGCGGCGGAGGAGATCGAGGACGTAGCTCTCGGGCACAGCCCGCTTGTCTGCGTGCTCTCGCGAAGGCACCGGCATGCCGGGCGCACGGTACTGTCGCGGGGCGATCTCGAGGGCGAGCGCCTGATCAGCTACGGGCCTGATGGCGTGAGCGCCTCCGACAGCTTCCAGGACGCGTTGATCGGCGCGGGGCTGGCCGGTCGCGTCGCAATCACGGTCCGCCACACCGACACCGCCTGCCATCTGGCCCGCGAGGGCGTCGGCATCGCGCTGGTCGATGGCTTCGTCATCAGCAGCAACCTCGTCGAGGGCCTTGCCGCCTTGCCGCTGGAGCAGAGCCCGCTGGTGACGGCCTTCGCCCATTACCGGCGGGGATCGCTGCTCGATAGGGCTGCCCGGCTGCTCCTCGCGCAGCTTCAGGAACGCCCGGCTCCATGAGACCGTTCACGCCAGCCCACGCCGCCGTGCTCCGTGCGGTGCACCGCTTCGGCACCACGGTCGAGGCCGCGCGCCAGCTGAACCTGACGCAGTCCGCGATCAGCAAGATCATCGCGCGCAGTGAGGCGAGCCTCGGGGTCGAGGTCTTCGAGCGGCGCGAAGGCCGCCTGAGCCTGCGCCTGGAGGCCAGTGCCCTGATGGTTGCCCTCGATGCGGTCGACCAGGAATGGCGCGCCTTGCGGAACGCCGCGGCCAGATTGCGCGCCGGCCAGGAAATGCCGCTGCGCATCGCCTCCACGCCGAGCATCGGCCATGGCATCATCGCCCGCGCCCTGCGCCGCCTGACCGACGAATACCCCCAGGCGCGCGTCGAGCTGATCATGGGCGATGCTCCGACGGAACTCTCGCGGGGGACGGCCGATATCGGCCTGATGTTCTCCCCTCGTGTCACCGACGATATCGCGCTGACACCGCTCGCCGGCGGCTCGATCATCGCTCTGGTGCGCGAGGATGATCCCCTCGCCGGACAGGGCACGGTCAACCTGCACCAGCTCAAGACGCGGCGCATGATCTGCTTCGATCGAGAGAAGTCGCCGCTCGGCTGGCTGATCGCTCAGGCCTATGAACGGGAAGGGCTCGACTATGCGCCCTTCATAACGGTTCCCTACAGCATCTCGGCGGCGCATCTGCTCGCAGAGCCCGGCGATGTCACGCTGATCGACAGTCTGCTGACACAGGCGCAGCGCTTCGATGGTCTGGCCCAGCTTTCGCTTCAGCCCGAGATTCCCACCACGATTTGCCTGATGACCGTGCGCAGCAGGCCGCTCTCGCAACTGGCCGCCCGCTTCGTGGAAATCGTTCGGCAAGGATGATCATCGCGGCGATTGCCGAGTTGACTGCGCTCGTGCAAGGAACTGCAGCCTCGCAGCAAGCGGGTGGCGGAACCTCGCATCGCCGAGCGGGTTGCTGTCATCATCAGTGCGTTGTGTGAGGTGCGAAATGGTCGCTTTGAGGAAGGCTGCGGGGCCGCCCGCGCGCCGGCCCATGCCCGCAAAGCGCGAGCTGTATCGGGAGCGCTGCGAGGACGAATACGGCGACCACTACACCGTCATCGTCTGGCGTGACTGGCCAGGTCTCTCCATGACGTCGTACACGCTCAAGGACGGAAGCCCGGTTCGCTATGAAGATGAAAGCATCTTCTCTCTCCCATCGGGAAAGCTTCTGATGCGATGTATGCGCTGATTGAATGGGTATTTCGGCGGAAATACAAACATTGGACGAGTCGATGTGATCGTCATGTCGATGTTAAATGTGTTGATATCGGCTGATATTCTGTCTCAGAATTTATTGTTGATGTAAGTTTTGCGAGCTTTCCATTTGGCGGAGCGACTCGGCAACGGCCTGTTTCAGATTTCGAGGTTAGCTCAGCGATGACCGATCTCAATCCTCCAGAGGCAGAACTCATCGCCCGGCTTCTGGAGATCATCGCGAGGGAGGGGCTCGTAAAATCCGAATTGCTGGAGCCGCATGCGGCAATCGATGAGATCGGTCTCACTCTCGACGACCTGACCCTGATCGGCAATGTCATCGAACGCGAATTCGATTGCGATATGGTGCCCGACGAAGAAATGCAGGCGTGCAAGACGGTTCGCGAACTCGTCATGTTGATCGGGCTAAGGCTTCAGGCCGCCTCTCGGGCAAGCAAGGACGACGAGGGTTAGGCCGCCTTTCCCTGAGCTTTTCGCCTTGATGGAGCCCGGTCAGGTGCCGCGCTGGCGCGGAGCGCTTCCATGAGGTCGACGACCTTGGGAGACTTCATCTTTTTCGCGATCCTGACTGGCTTGCCTGCCAACTTCGCCTTCACCAGCTGGGCGAGAGCCGCCTCATACCTGTCGTCGAACATGGCCGGGTCGAACTCGCCTCGCTTGGTCTCGATGATGTGCTTGGCGAGATCGAGCATCTCCTTGCGAATCTTGAGCTTTGGAATCTCGTCGAAGGCTTCCGAAGCCGAACGCACCTCGTAGTCGAAGTTCAGCGTATGGGCGACGAGTCCTGGCCCCTGTGCGCGAATCATCAGCGCGCGGTAGCGACGGAACAGAACAGCATGCGCGAGCGCGCCGACCTTGCTCGCTCGAAGAGCTTCCCGGATCACCGCGAAGGCCTCGTCGGCAATCTGCCCCGCGGGCGCCAGATAGTAGGGCTTGTCGAAGTAGATCGTGTCGATGTCGGTGCAGGGGATGAAAGCGGCCACCGCCAGCGTCTTGTCGCTTTCCGGCACAGCCTTCGCGATTTCGTCCGATTCGATCTCGACATAGCGGTCCTTGTCGATCTCGAAGCCCTTGATCTGGTGATCCCTATCGACAGGCTCGTCGGTAACGGGATCGATGAACTCGCGCCGGAGGCGATGGCCGGTGTCGCGGTTGATCATGTGGAACGACACGCGTTCGGCCGTGCTGGCGCCGGTATAGAGCGCGACCGGGCAACTGATCTCGCCGAACTTCAGGTAGCCCTTCCAGTTCGCCCGCACCGCAGCCATGGCACCCACTCCTGACGCAACACCGTCGATTCAATGCATCCGCCGAAGGCAAGTTCCGCCGCGCCGGACCCGTTTCGGATGCCCGGCCAAGTTCCGCTGCGCCGGAACCGTTTCGGATGCCCGGCATTGATCCGCAGTTTCGTTCGCGGAGTCGCGTCGCCATGCCCGCTCGGACCTATTGGAAGGGCTACCTCAAGCTGTCCCTCGTGACCTGCCCGGTCGCCATGACCCCTGCGATGTCGGAGGGCGAAAAGGTTCGTTTCCACACTTTGAACCGCGATACCGGGAATCGTGTCGTCAGCCGCTATGTCGATGCGGAGAGCGGCAAGCCGGTAGACACGGAAGACCAGGCCAGGGGTTACGAGGCGGAGCCCGGTCGCTTCGTCGTGATCGAGGACGAGGAGATCGAGGCGGTCAGGCTCGACACGGTCCGTACCATCGATATCGACAAATTCGTGCCGAAAGACTCGATTCCCTGGATCTACCTCGACAGTCCGCACTATCTGGTGCCTGACGACGAGGTGGCGATCGAGGCCTTCTCCGTCATCCGCGATGCCATGGCGGCGGCGAAGATGGTGGGCATCTCCAGGGTCGTGCTTTACCGGCGCGAGCGGGCCGTGATGCTCGAGCCGCGCGACCGCGGAATCGTCGTTTGGACGCTGCGCTACGGGGACGAAGTTCGCGACGAAAAAGCCTATTTTTCCGATATCGAGAAAGACAAGCCGGAAGCGGAACTTCTGAAACTCGCGCAGAAATTCATCAAGGCCAAAAGCGAAGACTGGTCGCCGGAGATGGTTAAGGATCCCGTCCGGGAGCACCTGCTGAAGCTGATCGCGTCGAAGAAGCGCCGGAAGGGCGCGAGGGTTTCGGCCAGCCGCGACGACGGGAGGCCTGCCAACGTGGTGAATCTGTTCGATGCCCTGAAGAAGAGCCTGCAAGGCGACAAATCTCTGCGAAGTTGAATTCAAGCGGAACAGAATCAGCGGTCCGATCGTTCTAAGTATATCCGCGGCTGAGCCGCGAATATCGAGGTGTCCGAATATGAAGAAGTTTTTGATCGCGTCGCTGATCGCGACGTCGACGACGTTTGGTGCGTTTGCTCAGACTGCTACCACTTCCCCAGTTCCGTCGCCGAAGGGCGACGCGGACAAGAATGCTCCGCTCCCCGGTGCGAATAGTTTCACCGAGGGCCAGGCCAAGAGCCGGCTCGAGGCCAACGGCTATTCGCAGATCGGTCCCCTGACCAAGGATGCGGACGGCGTTTGGAAGGGCAGCGCTTCCCATGGCGGAACGAAGGTGAATGTGACCGTCGATTACCGCGGCAACGTCACGCGCAAGTAAACCGGGAGGCAGCAAATGACTCAGACACTCACCCGTTCCTACGACAGCTACGAAACCGCTCGTTCGGTGGTCGAGGCGCTCGAAGCCGGCGGCGTAAGCGCCGCCGACATCAGCGTGGTCGGCCGGCACGCCAAGGCCGATGACAGCAATGCCGGTGAAGGCGCCGGAATCGGCGCGGCGCTTGGCGGAGCGGCCGGTCTGCTCGCAGGTATCGGACTGCTCGCCATTCCCGGGATCGGCCCGGTGGTCGCGGCGGGCTGGCTCGCCTCCACGGCTGCTGGCGCCGCGGCAGGGGGCGTAGCCGGCGGCATCGTCGGCGCTCTGACCAGCGCCGGTCACAGCGAAGAGGATGCCAACTACTACGCTGAAACGGTTCGTCGTGGCGGCACCGTCGTTTCGGTCCGCGTTGCCGATGAGCAGGTCCCGGCAGTCGAGGCCATCCTCGACGGAGCGACGCCGATCGACCGGAATGCGCGCCTCGCAGAATACCGTGCAGCCGGCTGGAGCCGCTTCGACGAAACGGCGGCTCCGCATCGTTCCACGGTCATATGAGCCGGACCCCCGCCAGCCCTCGAGAGAGGGCTGGCGGGGCGACTTAAAGAGAGGCAAGAGCTGGGGGACCCCTCCTACGAGATGGAGCGACAGCCATGGGTTGGTTTTCCAAGGACATCGCAACGATGGACGACCTCTTCGTTCATACCTTGCGCGACATTTATTACGCCGAGAACCAGATCAAGAAGGCGCTGCCGGATATGGTCGGGAAGGCGACGAGCCCTGAGCTCAAGCGCGGTTTCGAAAACCATCTCCGGGAGACCGAGGGCCAGATCACCCGCCTGAAGGAAGTCTTCCGGCTGCACGGGGTCGAGGAAAAGGGCGTCACCTGTCCCGCTATCGACGGCATCCTCGATGAGGCCAATGAGGTCGCGGGCGAGGTCGAGGACAAGCAGGTGCTCGACGCCGCCCTGATCGCTGCTGCACAGGCGGTCGAGCACTATGAGATCACGCGCTACGGCACGCTGGTGGCCTGGGCAAAGCAGCTGGGTCGAAACGACTGCGCATCGCTGCTGAAGCAGAATCTCGACGAGGAAGCTTCCACCGACGAAAAGCTTACCAAGCTCGCGCTGGATGCGATCAATCGTCGGGCCGCGTGAGGATTTGGGCCCTGCAGAATCCTGGTGGCGCCTTTCACTGGGCCGAGCGGTTTGGATCACTCCGCAAGGCTCGGTGCCGCGGCGTCACATCCCGGGCCCTGCCGAGGTCGGGTCGACGATCACGCGCCCGGAACGGCCGATGCGGTCTCGGGCGGCACCGCCGGGAGCATGGCCGTTTCCCGGAACATTCGAGAGCCGGCCGGGTTTTCATCGCGCGGGATGAGGCAGACCAAGAGATTGGACTGGGGCTGGGGATGCCGGGAGGCAACGAGCGGGCGGCGTGACTTGCGCCTCGCGGCGCATCCGGGACGATGTCAATGAGCAGTTCCATCGAGCATCTCATCCACAAGAACAACAAGGCTTCCCTCTTCACACGACTGGCTCAAGCGGTTGCAAGCTGGACCGGCAAGCCGTTGACGTTCTTTGCTGCCGTCGCTCTGATCGCCGTATGGGCGGCGTCGGGACCTGTCTTCGGGTTCAACGATACATGGCAGCTCGTCATCAACACCTCGACGACGATCGTCACCTTCCTGATGGTCTTCATTATCCAGAACAGTCAGAACCGCGATACAGCCGCGATGCAGATCAAGCTCGACGAGCTGATCATCAGGCTGGAAGGCGCACGCGAAGAATTGCTTGATCTCGAAGAGCTCGACGAGGCCGACCTTTCCGAGATCCGCAAGGACTTTTGCGGGCGGGCTTCAAAGGCCCGGGACCGAGCCGCTGGCCAGAAGCTGCGGCGCACCGCCAGCGAAGCCCCGAACCGCCGACCGGCGCGCGGCGCCGATCCGGCGGTTGGCTGATCGGCCGAAGACGCTCGCAAAAGGCAGGTGGCCAAGACGAGAGGTCCTCTCCGCGCTGGAAGGCAGGAGATTTCGGTGTTCTCCGGGCGATGAGCTTCTTTCGTGCCGTGCCTTCCGAAGACCTCGCCTGACCCTTCGTCCTCGGAACACAGGTGCGAGGATCAATTGTCATATCGGTCGAGCCTCGACTGGCTGAATTTCCTGCTCGCGGATCTGCGCGGAGGCCTCGGGCCTTATGTCAATGTCTTCCTGCTGACGGAGGCTGGCTGGGACCAGGCGACGATCGGTGCCGTGCTGTCCGCCAGCGGTTTGATGGGCATCGTCTTTCACACGCCAATCGGCGCCTTGATCGACGCCACGCCTGCCAAGCGCGGCCTCATCGTTGCTGGATCCTGGTGCCTGGCGGTGCTCGGTGTGAGCATCGTGACGTATCCGACGCTCGCGGTCGTGTTCGCGGCGGATATCAGCATGGCGCTCCTGGGCGCCGTTTTCGCGCCGACTGTCGCTGCGATCACGTTGGGGCTGTTCGGCTCCCACGACATCGCCGGGCAGCTCGGGCGCAATGCCGCGTTCGACCGTTCCGGCAACCTGTTCATCGCCGCGGTCGCCGCGGCGGTCGGCACGCAATTCGGACAACGCGGCGTGTTCTACATGCTTCCGCTGTTCGCCGGATTGTCGATGATCGCGGTCCTTTCGATCCCGGCAAAGGCCATCGATCATCAGCGCGCTCGCGGTCTCGATGACGTCCGTCCAGCTGCCGGTCAGCCTTACGCATGGCGGCGCCTGTTCGCCGAGCGGCCCTTTGCCGTGCTCGCGATCGGCACGGCGCTGTTCCATTTCGCGAATGCGCCAATGCTGGCCCTCGCGAGCCAAAAGCTCGCTTTGGAGGCCAGGGGATTCGAGTCCGCCGTCACCTCGGCGGCGATTATCGTTGCCCAGCTCGCAACGATTCCGATGGCGTTCCTCGTCATGCGCGCCAACCGGATCGGCGGAAAGCCATTGCTCATCCTGGCATTCGCAGCTCTCCCGCTGCGCGGTATCCTTTTTGCCGGAGTCGACAGCCCGTACTGGATGATCGCGTTCCAAATTCTCGATGGGATGGGGGCCGGGCTGTTCGACGTGCTGTTGCCGCTGGTTCTCTACGGCGCCGTCCTAGGCAGCGGTCGCTACAATATGGCGCGCGGCATCATCGGGACCATTCAAGGTATCGGGGGCGCATCGAGCTATGCGTTCGCCGGAGGCCTCGTCGTCTGGGGCGGATACTCAGTCGCCTTCGCCGTGCTCGCCGGGGTGGGGCTGGCGGCTCTCGTTCTGATGCTGATCGCCATGCCTGAGACGATCCCGCGGGGGACGACGGAAATTCACTCCCCGGGAAACTAGCCCGAACTTTCGGCGGGGACAGGCGTTGCTAGCTCGCCGCATTCGCGATGCCGGCGGCGGGAGACAGGCAGATGCGGATCGCCCAGGTTGCGCCGCTGTCGGAGGCAGTTCCTCCCCGAAAATACGGGGGGACGGAACGCGTTGCGTCATGGCTCACCGAGGAACTCGTCCGGCTCGGACATCACGTCACCTTGTTCGCCTCGGGCGATTCCCAAACCTCTGCCGAACTGGTCGCATGCTCGCCACAGGGTTTGCGGCTGGCAGGAATTCGCGATCATACGGCCAGTCATCTCGCCATGTTGGCAAAGGTCCGTGAGCGGCATGCGTCGTTCGATGTCATCCATTTCCACCTCGACCTGCTTCAGCACGCGCTGTTCTCGGACCTGGCCCATAAATGCGTGACGACGCTGCATGGCCGCCTCGATCTGCCCGATTTCCTGCCGGTCTATCAGGCCTTTCCGCAGATGCCGTTGATTTCGATCTCCCAGGGCCAGCGGAAGCCGATGCCTCCAACCGTCAACTGGCTGGCCACGGTACATCACGGCCTGGGGCCGGGGCTGTGTCCCTTCGATGCGAAGGGAGGAGATTACCTGACGTTTCTCGGCCGCATCACGCCGGAGAAACGTCCGGACCGCGCGATCGAGATTGCCAAGCGTGCGGGGATGCCTCTCAAGATCGCGGCGAAGATTGATCCTGTCGACGAGGACTACTTCCGCACCCGGATAGAGCCGCTGCTCGACGATCCGCTGATCGAATTCATCGGCGAGATCGACGAGGCCAGGAAGGCCACACTGCTGGGCGGAGCCAGGGCGTTGCTGTTTCCGATCGATTGGCCCGAGCCATTTGGCCTCGTCATGATCGAGGCCATGTCGGCAGGAACGCCTGTCATCGCATGGCGCAACGGCTCCGTGCCGGAAATCGTGGAGGATGGGGTATCCGGGTTCATCGTCGACACGATCGCGGATGCCGTCGCCGCCTGTCGGCGCTGCGCTGCCCTGGATCGTTGGCGGGTACATGTCCACTACGAGAGTCATTTCACTGCCGCGCGGATGGCGCGCGACTATCTTGCGGCATTCGATCGTTTGCTGGCGTCCCCCCGGAATTCTCGCGGGGCCGCAGAAACGACGCAGTGACGTGAACCAATCGTCTGAACGCACCGCGCGACCTCCGGAGAAGGGCGCTTCCGATGCATGAACAGAACGCCCGGCCAGGGCACCCCCAGATTGCGCCGCAGCATGAGAGGCCGATCGAGCATGCCCTCGATGCCCATCCGTCCCTGGTCGAACGCCCGCTCCGCACCTTGAAGTCCGGCGATACCTTCGCCGTCCTCGACAGCTACGGCGACATCGGGATCACCCCGAACACGTCCGAGGGGCTGTTCTGCAACGACACCAGGCATCTTTCGCGGCTGCAGCTGTATTTCGAGGGCAAGCGGCCCTTGATCCTTTGCTCCGTAATCCAGGACGACAATACCGCCCTGACGGTCGATCTGGCCAATCCGGAAATCGAGCGGGGGGACGGTTCAACCGTGATCCCGCGCGACGCGATCGCGATCGAGCGGACGAAATTCCTCTGGAACGCGGTCTGCTATGAACGCGTCGGATTGCGCAATTTCGATCGGATTCCGCACGAATTCTCGCTGTCGATATCTTTCGAAGCGGATTTTCGCGACCTCTTCGAGGTCCGCGGGATGAAGCGCTCCCGTCGTGGCGAGACGGAGACCGAGATCGGTTCAGGCGCCGCGCGCTTCGCCTATCGTGGTCTCGACGACAGGGTGCGAAGAACGGTCCTTCGCTTCAAGCCGGAACCGTATCATTTGACGAAAGGATTTGCCTCGTTCCGGTTCCGCCTGGAACCTGGCGAGCGAACCTCGCTCCTCGTCACCGTCGCCTGCGATCTCATCAATGATTCGGAACGGCAGATTCCGCCGTTCAGCGACGCCCCCGGCATACCGCCCCAGGACTTCGCCAAGGCCTATCAGGACGCCCGGCGGGATCTTCGTGCGCTGACGGCCAACATCTCCAAGGTGACATCGTCGAACGCCCCCTTCACCGATCTCATCAGGCGATCGACCTCGGACCTGTACATGCTCATGACCCGCGGGGCCGATGGGCTTTATCCCTATGCCGGCATTCCATGGTTCTCGACGATGTTCGGCCGCGACGGGATCATCACCGCCATGATGCTGCTGTGGGCCGATCCTTCGGTCGCGCGCGGCGTCCTGCTGCAGTTGGCGCGGGCACAGGCTGCGATCATCGACCCCGCTGCCGACGCCCAGCCGGGCAAGATTCTGCATGAACGACGAAGCGGAGAGATGGCCAATCTCGGCGAGGTTCCGTTCAAGTTCTACTATGGCTCGGTCGACGCCACTCCGCTGTTCGTCATGCTGGCCGGCCAGTATTTCGATCGCACTGGCGACCTCGCCACCGTCGAACGACTCTGGGCCAATATCGAGGCCGCGCTCCTCTGGTGCGACACATTCGGCGATCGCGACGGGGACGGATTTGTCGAGTATTTTCGCGAGACGGAAAGCGGGCTGGCCAATCAGGGCTGGAAGGACAGTCACGATTCGATTTTTCATGCCGACGGATCGCTGGCGCGAGGTCCGATCGCCCTCGTCGAAGTGCAGGCCTATGTCTATGCCGCCAGACGGGCCGGAGCGAACATCGCTCGTGCCCTGGGGCTGCGCGACCGTGCCGACGTGCTCGCACAGCAAGCATCGGTCCTGCAGGAGCGCTTCGATCGAGCCTTCTGGTGCGAGGAGCTCGGCTCCTATGCGCTCGCCCTCGATGGCGACAAGCGGCCCTGCCGGGTTCGTTCGTCCAACGCCGGACATGCCTTGTTCGGGGGCATCGCCCTTCCCGAGCGCGCGACCCGGGTTGCTCGCACCCTGATGAGCGAGGGAAGCTTCAGCGGCTGGGGCATCCGGACGCTGAACGTCGGGGAAATACGCTATAATCCGATGTCGTATCACAATGGCTCGGTCTGGCCGCACGATAACGCGCTGATCGCAATCGGCTTTGGTGCCTACGGCTTCAAGTTCGAGGCGGCACGATTATTCGAAGCCCTCGCCAACGTTGCGACCTATCAGGAGCAGCAGCGCCTGCCGGAGCTGTTCTGCGGCTTCCTCAGAAAGCCACGACGTGGTCCGACCGCCTATCCCGTGGCCTGTTCGCCTCAGGCCTGGGCCGCTGCGGCTCCCTTTGCCATGCTGGCCGCTTGCCTCGGGCTGCAGCTTCCGTCCGAGGCAAACGAGATAAAGCTGGTCGACCCGGTACTGCCATCATTTCTCGATGACGTGATCATTCGCGGCCTGACGCTGGGTTCCTCGCAATTCGATCTGCGCGTGCATCGTCACCAAAGCGACGTCACGATCAACATCTTGAAACGCTGGAACGACAGCAACGCACAGGTCACCATGATCAAAACCAAATAAGCTTTCCATCCACGAAACTGCCGTCGGAACCGGCATCTCTCTGCCGTCAGGATGAAGCGCGATCGTCCAGCCATCTCAGGATGTTGTCGACCGTGTCGCGATAAAAGCGCTCATACAGATTTTGCGAGACGTAGCCGATATGCGGCGTCGCGAGCAGGTTTGGCAGGCTCCGCAGCGGATGGTCTGCCGGAAGCGGTTCCTGATCGAAGACATCGATGGCGGCGCCGGCAATCGTCTTGTTTTTGAGCGCGGCGATCAGATCCGCTTCGACCACGATCGGGCCACGCGACGTGTTCACGAGCCGGGCGGTGGGCTTCATGAGCGCCAGCTCCGCGGCGCCGACCAGCCCGCGGGTGCGTCCGCTCAGGACCAGATGGATGCTGAGGATGTCCGCTTGCCGGAACAGGTCCTCCTTCGAAACCCATGTCGCGCCTGCCGTCTCCGCCCGTTCGGCGGTCAGATTCTGGCTCCAGGCGATGACGTTCATGCCGAAGGCCTGGCCAATGCGGGCCATGGCGCCGCCGATATTGCCGAGGCCGAACAGGCCCAATGTCCGCCCGTGGAGGTCGCTGCCGATCCGGCGCTGCCAGCCGCCGCTGCGAAAGGAGGCGTTCTCCTCAACGAGCCCGCGTGCGCTCGCCAGGATGAGCGCCCAGCTCATCTCGATGGTCGGCGTCGGGAAATAGCCGGTATGGACGACCTGAATGCCATGCTCCTCGGCCGCCTTGGCATCGATCGAGGCATTGCGTGCGCCGGTCGAGGCGATCAGGCGCAGCCGCGGCAGCCCTTCGATGATCGCGCGCGTCATCGGCGTGCGCTCGCGCATCACGCAGACGATCTCGAAGGGCTGGAGCCGGTCAATGACCGCGTCGGGATCGGCAAGATGATCGTTGAACACGGTGACGCGGGCGCGTCCGCCAAGCGCGGACCAGTCCGCCATCGACAGGGCTACATTCTGATAATCGTCCAGCACGGCGATGTTCACGGGCGCGGAGTGGGCGGACATGCGCTTTCTCCTCATGATCCTGACAGGCGACCGACCCGAGACGCTAACCGTCTCGCGAGCCCGCGACAATCGGCGGTATCTCAGGCCGCGCCGCCGGCGCCGTTCAGCACCTCGCCCGCCCGGACGGCGAGCCCGATCGTGCCGGGCTGTGCCGCCGGATGCTCAGCCGCGCCGGGCTCGGGCAGCGGTTCGCCGTTCAGGGCTGCCCGGAGCTTGCCCTGATCGAGCTCACCCTCCCAACGGGCCATGACCAGCGTCGCGACGCCGTTGCCGATCATGTTCACCAAAGCGCGGGCCTCGCTCATGAAGCGGTCGATGCCGAGGATCAGCGCCATGCCGGCGACTGGGATCGCCGGGACGACCGAGAGCGTGCCGACCAGTGCGATGAAGGAGGCCCCGGTGAAGCCGGACGCGCCCTTCGAAGTCAGCATGGCCACGGCGAAGATCGCGAGCTGCTGGTGCAGGGAAAGGTCGGTGTTCGTCGCCTGTGCCACGAACAGCGCGGCAAGCGTCATGTAGATCGAGGTGCCGTCGGTGTTGAAGACATAGCCTGTCGGCACGACGAGCCCCACCACCGGCTTCGAGCAGCCGGCGCGCTCCAGCTTCTCCATCAGGCTCGGCAGGGCCGGGTCGGAGGAGGAGGTGCCGAGCACGATCAGGATCTCTTCCTTGATGTAAGCCAGGAACTTCAGGATGCTGAAGCCGGCCCAGCGAGCGATGAGGCCGAGCACGCCGAGCACGAAGATCAGGCTCGTCAGGTAGAAGGTCGCGATCAGCAGGAAGAGCGGGCCGAGCGAGCCGACGCCGTAGCGGCCGATCGTGAAGGCCATGGCCCCGAAGGCGCCGATGGGGGCGAGCTTCATGATGACGTTGATCGCCCCGAAGACGAGCTTCGAGCCGGCATCGATGACGTCGCGGACGGGCCGCGCCCGCTCGCCGAGATGCGAGAGCACATAGCCGAACAGGATCGAGATCAGCACCACAGGCAGGATGTCGCCCTTGGCGAAGGCATCGACCACCGTGTTGGGGATGACGTTGAGCAGGAAGTCCGTGATGGACTGCTCGCCGGCCTTGCCGGCATAGGCGGCCACGGCCTTGGCATCGAGCGCCGAGGGGTGGGCGTTGAAGCCGGCGCCGGGCTTGACGACATTGGCGACGACGAGGCCGATGACCAGAGCCAGCGTCGAGACCACCTCGAAATAGATCAGCGCCTTGCCGCCGACGCGGCCGACCTTCTTCATGTCGCTCATGCCGGCGATGCCGGAGACGACGGTGCAGAAGATCACCAGTGCGATCACCATCTTGATCAGTTTGATGAAGCCGTCGCCGAGCGGCTTCATCTCGACACCGATCGATGGCCAGAAATGGCCGATCACGATGGCGGCGGCGATGGCGATGAGGACCTGAACGTAGAGGATATTGTACCAGCGCTTGGCCGGGCGTGGGGAAAGATGATCTGCAGCCATTTGGTCCTCCCTTGGCGCATGGTTGCGCCACCGCGGGGTGCGCCCGCGGCTGGTTTGTTTCTTGGCTAGGCGGTTCGCGGTCTCTTCATGGTCGCGCCGGCTCAGGCCGGCGGAGTCTGGAGCGGCATGACGAGCAGGATGGAGGCGGGCTCGCCGGTGTCGTTGCTGAGCTGACGTCCTTCGCCTGGGGCGATCCGGCAGGAATCCCAGCGTTGCAGGCGGACCTTGTCCTGCCCGTTCGAAACGGTGACCGTGCCGTCGAGCACGACATAGAGCTTCTCGACTCCGGAGGCGTCGAGGGTGGTGCCGCCGCCGGGCGCGATGGTGGAGACGCCGAGCCAGGCGGTGTCGGCCGGGCCGGCCTCGCGGCCCTGCAGCCGCACCATCGCCATCAGCGCATGGCCGGGAGCGTCATAGGACGGGGCCTCGGTGAAGCGCACAACATGCATGGCGTCAGGCTCCGGGCACGAGGATGACGCGGTCGCGCGAGGAGCCCATCACCGCCTGATAGGCGGCATGGGCCTGCTCGAGCGGGTAGACGGCGCTATCCTTGATCGGGAAGGGCTTCAGGAAGCCTTCGGCAAAGCCCGGCGCGAGATCGCGCAGGATCGCGCCCGCCGCGACCGAATTCAGGGCGATGGTGTCGATGCCGACATAGGTGTGCTGGCCCTTGTAGAAGGCCAGGATGTCGAAAGTGACGAAGCGGTCGATGACCGCGATGAAGATCGCCCGGCCGCCGACGGCCATCGATTTCTGGCCGATCTCGTAGAAGGGGTCGCCGACCGTGTTGAAGACGATATCCGCGCCCTTGCCGCCGGTGAGTTCGCGTACCCGCGCCGGCACATCCGTCCCGCTGGCGGAGACGACCTCGACCGGGGTGCTGGCATGGCCGGCATAGGGCTCCTCGCGGCGCACGACGCCGATCACCCTGGCGCCGCGCCAGCTCGCGATCTGCGCAGCGGCCTGGCCGACCTTGCCGTTGAGGCCGAGGATCAGCACGGTCTCGCCCGACTTCGGCAAGCCGGCGCGCCGCAGGCCCTCCCAGGCGGTGACGAAGGGGACGCCGATACCGGCGGCCTCGCGCATCGTGATGCCGGCTGGAATCTCGACGACCGCATCGGCCTCGACGATGAGATGGCTTGCATGGGAGCCGTCCTGGCGGATACCGAGATCGCCGGAGGAGCCGAACACCGACTTGCCGAGGAGCTCTTCCGTTCCGGCGATGACCTTGCCGGCGAAGTCGCGACCCGGCGTGCGCGGGAAGACCGCGTAGGGCATCAGCCCGGTCGCCGCCTTGGCATCGGACGGGTTAACCGCCGCGGCCTGGATTTCGACCAGGACCTCACGAGCGGCGAGCGGGCGCAGGGGCCGCTCCTCGATCGATAGCACGATCTCGTCATAGCTCGCGGCCTTGGCATGGAGCCGCAGGCCCCGCACGGTCTGGACGCGGGCGGCCTTAGCTTCGCGAATGAGGGTTTGGGTGGCAGGGGACATGCGGTTCGCTTCCGATGAGAGGGTCACGCCACCCGCTTCGCGCTGCGGGCGCGAGCGGGCAGGCCGATGAGGGCGCGGGCTTCCTGCGGCGTGGCGATCTCACCGCCGAGGTCCTCGACGATGCGGCGGGCCTTCTCGACCAGCGCGGCGTTCGAGGGCGCGAGCACGCCGTGCTCGATATAGACGCCGTCCTCCAGCCCGACGCGGACATGGCCGCCGGCGAGATAGGACAGCGCGACGCTCTGGAAGGCCGAGCGGCCGATGCCGATCGCGGTGAACAGCGCGCCTTCGGGCAGAAGGCCGCGGGCATAGAGCACGGTTTCCGGCGAGGGCTGGAAGCCGTAGCGCACGCCCATCACGAAGGAGGTGAGCGGGCGCGGCTGCAGCGTGCCGTCCTTGATCAGGTCGTTCAGCAGCGCGATGTCGCCGGAGTCGAACAATTCGATCTCAGGACGCACGCCGGCTTCCGCGATCACCCTGGCCATGCGGCGGACATTGCCGGGCGTGTTGATCACGACCTCGCCGCCGGAGTTCATGGTGTTGAGGTCGAGCGTGCAGATATCGGGTTTGAGGGCCGCGACATGGGCGACGCGCCCTTCCGGCACCATCAGCGTCGTGCCGGGGCCGGCAACCTTAGGGTCCTGCTCGGAGGGGACGAAGCGCCCACCCGGACCGGTGGTCAGGTTGATGATCAGGTCCAGGTTATGGGCGCGGATGCGCTCGACCACCTCGCGATAGAGCGCAAGCTCCATCGAGGGACGGCCGCTCCTGGGATCGCGGACATGGATATGGGCGACCGCCGCGCCGGCTTCGGCGGCTTCGAGCGCCGAATCGGCGATCTGCTCGGGCGTGATCGGCAGATGCGGGCTCTGTTCCGGCTTGGTCAGGTTGCCGGTGATCGCGCAGGTGATGAAGACCTTGGGCAGCGGGGCGCGCATGGTGCTTCTCCCTCAGAGCGCCCGGCCGCCATCGACCTGAATGATGTGTCCGGTCGAGTAGCCGAGCATGGTGGCGCAGGCGGTGATGGCGGCGGCGATGTCCTCGGCCGCGCCGATCCGCTTCAGCGGCGTCGAGGCGCTGACCTTGTCGTTGAAGTCGGCGCCACGGCCGGGGACGAACTCAGTGTCGACCACGCCCGGCGAGACCGCGAGGACGCGAACCTCCGGCGCCAATACCCGCGCCAGCGCCTTGGTCATCACGTCGATGCCGGCCTTGGCGGCGCAATAGGCGATCGAGGATCCCACGGCGGTGAAGGCGGCGATCGAAGAGATCGAAACCACCAACCCGTCGCCGGAGGCCTTCAGCATCGGCGCGAAGGTGCGGATGGTCGCGAACTGCCCGCGCCAGTTGACCTGGAGCATCCGGTCGATCAGCTCGTCGGTCAGCGCGTCGAGATCGGCATGCGGCACCGGCTTGGTGTAGCCGGCCGCGTTGATCAGGATGTCGAGCCGGCCGAAGCGGGCCTCAATGGCATCGCGCAGGGCGACCAGCGAGACGGTGTCGACGACATCGGCGACATAGGCAGCATGGCCGTCGCCGAGATCGGCGATGAGAGCCTCGGCGGCTTGCGTATCGCGATCGCCGGCGAGATGGGTGACGATGATCGTCGCGCCGGCGGCGGCGAGCATGCGGCTGGTCGCTCCACCGATGGCCCCTGCGCCGCCAATGACGAGCGCGACCTTGCCGTCGAGCGAACGCGGATAGAGCTTCCGGAGCGGCGCGGCGGCGTCCGGCTGGGCGAGATGAGACATGGCTGTCCCTGCTTTTGAGTGTGAGGGGAAAGGCGCGGATCAACGGATCGGCGGGATCGGCAGCTTCGCCTCGCCGGGTTCCATCACGAAAGCGTAGTCGAAGAGGTACCAGGGCCCCTCGACATCGGCGTCGGGAGCGGGGCCGTTGCCCAGCCGGAAGTCGCCGATGAGGTGGCGGGTCACGCCGAAGACGACATCGCTTTCCAGATGCTGGTCGTCATCGACGAAGACCTGGGTGATGAGCGTCCGGAAGCCGGGCTTGTAGGCGAGGAAGTGCAGATGGGCCGGGCGGAAGGGGTGACGCTCCTGAGCCCGGAGCAGCTCTCCCACCGGGCCGTTGGTCGGCACGGGATAGCCGGCCGGCTTCACAGAGCGGAAGGCGACGCAGCCGTCAGCGTCGGTGGTGAACTTGCCGCGCAGGTTCATCTCCGCCTGGCCGGGATCCTGGTTTTCGTAGAGCCCGACCGGGGAAGCCTGCCAGACATCGACCTCGACGCCGGCAAGGGGGAGGCCCTGCGGGTCGGTGATCCGGCAATTGGCGAAGAGCGCGGGGCCGGGCGTCGGCGAGCGGATGATCGAGCCGCCATTGGGCGTCGCCGGTGAATGCATCCGCCAGAACGGGCCGAGCAGGGCCGCGGCCGTCTCGGTCGCGCCGTTCTGGCCGTTGTTGAGCATACAGACCAGCGTCGAAAAGCCGATCGCGTCCGAGAAGAGCACGGCTTCGTTGTGGCTGTCGTTCGTTGCCTGGCCGATCCGGTTGAGGACATCGAGGCCGAACTCGAATTCCTCCTCGGTCAGCCGGACTTCCCGGGCGAAAGCATGCATGTGCCGGACAAAGGAGGCCATCACCTCCCTCAGCCGCGCATTCGGTGCTCGCGACATCGCGTCAAGCACCACCGGCGTCACCGCTTCCTGGGTCTCGATGATGTGGGAGCGGAGCGCCCGATCCGGCGCCACGGTCCTTACCCTCGCATTCATCGGCGTTTCCTCCGTCGCTTGTCGGAGCGTGTCAGGTGCAGCGACGTGCAATCGATTGCATTTCAACTATGCGATCGATTGCACGTTGTCAAGCGAGGCAAAAAATGCTCTGTTCCGAATGGTGATTCAGTCAGCAGAAAACCCATGAAATCCAAGCCCCTGGCAGCGGGCCCGCCGCGCGCGGCGACACTCCAGTCGATCGCCGAGGCATCCGGCGTGCATCGGTCGACGGCCGCGCGCGCGCTCGATCCTGCCCAGGCGCACCGAATCTCGCCGGAGGTCGTCGAGAAGGTGAGGGCGGAGGCGGTGCGGCAGGGCTATCGCCGTGACGCGATTGCAGCCTCGCTGCGGACGGGGCGTTCGCGCCTGGTCGGCGTGGTGCTGCCGGATCTCGCCAATCCCGTCTTTGCGCCGATCCTCGACGGTGTCGGCGCGGCGTTGGCGAGAGACGGCTATTCGATGCTCGTCGCGGAGGGTGGGGCCGACGAAGCCCGCCAAATCGCGATCGTCGAGGAGTTGATCGCGCGTCGCGTCGACGGGCTCGTATTGGCCACCGCCCGGCGCAGCGACCCGGTGCTCACCATTTGCCTGGCCGCGAATATCCCGACCGTGCTGGTCAACCGCGCCGAGGATCGGCCGCGCGCCGCCACCGTCGTCTCCGATGATATCTGCGGCATGCGGCTGGCGGTCGAGCATCTCGCCGGCCTCGGGCATCGCCGGATCGGACACCTGGCCGGCCCCGAGGAGCTCTCGACCGGCATTCTCCGCCGCCGTGGTTTCGAGGCGGCGATGACGGCAACAGGGCTCGATCCCTCGGCGGTCGCGGTGGCGCAAGGTTACAGCCGGGCCGAGGGACAGGTGGCGACGACGGCACTGCTCAGCAGGTGGCCTGGCCTGACCGCAATTGCCGCCAGTAACGACCTGCTCGCCCTGGGTGCTTACCAGGAGCTGAAACGAAGGGGGCTTTCCTGCCCGCGCGACATCTCGATCGTCGGTCACAACGATATGCCGCTGGTCGACATGGTCGATCCGCCGCTGACCACCATCCGGATCGCCCATGCGGAGATGGGTGAGGCGGCGGCGCGGCACCTGCTGGAGCGTCTTGCCGATCCGGACATGAGCGCCTGCGTGAAGCTGATGCCGGTCGCGCTGATCGTGCGCGCATCCACGCGCGCCTTGGCGTAAGCTGGGCTGCGGCGCGGCGATCGGCAGATCAGGCAAAGGATCGTTCAAACCGACAAGACTTGTACCCGCCTGCGCCCCAGCCTGTCCGCGCATGGCGGTTCTCCCGAGCGTTGGACGGGCGGCCTTCACTTTCGGGCATGGGTGCGCGCATGAAGATCTATCTGCTTTCGCTCGGCGCCGGGCTCCTGGTTGGCGTGATCTACAGCCTCATCAATGTGCGCTCCCCGGCGCCGCCGGTGGTGGCGCTGGTGGGGCTGCTCGGCATCCTGATCGGCGAGCAGTTGCCGCCGCTGCTGCGGGGCTTCTGGGCGAAGGCGCCGGCGGCGCAGTCCTGGGAGCATCAGGTCAAGCCGCATGTCTTCGGCCATCTGCCAGCTGGTGCGAAGCCTTCGCAGGTGACCGCGACAGAGAAGGAACGCGGTTGATGCCGACGCGCCGCACCGTTCTGGGCGGGCTCGCCCTTCCTGGGCTCGCTTCCTCGGCCCTCGCCCAGGGCCAGCCCCAGCCATCCGGAGACAAGCCGATGACCGCCGATCTCATTCTCCGCAACGGCCGCTTCACCACGCTCGACCGCAGCAACCCGACCGCGAACGCCGTCGCCGTCAAGGATGGCGTGTTCCTGGCCGTCGGCAGCGAGGCCGAGGCAATGGTCCACGCCGGGCCGAACACCAGGATCATCGACCTGAAGGGCCGCAGCGCGCTGCCGGGCCTGATCGACAATCACCTGCACATCATCCGCGGCGGGCTGAACTTCAACATGGAGCTGCGCTGGGACGGGGTGCGCTCGCTCGCCGATGCGATGACCATGCTCAAGCGCCAGGTCGCGGTGACGCCGCCGCCACAATGGGTCCGCGTCGTCGGCGGCTTCACCGAGCATCAGTTCGCCGAAAAGCGGCTGCCGACGATCGATGAGCTCAACGCCGTCGCGCCCGATACGCCGGTCTTCATCCTGCATCTCTATGACCGCGCCTTGCTGAACGGGGCGGCGCTGCGGGCGGTCGGCTACACCAAGGATACGCCGCAACCGCCCGGCGGCGAGATCACACGTGACGCCAATGGCAACCCGACCGGGCTGCTGCTTGCCCGGCCCAATGCCGCCATCCTCTACGCGACGCTGGCCAAGGGCCCGAAGCTGCCCTTCGACTATCAGGTCAACTCGACCCGCCACTTCATGCGCGAGCTCAACCGGCTCGGCGTCACCGGCGCGATCGATGCCGGCGGCGGCTTCCAGAACTATCCGGACGACTATGCCGTCATCCAGAAGCTCTCCGACGACAACCAACTCACCATCCGCCTCGCCTACAACCTGTTCACGCAGAAGCCGAAGCAGGAAAAGGAGGACTTCCTCAACTGGACGAAGACCTCGCAGTACAAACAGGGCGACGACTATTTCCGCCATAACGGCGCGGGTGAAATGCTCGTCTTCTCGGCCGCCGATTTCGAGGATTTCCGCGAGCCGCGCCCGGACATGCCGCCCGAGATGGAAGGCGACCTCGAAGGCGTGGTGCGCATCCTCGCCGAGAACCGCTGGCCCTGGCGCCTGCACGCGACCTATGACGAGACGATCTCGCGCGCGCTCGACGTCTTCGAGAAGGTCGACAAGGAGGTTCCGCTCAAGGGGCTGAACTGGTTCTTCGACCATGCCGAGACGATCTCGGAGCGCTCGATCGACCGCATCGCCGCGCTCGGCGGAGGCGTCGCCGTGCAGCATCGCATGGCCTATCAGGGCGAGTATTTCGTCGAACGATACGGCGCGGCCGCGGCCGAGGCGACACCGCCCGTGGCGCGCATGCTGGAGAAGGGCATCAAGACCTCGGCCGGCACCGATGCTACGCGCGTCGCCTCTTACAACCCCTGGGTCTCGCTCGCCTGGCTGATCACCGGCAAGACCGTCGGCGGCTTGCGCATCACGCCGCAGCGCAACTGCCTGGACCGCGAGACGGCGCTGAGGATGTGGACCGAGAACGTCACCTGGTTCTCGAACGAGGAAGGCAAGAAGGGCCGGATCGCCGTCGGCCAGTTCGCCGATCTAATCGTGCCCGATCGTGATTTCTTCGCCTGCCCGGAGGACGAGATCTCCTTCATCAGTGCTGATCTCACCGTCGTCGGCGGCAAGGTCGTCTATGGCGCCAGCGAGTTCGCCAGCGCCGACCAGAGCGCGCCGCCGCCGGCGATGCCGGACTGGTCTCCGGTGCGCACCTTCAAGGGCTATGCCGCCTGGGGCGAGCCCGAGGGTGCTGGCAAGAATTCGCTACGGCGGGCGGCCATGACCAACTGCGGCTGTGCCAGTTCCTGCAACGTCCATGGCCACGACCATGCCGGCGCCTGGTCGAGCAAGCTGCCAGTCGGAGACCTCAGGAGCTTCTGGGGCGCGCTCGGCTGTGCCTGCTGGGCGGTGTGACATGGCCGGGAGCGACCAATCGGCGGCGGTGCCGCGAACAGGCGTGCTGCGCTGGATAGCGCTGCTGCTGCTCTGCGCCGCCTATATCCAGGGGCCGGTCACGAAGATTCTCGATTTTCAGGGTGCGATCGCCGAGATGGATCATTTCGGCCTGTCGCCGGCGCCGCTCTTCGCGGTCGGTGTCGTCGTCTTCGAACTCGCGATGAGCGCGCTCATCCTCGTGGGTCGCTGGCGCTGGCTCGCCGCGCTGGCGCTCGCCGGCTTCACGCTCGCTGCCAGCTTCCTCGCCTTGCGCTTCTGGGAGATGCCGGCAGGGCAGGGGCGGATGATGGCGATGAACGGCTTCTTCGAGCATCTCGGCCTGATCGGCGGCTTCATCCTGGTCGCGCTCGACGATCTTTCGCGGCGCAGGGGAGTCACGCGATGAGCGCCGTCACATCGCCGGTCCCGTCCTCCGGCTTCGCGCCGCTGCGCCAGAAAGTCTTCGCCGTGCTCTGGGCGGCGACGATCATCGGCAATATCGGCTCGTTCATGCGCGACGTCGCCAGCGCCTGGCTGGTTACCGACCTCTCCGGCGCGCCGGCGGCGGTGGCGCTGGTGCAGGCGGCGGCGACGCTGCCGATCTTCCTGCTCGCCATTCCCGCCGGCGTGCTTTCCGACATTCTCGACCGGCGCAAGTTCCTCATCGCCATCCAGATCCTGCTTGGCTGCGTCAGCCTCTCGCTGATGCTCCTGGCCGGAAGCGGACAGCTCAGCGTGCCCGCTTTGGTGGGGCTGACCTTCCTCGGCGGTATCGGCGCGGCGCTGATGGCGCCAACCTGGCAGGCGATCGTGCCCGAGTTGGTCGGCAAGGCCGATCTCAAGAGCGCGGTGGCGCTGAACTCGCTCGGCATCAACATCTCCCGTGCCATCGGCCCGGCTCTGGGCGGGCTGATCCTCGCCGCTCTCGGCGCCAGCGTGACCTATGGCGCGGACGTGCTGAGCTACGTCATCGTCATCGGCGCGCTGATCTGGTGGCGCCGCGCGCCAGGAGCCGACGATGCGCTGAGCGAGCGCTTTTCCGGGGCGTTCCGGGCCGGGCTGCGTTATGCCCGGGCGAGCCGGGAACTGCATGTCGTTCTGCTGCGCGCGGCGATCTTCTTCGCCTGCGCCAGTGCCGTCTGGGCGCTCTTGCCGCTGGTCGCGCGCAACCTGCTCGGCGGCGGCGCCGGCTTCTACGGCATCCTGCTCGGCGCCGTCGGGGCTGGTGCGATCGGCGGCGCCGTCCTGCTGCCGCGCCTGCGCGCCCGGCTCGATGCCGACGGGCTCTTGCTGTTCTCGGCCGTGCTGACCGCAGTCGTCATGGCAGCGCTGACGTTGGGCCCGCCGCAATGGCTCGCCGTGGTCATTCTGCTGCTGCTCGGCGCGGCCTGGATCGTGGCGCTGACCACGCTCAACGGCGTCGCCCAGGCAATCTTGCCGAACTGGGTGCGCGGCCGGGCGCTCGCGGTGTACCTGACCGTGTTCAACGGCGCGATGACCGCCGGCAGCCTCGGCTGGGGCGCGGTCGCGCAAGCCGCCGGCATCCGTGGCACCCTACTGATCGGCGCGGCCGCGCTGCTGGTCGCCGGGTTGATCATGCATCGGATCAAACTGCCGGCCGGCGAAGCCGATCTCGCGCCCTCCAATCACTGGCCGGAGCCGCTCACCGCCGCTGCCATCGAGAACGATCGCGGCCCGGTTCTGATTCTCATCGAATACCGCGTGCCGTCTGCCGATCGCGAGGCCTTCCTGCGCGCGATCAACGCCCTCTCGGCCGAGCGGCGGCGCGACGGCGCCTATGGCTGGGGCATCACCGAGGATACCGCCGATCCGGACAAGCTGGTCGAATGGTTCATGGTCGCGTCCTGGGCCGAGCATCTGCGCCAGCACCGCCGCGTTTCGAAGGCCGATGCTGATCTGCAGAAGGAGGTCGCGCGCTTCCATGCCGGGGAGGGCGGGCCGGTCGTGCGGCACTTCCTGCATCTCGATCCGCCACCGAGCCCGGTGAAGCATCGCGGGGAAACAGAGCCATGAGAGATCGCGTCTAACGCGGACCGCACGGACGGCGCCTGCGCAAAATCGTCAACCGCTGCGCCTGGTCAAGCATTCACCCGGTCGCCCAAAGGAGGGCAACATGTCCAAGTACCTGGAAGTCCTGACTCCCAAGAACTGCCAGCTCATCTTCATCGACCAGCAGCCGCAGATGGCGTTCGGCGTCCAGTCGATCGACCGGCAGGTGTTGAAGAACAACGTCGTCGGCCTCGCCAAGGCGGCGAAGGCCTTCAACGTCCCCACGACGATCACGACAGTCGAGACGAACAGCTTCTCCGGTCATACCTATCCCGAGCTGCTGGCGGTCTTCCCGCAGAACAAGATCCTCGAGCGGAGCTCGATGAACTCCTGGGACGATCAGAACGTCCGCGACGCGCTCGCCGCCAATGGCCGCAAGAAGGTCGTCGTTTCCGGGCTCTGGACCGAGGTCTGCAACACGACCTTCGCGCTCTGCGCCATGCTCGAGGGCGGTTACGAGATCTACATGGTGGCGGACGCTTCCGGCGGCACTTCCAGCGACGCGCATAAATACGCGATGGACCGCATGGTGCAGGCCGGCGCCGTGCCGGTGACCTGGCAGCAGGTTTTGCTCGAATGGCAGCGCGACTGGGCGCATCGCGAGACCTACGATGCCGTCATGGCGATCGTGAGAGAGCATTCCGGCGCCTACGGCATGGGCGTCGACTACGCCTACACGATGGTCCACAAGGCGCCGGAGCGCGTCACCCATGGCGAGACCATCGGGCCGAACGCTGCCAAAGCGAGCTGAGGGAGCGAGCTGACCGGGCACTGATGCCGCTGCGGGGGCTCGCGGCGGCATCATCCCGATGGCGTCGATCCGCGCTCCCGCTCGCGACAGGTTCCAGCCGAGCTAGGCTTCCGTCAGGGTGAGCTGCTGCACCGCGTCATCGGAATACCGTTCTCAGGACACGTTCAGGTGGTGAGCGCCTCCCTTTCCAGGTCATCGCCTTTGTTGCTATTCGTGACCGTAAATCATCGATCGGGCACGATTCTCATCGATGAGCGATAAAGGCACAACCGCGCGGTTGGCCAAGACGAGGAACCGGATCCAAGGGCGAACGATATGAGATCGCCGCGGCTTTGACAGGCCACGGCATTGCCGGGGGTTGCGTTCATGCGATTGTCGAGAGCAGCAGACCCGAAGGGCTTTTTCGGCGCGTGTATCGCCGATCATTTCGGGATGCAGGGGCGAGTCGTTTCCGAGTTCCATCTCGACGGCCGGTTGGGGTTGGCGGCGACGAGACTCTCCTGTGGGCGGCGCTTCAGGGAGCGCACCGACCAGACCCGGAGCGAGAACGCATTTTCGATCCTCCAGCAAGTGGACGATCTCGAATGCCATTCCGGCTGGCTCGGAGGGCGGCGCTATCGATCGGGTCGCCTTCACGCGAAATCCGTCGACGTCGTGGATTTGCGCGACGATCCGCAATGGCAGTTCAAGGGCCGTTTCGACGCCCTCCAGTTCTACATTCCTTCCGAAGCGCTAGGCGCGATGGCTGCACAACATGGCGGCCGCGCTCCCTCGACGCTGCGTTCGGAGAACGACGCTCAGGACGATATTTTGTGGGGGCTGTCGCAGGCGCTGGTCCATGCCTCGGCCTTGCCCGGCGCCAACCAGCTTCTGACCGATCAGATCGCCATGGCCCTGCTGATCCATTTCGCCCGGGCCTTTGGCGGCCTCGAACCCTCAGCCAGCGCCGGACATGGCAGGCTGGCCGGCTGGCAACAGCGCAGGGCGCAGGAGATCATGATGGCTCGCCTGGCATCGAACCTGACGATCGCGCAAGTCGCCAGCGAGTGCCGGCTGACGGCCAGCCATTTCGCCCGTGCGTTTCGGCAGAGCGTCGGTGTGGCCCCGCAGCGCTATCTCATGCGGTTGCGGGTCTCGGAGGCGAAGAAGCATCTCGTCCAGCAGCATCTGCCGCTCTCCGACATTGCGCTGATGTGCGGCTTCGGGGACCAGAGCCACTTCACGCGCGTCTTTCGCCAGCTCACCGGCGCGACGCCGGGGGCATGGCGCCGGAATGCCGGGGGCAGCGAAGCCGAATAGCGGATTGGCGCGCAGCCGACGCGTGCTGTCGCGCCCGCGCTCAATCGCGGCGGGCGTTCAAGGATCCAGAGCCGCTGTCGTCCCCGGGAACAGGCCGATTCCGGCGAAATGGGATCCGATAGGGACGTGCTTCAGAACAAGATTGGGGATGATTCGCGCCACCGGCTAACCGTCGGGCACCCCGTCGTCTCCGGGGCGCCTTCGTGGGGGCCAATGGTCGGAGGCCTCGCCGTCGCTGGCTTCGTCCTGTCCACCCAATCCGGCGCCGAGGCGCCGGAGCTATCACCGGTCGCAGCGGTGATAGCTTGTCTCCACCTCCGGGAATTCGGGGTCGAAGCGGACGAAGGTGCCGTCTTCCTTGAAGCGGATCGAGACCGTCATGGTGTCGAACATGATCCTGTCGGCGCAGCTGAGGAGGAGCGTTGTCACATCGCCCTTCTGCTTGGAGGATTTCACGTTGCAAGTGGCGTTCGCGCCATTGATGCGGTTGCCGTTGACGATGAAGGCACTCCAGCCCTCGGCCGTTCGCTTGAGCGCGAGATTGCCCTTGCGCTTGACGAAGACTTCGTCGCAGCTCGCAGCAGTTGTGGTCCAGGCTCCGTCCATGCGGTCTACGGCATGTGCCGTACCACTCAGCAAGGGAAGGGCGAGGAGAAGAACTCCAAGGCCGGCCGGTCGTTTTCCACTGTGCATCTGCGCTCTCCCATACGTTGCGAAACAGGAAAATCGACGGCGGGCCGGGCAGCGGGGCAGGTCATGCACTTCGCCGATTGGGGGACTATGCCGCGTCGAGACCACTCTCAAGTCATCCTTGCCGATATCGTCCGCCACGGAAACATGCTCACACGTCTCGGGCGTTGCGTCCTACCTGAATATGCTATCCGTTCTGATGAGTGCCTGATGGGGAAGGGTATGACGACCATTGTCGCCGGCAGCGTGTCCTGACATCAAGATGTACCGGGGCATCGCCGTCAATCACGAGGGGCGGATCGTGGTCGGTTTTTGGTTGAGGACGGGGCGCGGCGACATGGCGGCATCTGGGGACGGATGCATGGCAAGCCGGGCCGTGGAAGCGATCAGACCTTGAAGCAGGAGGCCGTGAGCAAGCTGGCTCGGCGCGCACGCCTCGCGCGCAGGATCGCCGGGGCGGGTGGCCGCGAAGCGGTGGTCCTTGGGCTTTGGGCGGCGGCATCGATGTGCTGGCCGAATCTTGTCGGAGCGGCATGGGCCGCCGGCAGGCCGCCGGCCCTCCTGCGAAGCTGCAGCATCGAGCCTGCGGATCTTGAGCCGCTTCTGCCCAAACCCTCCTCTGCCTCCCCAGGCAGGGCCGGGCCCGAGGATACAGAAGACGACGACGCGGATGATGACGCGGATGACGAGGAGGATCCTCCGCCGTCCGGCTTTGTCTCGCCCGGCCTGGGCGCCTGCATGGCCGTCTCCGGTACAGTGAATGCGGGGCTGCAACGCGACGGCTTCCGGGGAAACGCAGTTGCGCGGGCAACGGGGCTCGTGCCGCGGAGTGCGACGAGCTTTCCGCTCAGCACGACATTTCGGATCGAAAGCGGTCAGTCGCTTGCCAATGGCCATTATCTCGCGACGGCCTTCGAGTTCTCGATGGACACGAACAGCGGCGGTGGCACCGACGTCACGATCGGCGAGGCGAGCATCACGCTGGGGGCGTTCAGCGCCGGGCTGGCCAGCTCGCGCTTCGATTTCTGGACTGGCGACGAGTTCGCCCTGATCGGGCGCATTCCCAGCCGCACCGTTGCCTTGATCGGCTATGAGCGGCCGCTCACCGAAGAGCTGAGCCTCTCGCTGTCGGCCGAAGACGTCTCCGTCGATCGGCGCATTCCGCTGCCGACGGTGGGGCAGCGGATACCGGATGGCGTGGCGCGCCTGGTCTATGAGGGGGAGGCGCTGACCCTGCATGGCGCCGTCGCCTTGCGCGAGGTTCCGCGCATCGGGGCTTCCAGCCTGACGGGCCGGGCAGCCATCATCGGCGCGACCTGGGAAGGCAGCGTGCTCGACCGGTCGTTCACCCTGTCCGGCCAGATCGCCGGCGCTGTCGATGCGCCGGCCTATGTCGGCTCGCTGCTCGACCGGCGCACGGCATTACCGTTCTTGACCGGCGACCAGACGACGCGCGGGTGGTCCGGCGTCGTCTCGATCGGTTGGGATTGGTCGGACGAATGGTCCAGCAACGCCTATATCAGCCGCTACAGCCTGACCTTGCCGCGTGTAGGCGATATTGGGGGGCAGGTTCGGATCGATCGAACGTCTGCGAATGTGATTTGGAAGCCGGTGGAAGGCCTGCGCCTCGGCCTGGAAGGATCACTGGCCTGGCAGCGCCTGGACATCGTCGGGTCTGCGCGTGCCGCGGCGCTTTCAGGCACGCAGAGCACCGCGCAAATCTTCATCGAGCGGGTATTCTAGCTCTCGTTACGGCGATCCTGCCGACGGGACGTTCTTCAGCGAAGGCCGCAGCCCGCTTCTCGGCACGTCAACGGGTCTGAGCCGCTGCGAAGGCGAGGTTCTCGGCGAGCAGCGCTTCGGCGAGAGCGGGCGTGGCAGCCTCCACATAGACGCGCAACTCGGGGGCATTGCCCGAGGCCCGGAAATGCACCGTGCTGCCATCGGCCAGCGTCAACCGCAGCCCGTCGCGACGGTCGCGTGCGACCACCCCGCCATGGGCCGAGAAGCTGTCGTCGCGGAACGCCGGATCGTCGGCATCAAGACGGGCGATCAGCGCAGCCGTGCGATCCTGGGGGATCTCCTGGAGCCGGTTCGACAAGGCGACCGCGAAACCGGCCTCCGTTGCGATTTCGCTCAGGCGCTTACCCTGCCGCACCTTCAGAGCCAGGGTCGACAGGATCGGGAGCATGGCATCGCGTGTCGGCAGGGCCGGCAGGATGCGTCCTTCACGGGTGACATCCGAGCCGAGCAGCACGCCGCCATTGGCCTCGAAGCCGACGACGACAGCGGCGCCCTCGCTTGCCGCCTGTCCCATTCCGGTGATGACATAGGGCGAGCCGACGCGCGTGCGGACCACGCGCGCGAACAGCCCCGGCCGGTCGAGGGCGGAATTCGATGTGACGGGAGTGACGATCGCATCGGCGCTGAGAAACTGGGCGGTCAAGGCGCCGACGAGGTCGCCGCGCAGGAAGGTTCCCCGTTCATCGGCGACGAGAGGACGATCCGCATCGCCATCCGTCGAGACGATGGTATCGAGCCGCTGCCCGGCGGCCCATTCCCGTGCCAGGGCCTCGTCCTCGGGGCGCAGGGCCTCGGTATCGACGGGGATGAAGCTGTCGCTGCGTCCCAGCGGCAGAGGTTTCGCGCCGAGCGCGGCCAGGACATCGCAGATCGCGTCCCGGCCGACGGAGGAATGCTGGTAGACCCCGACGGTCAGGCCCGCCAGCGCTGAGCTGCCGAAGAAATCCGCATAACGGGCCTGGTAAGCCGTCAGCGCATCATAGGAAGCCGCCTTGGCCTGCGCTGCCGGCATCGCGCTCAGGCCCAACTGCTCATGCCAGGCCAGGATCTTCGCCTCGTCCGTCTTGTCGATCTCGCCCTGCGCCCGGTAGAATTTCAGCCCGTTGCGGTCATCGGGAATGTGACTGCCCGTCACCATGATGGCCGCGCAGCCGCGTGTCATTGCGGCCAGTGCAAGTGCGGGCGTCGGCACGGCCCCGCAGTCAACCGGAGTAAGACCCGCATCGAGGATCGCCTGAGCAACCTGGGCCGCGATGAGCGGGCTCGACGAGCGCAAGTCCCGGCCGACCAGCACTTCTTCTCGCGCTTGCGCATCGCCATCGCGTAGCATCGAGCAGAAGGCGCGAACATGGCTGTAGCTCGGCAGGCCGACGAGTTCGCTGACGAGACCGCGCAGGCCGGAGGTTCCGAATTTCAGGCTGCTCATGAGAGGCCGATCGTCCCGAGGTCGAACGCTGTTCAAAGGATGGTAATGACGCAGAGGTACCGGGGCGCCATCCGGAGTTCGAATTGTGCGTAGCGCCAACGACGAGCGAAGGAAAGTCGTACGGGCGGTGGCCACGGGCTATCCGGGCAGCCAGGCGTACCTTCTGATGTCCTTGCCCCTGGTCGAGCGTGCACCAGGGTGCTGCCGGCCTCCTGGAAAGGTCACAAAATGGCGGTCGGCGGCTGCTCGATTGCGGCCGGGCTTGACCTCCATCAATGACGCGCCTCACAGCCCGTAGCGTTTAATTCTCATCCTCCATGGAGAATTTCGACGGCGATGCGGAACATCAAATACGCATTCTGGTGCCTGTTAGCCCTGTTGAGCCTTCTGTGGCTGGCGGCCGAGCCGGCGGCGTTCCAGTCGGCCAATTTCTTCGCCCTGCGCGGCGCCATGGTCCAGTACAGCGGCGTCCTGGCCATGACGGCGATGAGCGTCGCGATGATCCTGGCGCTGCGGCCGCGCGGGCCGGAACGCTGGCTCGGCGGGCTGGACAAGATGTACCGCCTGCACAAATGGTTGGGCATCGCCGCGCTCATCCTCTCGGTGATTCACTGGCTCTGGAGCCGGGGGCCGAAATGGGCGGTCGGATGGGGCTGGCTGGCGCGCCCGACGCGGGGAGCGCGACCGCCTCTGGAAAATCCGATCGAGCAGGCCTTCGCGAACCTGCGCGGCTCGGCAGAGTGGCTCGGCGAATGGGCGTTCTATGCGGCGGTTCTCCTGATCGCGCTAGCGCTCATCCGGCACGTCCCTTACCGCTTCTTCTACCAGACCCATCGCCTGCTTGCGGCCGCATACCTCGTCCTGGCGTTCCACGCCGTTGTCCTGACCGATTTCGACTACTGGGCGGCGCCGCTCGGTGTAGTGATGGCGCTGCTCCTCGCCTCCGGCACCTATGCGGCAACCATCGTTCTGCTGCGCCGTGTCGGCGCCGGTCGGCAGGTCGCGGGCAGGATCGCCTCGCTCCGGCACTATCCCGGCGTGCGCGTCGTCGAGGTCGAGATCGATGTGCCGGAAGGCTGGCCCGGCCATAAACCCGGGCAGTTCGCCTTCGCGACGTCGGATGTTCGCGAAGGCGCGCACCCCTACACCATCGCCTCGGCATGGCATGACGATCACCGCCGGATCACCTTCATCGCCAAGGAGCTCGGAGACCACACGAGCCGGCTGCGGGAGAAGCTGAGCGTCGGCCAGAATGTGAAGGTCGAGGGGCCCTATGGCTGCTTCGACTTCGTCGACAGCCAGCCGCGGCAGATCTGGATCGGTGCGGGCATCGGCATCACGCCGTTCATCGCCAGGATGAAATACCTGGCCCAGGGGCGGTCGGCGTGTCCGGACCAGCCGCCGCCGGAGGTGGACCTGTTCCATCCGACCACGGATGTCGACGAGACCGCGCTTTCCAAGCTCAAGGCGGATGCCGAGGCCGCGAACATCCGTCTGCATATCTTCGTCAGCGGCCGGGACGGCCGACTGACTGGGGATCGCATTCGCGCGGCCGTGCCGGAATGGCGCGCCGCCAGCATGTGGTTCTGCGGCCCCTCGGACTTCGGAGAGGCGCTGCGCGCGGATTTCGCCGCCGCTGGATTGCCGGTGACGGAGCGGTTTCACCAGGAACTCTTCGCGATGAGGCCCTAGCAGGCGGTCGATCCCATCCATCGGGATGCGGGACCGCGCGTGCGCCGTGGATGTGGGGGCAGCATAGGAGGGTGAGGCTTACCGAAAAATGGGCGCCTTGATCGCTGCCGAAAGCCGGGGCGGGCTGTCAGCCCAATGCATCCCTTGCCCTCGCTGTCACTCGATAACCTGCTACGCTCGCTTCGCCCTCAAATGCTGTAGAAGGAGCGATACCATTCGACGAAGCGCGCGATGCCTTGCTCGATCGGTGTTGCCGGGCTGAAGCCGGTGCGAGCCGCCAGATCGCCGACATCGGCGTAAGTCGCCGGCACGTCGCCGGGCTGCGATGGCAAGTGCCTCTTGATGGCCTTGCGTCCGCAGGCCTCCTCGATCACCGCAATGAAGCGGTCGAGCCGGACCGGCGTGTGATTGCCGATATTGTAGAGGCGGAACGGCGCGGACGCCGTTGCGGGATCGGGATCGGAGGCATCGAATTTCGGGTCGGCAGTGGGCGGCAGGCCGGCGAGCTTCACGATCGCCTCGCGGATATCGTCGACATAGGTGAAGTCGCGACTCATCTCGGCCTCGGCGTAGACGTCGATGGGCTGGCCCTCGAGGATAGCCTTGGTGAATTTGAAATACGCCATGTCCGGACGCCCCCAGGGGCCGTAGACCGTAAAAAAGCGCAGTCCGGTCGTCGGAATGGCGTAGAGGTGCGAATAGGCGTGGGCCATCAATTCGTTCGCCCGCTTGGTCGCGGCATAGAGCGATACCGGATGGTCGGCGCGGTCATGCTCGCTGAACGGAACCTTGGCATTGGCGCCGTAGACCGAACTCGATGAAGCGTAGACGAGATGGTCGACCGGATGCCGGCGGCAGGCTTCGAGGACGGAGAGGAAGCCGTCGAGATTGGCGCTGGCATAGGCGCGGGGATTGTCGAGCGAGTAGCGCACGCCGGCCTGAGCGCCGAGATGAATGACGACCTGCGGCCGGAATGCGGCGAACGCCGCTTCGAAGCCGTCATAGTCGGCAAGGTCGCTCTGCTCGAATGAGAAGCCGTTGCGCGCCTGAAGGCGATCGAGCCGCGCTTGCTTCAGTGCCGGATCGTAGTAGGGGGTGAGGCTATCGATGCCGAACACCTCTACACCCGCATCCAGGAGAGCCTGCGCGACGTGAAAACCGACGAAGCCGGCAGCGCCCGTCAAAAGTACACGTTCAAACGGCAGATTGGCTTTCATGCGATCATCTTCGTTCGTGCGGCTCTGGCGTGTTATTCGCGATGCGCCTCAACGTCGCAAGCGTTGCGCGACGATTTTGACGTGCAGACGGGGGCGATGCTTGTTCGGGGGCGCTTGCGGCGGCGCAGGGGGACGCCGATCGCCGAAAGCACGGCCGAGCGGCGATCGTCTTGGTTCGCGACGGGCACCTCCGCCGGGATGCGACCGGATCGATTGCATCTCGGGTGATTTCGTTTCAGGACAACTTTCACTCGCTGCGCCGAGGAGCCAAATCGACAAATGATCATCACACCTCTGATCATGGCCGGCGGGGCAGGAACGCGACTCTGGCCGGTCTCGCGCGACTCGATGCCGAAGCAGTTCATCAATCTGCTGGGCCACGGACTCTCGACGTATCAGGCCACGCTCCTCAGGGTTCAGGGCGCGCCGTTCGGGCGCCCGGTCGTGATCACGAACCAGGAGTTCCGCTTCGTCGCGGCCGAGCAGATGCAGGCGCTCGGCATCGCCGGCGACATCATTCTTGAACCGGAGCGGCGCGATTCCGCGGCGGCTGTCGCGGTCGGCGCCCTCTTCGCGCAGCGACGGTCGCCTGACGCCGTCGCCATCGCGCTCGCGGCCGACCATGTCGTGATGGACGCGGATGCTTTCCGGAGCGATTGTCTGGCGGCTGCCGAGCTCGCGGCGGACGGGCTGATCATGACGCTGGGCATCGTCCCGACGGCGCCTTCGACAGCGTACGGCTATATCGAACCGGGCGAAGTGCTCGGTGCCGAGAAAGCGAAGCGTCTTTCGCGTTTCGTCGAGAAGCCGAATGCGACAACGGCGCAGGATTATCTCGATCGGGGCTTCCTCTGGAACAGCGGCAATTTCGTTTTTTCGGTCGCCACCATGATCGAAGAGCTGGAGCGGTTTGCGCCGGAGGTTCTCGCCGGCGCGCGCGCCGCCTTGGGCAGCGCCAAGACCGATCTCGACTTCATCCGGCTTGATCCGCAGGCGTTCACGGAAATCACGAAAACCTCGATCGACTACGCCGTCATGGAGAAGACGACGAAGGCGGGTGTCCTGGCTGCGGGGTTCGACTGGTCCGATGTCGGCGCCTGGGATTCGATCCACGCGGTGGGGATCAAGAGCGATGACGGTAACGTCATGCATGGTCCGGTCGTTGCCATCGACACTTCAGGCTCCCTGCTGCGCAGCGACGACATGCTCGTGACCGGCATCGGCCTGCGCGACATGATCGTCATCGCGACACGGGATGCCGTCCTGGTCGCTCCGCGGTCCGAGGCGGCCAAGGTGAAGGTGCTTGTCGAGCAGCTCAAGGAACAGCGGAGGCCCGAGGCGAGCGAGCATCTGCGCATGTACCGCCCCTGGGGCTGGTATCAGCGGATCGACATCGGCTCGCGCTTCCAGGTCAAGCGCATCAACGTCAAACCCGGCGGCAAGCTGAGCCTGCAGAAACATTTCCATCGGTCGGAGCACTGGATCGTGGTCCGCGGAACGGCGGAAGTCACCCTTGATGAAAGCGTCACCTACATCCACGAGAATGAATCGATCTATCTGCCGATCGGCTGCACGCATCGGCTGGCCAATCCCGGAAAGATTGACCTCGAGCTCATCGAAGTCCAAGTCGGCAGCTATACCGGCGAGGATGATATCGTGCGGATCGAGGATATATACGCCAGGGCCTGCGGGCTGGGGCGGCCAGGCGAGATGTGAACAGCCGATGCGTGCGTGTTTCGGAAGGCGGCGCCTTTCTGGGCCGGAGCGTCGATGCTGCCGAGGAGTGAATGATGAAGATCGTTATGATCGGTTCCGGCTATGTCGGCCTGGTGTCGGGCGCGTGCTTTGCGGATTTCGGCCATGATGTCGTCTGCGTCGACAAGCAGGAAAGCAAGATCGTCGCGTTGAAGCGGGGCGAGATCCCGATCTTCGAGCCGGGTCTGACCGATCTCGTGCGCAGCAATGCCGCGGCTGGCCGGCTGTCCTTCACGACCGATCTCGCAGGTCCGGTCGGGCAGGCCGATGCGGTCTTCATCGCGGTGGGCACCCCGTCCCGGCGCGGCGACGGCTTCGCCGACCTCTCCTATGTCTATGCGGCGACACGCGAGATCGCGCAGGCTTTGAGCGGCTACACCGTCATCGTCACGAAATCGACGGTCCCGGTCGGAACGGGCGACGAGGTCGAGCGGATCATCCGCGAGTTGCGTCCGGACGCCGAGTTTGCTGTCGTGTCCAATCCCGAATTCCTGCGCGAGGGCGCGGCGATCGAGGATTTCAAGCGGCCGGACCGCATCGTGATCGGCGCCGAGGAGGAGCGGGCGCGCACGATCATGGCCGATGTCTACCGCCCGCTCTACCTCAACAGCGCGCCCATCCTGAATACGAGCCGTCGCACCGCCGAGCTGACCAAATATGCGGCGAACGCGTTCCTGGCGACCAAGATCACCTTCATCAACGAGATGGCGGATCTGTGCGAACAGGTCGGCGCCAACGTGCAGGACGTGGCCCGCGGCATGGGGCTCGACAATCGGATCGGCAACAAATTCCTTCACGCCGGCCCCGGCTACGGTGGATCCTGCTTCCCGAAGGATACACTGGCTCTGATCAAGACGGCCCAGGATCATGGCACGCCGGCGCGCATCGTGGAGACCGTCGCGGCGGTGAACGATCAGCGCAAGCGCGCCATGGGCCGAAAGGTGGTGGCGGCCTGCGGCGGATCGGTTCGCGGCAAGACGGTCGCGGTGCTCGGTCTGACCTTCAAGCCCAACACCGATGACATGCGCGATGCCCCCTCACTGGCGATCGTTCAGGCGCTGCAGGATGGCGGGGCCGCGATCCGCGCCTACGATCCTGAAGGCATGGAGCAGGCCAAGGCGGTGCTGCCTGCCGGCGTGACCTACTGCGCGGATGCGTATGATTGCGTGGCCCAGGCGGATGCCGCCGTCATTGTGACCGAGTGGAACATCTTCCGCGCGCTCGACCTCGACCGCGTGAAAAGCTTGATGGCTGCTCCGGTTCTCCTGGATTTGCGCAATATCTACCGGCCGGAGCAACTGCGCGCGAAGGGCTTCACCTATGTCGATGTGGGGAGGGGCCTTCCGCCGGACGCGCCCGCCAAGGCGATCAACGCGGCTTAGGGCGCCGGACCGAAAAGTGGAATCCACTTTTCGGAGAAATCCCGTTCCTAAACATCAGGTTAGATCGCGCTTCGCGTCCAAAGAGACGTGCGGCCGTGCAGCTGTCGGCTGGACGATCATGATTCCGAGACATTAGGTTGCGATGTACCCTGGGGAGTCTCTCCCGGCGCCGGTTGGCGTCTGGCGATTCTTCTGCCGGACGCAACGACCCTCGAACGGATTTCAGAGATTCAGCATGTCCAATGATGTCAGTCCATTTGCGGGAAAGCGGCTGGAGCAGGGCATGCTCGTCGATGTGGCGGCTCTCAATAATGCCTATTTCGAGCAGCCAGACCCGTCGCAGCGCTCTCAGCAGGTGGCTTTCGGCACGTCCGGCCATCGTGGCTCGGCCTTCTCGCTGTCGTTCAACGAGGCCCATATTCTCGCCATCGCCCAGGCGATCTGCCTCTATCGCCAGGCGCAGGGCATAGACGGGCCGCTCTTCCTCGGCATTGATAGCCATGCGCTTTCGCGCAACGCTTTCGAAACGGTGCTGGAGGTCTTCGCTGCCAATGGCGTGGCCACGGTGATCGACGACAAGCTCGGCTTTACGCCGACGCCGGTGATCTCGCACGCGATCCTGACCTACAATCGTGGCCGCACCTCCGGCAAAGCAGATGGCGTGGTCATTTCGCCCTCGCACAACCCTCCGGCGGATGGCGGCCTGAAGTACAACCCGCCGCATGGCGGCCCGGCCGACACTGATGCCACCGGCTGGATCGAGAAGAAGGCCAACGCCCTCATCGCCGATAAGCTCGCCGGGATCAGCCGCATCCCCTATGAGCGGGCGCTGAAGAGCGAGCATGTCCGCCGGCACGACTACATCAGCGGCTACGTCGCCGATCTTGCCGATGTCGTCGACATGGAGGCGATTGCCAGGGCCGGCGTCTCCATCGGCATCGATCCGCTCGGCGGGGCCGGGCTCGACTATTATCAGCCGATCATCGACCGCTATGGTTTGAACGCGACCATCGTCAGCACGGAGGTCGATCCGACCTTCGGCTTCATGACCGCGGATTGGGACGGCAAGATCCGCATGGATTGCTCCTCGCCCTATGCCATGGCGAGCCTGATCGGCATGCGCGACAAGTTCGACGTCGCTTTCGCCAATGATACGGATGCCGACCGGCATGGCATCGTCACCCGCAGCGGCGGGCTGATGAATCCCAACCATTATCTGGCGACGGCGAGTGCCTATCTCTTCGCCAACCGGCCGGGCTGGAGCCGCGATGCCGCTATCGGCAAGACCGTGGTGTCGAGCGCGATCATCGATCGCGTCGCGGCCAAGCTCGGGCGCGGCCTCGTCGAGGTGCCGGTCGGCTTCAAATGGTTCGTCGACGGCCTGATCTCGGGCGCGTTCGGCTTTGCCGGCGAGGAGAGCGCCGGCGCCTCCTTCCTGCGCCGGGACGGCACGGTCTGGACGACGGACAAGGACGGAATCATCCTGGGCCTGCTCGCGGCCGAGATCACCGCGAAGACCGGCGCTGACCCCAGCGTCTTCTACGGAAAGCTGACGGCCGAGCTGGGCAACCCCCGCTATGCGCGGGTTGATGCCCCCGCGACATCGGCACAGAAGGCGATCCTCAAGACCCTGTCCGCCGAGCAGATCACGACCAAGGAACTCGCGGGTCAGCCCATCACCGCCATTCTCAACGAGGCGCCGGGCAACGGCGCTGCGATTGGTGGCGTGAAGGTAACCGCCGCGGACGGGTGGTTTGCCGCTCGCCCCTCCGGCACCGAGGAGGTCTACAAGATCTACGCCGAAAGCTTCCGCGACGAGGCGCATCTGGCGGCCATCCAGGAGGATGCGCGGCGCATCGTCGGCGCGGCGATCGGTGGGGTGGCCTGAGGAGGCTTCGGCGAAATTCGCGACAGCCCGGTCTCCTGCCGGCCTTGCCTCCGGCAGGGGGCTCATGATGCGCCGCATCATCGATCAATGGGGATAGGCTTGAGAATTTTATTCGATTTTTGCCCCGATATGGCAGTCTGACCGGACGGATTCGGGTTCGATAGACAATAATAGCTCGGAGGGGCATCCGTGATCTATGTCGGGATTTTTTACCTCGCCTGCGCCGCCGTGTTCCTGCAGCTCGTGGAGGGTGCGCCCGTCATAGAGTGAGAAGGCTGGGTCATGACCCGCCTGAACCGAGCTATTTCGCCAGGAAACGCTCGGCCGCGAAAGGCGCCATGTCGCAGAAGGTCGGAGCGCCGGTCATGGCCTCCGCCAGCAGCCGCCCTGTCGCGGGGCCAAGCGTGAAGCCGTGATGGGCGTGGCCGAATGCGAACCAGAGGCCGGGATGCCGGGGTGCACGGCCGATTACGGGGAGCATGTCGGGCAGGCAGGGACGTGCACCGCGCCACGGCTCGGCATCCAGACGCCGCCCCAATGGCATGATGCCTCGCGCGATCTCTTCGGCGCGGTCGAGTTGCCAGGTGTCGGAGGGCTGGTCGCGCCCGGCCAGCTCGATCCCCGTCGTAAGCCTGACGCCGCGCTGCATCTGCGTCAGCACGAAGCCGGCCCGAGCATCGCAGAGCGGGTGGCGCGGAGCCAGTTGGGACGCAATCTCGTAGTGCATGTGATAGCCGCGCTTGAATCCCAGCGGGAAGCGATAGCCGAAGCGCCCGTAAAGCTCCTTCGACCAGGGCCCCAAAGCGGCGACGACCTCGGATGCCTGCCATTCGCCTGCTTCGGTTGGTAGACGCCAGCCCGGATGCTCTTGCCTCAAGCCCTGCGCGTCGGCCTTTGCCACGATGCCGCCACGGGCCGCGAAGAGCGCTGCGTAAGCGCGCGTGACCGCTCCGGGGTCGGTCACCGTCGCAGGGTCGCGCCAGTGAATGGCACCGGTTATCGCGTCCGGCAGCAGTCCGGGCTCGCGGTGGTGCAGGTTCTGGTCATCGAGCACGTCGTAGGCAAGGCCGTAGGATTGGAGATCCGAAGCCGCCCTCGTCGCTTGCTCGAACCCGCGCCGGTCGCGATAGAGCTCGATCCAGCCGCCGCTTCGCATCAGCGCTTCGGTTCCGGCCGCCTTCGTCCAATGGTTGTGTTCCTCGATGCAGCGCTCGATCAGCGGCAGGATTGCGCGGCCCAGCTTGTCCAGGCGCGCGGGCGCGGAATTCCGCCAATAGCGAGCGAGCCACGGCGCCATCCGCAGCAGCGTGGCCGGGCGGTAGCGCACCGCGATCGAGCGGTTCGACGCGAAAGCGGCAAGCGTCGCGAAGTCGCGGGGAAAGGCATAGGGGACCACCGAGGATCGTTCGATCAGCCCCGCATTGCCGTGGCTCGTCTCGGCGCCGGGCTCGCCGCGGTCGACCAGCAAGACCCTGCGGCCGCGTTCCTGCAGATGCAGCGCAACGCTGACACCGACGATTCCGGCGCCGAGCACGATCACATCGGCATGTCGCATGGCAGTGCTCATCGCGCGGGAATGCCCGTCTCCATCCGCCCGAAGCGGGCACCGGCAAGACGAGCCTCAAACGGAGAGGGTTTGCAAGAAAATAAAAATCATTTGACGACGTGAAAGAAAAATTTCTTGATGAGGCATCGCCGGGAGTTTCGATGTCTCAAACCCTTCGCCAGAGATTGCAGGCTTGCCTCGCCAACGGCTCCAAGGCCGACAAGGCGCTGGCGAGCTACATGCTGGCGCAGCTGCCGAGCCTGCCCTTCGAGACGGCGGCCAGCCTGGCGGAGAAGGTTTCTCTCAGCGAGCCGACGGTCGGGCGCTTCTGCCGGACGCTGGGGTACAAGAGCCTCAAGGACCTCAAGGGCAGCCTCGCCGAGGAGATCGGGGACCGGCCCTGGCTGATCAGCGACCGGCTGCGCGATTTCCAGCAGCGCAGCCTCGCCGGCGACGACCAGCTCGCGCGCAGCCTCCAGCTCGAGATCGCCGGTCTCGTCAGGCTCTACGAACTCGCCCAGAGCGAAGAGTGGAAGCGGGTTGCCCGCCGCCTGGCGACGGCATCCTCCGTCTACGTCACCGGCTTCCAGACCGAGCGCGGCCTCGCGCAATACCTCGCCAACCAGCTCCAGTATCTGCGTGACGGTGTGCATCTCGTCGACCTCGCGGCCGGCAATTTCTCTGACCTCCTGCTCTCGGGCGAGGCCGGGCGCCATCTCGTGATCTTCGAGGCGCGGCGCTATTCGCGCATGGCCAAGGTGCTGGCGCAGGAAGCGAAGGCAGCCGGCATTCCGACCACCCTCGTCACCGATTCCTTCTGCGACTGGGGCCGCGGCCTCGTCGACGAGATGCTGGTCGTCTCGACCGAGTTCAACCTGTTCTGGGACTCGACCGCTCATATGGCGAGCCTGAGCAATCTGCTGATCAACGCGGTCTTCGTCGAGCTCGGCCCGCAGGTCGAGCAGCGGCTGAACCGGATGGCCGAACTCTATGGCCGCTTCACCGGCCATGTCGGCGACAGCTCAGGTCCTCTCGGCTGAACCATCCAAGCCTTTCGCAACATCTCGAAACATAAGGGGAAACGGGATGAAGACGATGATCAAAGGGAGCCTTCTGGCGTTGGGCCTCGTCTCCCTCGCCGCGACCGCCGCGCCGGCGCAGGAGGCGACGTTCGTGATGACCGCGCGCCTCGTCGGCGCGCCGACCTACAATCCGGTTAAGGCGACCAAGCTCAACACCGCCACCACGCTGATCTTCGACCGGCTGGTCGTGCAGGATGCCGATCAGAGTTTCCATGGACAGCTTGCTGCGTCGTGGGAAGCGAGCCCCGACGGCATGCAGTGGACCTTCAAGCTGAAGCCCGGCGTGAAGTTCCACAATGGCGAGCCGTTCAACGCCAGGACGATCGAATGGTGGGTGCCGCAGTTCAAGGGCACAGAAAACGCCTTCACCGTCGAGGCGGTCGACCGTGTCGAGGTCGTCGACGATCTGACGGTGCGCTTCCACATGAAGCATCCCGACCCGAACCTGCTGTTCAACCTCGCCAGCTCCTTCATGTGCATTCCCGAGCCCAAGGCCTATCAGGCCCTCGGCGACAAGTTCGGCGTGACGGAGGCCGTCGGCACCGGCCCCTACAAGATGCAGCAGTTCACCGTGGGCCAGCAGACCGTGCTGGTTCGCAACGACGACTATGCCTGGGCGTCGGATTTGTCGGCTAATAAGGGGCCGGCCAAGTTCAAGAAGCTGACCTTCCGCGAGATCGCCGAGGAATCGACCGCCTATCTCGAACTGAAGACCGGCGGCGCCGACCTGCTCGTCAATGTCCCGACCGACTTCCTGCCGCGCATCCAGGCCGACAAGGCGGTGAAGCTCGTCACCATTCCCGGCAACGAGCTGGTCTATATGCCGATCAACACCAGCGTCGAGCCGTTCACCGACATCAAGGTGCGTGAAGCCACCGCCTTCGCCGTCAACCAGAAGGAGATCCTGACCAGCCTCTATGGCGGCAACGGTGCGGCTGCGGACACCTTCCTGATTTCTTCGCTGAAGGAGTCGCAGGTCGATCCGAAGTTCAAGATCTCCTTCGATCCCGAGCGTTCGAAGAAGCTGTTCGACGACGCCGGCTGGAAGGCCGGCCCCGACGGCATCCGCGTCAAGGACGGGAAGCGCCTCGAGGTGAAGCTCTGGACCCAGAACGGCACCGAGTTCAAGCGCCTCGTCGAGATCGTCCAGGCCCAGCTCAAGGCTGTCGGCGTGCAGGCCGATATCAGCATCATCGATGCCGGCTCGATCAACGCGCAGTATCGCAAGAAGACCGAGCACCAGCTGGCGATCCGCTCTTATCAGTGGACCAATGCCGATATCGTCGACTGGTTCTTCGCTGCGAAGCGCGCCGGCTACCCCAATGTCTCGATGTTCAACGATCCCGAGGCGGAGCGGCTGAACGACATCGCCATGAACAAGTCGAAGACCTGGGACGAGCGCGTCGCGAACTTCACCAAGTATCATGAGTACGTACTGTCGCAGTACGCGTTCGTGCCGATCTACCAGCCGGCGCAGAGCCTCGCCTATGGCAAGCGCATCGCGATGCCCGGGAAGATCCGCGGCACCGGGCTCTACGGGCCGACCATGCTCGACATCGCCCCGGCGAACTGAGCCTTGATCGCCGCGTCCGACAGGACGCGATAACGGCGACCAATTTCTTTGTTGCCGCATCGGATTCTTCCGAAAAGTGGATCCCACTTTTCGGTCCGATGCTCCAGGCCACGGCCGCACACGGGAGAGACCCTTGCTGCGTTTCGCGATCCGGCGGCTCGCCATGCTTGTGCCGGTGTTCCTCGCCGTCTCGCTGGTGATCTTCATGATCATCCATCTCGTGCCGGGCGACCCGCTGGAGCATCTGATCCAGGTCGGCTCGTCGCCCGAGCAGCGAGCGCAGATGATCGCCCGCTACGGCCTCGACCAGCCGCTGCTCGTCCAGTACGGGCGCTGGCTCGCCAAGGTCGTGACCGGCGATCTCGGCGACGCCATCGTGATGCGTCAGCCGGTCGCGCAGCTGATCGCCGAGAACATGCCGCACAGCCTCGCGCTCGGCGGCACGGCGCTCCTGTTCTCCACCACCGTCGGTATCACCGCGGGCGTGCTGGCCGCCTCCTTCCGCGACAGCCTGTTCGACCGGGCCGTGATGGGCTTCATCCTGCTTGGCTCGACGCTGCCGAGCTTCTGGCTGGCGCTGCTGATGATCCTGATGTTCGCGGTGCAATTCGAGTGGTTCCCGGTCTCGGGCGCCCGGAGCTGGGATGCGCTGGTGCTGCCGGCTCTGACCATCGGCATTGGCGGCACGGCGCTGATCGCCCGCGTCACCCGCGCTGCGATGGTCGAGATATCCGGCCGGGACTTCGTGCGCGTGCTCAAGGCGAAGGGGCTGCCGTTCTGGCGCATCCAGCTCCGGCACGTGCTCCAGCAGGCGATGCTGCCGGTGATGACCATTCTCGGCCTGCGCATCGGCTGGATCCTCGGCGGCGCCGTCACGGTGGAATATGTCTTCGCCCGTCCGGGCCTCGGCTCCCTGCTGATCACGGGGCTCGGGCAGCGCGATTATCCGCTGGTGCAGGGCTGCCTCCTGATGCTCGCCATTGCGGTGATGCTCGGCACGCTGCTCGGCGACCTCGCCCAGGCGGCGCTCGACCCGCGCCTGCGCGAAGCGATGGGTGCCCGATGAGCCGTTCGTCCCTCGTGTCCCGGCTCGCGCGCTCGCCGCGCGGCGCCCTCTGCGCCCTGTTCCTGATCGCGCTCGTGCTCTGCGCCATCTTCGCACCCTGGATCGCGCCCTATGATTATGCCGCGCAGAAGCTCAGCCTCGCCAACACGCCCCCCTCGGCTGCGCATTGGCTCGGCACCGACGAGTTCGGGCGCGACCTGCTCTCGCGCATCATCCAGGGCGCCCGCACCTCGCTCAGCGTCAGCGTGCTTTCCATCGCCCTTTCGGTGATCGCGGGGGCGACGCTTGGCGCCGCTGCCGGCTATTTCGGCGGCATGTTCGACCGGGCCGTCACGGTCGTGGTCGACCTGACCTGGTCCTTTCCGGAGATCCTGCTGGCGCTGATCCTGATCGCCATCCTCGGGCCGGGCCTGCATTCGACGGCGATCGCCATCGCCATCGCCTATCTCGCCCAGTTCACCCGGCTGACGCGAGCGCAGGTCATGGCGCTGAGAGGAGAGCTCTTCGTCGATGCCGCCGTGACGGCCGGTGCCAGCCCCGCCCGCGTGCTCTTCCTGCATCTGCTGCCGAACGCGATGACGCCGGTCATCGTCGCGGGCATGCTGGCGACGGGGGATGCCATCGTGCTCGAGGCGACGCTCGGCTTCTTCGGGCTGGGAGCCCAGCCGCCGGTGCCAAGCTGGGGTGCGATGATGAGTTCCGGCACCGCCCAGATCTTCATCGCGCCCTGGATCATCATCTTTCCCGGCCTCGTGATCGCCACGACCGTGATCGCCATCAACCTGTTCGGCGACGCGCTGATCGAGGCGCTCGATATCCGCCGGCCGCTGCGCGACGGCTGACGCCTGCCACCACCGAGAAGCAGAAAAAACCGCGAGGAACGCCATGACCTTCACCGTGCTGACCGCCGAGTTCTCGCATGAGAGCAACACTTTCAGCCGTTGCCCGGCCGACCTGTCCGCCTTCGAGGACCGCGGCATCAGCCTGGGCGAGGCTGCCATCGCCGAGCGCGGCGAGGCCAATACGCCGATCGCCGGCTTCCTCGATATCGGCCGCCCGGCCGGTTGGCAGGTGGTCCATGCGATCAGCGCCGCCGCGCAGCCCTCCGGCCCGGTGACGCGCGAGGCCTTCGATCACATCGCCGGCGTCATCGTCGATGCGGCGAAGGCGCATCGCGGGGCGATCGATGGTGTGCTGCTCGGCCTGCACGGCGCGATGGTCACGGGTTTCTGCGAGGATGGCGAAGGCGAACTGCTGGAGCGCCTGCGCGCCGTGCTCGGACGCGACGTGCCGATCGGCATCACGCTCGACCCTCATGCCAACGTCACCCGGAAAATGACGGAGCTGGCTGATATCGTCGTCTCCTACAAGACCTATCCGCATGTCGATGTCCGCGAGACCGGGCGGCTGGCGGCCGGCATCATGCAGCGGACGATGGCCGGGGAAATCAGGCCGGTGACGCTGCGCGCCGAGCGGCCGATGCTGGAGGAGGTCAATGGCGGGCGCACCGATATCGGCCCCATGGTCGAGCGCATCGCCAAGGCCAAGGCCTATGAGGAGGAGGCCGATGTCTTCGCGGTCAGCGTCAATGGCGGCTTCGGCAACGCCGATATCGCCGAGGTCGGCCCGACCGTCCTCGTCACCTGCCAGGGCGATCACGAGCGCCACAGTGCCTTTGCCGAAGCGCTCGTCGAGGATATGTGGCAGCGCCGCCACGACAAGGTCACGCCATTCCTTACGGTCGAGGAGGCGGTTGCCGAGGCGGCCGGCTATGTCGCGACTTCCGGCCCGCTCATCATCGCCGATTATGCCGACAATCCCGGTGGCGGCGGCTATGGCGACGCGACCGGACTGCTGAAAGGCATGATCGCGGCCGATCTGAAAGATGCCTGCTTCGGACCGATCGTCGATCCGGAGGCTGCGGCCGAATTGCACCGGGCCAAACCGGGCTCGACAGTATCCATCCGGCTCGGCGGCAAGGTCGACCCTGAGATTGGCGGGGGGCCGCTTGCGCTCACCGGCACGCTCCTCAGCCTGAGCGACGGCGATTATGTCGGCGACGGGCCGATGATGGGCGGGCTGCATGCGAGCTGGGGCCCCTGCGCGGTCCTGCACGTCGGCGACGTCGAGATCCTCGTCACGACGATCCGCGCGCAGATGAACGATCTCCAGCAATTCCGCGCTTTCGGGATCGATCCCGCTGCCAAGCGCGTGGTGGCGCTGAAGTCGATGCAGCATTTCCGTGCCGCCTTCGAGCCGATCGCTGGCAAGGTCATCGTCTGCGACAGTGGCGCGCTCTGCACGCCCGATCTCACCAAACTGCCCTATCGCCGCGCGCGCCGCCCGATCTTCCCGCTAGACGCATAGCGGGGATCGGTCACGCGGTCCCGCAAACGCCCTCCGCGCGGTCAGCGATATAGGGCTCCGCAATCGGGATCACCGCGTGGCGATGATCCGATCGTGCCGGAGACCGGCAGCGAGAAGGTCGCGCCCGAGGCCGGAGAGGAAATCGACCTCGTCGGCCTTGAGCGAAAGCTTGTAGCGGAGCCGGAGAATGCGGGCTCTCGCCTCGGGCGCGCGTATATCGGCCAGGGACAGCCTTACGAGCCTGACCTCGAGCTTGTCGCAATCCTGTGTTCGCACGGCATCGCAACGCCAGCGGATCAGGCGTTGCCGCCAGCGCCCGGTCTCTTCCTGCAGCCTGTCGAGACTGGCCCGGCTTGAAACGTCGATCATCGCGTCGATCGAGGCCGTGATGGCGTCCAGCGCTCCCGGGCCGTCCGTTGTCGTCGACATGTCGCCGCCGACGCGCAGCGAGGCGTCGGCTACGATCACGACGATGCGCCTCACCTCCCGCGCGGTCGCCTCCGGGAGCGGCGACGGCGCCGGTCCGCGCATCGACTTCATGAGGTTTTGGGTGGCCAGATTGTCGACGAGCCCGCCATCGAGCAGCTTGAGGTAGCGCAGGTCAGGAGCCGTCGCGTAACGCGCTTGCGTTTCCTGAAGATGGGACACGACCGCGGAACTTGCTGCCGGCGTCGCAGGGACGCCCGGAACAAGCGGACAGGCCGGGTTGAAGTTTTCCAGGACGATTGGCGCAAACAAGACCGGCACGGCTGACGATGCCGCGACGGCATGAGATAGCGGGAAGCTGTTGTAGTCGCTGCAGATCGTGCGGAAGCTCGCGCGATCGAAGGAGAAGGGTGCGCGGTTATAGAGGTCCGTCGCGTGCAGCAGGAGGCGCGGCCCTCCCGTGCGTTCGAGGTCGCCGAGCGTTGCGCCATGGTAGAGATGGGCATCGAGCCAAGCCGCCAAGCCGGTGAGGTCATTGATGCCGCCGCGATAGCCGCGCAGCAGATTGTCCGGCGTGATGGCGGTCCGCAGCGACGCTTCTGGATCCCGGTCGAGGAAATCGTGCTTGAAGGCCGGTATGCCCGACGGGCCGTGCAAGGCGAGATAGGCCGCCAGCATGCCGCCGCCCGAAACGCCGGCCACCACTGCAATATCGTCGGCGAGGGTCCGGCCGGTTTCCTCGGGGTCCTGTTGCTCGGCGAGCGCCGACAGAACGCCGTATCCGAAAGCGGCAGAACGGGCCCCTCCGCCTGACAGAGCCAGCACGACGGCAGTTTTTCGCGGACGCACGGTCGATGAGCGCGCGCCTATTGACGCCGTGATGTCCGTCAAGGGCACGTTCGAGGGAGGATTGGAGGGGCTTGCGCAAGCCGTCAGGTCGACCGACAGCGCCACTGCTCCCAAAACCTTGAATGCCTTCTTCCAGCAGCCGGCAGTCGGCTGGCTTGGCGGCTTGAGAACCATGCGGGCGCAATCTCCATCGCCCGCCGTCTTCTCTTGTCGAGACGCCCGGGCTGCGGGAGATCTCGCCTTGCTCGATTATCTCAGCATTATGCCCGCGCTGAGCCTGAGGTGTTCAGGTCGGCATCGGCAGGCTCAGGCGGAAACAGGTTCCGCGCGATCGATCCAGAATTGCGATTACGCCGCCGTGCAACTGGATAATTCCCTGCACGAGGTGCAGTCCGAGACCCGCGCCCCGGTCCTGATGGGCGAGGCGGGAGAAGGGCTCGAAGACCCGCTCGCGCTGTTCGGCTGCGATCCCCGGACCTTCATCGATCACATCGATGATGCGCTCGGCCCCTACCGCGATGGTGATCGTGCCGCGCCGGCCGCCATGCTGGATGGCATTCTGCACCAGATTGACCAGCGCCCGTTCGAGCCCCGCAGCGTCTCCGATGACCTCAACCCGCTCGGCGTCGGCATCGAAGGCGAGCGCGTAGCCGGCGTTGATGGCAAGCGGCGCGAGATCGATGGCGACGCGTCGGCCGATCGCGACGAGGTCGAGCCTGACGAAGGCGTCGGGAGCACGTTCCAAACGCTGCAGATCGAGCAACTGCTCGGCCATCACGGCGAGGCGGGCAATATCCTCAAGCAGCCGGATGCGTTCCGCGGAACCCGGCAAGGTCTCGAGCCGGGTCTGCAGGATCGCGATCGGCGTCCGCAACTCGTGAGCTGCGTGGGCGAGGAAGCGCTTTCGCCGGGAATGCCCCTCGTCCAGTCGTTGCAGGGCGCGATTGACCGCATCGACGAGCGGCGTGACTTCGGTTGGYGTCAGCACCGTCGGCAGGCGGGTGCCTTGGCGGTCAATGTCGATCCGCTCCGCCTCCGCAGCAACGGTTCCAAGCCCGCCTAGTGCCCGACTGACCACAATGGGCGTCGCGATCAGGGTCGCCAGGGCCATGACGACCAGCGCGGGCAACACGAAGCTCGCGAAGACGACGAGAGTGCCCTGGATCAGCCAGCGGAGCGGCGCCTCGCCTCCGGGACCGGTCACGACCTGGATGTCGCCAGCTGCGCTCCTGATCCAGCGCATCTGGGCGTTCGCGCGCGGCGGGTCCCCCAGGTTCCAACCCAGGCGGGCAACGCCGATCTCATCCAGCGCATCGCCGATGTGCGCGAAATGAGACGGCGGAGATCCCTCGACAAGCTGGCGCCCCTGCCGGTCTCGCACGATGTACCAGAGGTCGGGCACCTCGGCGCGCAGCTTGATCAGCTCCGGCGTCTCGCGGATCGCCAGGCTGCCATTGGTGTCGCGCAACACTGCGTCCTTCAGCGCGTCGATCGTAATGTCTTCGGATTCGAAGTTGAGGAGATGGCCGCCGAGATAGAGCGCGGCGATGATCGACACCATCAGCAGCGAAAGCAGACCAGCTTGCAGCGCGAGCAGCCGGCGCACCAGCCGCCACTTCAGCGAATGGGCGCGCGGTGCCTGGAAGGTCATGCCACCCGCTTCAGCAGATAGCCGATACCCCGGATCCCGTGAATTTCGAGCTCCGCCCCCGCATTGCTCAGCCTCCGGCGCAGACGAGAGACATGCATATCGAGGGCGTTCGACTGGATTTCGTCATCGAAGCCGTAGACTGCTTCTTCCAATGTCGTGCGCTGGACGGTGCGGCCGTGACGGCGCAGCAGGCTCTCCAGCACCAACAACTCGCGCCGCGGCAGATCGAGGACCTGCCCATCCACGCTTGCGCTGCGATTTCGCCAGTCGAATTCGAAAACGCCGATGCGCAGGAGGTCCGGCGCCACCTCTGCCGATCGGCGCAGTACGGCGCGTAAGCGGGCGAGAAGTTCGTCGATCACGAAAGGCTTGGCCAGATAGTCGTCGGCGCCCGTGTCGAGCCCCTCGACCCGCTCTTCGATGTTGCCACGCGCGCTCAGCACGATGACGGGAGCGGCGAGTTTCCGGGCGCGTATGCGGGGAAGAAGATCGAGCCCGTCGCCATCCGGCAGATTGCGATCGAGCAGCACCGCGCCGTGAACGCCGGCCGCGATCGCTTCCTCGCCTTCGGCCAGAGTGGTGACATGATCGACGACCATGTCGCGTTGCCCGAGAGCCGTGCGCAATGCACTGGCCATCTCGGGTTCGTCTTCGACCAGCAGAATGCGCATGCCGGGTCCTTAGCGGCCGCGCATGAGCGAGGCGCCTGCATCGGGCTTGGCAGTGGCTGGAGGCGCTGACGGCTGCGGCATGGGCTTCGCGTCGGGCTGAACTTTGCCCGATATCGACCCCGATGCTTGCCGCAACATTGCAGAGGAAGCTGATTCCGGACCGCTTGCGAGCCGGGCGTTCTAATAGACATCAGCTTGGTAGCGCCCGGCCTTCCGCAGGAACGCGACATAGGCGACTGCTTCCTCGCCGGAGCGGCCGCCATGCTCCGCGACGACATCGACCAGAGCGCGCTCGACATCCTTGGCCATGCGCTTGGCATCGCCGCAGACGTAGAAATGCGCGCCCTGTTCGAGCCAGGCCCAGAGCTCGGCGCCGCGCTCGCGCATGCGGTCCTGGACATAGACCTTTTCGCCGTCGCGCGACCACGCGAGCGTGAGATTGGTTAGGAACCCCGCATCCTTCATCGCCTGCAGCTCGTCCTCGTAGAAGAAATCGCAGCTGCGGCGCTGGTGGCCGAAGAACAGCCAGTTGCGGCCCGCCGCCTTCGTCGCCTGCCGGTCGTGCAGGAAGGCGCGGAAGGGCGCGACGCCCGTGCCGGGTCCGCACATGATGACCGGTGTCGCCGGATCGACCGGCAGGCCGAAGCCATGCGCACGCTGGACGTAGACCGGCACCTTGTCGCCGGGGGCGACGCGTTCAGCGAGGAAGGTCGAGGCCACCCCCCAGCGCGGGCGCGAGCCGACCTTGTAGCGGACAGCATCGACCGTCAGTGTGATGCGGCCGGGCGTCGCGACATGCGAGGAGGAAATCGAGTAGAGCCGAGGCTGCAGCGGGTCTAGCGCCTCGACGAAAGCCTCCGCCGACAGGTGTGCCTGCGAGAATTTGTGCAGCGTCCCGAGCACGTCGAGCCGGTCGAGGTCGCCATCGGGATCTTCTCCGGCGGCAAGGCGCCGGGCCTTGGCACGGGCTTCCCCGCCCGTCACGTACGAGATCAGCTGGAACAGCGCGTCCGGCGCCGGCCCGAGCGCGCAGTCTTCCAGGAGCCTCGTGCGCAAGGATTTGCCACCGATTCCGGCATCGGGCCGGGCGCCGAGCAGAGCGATCACCGCATCGACGAGGCGGGCATCGTTCTGTGCGACGATGCCGAAGGCGTCGCCGACGACATAGTCGAGACCGCATTCGGAGAGGTCGAACTCGACATGCCAGGTCTCCTTCTCCGAGCCCTCACCGTTCAGCTTGCGGCGCGAGAGAAAGGTCGCGAGCGCGGGGGCCTCGCGGCAGCGCCCCTTCGGCCCAAGCTCAGCAGAGGGTGCGGTCTCGGCCGGGATTGCCGGCGTATCGGCGCCGCGCTCCTCTATCAACGACTTGAGCTGGCGGAGCGTCTCTTTGCCGCCGGGGGCGCAGAGATTGAGCCGTCCCTCGGCTCCCGAGGCGATGGCCGCGGAGTAGGTTTCGCAGATATAGCCGCATTGCCCGCAATCCTGCTGGGCCATCGCCGCGAAAAGCCGGCGCGGCAGCGGCTTGCCCGCGGCCAGATTCATGCGCTCGGCCATCTCCAGCGAGGGATCGTGCCAGGGCGCCCCGTCCTCGGCCTCGGCCATGACGGCCGCGTTCTCGGCCGGCGACAAAGCGGTCACGCCGGCATTGTCGAGCGAGAGCAGCCCGGCGAAGAAGCCGTTCAGCCAGGAGCGCTGCTCCTCGCTGAAGGGCGCGGTCTCCGGCAGGACCTGGACGATCGGGTTCGGGCTCTGGGCGGTCATGCCGCGTCTCCGATCTGCTCGACCAGGGCTTGCAGGGCTGCGATGTCATGGCGGCGGGCGAAGGCGACGAAGCTCTCCTCCGGCGCGGCGCGATGCGTCTGCCAGCTGCGCAGGATCGCCTCGACGACAGCCGGTGCATCCTCCGCCTTCACATTGGTGCGGAATTCCCGGCCCATCCCGCCCTCGACGCCGAAGCCGCCGCCGACGAAGACATGGTAACCGGGCACGGTGTCGCCCTCGTCACTGACCGGAACCTTGGCGCCGATCAGCCCGAGATCGCCGATATAATGCTGGGCGCAGGAATTATGGCAGCCGGTCAGGTGGATGTTGACGGGCTGGTCGAGCGTGATCCGCGGCTCGCAATGGGCGGCGATGGCGAGCGCATCCTCTTTGGTGTGGGCGCCGGCGAATTTGCAGCCGGTCGCGCCGGTGCAGGCGATCAGCCCGGCGCGCAGCACCGAGGTTTCGGCGGAGAGGCCGATGGCCTGAAGATTGGCGAGCACATCCTCGACCTTCGCGTCGGGCACGCCGGAAATCAGCAGATTCTGCCAGACGGTGAGGCGGATATCGCCGTCGCCGCAGTCTTGCGCGATCGTCGCGATGACGCGCATCTGCTGCACCGTAAGCTTGCCGACCGGGAGTGCCACGCCGATCCAGTTGAGGCCGGGCTGGGTCTGGGCGTGGACGCCGATATGGGCGAGCCGGTCATAGACCGGGCGCGGCTTGACGTAGGCGCTGTCGAGCCGGATCAGCCGGCGGCCGAGCTTCTCCTCGACGGCGGCGAGGAAGGTGTCGAAGCCCCAGGCGTCGAGCACGTATTTGAGCCGCGACTTGTTGCGGTCGGTGCGGTTGCCGTTGGCGATGAAGACCCGCACGATCGCATCCGCGACAGCAATCGCGTCGGACGGAGCGACGATCACGCCGGTGTCGCGGGCGAGGTCCTTGTGCCCGGTGATGCCGCCGAGCGCGAGGCGATACCAGATGCCGGGCGCGATCGGCTGCCCCTCGAAGATGGCGCCCTCCCCGACCTCGATGGCCTGGAAGCCGATGTCGTTGGTGTCCTCCAGCGTCGCGATCGAGCCCGCGCCGTCGAAGGCGACGTTGAACTTGCGCGGTAGCCCGTAGAGTGAGCGGTCGTTCAGGATGTGATGGTGCCAGGCCCGGGCATGCGGCCGCGTGTCGAGGAGTTCGAGCGGATCGATGCCGGCGGTCGCCGAGCCCGTGACGTTGCGGATGTTGTCGGCGCCCGAGCCCTTGGCGGTGAGGCCGAGATCGGTAAGGCCTTCGAGAAACGATGCTCCATCCTCGGCAGAAATCTCCCGCACCTGGAGATTGGCGCGTGTCGTCACATGCGAATACCCGCCGCCCAGCATCTCTGCGAGATCAGCGACGCCCGCGAACTGCCAGGCCTTAAGGATGCCGTTGGGAATGCGCAGCCGGCACATATAGCTGTTCTGCGCGGGCGCGACGTAGAACAGACCGTGATAGCGCCAGCGGAAATTGTCCTCCGGCTTCGGATAGACGCCGGCACCGGCCTGTTCCTTGAAGCGGGCATAAGCGTCGAAGGGGTGCTCGGCGGCCTTCCACTTCTCCTGATCGACCAGCTTGCCGCCGGCGGCGACCGTCCGCGCCTGCGCCTCGGCATGTTCCTTGTCGGGGCCGCTTGGCTTGGCCGAAGCGCCGCCCGCCCCGCCCAGCGGAGCGAGACCGCGCGCCGTACGCGCCGACTGCATGCCGCTGGTGAAGCCTTCGAGATAGCGCTTCTGCTCGGGAGTGAAATCGTCGCTCATGGTGATCCTCGGTCATCCCGGACGACGCGAAGCGGCGATCCGGGACCGTCCTCAGGATGAAGCGCCGTTGTCGGCGCCTTCTCGTCTTGCGATCCCGCATCTGCGCAGCAGCACTTTCGTGCCGCAGCGCGCGCGGGATGACACCTCACGCCGCCTCGACGAAGCGGTGGCGCTCGTAGAGGAACTTCAGCACCGCCTCGCGGGCGGCGATGTAGGTGCGGTCCGAGACCAGTTCGAGCCGCTTGCGCGGGCGGGCGAGGCGCACATCCAGCACCTCGCCGATGCGGGCGGAGGGGCCGTTTGTCATCATCACGATCCGGTCCGAGAGCAGCACGGCTTCGTCGACGTCATGGGTGATCATGATCATGGTGTTGCCGAGCGCGGCGTGGATCTGCATCACCGAGTCCTGCAGGTGGGCGCGGGTCAGCGCATCGAGCGCGCCAAAGGGCTCATCGAGCAGCAGGATCTTCGGCTCCATCGAGAGCCCGCGCGCGATGCCGACGCGCTGCTTCATGCCGCCGGAGATCTCGGCCGGCCGCTTGTCCCTGGCATGGGCCATCTGGACCAAGTCGAGATTGTGCATGATCCAGCCATGCCGCTCGGCCCGGCTTTTCGAGCCGCCGAAGACCTTGTTCACGGCGAGCGCGACATTGTCGTAGACGGTGAGCCAGGGCAGCAGCGAATGGTTCTGGAAGACCACGGCCCGGTCCGGCCCCGGCGCGTTGACCTCCTTGCCTTCCAGAAGGATGCCGCCGGTCGTTGTCGGCGTGAGACCGGCGACGATGTTGAGCAGGGTCGACTTGCCGCAGCCGGAATGGCCGATGATCGAGACGAACTCGCCCTTGTCGATGACGAGGTTGATCTCCTTGAGCACTTCCGTGGTGGCGGCGCCGCGCTGGAAGCTTTTGTCGACGTGGTCGATCTTGAGATAGCTCATCGTTCCGCTCCTCAGTTCGTCGCGGTGCCGCGGGTGACGACATGGCCGATGAGAGCGACGAGGCGGTCGAGCAGGAAGCCGACCACGCCGATATAGACCAGCGCCACGATGATGTCGGAGAGCCGCGAGGAGTTCCACGCATCCCAGATGAAGAAGCCGATGCCGACGCCGCCCGTCAGCATCTCCGCCGCCACGATAGCGAGCCAGGACAGGCCGACGCCGATCCGAAGCCCGGTGAAGATGTAGGGCGCAGCCGAAGGCACCATGATCTTGAAGAAGAACTCGATCTGGTTCAGCCGGAGCACCTTCGCGACGTTGCGGTAGTCCTGCGGGATGTTGCGGATACCGACCGCCGTGTTGATGATCACCGGCCAGATCGCGGTGATGAAGATCACGAAGATCGCCGAGGGCTGGCTGTCGCGGAAGGCGGCGAGCGACAGCGGCAGCCAGGCCAGCGGCGGCACCGTGCGCAGCACCTGGAAGACCGGGTCGAGCCCGCGCATCGCCCAGACCGACTGGCCGACCAGCGCGCCGAGCAGCACGCCGACGATCGCCGCGAGGCTGAAGCCGATGGCGACGCGTTGCAGCGAGACGAGAATGCGCCAGCCCAGCCCGATATCCTGCGTCCCAGCCCAGTAGAACGGCTCGACGATCAGGTCCTTCGCCTCGGCCCAGATCTTGGTTGGCGTCGGCAGCGAGGATTGCGGCCCATGCGCGGCGAGCTGCCAGAACAGGAGGATGAGCGCGACCGTGATCAGCGGCGGGATCAAGTTGACAAGAACGCTCTTTGCCCAGGGAACGAGTTTGGCGGCGAACGGCTTCGACGGCCCGGCCGGCAGCGACACCACCTCCGGCGGTTTGCCCGGGAGCGTGACGACCGTCGCGCTCGCGATCGCGTCCTTCAAGACAGGCTGACCCATGTTCCAGTCTCTCCTCTGACCGAGATTGTCCGTCGCGTTGGTCATGCCGCTTCACTCGCGCGTGCCTGCGCGCCGATGCGGCGGATTTCGGGAAGGCAGGAGCCGCAATTGGTCCCCGCCTTGAGCTGAAGGCCGATCTCCTCGGCCGTCGCCGCGCCGGCCTCGAAGGCGGCGCGGATCGCATTCAGGCCGACGCCGAAGCAGGCGCAGACGGTCGGTCCGGGATCGGTCCCGCCGGGGCTGCGCCCGGACAGCAGGGAGAGCCGGCTCTCCACGGTCGCCGCCGGATCGGCGAAGATGGTCTTGACCGTGTCCCAGAGCGGGGGGCGGCCCGCAGGCGCGAGGAAGAGGGTGGCCGCGAGCCGGCCTTCGCGGAGCGCGGCGCAGCGATAGCTGCCACCGTCGCGGTCGATCAGCTCGGTCAGCTCGTCCGGGCCGAAGCGCTCGCGCATCAGCGCCGCCATCGCATCGACGGGCGCGTCGGTGGCAAACAGCCTTCCTTCGCCGCCCTGCACCGCCAACCGTGCCCACCAGCTCGGCTCCGGCACGGCGAAGGGCGTGCGTGACAGGACGAAACCCTCAAAACGATAAGCGACCGGCGCGATCGAAACCGGCGTCGCCTTCAATTCGGGCTGGCCGGAGAACGGGTCGCAGAGCGGCTGCGCCAGGGCGCCGATGCGGGCGTCGGAGGCCGTTTCCCCGGACCAGTGGATCGGCGCGAACAGCTCTCCTTCGGTGACGCCCCTGTCGGCCGCGACCTTGAGCACCGCACTGCCATTGGCACTGGCGAGACGGGCGAAACCGCCCTCGCTCAGCCCGAAGCGCACGATGTCGGCCGGGTTCGCGGAGACAGAAGGCTCGGCGACATGCGCGCTGAGCCGCGGGCTGAGGCCCGTGCGGGTCATCGTGTGCCAGTGGTCGCGGACGCGGCCGGTATTGAGCAGCAGGGGGAAAGCCTCGCTCTTTGCCGCGGCCAGCTTTGGGGCGGCGAGCGGGCGCATCTGCGCGCGACGCCCGGGGCCGAAGAAGTTTCCATCGCCGAAAAGCCGCGCGGTGCCCTGCGGCTGATGGGCCGGCACGGGCCATTGCGCCGGACGCAGCCCGTCATAGCCGGCCCGGTCGAGACCGGCATGGGCGCCGATATCGAAATCGCGCGTGCCGTCATTCTCGAAGGCGGAGAGCGCCGCGTGCTCGGCATAGATCTCGTGCGCGCCGACATAGGCGAAGGCTTCGCCGAATCCGAGGCGCTTCGCCACCTCGCCGACGATCCACCAATCCGGCTTCACCTCGCCCGGCAGCGGCAGGAAGGCGCGCTGGCGCGAGATGCGCCGCTCGGAGTTGGTGACGGTGCCGTCCTTCTCGCCCCAGGCCGCGGCCGGCAGGATGTAGTGGGGTTTGGCGGCGAGCGTGTCGTTGGAGAGCACGTTCTCGGAAACGATGAAGAGATCGAGGCCGGTGAGCGCGGCACGCACCTTGTCCGCGTTCGGGAGGGAGACTGCCGGGTTGGTCGCCATCACCCACATCGCACGGATGCCGCCATCAGCGACCGCTTCGAGCATCTGCACCGCCTTTAGGCCCTCGCGGCGGGCGATGCTCGGCGCGCGCCAGAAGCGGCGAACGCGATCGATCTCTTCCGCGCCGTAGCCCATATGGGCGGCGAGCATGTTGGCGAGCCCGCCGACCTCGCGCCCGCCCATCGCGTTGGGCTGGCCGGTCAGCGAGAACGGGCCGCAGCCGGGGCGCCCGATCCGGCCGGTGGCGAGGTGGCAGCTCAGGATCGCGGCGACCTTGTCGGTACCTTGCGCCGACTGGTTGACGCCCTGGCTCCAGGCCGTGACGACATGGGGCGTGCTGGCCCAGAGCTCATAGAAGGCTGCGATCTGCTCGACCGGAAGGCCCGTCATGGCTGAGACCGAGGCCACGTCGGGCGCGATCTCGCGGGCATTGGCGAGGGCCTCGTCGAAGCCGGCGACATGGCGCGTGACATAGGTGCGGTCGATGAGACCGCGATCGGCGAGATGAACGAGCAGCCCCGCGAAGAGGGCCGCGTCGGAGCCGGGCTTCAACACCAGCACCATGTCGGCCTCTTCCGCCGTGGCGGTAATGCGCGGGTCGAGCACGACAAGACGCGCGCCGCGTTCGCGTCGATTATCCTGCATGCGCCGGAACAGGATCGGGTGGCACCAGGCCGTGTTCGAGCCGACGAGGACGATCAGGTCGGCGCTGTCGAAATCCTCGTAGGATCCGGGTACCGTGTCCGAGCCTAAGACCCGGCGCTGCGCGGCGACCGTCGAGGACATGCACAGCCGCGAATTGGTGTCGACATGGGGCGAACCGATGAAGCCCTTCGCCAGCTTGTTGGCGACGTAATAGTCCTCGGTCAGGAGCTGGCCCGAGAGGTAGAAGGCGATCGCCGCGGCGCCGTGCTCGGCGGCGATGGCCCGCAAGCCGGCAGCGACAGCATCGAGCGCCTCGTCCCAACCAATCCTGTCGTAGCTGCCTTCCGTATTGCGCTTCAGCGGGTGCAGCACCCGGTGGCCCAGCCCCAGCGTCTCGCCGAGCGCCGAGCCCTTGGAGCAGAGCCGCCCCCGATTGGCCGGATGCTCGGTATCGCCTGCGATCGCGGCGCCACCCAGCCCGTCCGGCGTCGCCAGCACACCACAGCCGACCCCGCAATAAGGACAGGTCGTGCGCACGGGAACCGGAGCAAGGGGGGCGTCGTGGCGCATCAGGCGGCCTTCCCGACGCAATAGCTTTCGCCGAAGGGCAGATCGGCACGGATCGCGCTGATGTCCTGCCCCGAGCGGATCAGGCCGAGATAGAACAGCGCGCCTTGCGTATCGCCGACGAGCACGCAACCGGCGAGGCGGCCCTCGCGCAGCACGAACTTGCGGTAGATGCCCGCGGCCGGATCGCGCAGCACGACGGTCTCAGTGCCATCGCCGGCCTCGAACTCGCCGGCCGAGAAGACGCCGACGCCGGAGACCTTGAGATTGGTCGAGAGCAGCGAGCCCTGATAGGCGCCTTCGCGACCGGCGAGCCTCGCGGCCAGCACCCGCGCCTGTTCATAGGCTGGCTCGACAAGGCCATAGGCGAGGCCGCGATGCTCCGCGCATTCGCCGATGGCGAAGATCGCAGGGTCGTCGGTGGCGAGGCCGTCATCGACCAGGATGCCGCGCCCCACGCCGAGGCCCGCCGCTCGCGCGAGCCCGATATTCGGGCGCACGCCGATGGCGATGACCACGAGATCGGCGGGGATCTCAGTTCCGTCCGCCAGCTCGACCGCCTCGACCCGACCCTCGCCGCGGAAGCCCTTCGTTTCGGCGCAGAGGCGCACGTCGATGCCGCGCCCGGCCATCGCCGCGGCGAGCAGGGCTGCGCCCTCGTGGTCGAGCTGGCGCTCCATCAGGCGGTCGACGAGATGCAGCAGCGTCACCTCGGCGCCGGCCCGTGCGAGCCCATAGGCTGCCTCGAGCCCGAGAAGCCCACCGCCGATCACGACGATGCGGGCGCCGCGCTGGGCATAAGCCCGCATCGTGCCGACATCGGCGGTATCGCGGAAGGTGACGACGCCGGCGAGTTCGCCGCCCGAAAAGGGCGGCCGCAGCGGCGTCGAACCAGTCGCCAGCACGAGCTTGCCATATGGCAGGGTCGGACCGCTGCTGAGCGTGACCGTTTGCGCCGCGCGATCGATGGTCTGGACGGGCCGGCCATAGAAGGTCGAGATGCCGCGCTCGCGCCACCATGCGGCGGGCTTGAGCTCGATCTCCCGCTCGCCGATCTCGCCCGCCAACAGCGGGGAGAGCAGGACGCGGTTATAGGCGAGTCGGGGCTCGTCTCCGATCACCGCCAGGGAATAGCGCCCGAGCGCGCGCTGGCTGAGTTCGTCAGCCAATCGCGTCGCGGCCATGCCATTGCCGACGATGATCAGGGGCTCGGCCATGGCGTCAGGCGATCCGCTTGATCTTCAGCGCCTTGAGGTAGTCCATCGGCGCCGCGGGATCGAACTTCATGCCGTCGAAGAAGGTCTCGACGCCACGGGAATCGGTCGTCGGCGCGCCGGCGACGCCGAGCGTCTTCGCGGCCTCGCGCCAGAGATCGGCGCGGTTGGTCCTGTCGACCAGCGCCTTGATGTCGATCGTCGACTCGAACTTGCCCCAGCGGATGTTCTCGGTGACGAACCAGGTATCCAGGCTCTTCCAGGGATAGGAGGTCGTGCCGCCTTCGCCCCAGAACTTCATGTAGAGATTGGTGCCCTTCGCCTCGCGGCCATTGCCGTAGTTGATGTCGCCGAGCAGGCGCTTGTTGATGTCGCCGGTGGGAACGTTAAACCACTGGCGCTTGCCGACGATCTCGGCGAGTTCCTGGCGGTTCTCCATCTTGTCCGCCCAGATCTGGGCCTCCATCACGGCCATCAGGATGGCCTGCGTCGCCTTGGGGTTCGCATCGACGAAATCGGCGCGCATGCCCAGGATCTTCTCGGGATGGCGGAGCCAGAGCTCGCCGGTGGTCAGCGCGGTGTAGCCGATGTTCTGGTTGACGAGCTGCTCGTTCCAGGGCTCGCCGACGCAGAAGCAGTCCATCGTGCCGACCTTCATGTTCGCCACCATCTGCGGCGGCGGCACGACGATGACCTTGATGTCGCTGTCGGGGTCGATGCCGCCGGCGGCGAGCCAGTAGCGGATCCAGAGGTCATGGGTGCCGCCCGGGAAGGTCATGGCGGCGGTCAGCTCCTTGCCGGCGGCCTTCTTGCGCTCGAAGGCCTGCTTCAGCGGCGAGGAATCCTTCTGGACGTTGAGATCCTTGTATTCGTTGGAGACCGAGATCGCCTGCCCGTCCTCGTTGAGGTTGAGCAGCGTGTACATCGGCAGCGGCTGGCCGTTCTGCATGACCTTGCCGGTGGAATAGAGATGCGTCTTCGGCCGCAGGATATGGCCGCCATCGATGCCGTTCGCCTTGAAGCCGAGCGCCATGTTGTCGCGCGTCGCGCCCCAGCTCGCTTGCTTGGCGATGTCCATGTCGGGCAGGCCGTATTTGGCGAAGAGGCCCTTCTCCTTGGCGATAATCAGCGGCGAGGCGTCGGTGAGAGCGATGTAGCCTAGACGCGTGCCCTTGACCTCTGGACCGGTCCCTTGCGCGAAGGCGCCAGAGGGCAACGCCGCCCTTGCCGCCGCAAGCAATGCAGCCGTCCCGGACACTTGCAGGAACTGGCGACGGCTGGCGCCGCCTTGCATGGATGCGGCCGCTTTGATCCCGGTTCTGGAGCTATGCGTCATCGATCGCCTCTCGGTTGCTGAAAAGCCGCGCGTTTGAGCCAGCCCCGAACGCGAAAAACGCCGCGCGAAAGACGCCTGGACAGGCGCATTCGACAGCGGCGTTGCTGTGTCTTCCGGATCGGGGATGGCGCGGGCAGCGTTGGCCGCGTCGTATCAAGCTCTACAAGGATCGTGCCAACCGCTCGGGGGGCGCTGCGATCCTTGAATTGCAATAACTTGCGAACTTACGAGCTGGCGCGCCATCGGCGCAATCGCTTTGCTGCATCGCACAAGAGAAGCGCATTGGCCTAATGTTTGGGCATAATGGGATGGTTGGCCAAAATGCCTTCGAAATAGGCCGGCAGGTAAACGCCTCGGGCAATGTCGCGCATCTGCGGCGTCGCGACGATCTGGCCGGCCCGTTCCATGCCGGCCAGAACCCAGTCGGCATCGTCCGGATCGGGGCGCAGCGCCTCCGGCTCGAGCCGGATGAAGTGATCGATCTGGCGCGGCGGCCTCTCAGCACCCTGGATCAGCTCGCCGTGCAGGATGCGCTCGATGAGCGGGGCCGGCAGCGCGAGCCGATCCGGCGCGGAAAGATGCTGCGCCATGCGCGGAAAATTCTCCGGGCGGCAGGCCCAGGCACTGGCCTGCAGGATCGCGGTGCCGAGCTTCGCGACGGCGGCCGGACGCTTCTGGATGTCGTCGGCGCGCCAGGCGAGAACCTTGTCATGGCAATTGCGGCGCAGATCGACGCTGGCATGCACCATCGCGCCGACGCCGGCCGCCACGGCCGCCGAATTCCAGGGCTCGCCGGCGCAGAAGCCGTCGATCCGTCCGCTGGCGAGCGCCTCGACGGTCTGGGGCGGCGGCACGACCTCGAAACGAACGTCGTCGCCGAGCTTGAGCCCGGCCTTCTCCAGCCACTCTCCGAGCAGGTAGATATGCGTCGAGAATGCGAACACAGCGGCGAAGGTCAGCGGCGGCAGGCCAGCGGCCCGGCGGCGCGCGACCAGCGTGGCGAGCGCGCGGGCGGAGACGGCGGTGTCGGCGGGATCGCCCTCCGCCAGACGCGTCATTTCCTCGAAGCGCCGCAACGAAAGCGTAATCGCCGCACCATCGCGATTGAGCGCCAGCGGCGCCGCCATCGGAGCCTTGACGCCACCGATGCCCAGCGTCGCGGCGATAGCGGCGGGGCCGAGCATATGGGCGGCGTCGAACAGGCGCACATTCAACTTGTCGCGCAGGTTCGACCAGGACACTTCGCGAACCAGTTCGAGATCGAGCCCTTCGGCCTCGGCGAAGCCCTCGTCCTTCGCCAAAACGACCAAGGCGCAATCGACCAGCGGCATGAAGCCGACCCGCAGGTGCAGCGTCGTCATTTCAGCATCTCCGCGGCGGTGATGAGGGAGCGGGCGATGTCGACGAGCTTGCGCTTCTCGTTCATCGCGGTTCGGCGCATCAGCGCGTAGGCCTCGTCTTCCGAGAGACCCTTCAGCCGCATGACGATGCGCTTGGCCTGGTCGATCGTCTTGCGGTCCTCGAGCTGGGAACGGGCCTCGTCGAGTTCCTCGCGCAGCTTGCGGAAGGCGTTGAAGCGGCTGATGCAGGTCTGCAGGATCGGCTGCATCCGCTCCTTCTTCAGCCCATCGACGATATAGGCGGAGACGCCGGCCTCCACCGCGGCCTCGATCGAGGCGGAATCCGACTGGTCGACGAACATGGTGATCGGCCGGCGGACATGCCGGCTGACGAGGAACATGTCGGCCAGCGCGTCGCGGCTGGGATCCTCGAGGTCGATCACGACGACATCGGGATCATGGGCCTCGATGGCGGCGATCAGCCCGGTGGTCGCGGACAGGCGGATCAGCTGCCGGTAGCCCGCTTCCCGCAAGCCTTCCTCGATGATCGTGGCCCTGACCTGGTTCGCGTCGACGATGAGGATCCGCAGATTTGGCGCCATGCCTTTCGGCTGTTCCTTTGGGACGGTTCGCGATGGGCCAATCAGGAATCGTGCCATCGCGGCCAAGGCGTCCGTCCGAACGCTCGGCGACCCCGGTGTTTCAGCCGGCCGCTGCGAAGGCGGGGGTCGCCTTGCAAGCTTCGTCCGCAGGGGGCCGTGGACTGACGCGATGTGAGCCTGTAGCGAAAGCTCCTCCGACAACGATGTCGCCGCCTGGGTTGGCCCGGCAATGTCAGCGTTCGGCAGACGATGGAGATCGCACCATGCCCAAGCTCTGCAAGTTCACCTCGCCGAAGGACGGCCAGCCCGTCTACGTCAATCCCGACCAGGTCAGCGTGGTCTACACCTTCAAGGGCGAGCCGCCGGATACGATCATCGCCTTCCGCAAGGACTTCCTGCTCGGCGTGAAGGAGAGCCTCGACGAGGTGGTGAGCACGCTCGAGAACGCCCAGGCCGCGGAGAGCAACCGCATCTGACCGGGAAGGGCTCGGCCCAGGCCAGGCATCCGCGTTGGATTCCTGCACGCCGACCCCATATCCTCCGGGCACGGAGGTATCAGGATGGCGAGTGGTTGGGCGCCCGACGGGGCCGTTCAGGACCAGATCGACGATTCCATCAATGACGCGGTCCGGCTGGTGCGCTCGCGGCTGCCGGCCGGGCCGGGCGAGATCCATTGCCAGGAATGCGGCGATGAAATCCCCGAAGCGCGCCGCCGCGCCATGCCGGGCGCGCGCCTGTGCGTGCACTGCCAGTCAGGCCATGATCGCTCCGCGGCGTCCTCCGCCTACAACCGGCGCGGCAGCAAGGACAGCCAGCTGAGATAGGCGGGTCGGCGCTGCCCTGCGCGCCGATCAGGAAGACCGCAGGCGCCCGGGTGTTCAGCGCGCGGGCACTCTTGGCTCCCGTTCTGCTCCGGGCTCATAGGCCGCGCGGTCGATGCCATGCCTTGCGAGCTTGTCGTAGAAGGTCTTGCGCGGGATGCGCAGCTTCTCCAGCGCGGCCCGGACATCGCCCTGCGTTTCTTCCAACGCCTCCCGGATCAGGGTCGCCTCGACGGCGTTCAGCCGCTCGGGCAGGCTCAGCGGGCCGCCTTCCTCCGCCTTCGTGACCGGCAGCAGATTCTCCGGCAGGCCGAGTGCGACACGTTCGGCGAAATGGACGAGTTCGCGGACATTGCCCGGCCAGTCGTTCTCGACGAGGTGCCGTTCGACGGCGCGGTCGAGGGCGGGCACCTCCCGGCGGTATTTTTCCGCCGCCCGCGCCAGGAAGCGCGAAAACAGCAGCGGGATGTCGCCGCGGCGCTCGCGTAGCGGCGGGATGTGCAGCGTCACGACGTTGAGGCGGTAATAAAGATCCTCGCGGAAATCGCGCCGCCGCACGGAGTCGCCCAGGTCGGCCTTGGTCGCGGCTACGACCCGGAGGTCGACGCGGCGCAGGTCGTTCGAGCCGAGCGGCGCAATCTCGCGCATTTCCAGGACGCGCAGCAGCTTGACCTGCGCGGCCAGCGGCATGCTTTCCAGCTCGTCGAGGAAAAGGGTGCCGCCGCTCGAATGCTCGATGCGCCCGATCCGCCGCTTCTGCGCGCCGGTGAAGGCACCGGGCTCATAGCCGAAGAGCTCGCTCTCGATGACGCTATCCGGCAGAGCGCCGCAATTCAGCGCGACGAAGGGCTTGTCGCGCCGCCGCCCGAGGTGATGCAGCAGGTTGGCGACGACCTCCTTGCCGGTTCCCGTCTCACCCTGAATGAGCACGTCGACATCGACATCGGCGAGTTCACGGATGGTCTGGCGCAGACGCATGATGACAGGCGTCTCGCCGATGAGGGTGGTTTCTTCCTCGCCGCGTGTCGCCAACGCCCGCAGGCGGCGATTTTCGAGAACGAGCGCGCGCTTTTCGGCGGCGCGACGCAAGGTCTCGACGAGGCGCTCGCCGGAATAGGGCTTGGCGATGAAGTCGTAGGCGCCTTCGCTCATGGCACCCACCGCCGTCTCGATATCGGCATGGCCCGAGATCATGATCACCGGGATGTCGGGATCGAGCGTCCGCAGCCGCCGGAGCAATTCGATGCCGTCCATGCCGGGCATGCGGATGTCGGTGACGACGATGCCGGCATAGTCCGGCCCGATCCGTTTTAGCGCCGCGTGGCCGGAAGGCAATGCGACCGCCGGGAAGCCGGCCAGACGCAGCGCCTGGACATTAGCGTCGCGCAGATCGGGATCGTCGTCGACGAAGGCGACCTCGATCGCAGCGATGGAAGCGCTGGAATCGCTCATGCGGCTGCCCTTTCGAGATTGATGACGAAGCTGGCGCCTTCCCCCGGCCGGCTCGTCGCCGTCAGCGTGCCCCCGAAGGACGTGATCATGTCCTGCGAAATGACCAAGCCAAGGCCGAGCCCTTTGGGCTTGGTCGTGCTGAACGGGGTGAAAAGCTGCGCCAGCGCGTCGGCCGAGAGGCCCGGTCCGCGATCCGTGATCGCGATCTCGACCCGGTCTCCACGCGGGGTGACGGTGATAGCGAGCGCGGGCTCGCCTCCATCGCCCCCTTCGAGAATGGCCTCGATCGCGTTGCGCAGGAGATTGACGAGCACCTGTTCGAGTTCGATCGGACGGGCGCTGACGAGGACCGGCCCGGCTGGAGCTGTGACGACCGGCGTTACTCCGGCCAGGCGCAGCGGCCCTTCGAGCAAGGTCAGGGCGCCTTCGATGACGGTGGCGACCGGGACCGGCACCGGCGGCCCCTTGCCGCGGCGCGCGAAGCCCCGCAGCGCCTCGGTGATCGCGCCGATCCGGTCGGTCAACGAGACGATCCGCGCCAGTGCGCCGTCAGCCTCGATCGTGTCGGACCGCTTCAGGAAGGCGCGCGCGTTCTCGGCATAGGTGCGCAGCGCCGCGAGCGGCTGATTGACCTCATGAGCGACGCCGGCGGTGACCTGGCCGAGCGTGGCCAGGCGGTTGGCCTTGGCGAGTTCCTCCCGGAGGTTGGACAGCCGTTCCTGCGCCAGGGTCCGCGTCGCCATTTCGGCGACGAGGCGCTGGTTGGCGCCGGCCAGCTCGGCGGTGCGCTCGGCAACGCGTTCCTCAAGCTCGGCCTTTGCGCGCGCGTCGGCCTCGCGCCGGACGAGGTTGTGCTGGCGCCGGCGCAGGGCAAAGGCGGCGAGCGCGGCGCCCGGCATCAGCACGAGCGCGACGAGCGCCTGCGATTGCGAACGACCTGCGGTGATCGCTGCATCGACAGGCAGCAGTACCTCGAGCACCCAATCCGTCGTCGGCACGGGGTGGCGTATCCGGACATAGCGGCCGGTGAGCGGGGTCGTCCCCTGGACGAGCTCACCTTGCTGCAGCAGCGGCAAGGGCGTCAGCGGCGCGGCGCCGAACTGGAGCGAGTCCCGGATCGCCGCGGCCGTCGCCTGGTCGAGCGGCGCCTCGACCCGAAAGCGCCAGTCCTCGACCGTCGCGAGCAGCACGACGCCGCGTTGGTCGACGACATAGCTCTGGCCGCCCAGCGCTCGCCAGTCGGCCTCGACCCGGTCGAACTCGACCTTGACGACGATCACGCCGAGGCTCTGGCCGGCCTCCTCGATCCGCCGGGTGATATAAAGGCCGGGACGTTGGCTGACCGTGCCGAGCGCGAATTGCTCGGCGCCGCCGGATGCGACGGCACCGCGGAAGTAGTCGCGGAAGCTGTAGTCGTTGCCGACGAAGCTCGTCGGCTCGTTCCAGTTGCTGGCCGCGATTGCGATGCCGTCAGGGCCGAGCAGATAGATCACGGCGGTGCGGGCTTCGCGCGCGATGGCTTCCAGCTTGAGGTCGAGACCGTGGCGGCTACCGCCTGTCAGTGCCTGGCGAACGTCCGGGTCGCGGGCCAGGATCACCGGCAGAGCGCGCTGCTTCTCGAGCTCGCCGCGCAGGATGGCGAGAGCCAGCGTTCCGGCATCCTCGGCCCGCGATTGCGTGCCGGCGATGGCCCGGCTGCGACCGAATTCGCCGGCGGCGAAGAGCGAGGCGATGGCGATGGCTGCGACGACCAGCCCGAAGACCAACCAGCGCAGCTTCGCGGCCCCCCTTCGAGGATCGAGCAGGAAATGGCTCATAACCAGTCGTTGTGCGGATTTCCGCACAAATCAAGAGGGGCCCGTGCGGATTTTCGCCAAATAACCCGCCCCGGCCCGCGTCGCGGCCCCGCTAACGCGTTGTTCTATAGGAAGTCTGTCGATTTCGCGCGGTTGGCACGCCGATTGCGCAACGGGCCTAGCGGTTTCGAACAAGAGCAAGAACACCGCCGACCCAAGGAGCACATCATGGCGACCACGCTCGACCTCGCGTCCGCTCAGCCGGCGCGCCCCAGAAAGTTCTACCAACACCTCTATGTCCAGGTTCTGTTCGCCATCGCGGCGGGCATTCTGCTCGGCCATTTCTGGCCCGAGCAGGGCGCGGCGATGAAGCCGCTCGGCGACGCCTTCATCAAGCTGGTCAAGATGATCATCGCGCCGGTGATCTTCCTGACGGTCTCGACCGGGATCGCAGGCATGAGCGACATGCAGAAGGTCGGGCGCGTCGCCGGTAAGGCGATGATCTATTTCCTCGTCTTCTCGACGCTGGCGCTGATCGTCGGCCTCATCGTCGGCAACGTCATTCAGCCCGGCACCGGGCTGCACATCAACCCGGCCAGCCTCGATGCCAAGGCCGTGCAGGGCTATGCGGCCAAGGCGCATGATTCCAGCATCGTCGGCTTCCTGCAGAACATCATCCCGGACACGATCGTCGGCGCCTTCGCCTCCGGCGACATCCTGCAGGTGCTGTTCTTCTCGGTGCTTTTCGGCCTTTCGCTCTCGATGGTGGGCGAGCGCGGCAAGCCGGTCCTCGACTTCCTGCAGGCGCTTTCGGCTCCGATCTTCAAGCTGGTAGCGATCCTGATGAAGGCGGCCCCGATCGGCGCCTTCGGCGCGATGGCCTTCACCATTGGCCGCTACGGCATCGGCTCGGTCGCCAATCTCGCGATGTTGATCCTGACCTTCTACCTGACCGCGGCGATCTTCGTGCTCGGGGTGCTCGGTGCGGTCGCCCGCTACAACGGCTTCTCGATCTTCGCCCTCATCCGCTACATCAAGGAAGAGATCCTCCTTGTTATCGGCACCAGCTCTTCGGAGGCGGCGCTGCCGAGCCTGATGGAGAAGATGGAGGCGGCCGGCTGCAAGCGCTCCGTCGTCGGCCTGGTCATCCCGACCGGCTATTCCTTCAATCTCGACGGCACCAACATCTACATGACGTTGGCGGCGCTGTTCATCGGGCAGGCCATGGACATTCACCTGCCGCTCGGCGACCAGATTCTGTTGCTGCTCGTCGCCATGTTGAGCTCGAAGGGCGCGGCCGGCATCACCGGCGCGGGCTTCATCACGCTGGCGGCGACGCTCTCGGTCGTTCCCGCCGTCCCGGTCGCGGGCATGGCGCTGATCCTCGGCATCGACCGCTTCATGTCGGAATGCCGCGCGGTGACCAACTTCATCGGCAATGCGGTGGCGACGATCGTCGTGGCGCGCTGGGAAGGCGAGCTCGATCAGGACCAGCTGAAGGCCGCGCTGAGCGGGCACTCTCCGCTGGTGGTCGACGGTGAGGTCCTGGCGGTCCCGGCCGAGTAAGGCCTGTTGCTTAAGCCTGGAGCACCGATCTTCCGCGGTGCTCCGGGCGGAGCCATCGATCACGCTTCTGTTCGCAAATGTATCGGACCTTGCGGGCCGTCTCGATCGAGGCTGCCCGCAAGGTCCGAACTATTCAGTATCTATTGCGCTGGGTCACGTCGCGGATCGCGGTCAGCCCCGACAGGGCATCCGGCGAGTTGTTGGTCTTGTAGAGCGCCTGGAAGACCTGGCTCGCATCGTCGTAGCGGCCGAGGTTGAAGTAGGACCAGCCGCGCATCAGCAGCAAGTCGGTCGTCTCCGGCGCGTAGCGCGCCCGCGCCGCAAGAGTGACGAGCGCGCCGTTGTAATCCTTGGCATCGTATTGCGCGAAGAAGCGCTCGGACAGGAGCAGGGCCGAAAGCTCGTTGCGCCGTGCGGGAGGTAGAGCCGCACTGCCGGCAGCGACACTGGCTTCCGACGTCAGGCCCTGCTGGATCTTGGCATAGGCGAGGCCGGCTGATGCATCTGAGACGATCTGTGCGGTCCCGGTGCGCCGCGCGGCTTCGAAGGCTTCCGCCGCCGCGACCGGGCGCTTGAGATTGAGAAGGCACCAGCCACGCTGCAGGGCCGCAGCGCCGGATGAGCCAGCGCCGCAGCTGCCGCTGCTCGGGCGGGCCGTGCTCGACCGGGACGGCGTCGCAGCGATTGTCGTGTCTTCACGTTCGACGGGGTGAGCGCGCACCGCTGCTATCGCGGACCGAGGCGCGCGTTCCAGCGGTTCCAAGGTAGGTTCCACGCGCGCGCTCTGGCGCGGCTCGGCGGTGGGAGGCCGGTCGACACGGGCTTGGGTCGGGGGCTGGGGCGGTCTGCGCGCAGGGTTGAGGATATCGGCGATCCGTTGGGAACGCCCGCCCCATTCGGACATCAAGGCGCGCAGCCCGGCTTGGTCGCGCAGACGCTGGCGCACCAGCGCCAGCCCATAGGCTGCCGGCTCGTAGTCACTGTCCCAGGACAGCGCCGTTGCGAACCAGGTGCTGGCCGGCGCAGTCTGCCCGGAGTTGTAGGCATACCAGCCAAGCGCCCCCGCACCGGGAGCGTACCGGTCCTTGCCCACGGCCTTGGCGATGCGCTCGATCACGGCACGGTCGAGGCGCGGCGGCGGCTCCTGGGTGAGCAGCGCCGTGATGACGTCGAGATAGGCCTTGCGATTGGCTGCGCCAGCTTCCAGCCACTGCGCGCCGAGCGTTTCGGCCTCCTGATATTTCCGCGTCGCGCCGAGGGCGAGCACCGCGCCTTCCGCCGCCTTCGCCCCGCCCTTGCGCGCGAGCGCGGTCTGGAACCAGGTCACGGCCTTGGTCGGGTCGTTGTGGTGGAGAGCGTAGAAACCGAGAAGGATGGGGTCGTCGGCCGTCGTGGCTGCGTTGGCGAGGGTTTCGATGCGCCGGAGATCCTCGGGTGTGGCTGTCTGCGTCGGGGCGTCGGCAGCCTTGCCGATGCGACGCCGTGCGAGCTCGTCGCGAATGCTGGCAAATTCGGTCTGCCGTTCCTGCGCCAGCAGCGGCTCGACCAGATTTTCGGGCAGGGTCGCGAGCGCCTTCTGCATGGTGCCGACCCGCTCGGCCGGGTTGGTGCAGTTGGTCAGCACATAGGCGAAGGCGTCACGTGCGCGGTCGGGCTTGCCGGTCTGGACGAAGGCCTCGGCGACGCGCCAGAGCACATCGACATTGGCGCAGGTCAGCATCGCCGGCGTCTCGGTGCCGAGGCGGATGACCTGTTCCCATTGCCGGGCATTGGAGGCGTTGACGAGGCGTTGGCGCGCTTCGGCCGTGTCGAGCTGCGCCACGAGGTCGGCAGGCGCACGCCAGCTTGGATCGGCGCTGCCGCGCTGGGCTATCGCGGCCCGGGCCTCGCCGTACTTGCCCTCGGCGAAGAGCTTCCACACCCGCTCGAGCTCGGGATCGCCGACCTGCCCCTGCGAGGTCAGATCGGTCGGCGGCTTCCATTCGGGGTAGAGCGCCCGCAGCCTCGCGAGTTCGGCTTCGAAGCGGCGAACGTCGCCCTGCGCCGCGAAATAGCGGAGCGCGGTTTCATCGACCTTCTGCGGGGGCTGCTGCGTTTGGGGCTGAGTCGCTGACGGCGTCGCGGGGCGCGCGGGCGCGTTCGGGGCCTGCGCCAGTTCGAGGGCCGGCTCGTTGCCCGGCATGGCCTGCTGCGTCTCGCCCTGGGCGAGCGCCGGCCGGATCACGGGTTGCGAGCCCGGCCATTTTGTATCCTGACCACTGTAGCGGCCAAGGGCATAGAAGGCGGCGCCCGAGGCCGCGGCGACGATCAGGACCGATCTCACATGCATTGCGGATACCTCTCGCTCAGCATCGAGAGGGAGAGAAGATGCAGCGTCGACGGGTAGTACAGCGTAGGCTGGAAGGTCTTCAGCTCAGCCGGAATCGGGGTTTTGTCGAGCGCGCAGGCCATCGCTGCGGCGAGTATGCGATAGCCCGCATCGGGGAGAGGCTCGACGGGTTTGCCGCTGCGGACGTCGACGACCGCCGTGCCGCCGGCCCAGGCCTGGCGGAAGGGCTCGAGCCGCGCCTTCTCGCCGAGCCCGGCGCGCAGCAGATAGAGGGGGATGCGGAGCGCATTGTAGCCGAACTGGGCGGGGAAGCCTTCGGCCGGCTTCGGTTCGGCCTTGATCGACAGCCATTCCGGCGCAAGCAACTTCCGCTTGGCCAGCTCGTCGAGCAGCTTGAGCCCGCTGGCCTGGACATGGGTCCAGACCGGATCGCCGGTCAGCTGGGTCATGACGGGGAAGGCTTCGAACACCCAGTAGGAGGGGTTGATCACCGGGCCGTCGGCACGATCCTTCTCGGAGAAGCCGACCGCTGCCGGCATCAGCCAGACATCGTTGCCGCGCTTCAGGAGTGCGACCTTCGCAAGAGCGCGGGCGAGCTGGCTGGCGGCGGCGCTGTAGGCGGGCATGTTCCAGCGGCTGCCGGCGCAGGCGAGGGCGTGGGCGATCAGAAGATCGCCATCGCTGGCGTTGTTGATGTCGGTGACGCGGGGGCTCGCCTTCGGATCCCAGCGCCAGGCCGCGAGCCCGTCGTCGCGGATGAGCAGTTCCGTGCGTGTGAAGGCGAAGATGCTGGCGAAGGTGCTGCGATCTCCCGCCAGGCACGCCAGCAGGAGCCCGTAGCCCTGGCTCTCGCTATGGCTGATCCCGCCATTCGCATCGTCGACGACGCGGCCCTCGGCGGTGACGAATTTCTGCCGGTACAGCGCCCAGGCATCGGCGGGCACCGTCGCCTGCGCATTCGGAAGGAAGCCGAGGAGAGCTGCGGCGAGCATGGCGAGAAAGCGGATCACGATCGACGCCCCAACCGCCGGAGCATCAGGGATGTTCCGATGCCAAGGCCGATGCAGGCCGTGAGCAAAGCCAATGCATAGATGCCGATATTGCTCGACATCCAGTTGGCGAAGACCAGGCGCATATTCGTCAGGCTGAACGGCCGTGTCATGACGAAGGAGGTGCTGTCGGCCGAGATGATGTGCGCCTCCTGGGCGCCTCGGAACGCGGTGATCTTGCCGGCCATGGCCGCCCAGTTTCCGGGCGAGACGACCCTGTCCACCGTGCTTTCCAGAGCCTCTTCGCGGCGGGCGATAAAGGCGGTCCAGACCTGTCTCGTCTCCGGATCGGCGGCCTGCGCGACAATCAGGTCAGTGCCTTCGGCCGGCTCGTAGAGCGTCGGCGCACGCGAGGGCGCGCGCAGCTGCGCGAAGGAGAGATCGAAGGTTCGCTGGAGCCACTGATCGAAGGCGATGAAGTAGCGGGCAAGAGGGCCGCCCAGCGAGCCGCGCCAGCGGTCGCGCACGGCCTCGGTGGTCGGAGCTGCTCCGCCCGAGGCTTCGGGCGTCGCCTGCCGGCCCTGCAACCGGTTGATCACGGCGTCAAAGACGGCGGCGCCCTCCGCATCCGGCGTCACCACCACGGCGTCCGAGCGCAGCGGCCAGGTGGCACGGACATTGTCGGCAATCCCGACGCGCGGGAGCATCCCGGCCGGCAGCTGGCCGGCGGCGCCGACGATCAGGACCGGCCGGTCGCCGACAGCAGCCGGACCGGACAGCACCTCGACGGTGAGCGGCCTGCTGGCCCGCTGGGCGATGCGCGCCAGCAGCGTACTCGCGGCGCTGAGATTGGTGGCATCCTGCCGGCCCATGATGAGGGCGACCTGCGATGCGACCGAATAGGGAAAGCCGGTGCCGGCTGCCGCCGCGAGATTGGGGCTGACCCCGATCTTCGCGAAGTTCGGAACGGACAGCACAGTGGTGTCGAACAGCGCGAAGCGGCTCTTGCCGGGGAGCGTCGCGCCAGGCCCGCAGCTCAGGTCCGACTTGGCTACGGTGACCGCCTCGAACCAGATCTCGTTGACGCCCGGCCGGAAATGCCGCAGCGGCACGGTGATCGGGAATTGCTGGAACAGCCCGCCCGTCACTGCATTGAGCTGCAAGGTCGCGGCGACGTTGCCGTTGACGAAGATCTCGATATGGCTGTCGCCCGGAAGGACTTCGTCCGAATAGGCGCCGTCGAGATAGAGCGTCGCCTCGCCGTAGGCGTTGGCGTAGAAGTCGCCGGGCATCGCGACGACGGCCCGCACCCGCATGCGCCGGCCGGACGATTCCTGCGTGGGGATGCCGAGCTCGGAAAACCGCACCACCTGCCGGTCCGCGACGAAGGGCGCATCCGGCACATGCCAGCTCGCCGTATCCATGGTCTTGCGATTGATGTTGGCCGGCCTCGAGACGGGGGCGGTCAGCAGCTTGCCGACGATCGCGTCGATGTCCGGCCAGTTCGCGCCCGTCACGAGCAGCATGTCGGTGCTCTTCTTCGGGCTCGGCACGAAGCCGAGGAAGCTGCGTCCGCCGGCTTCGGTGGGCAACCCGCCGAGCAACGCACGGATCTCGTCGTTCGTGCCGAGTGCGACGGTCAATGTGCCCGGCCGGGCACGTTCGGGCAGGCGTTCCGAGACCTTCACTGCGACCTGGCCGTATCGCCCGCGCAGGGCAAGGGCCTGCGCCACGGCGAAAATGCTGTTCGCGGCAATCGCGCTCGCTGCGCCGGGGGCGACGATGACGATCGTGGTCTGGCCGCCCTCGTCGGCGCCGATCGCCGGCAGATCGTCGAGGCTGCGCAGCCGGAACTGCTGCGCCGCCGGTCCCTTGAAGGTCAGCCGGGTGCCCGCGCCGTCGATGCGGGTCCACAGCTCATAGGTCGAAGCCACCGTGCAATCCGTGCGATGGCGCTGCAGGGCTTCGAAGCTGATCGTATTCAGCCCCGGCCTGAGCAGGCCTTTGCGAACCGCGACCGAGGTCTGCTTCAGGCGGTCGGACGATGCGATCGGCATCTCGATCACCCGTTCGCCATTGAGGCGGACGGCCAGCCGGGAAACCTCCGGCATCACGACCAGTGCATTCTGAAAGGCGATATCGAGATTGGGATCGGCCGCCGCCTCGTCCTGCGTCAGGTAGAAGGCCCAGCTGCGTGTATCGCTCTCGCCTTCGAGCATGACGCGCGGTGCCGGCAGCAGCGGCTTGAAGGCGAAGGCCGGAGCCGGCGATGGCGCCACCGGCTCCCGGGCCGGAGGCGGGGCAGGGCTCGCCGCGGGCGGCGGTTCGGCCGGCTGCGCGCCGGGCGGCGCAATCATGAAGGGGGCCGGACCGGGCACCGTCGCTGGCGCCTCCTGTGCCGAGAGCCGCGGGAGGAGGCCCTGCGTCAGTGTGGCAACCGCGACTGTGAGGAGGGTGAGCGGGAGCCGTCTCATTCCGCCGCTCCGGTGCGCGTGGACGACCGTGAAAACCGGTAGAGGCCGAAGAAATAGGACAGGCCGCGGCTCGTCTGAAAGGCCGCCATCCGCAGGAAGCGGATCGTGCCGTAGATCACCCCCATGTTCTGCCGCCGCGACTTCTGGAACTGGCTCCAGTTCTCGGCGTCGGAGAAAGCGAGATCGGCGATGATGCGGCTGTGCAGCGGTTCGGTCGGCTGGTAGCTGCAGCCGAGCAGAAGACCCTTGTCGTCGGGAGCGACGCGCATGACCCGCAAGGGCAGGGATCCACGCGGCATGTCGATGGTCGTTTCGAACGACACCTGCCCCACGCTGCCGATCGACACCTTGTCGAGGTCCCTGGACAGTACCCGGATGGCGATGCCGTCGACGGATACATTCTCCGTCACGACCGGGGCGATGTGGCCGTCGATGCTGATCTCGCCGCGCCGCTTCACCGGGAAGCGCCGGGCGGCGCGCCCTTCCGGCCGCTCGGAGACGACGCCGAGCGCGCAGCCCGCCATCAGCAGGTTGAGGATGTTCCACAATCCGACGACGAGGGTCGTGTCGGCATTGTAGGGCTCCGCGATCATCCGCCAGTAGGTCGCGATGACGCCGAGGAACAGCACGGCGAAGATGATAAAGAACGGCTTGCCGAGCTCGGAGACGCGCCGCTGCTCCAGGGATTCGTTCTTGGCCGTGACCTTGAAGGTCGGCTTGGTCGGCCTGAGCAGCACCGAGATCACCGCCGGCAGCAGATAGACCGACTGGATGAATTCGTAGAGTTCGGAGATCCAAGGCCAGCGATAGCGGCCGTAGAGGTAGTTCTGCATCATCAGGTTCACCGCCATGTAGCTGAGCACATAGGCGATGAACTCGGCGCCGGAGGCGGTGAAGATCTCCAGGCCGAAGAACAGGTAGAACAGCGGCGCGATCAGGAAGGTCAGCCGCGCGAAGGGGAAGAGCCAGAACAGGGCGGAGGACGAATAGCAGAGCCGCTGCGGCAGGGAGAGGCCGCGCTTGAACATCGGGCGATGGAACAGCAGGATCTGCATCATGCCCTGCGCCCAGCGCGAGCGCTGGCCGATGAAGCTGGTGAAGGTCGCCGGTTGCAGTCCTGCGATCAGCGGCTTGTCGACATAGACGCTGTGCCAGCCGGTGGCATGCAGGGTGATCGCCGTCTCGGCGTCCTCCGTGATGCTCCTCCCCGAGAAGCCGTTCGTCGTCTGCAGGGCTACGCGCCGCAGGACCGCGGCCGAACCGCAGAAGAAGGACGCGTCCCATTTGTCGAGGCCGCGCTGGATGATGCCGTAGAACATCTCGTTCTCGGACGGCATCGTCTTGAAGGTCTTGAGGTTGCGTTCGAGCGGGTCGGGATTGATGAAGAAATGCGGGGTCTGGACCAGGAAGAGCTTCGGATCCTGGCCGAAATAGCCGACTGTCTCGGTCAGGAAGCTGCGTGCCGGGGCGTGGTCGGCGTCGAAGACGACGATCAGTTCGCCCTGCGAATGGGCGATGCCGTTGTTGAGGTTGCCGGCCTTGGCGCTGATGTTGCGCTCGCGCGTCAGGTAGGAGACGCCAAGCCCATCGCAGAGCTTCTGCAGTGTCGCCCGGCGCTCCTGGGCGGCGCTGGCAGCAACGAAATTGTCGGCGTTGCACTTTTCGTCGGTGCCGCCATCGTCGAGCAGGTACACTTTCAGGCGGCCGGCGGGATAGTCCATCGCCAGCGCCGCCGAGAGCGTGGTCGCCAGCAACTCGGCATCCTCGTTATAGGAGGGTACGAAGACGTCGACCGTGGGCGCGCTCTGCGGATCGATCGGCGGTGCCTTGCGGCTCGGCTGGGGCATGGCCACGACGAACAGGCTGAGGAACAGCATGCCAATGTTGTAGAGTTCGGCGAGGTAAACGATCAGGCCCGGAATGAAATCCTCGAGCTGGTTGACCGGAGGCAGGGTGCTCGTGGTGCGCCAGTAGATATAGCGCAACACGATTGCCGTCCCCAGGCCCAGCGCGATCAGCCTCCAGACGCCGTAAGGCCTCAGGAATTTGAGGATGATCATCGCGCTCACCACGATCGCACCGGCGATCAGATGCGCCTGCAAGCTGATCGGCAGCGTGATGAGCGCGACGACCACGATCGCTGTGATGGCCCAGAAGATGACGTAGCATGCTGTTCGCATGGGCGTTCGGCAATCCGGATCGTGTTCAGGGCGCGGGCGGGGGTGGGACGGTCGGATATCCTTCGAGAGGCTTGTCCGGGATCGGCTCGGGAGCTTCCTGCACGCGGCGCTCGCTTCGCGGCGCCCGGACCGGGCGCGGCCGGGCGGCGGGGGCCTGCTCGAAGGCATCGGGAGCAGAGGCCTGCGGCACCGGATAGATCGGCGCTCCGGCCTTGCCGAGTTCCGGCGCAGGCGACGGCGCATCGCCGATCGGGCTCCAGCCCGTACGCCGCAGCGAGGCGTTGATCGAATAGCTGTAGGCGAGGCGCAGCAGCGCCGCCTCGGTGGCGACGGGGTCGCAGACCCTGATGCGGACCGAAATCACGCCCGATCTCGGCATGAACAGGCTGTCGCCGCTCGCGATGCGCTGCCAGGCATAGAGGCAGGCTTCGCCGCCTACTCCGCGCCCGAACGCATAGCTGAAGGGGCCGTATTTGTTCTGGACGAAGACGGCTGCGGGCGCCATGGCGATTCCGGGCAGGCGCTCTTCCATTTCCTGGGCAATGGAGAAGTCGTCGATACCCGGTTCGCGCAGCAGATTGCCCTCGACGCCGAGCCTGTCGGGCAGATCGGTGACGGTGAAGAAGGCGGCATGGATGGCATTTTCACCCGGCGTGCGGCCGCGCGTCGTCAGCGAAATAACCTGCGAGACGGCATTGTCGTAGCTGCGTTGCGTGACGCCGGTCACAGGGAGGCTGCCGGGCGGCGGCAAGACCATCGCCCTGCCGACATCGACCGTGATGGACCGCGACGCGATCATCAGCTCGGAATCGGAAAGCTTCTGCTCGCCGCAGCCTGCGATCGTGAAAAACAACCCGGCCGCCGCGGCGGACATCGCCACATGACTGAGTGTTGGACGTCGCACCGTGGGGTGTACGGGCGGTAGCTGCCTCGAAACACTCATTGGCGTGCCGTTCGATGTCTGCTCGGCATCGTCATATCGCGACCATTGGTTAACACAGGTTAACGCATAGTTAACTGTGGCCGCGCGGCTGTGAGCCGACGGTCAGCCTGAACTCCCCCCCTTCCGCAATACAGATGATTCGCGGGTTCATTCCAACTGTGGATCGCTTTCGATTGCGACAGCTCAAAGAATGTTCGCGAGTCGACCGATGAACACAGATCGGCTACCGGCCGGCAAAGATGATTCGCGGTGGCACGGTTTTTTCTTTCCGGCGCATCGGAAAACCGTGCCCGGCATTGCTCCGCCGCGGTCGAATCAACCCGAAAACACCTGTGGAGAACAGAGATGCCCGGCTAAGCGAAGCCGGGAGGCGGTGAGATGCTGCCGCCATATCCTCTCATATGCCCGAACGGGCTTGCACCGCTGCGCGGGGCACGGCAACAATGGCTGATGATCAGGATATCGATAGCTGCAAGCGTGGTCGCCATCCTCGTGGCAGGCTGCGTCTCATCCCAGCCCCGTGCGGTTCCGGCTGCTTCGGGCGGCTCTGCCAAGCGGATCGTCCGCGACAGCGCACAGCTCATCCTCCCGGACGGTACGCGGGTGAACCCGGACTCGACCGGCGGCTTCGAGCTGCCCAATGGCGATTACGTCAAACGCGATCCCGGCGGCGCGCTCATTCTGCCCACGGGCGCGCGCTGCCTGCCGGATCAGGGCGGCTATCTCTGCCCCTGATCACGACAAAGCCCTTCCGGGCCGATAGGTCGGCCCGGTCGCAAAGTTAGGTCATTGGCTGGTCCGGACGGGCAGCGGCGCCGTCTCAGGTGCTCTGCCGACGCGAGGTCTTCCCGGCCGAAGCTTGCTTTGACGGCATCTCGGCAGCCTGCTGGCCTGACGGCCGCGAGACGTTCTCATCCTCCAGCACGTGGTTGTGGCTGCGATAGGCCCAGATTTCCTTGGCCGCGTCCCAGTGCTCGCGGTCACGCCCCTCGGGCTGGCCGTCCTTGATCCACAATGCGTAGGCGATCTTCCTGATCTCGTGCTGGGATTTCTCGTCCTGCATGTCGCGTCTCCATGATGGTTCCCCATTCGCGGGGGATCCTGGTTTCGGAGAGGGCAACGGCTTCAGCCGTGCACGGGATCAACGAGGTTCGCGAAGCGCTGTTCCCTCTGCTGGTTCGAAAGATCGCGTGCGAAGCGATGCTCAGGCTTTCGCCGGAGCAAGCACCGGTTCGCCGGGCGCCTTCGTCTCGGGCTTGGCCGGGCGGCGCGCATAGCGTTGCGCCAGCACGGCGCAGGCGAAGAGCTGAGCCTGATGGAACAGCATCAGCGGCAGCACGATCAGGCCGAGCGCCTGACCGGGGAAGAGGATATTCGCCATCGGAATGCCGCTCGCCATGCTTTTCTTCGAGCCGCAGAAGACGATGGCGATCTCGTCCTCCTTGGAGAAGCCGAGACGGCGGCTGGCGAAGGTCGTGATCACCAGCACGGCGGCGAGCATGACGATGTCGAGCCCGATGACGAGGCCGAGGTCGGCGAGCGTGACCTGCGACCAGATGCCGGCGACCATGCCCTCGCTGAAGGCGGCGTAGACGACGAGCAGGATCGAGCCGCGGTCGACCAGCGAGATCGGCGCCTTGTGGCGCTGCAGGAACGGCCCGATCCAGCGACGCAGCAATTGCCCGGCGACGAAGGGCAGCAGGAGCTGCAGCGCGATGCTTTCGACGGCGCGTGTGCTGAAGCCACCGCCCTTCGAATCGAGCAGCAGCACGACGAGCAGCGGGGTCAGCACCATGCCGAAGAGGTTGGAGACGGAGGCGCTGCACAATGCCGCCGCGACATTCCCGCGGGCGATTGAGGTGAAGGCGATCGAGGATTGCACGGTCGAGGGCAGGATGCAGACGAAGATCAGCCCTGCTACCAGTTCCGACGGCAGCCAGTTGCCGAAGGCGCGGGTGAGAATGAGCCCGAGAACCGGAAAGAGCACATAGGTGCTGGCGAAGACGAGCGACTGCAGTCGCCAGTGCAGCAAGCCTTCCCAGACTGCCACCGGCGACAGGCGCGCGCCGTAGAGGAAGAACAGCAAGGCGACCGCCACCGAAACGGCGTCATTGGCGACTTCCGCGCCGACGCCGCGTGCCGGCAGCACGGCTGCGACCGCGACCGTCGTCATGAGCGCGATGAGATAGGGGTCGATGCCGAAGCGGGCGAGCGTGCGGCGGATCATCTGCGGTCCTTCCGATTGGATGCAGCCTTGTAATCCCTTTCATGTTCATTTTGATCCGGACTGGACATGATATCGCTCATCATGGATCGTGATTGGCATGGAACTGGACAAGAAGCCGCTCGATTCCGTCCTCCTGCAGAGCTTCCTCAAGGTCTGCGAGACGCTGAGCTTCACGGAAGCCGCGCGCCAGCTCGGCCTGCGCCAATCCTCGGTCAGCCAGCACGTCGCGCGGCTGGAGAAGCGGGTCGGGCGACGCTTGCTGGCGCGCGACACGCATGAGGTGCGCCCGACACCGGACGGCGACGCCATTCTGCCCTTCGCGCGAGAAGCGCTCGATGCTGGTCGTCGGATCGAGCGCTATCTCGAAGGTTCGACCCTGCGTGGGCGGCTCAGGCTCGGAGTCTCCGAGGATTTCGCCTACACGGCGCTGCCGGACATCCTGGCCGAGTTCGCCATGCAGCATCACGCAGTCGACCTGGAGCTGACGGTGGGCCTCAGCGGCTTGCTCTACGAACAATATGATGCCGGCGATCTCGACCTGATCTTCGCCAAGCGCCGCAAGGGTGACGCGCGCGGCGAGGTCGCCTGGCAGGAACGACTCGTCTGGGTCGGGCGTCCGGGCGCGCGGCTCGCCGAGCAGCGCGAGGTGCCGCTGGTGCTCTATCCGCCGCCGAGCATCACGCGCGTCCATGCGATCGAGACGCTGGAGCAGGCGGGGCGACCCTGGCGCGTCGCCTGCACCAGCGGCAGCTTGGCGGGCCTTCGCGCGGCAGCGGTTGCCGGGCTCGGCATCACCGCCCATTCGGCGCGGTTGATCCCGCCGGGGCTTGCCGAGGTCGAGCCGCGCGAGGTGCTACCAACGCTCGGGACGATCGAGTTCGTTGTTATCGGCGGCCAGTCGCATCAGGAGGCGGCGCGGGCGCTGGCAACCAGCATCCTGTCGAGCGCCGGGCGCATCCTGCCGGAAGCTCCTGCGCGGCGCGGGCGAAAGCCCTAGTCCCGCGCCAACGCGACCACCGGGTCTAGACTCGCGGCGTTGCGGGCCGGCAGGAAGCCGAAGGTCAGGCCGATCAGCGTCGAGCAGGCTATGGCAGCTACGAAGGCCTCGCCCGAATAGATGAAGCTCACCTGCGAGCCCGAAGCCTCGAAGGCGAAGCCGATGGCGAGCGCCATCCCGATGCCGAGCGCGCCGCCGATAAAGCAGACCAGCGAGGCCTCGATCAGGAATTGCTGGAGAATGTCGCTGCGGCGCGCGCCGACAGCCATGCGCAGGCCGATCTCGCTGGTGCGCTCGATCACCGAGACCAGCATGATGTTCATCACGCCGATGCCGCCGACCAGCAGCGAGATCACCGCAATCGAGGAGATCATCAGCGTCATCGTCGCGGTGGCGCTGGTGATGGTGTTGCGGATCTCGTCCTGGTTCAGGATGAAGAAGTCCTTGGCGCGGTGGCGGTGGGTCAGGAGTTCCGTCACGGCTTCCTGCGCGGCGGCCATCGGTGTCTCGTCGTCGACGCGCAGCGTGATGCTGCGTAGCGAGAGGTCGCCGAGGAAACGGCCCTGCACGGTGGTGTAGGGCAGGAAGACCTGCGGGTTCTGGCTGCCGCCGAAGCCGCCCTGCTGCTGGCGGATCACGCCGACGATGCGGCAGGGCACCGAGCCGATCAGGATCACCGTACCGATCGGGTTCGCCCGTCCCTGCGGGAAGAGCACGCCCAGCGCGTTCTCGTCGATCACCACGTCCTGCGCGAGCGTGCGGACATCCGCGGCATCGAAGAAGGAGCCGCGCGTCAGCACGCTGCCGCGCACGTCGAAATAGCGCTCGCTGACGCCGTTGACCTGCGCGGTGGCCTCGACATTGCCGAAGCGGATCGTCGCGCTCGTCGTCACCGTCGGCGTCACGCTGGCGGCATAGGGCTGGCCGGCGAGGACCTGGGCGTCGAGCACGGTCAGGGTCCGCACGCGGCCGGAGCGCAGATCGCCAAAGCCGGCGCCTGGGAAGATCTCGAGCGTGTTGGTGCCGAGGCCGGAGATGTTCTGCAGCACATTGCGCTTGGCGCCCTCGCCGAGCGCGACGACGCTGACCACGGCGGCGATGCCGATGACGATGCCGAGCATGGTCAGCGTCGTCCGAAGCTTGTGGGCGGCCATGGCGCGCACCGCCATGCCGAACGCCTCCTTCAGCCGGCCGAAGACGGCGCGCAGGCGCCCCGCCGGCGGCGGGACAGGAGAGGGCGGAGGCACCTTTTCCGAGCGCGGCGCCGTGCGCCGGTCGGCGATGATCCTGCCGTCGCTGAGCTCGATGATGCGATGGGCGCGGTTGGCGACATTCATGTCGTGGGTGACGAGAATGACGGTGTGCCCCTCGCGGTTTAGCTCCTCGATCAGGGCCAGCATCTCCTCGCCGCTCTTGCGGTCGAGCGCGCCGGTCGGTTCGTCGGCGAGGAGGACGCGTGCGCCGTTCATCAGGGCGCGTGCCACCGAGACGCGCTGCTGCTGGCCGCCGGAGAGCTCGGAGGGGCGATGCGTCTTGCGGGGGCCGAGACCGAGCCGGTCGAGCAGCGTCGCGGCGCGCTTCTCGCGCGGACCCGGCGGAATGCCGGCATAGATCGCGGGGACCTCGACATTGGCGAGCGCGGTCAGCTCGGAGAGCAGGTGATAGCGCTGGAAGACGAAGCCGAAATATTCGCGCCGGAGTCGGGCGAGTTCGTCCGGGTCGAGGTCACGCGTCGGCCGGCCGTCGATCTCGTAGGTTCCGCCGGTCGGCCGGTCGAGGCAGCCGATGATGTTCATCAGCGTCGACTTGCCGGAACCGGACTGGCCGACGATCGCGACCATCTCGCCCGCCTCGATCACGAGATCCGCGCCGTCGAGCGCGGCGACGGTCGCCTCGCCGGTGCCGAAATCGCGCCGGACGCCCGCGAGACGGATGAGCGGCACGCCCATCGTCAGAAACCGAAGGGCGAGCGGGAACGGCGTGCCGGGCGGGTCGCGTCGGCGCCGCCGCCGCTGCGCGCAGTGACGACGCGCTCGCCCGCCTTCAGGCCTGTGGCGATCTCGGCGACGATCTTGTTGTCGAGACCGATCGTGACCTTGCGCTGCTCCACCTTGCCATCCTCGCCGAGCACCTCGACGAAGGCGTTGGGGCCGCGGCGGCGGATGGCTGTCGAGGGGATGGTGACGACGTTCTGGGCCCGGCCGACGATCACCGTGACCTGCGCGGTCATCGAGGTCAGCAGGCGGCCCTCGGGATTCGGCACCTCGAAGAGGGCGTTGTAGTAGACCGCGCTGGTGCTGGAGGCCGAAGAGCTGCTGCTCGCCGTGGAGGACGAGGTCGTGTTCTGCGTCTTCAGCGTGTCGGGCGCGGGCTCGACGAAGGAGATCTTGCCGGGGAAGCGCTGCTCGGGCGCGCCGAGCACGCTGAAATACACCTCCTGCCCGGCCTTCACCCGCAGCACGTCGGCTTCGGAGATCTTCGCCTTGACCGTCATGGTCGAGACGTCGCCGAGCACGACGACGGTGGGCGCGGACTGAACGGCGTTTACCGTCTGGCCTTCCTGCGCGACGAGGGCGAGGACCGTGCCGGCGCTCGGCGCGGTGATGCGAGTGTAGCCGAGATTGGCCCGGGCGGTCTCGACCTTGACCTGGCCCGAGACGATCTGGGCGTCGAGCGCCTCGATCTGGGCTTGCGTCGTCGAGACGGTCATCTGCGCGTTCTCGTAGGCGTCGCGGGAGACGGCGTTCTGGCCGACCATCAGCTTCTGGCGGGCGAGCACGGCCTCCGCATAGGCGAGGCTGGCGGAGCGCTCGGCGCGCTGCGCCTTGAGTGCGGCAAGATCGGCTTCGGCCGAGCGCAACGTGTTCTGCTGGGTAATGCCGTCGATCTCGGCGATCAGGTCGCCTGCCTTGATGTTGTCGCCGAGCTTGACCTTGAGCGAGACGACGCGGCCGGTCGCTTGCGAGCCGACGCTGACCTGCCGGACCGGTTCCAGCGCGCCGGAAGCGAGCACGGCTTCCTCAACATTGCCCATCGCTGCCTCGACGGTCGGCAGGTTGACGGTTTCAGCCGGTGCGGGCTGTCGTGCCTGCCAGAGGTAGTAGCCGCCGACAGCGGCGACGATCAGGGCAGGGAGCAGGAGGCGGCGCGGCCTCATGGTTGCGGTTCCTCTACGGGAATAAGGCGTAGGCGCGGCCCGGTTTCGCCGTCGATCACGGCCGGCGCCGAGACTTCGACGGGCCTGAGCCAGCCGCCGCCGAGCGCCTTGTTGAGAGCGATGAACTGTGTCGCGAGCGTGACCCGGCTTTGGATCAGCGCCTCCTCGGCGCCGAACTGGGTGCGCTGCGCCTCGAGCACGTCGAGGAAGCTCGCATTGCCGGAGGTGTAGAGCGCGCGCGAGAGCTGCGCGGCTTGGGTCGAGGCCTGGGCGGCTTCCGACAGGCTGCCGAGCCTGATCCGCTCCTGCCGCAAGCCCACAAGGCTGTCCTCGACGTCCTGCAACGCGGTCAACACCGTCAGCCTGAACGCCGCGTCCTGCCGGTCGCGCTGGGCCCTGGCCGCATCGACGGCCGCCGCGAGCTCGCCGCCGTTGAAGATGGGGACGCTGAGGCTCGGGCCGATCGTCCAGCCGATGGCGCTGTTCTTGGCGAGATCGCCGAGCTTGAGCGCCGAGGTCGAGATGTTGCCGGTCAGCGAGACCGAGGGATAGCGGTTGGCCTCCGCCTGGCCGATCCGCGCCGTCGCCTGGGCGAGCAGGCGCTCGGCCGAGCGGACATCGGGCCGGCGACGCAGCACGTCGGCAGGAATCCCGGTGCGCGGCGGGGCGGGTGTCGCGGGGACTGCGGCTGCGCGCGCAAAATAAGGCGCCGTCGCCGCCGGCGGGCGCCCGATCAGCACGGCCAGGCGATGCTGGTTCTGGGCGAGCGAGGTTTCGAGCAAGGGGATCTGCGATTCCGTGCTCGCGGCCTGGGCGGTGGCCCGGGAGGTGTCGATGGCGGAGATGTCGCCGGCGCGGAAGCGCGTGCGGGTCAGCGCCTCAGTCTCACGTTGCGTTTTGGCCGTGCTGCGGGCCAGCGCGATCCGCGCCTGCAGGCCACGCGCCTCGACATAGGTCGACGCAACATCGCCGATCAGTGTCAGCATTGCGCCGTCGAGGTCGTCGAAAGCGGAATCGGTGCCATAGGTCGCGGCCTCGACGGCGCGATCCTGTGCGCCGAAGAGGTCGATCTCCCAGGAGGCATCGAAGCCGGCGCGGAAGCTGTTGCGCGTCACGATCGCAGAGCGGGAGCGTATGGCGGAGGCGTTGCCGTCGACCTGCGGGAAGAGCGCGCCGACCGCCTGCTCGCGCGTGGCCCGGGCCTCGCGGATGCGGGCCTTGGCCTGGGCGACGTCGAGATTGCCGGCGATGGCCTGCTCGACCAGCGCGTTCAGCGTCGGGTCGCGCAGGGTGCGCCACCACTCGCTCGGTTTCGGCGCCTTCGGCCCGCTATTCGCAGCGCTCCAGCGTTGCGGCAGGTCAAGCGTAGGTGGCGTGTAGTCCGGCCCCACGGCACAGGCGCCGAGACCCAGCGCCAGCATCAAGAGGGGAGCGGGGCGAATCATCGCGGCCAGAATGACGGGAAAACCCGAGGCCGCCAGCCTTTCACCCCGTCCATGCGCAATATTTCGTCCCTACGGCGATCCCGCCAGAAGGATAGCCGGTCAGGTTGCCCGGCGCATTGCGGCTATATGACCATCCGGTGCGACAGCGTCTTGACGGTCATGTAATGGGCCAGCCCTTCGGCGCCGCCCTCGCGGCCATAGCCGCTATCCTTGACGCCGCCGAACGGCACTTCGGCGACGGAGGCCTCAAGTGTGTTGATCGACACGTTGCCCGCTTCGATACCTTCGGCGAGTTGGTCGGCGCGCGCCGCAGAGTGCGTGAAGCCGTAAGCCGCGAGGCCGAAGGGCAGGGAATTGGCCTTCTCTATGGCTTCCTCGACCGTGCGGACGGGATTGATGATCGCCATCGGCCCGAAGGGCTCCTCGCGGAGCGCGCGGGCGTCGTCCGGCAGCTCCGTGAGAACGGTCGGCGGAAAGAAATACCCGCGATTGCCGAGGCGCTCGCCGCCGGTCAGAACGCGCCCGCCACGGGCCCGCGCATCGGCGGTCAGCGCTTCCAGCGCCTCGATGCGGCGATGGTTGGCGACAGGCCCCATCTCGGTCTTCGCGTCCAGGCCGTTGCCGACCGTTACGGCCTGCGCCCTCTCGACGAAGGCCTTGGTGAAGCGTTCATAGATATCCTGCTGCACGAAGAAGCGTGTCGGTGAGGTACAGACCTGGCCGGCATTGCGGACCTTGCGGGTGGCCGAGAGATGGGCTGCGGCAATGGGGTCGACATCGTCGCAGACGATGACCGGGGCGTGGCCCCCGAGCTCCATCAGCACCGGCGTCATGTGGCGCGCGGCCAGTTCGGAGAGGTGCTTTCCGACCGCTGTCGAACCGGTGAAGGCGACGAGGCGGGTCTGCGCCTGCGGGATGAGATAGCCGGAGATTTTGGCGGGAACGCCGAAGACGAGGTTGAAGGCGCCGGGCGGCAGGCCGGCATCGTGCAGCGCACGCGCGATATGGAGGGCGCCGGCCGGGGTCTCCTCGGCCGCCTTGATGATGATCGAGCAGCCCGCCGCGAGCGCGCCCGCGATCTTGCGGCAGGGCTGGCTCATCGGGAAATTCCAGGGCGAGAACGCCGCGACCGTGCCGACCGGCTGATGGGTGACGATGTAGCGGATGCCGGGCTCGCTCGGCACGACGCGGCCATAGGCGCGCTGGCCCTCGGCCGCGTCCCATTCGAAGAATTCGCAGCCTCTGATCACCTCGAGCCGGGCTTGGGCAAGTGGCTTGCCGTGCTCCATCGTGATCGAGTGGGCGATCTCTTCGACGCGCTCGCGCATCAGCGCAGCCGCCTTCAGCATGATCTCGGCGCGGATGCGCGGCGCCACGCGGCTCCACACCTTGAAGCCTTCCGCGGCGGCGGCGAGCGCATCGTCGAGATCGGCATGGGAGGCGAGGGGCACGGTGCCGATGACGCTTTCGTCGGCCGGATTGATCACCGCCTGCTCTTCCGCCGTCTTCCGCCAGGCGCCACCGATATAGAGCTTGAGATCGGGATAGGTCGTCATGAAAGCCTCGGCTGGCGGTGCGTTCAGCGGTCTGTTCGGGTGGTTTCCGCCATTCTCAGGGGGACCATAGGGGGCGGCTTATTCTGTGATCCAGTCGGCTAAATCAGATAAATTCAGATCGATCTGGTTATGAATGAGCTGCGCTCGTTGCGTGCGTCATTCTCGGGCGAAGCCAAGCTTCGACCCGAGAATCTCGCGACGGCGGGCTGGCCTCCGAGATGCCCGGGTCAGGCCCGGGCATGACTTGGAGGGCATCGTCTAACGCACCAGCGTCCGCACGCGGTTCTCGATCAGCCTGACCAGTCCGAGCGCCGTCATCTCCGAGGATTTCGGATTCGATGCGAGAGGCCGGTTCTCGATGGCAATATCGAGTTTGCCGAAGGCGCCGCGGGCGCTGAGCTTGTGGCCGTTGCCAGTGGCGGCGGGGTCGGCGACGAGCTCGACGCGCGTTCGATCGAGCCCGATGCCGGCCAGTGCGGAGATCACCGCGACATTGGCGTTCTGCGGGAAGCGTGAGGCGGCCTCGCGGGCCGTGCCGGAGAAGAAGACCTTCGCATCGGCAAGCCCATCGAGCGCGATCAGGCTTTCGGCCGAAGTTCCGCGCCAGGCGGCCGGCGGCTTGACGATGCGATGGACGACCTCGTCGAGCGGGAGCAGGGCCGCGGCCGCGATGCCGTCGATGCCGGCGAGCGCGCCGGGCGGGATCAGGATCTGGCTGCCCCGGTTTTCGGCGGTGACGATCAAGCGATCGAGCAGCGCGTCGTCGCAGAAGGCGCTGGTCGAGGCGACGGCGAATGCCGGGGCGTTTCCGAGCGCTGCTTCGCCCCAGATGCCGACCGCCTCGCGTCCGGCGGCCTCGACGATGAGATCGAGGTCGAGAGCGGCCAGCTCGTCCGGTGTCGTGATCAGTTTGGCACCGGCCGGGATGTCACTGGCCGCAGCGGGGTTACGGACCGCGATGGCCGCAATAGTAATGTCGCCGCCGTCCCGCTGGGCCAGAAGCTCGGCAACGCGGCGATTGATGGCACCCCAGCCGATCAGGGCAAGGCGCAGCGGCTTGGCCGAACGCGTCGTCATGAGCCTTCAGCCGTTCTCAACGCAAGGTCGAGGAGCGTGCCGCCGTTCAGTCCCTCCAGCATGCTGAAATGATGGCCGGGGCAGATCAGGGGCGCCGGCGCTTGCCATGTTGCGGCGAGTGCCGCCGATTGCGCCTTGAAGGCGTCGCTCTCGCCTTCGCCGACCGCGAAAGCGATCCGCGTGGCCTGCGGGCGGGGCTGGGCGATCGGGCTGAGCCGCGTTGCGCGCGCGGCATCGTCGAGGCCGAGCAGGCGGCCGAGCGGCAGGTTGCCGAGCGGGTTGAGGTGGTAGAGGCCGGAGAGCAGCAGGGCAGAGGCGATCGGTGGGGCATCCGGCGCGCAGAGCACCATCGCGGCGAGATGTCCACCGGCGGAATGACCGGAGATGTGCAGGCGCGTCGGTTCGAGGCCGAGCGCATCGGCTTCGCGGACGAGGTAGTTCAGCGCTGCGACGCTCTGGGCGAGACTTGCTTCCAGCGGCGTATCAGGTGCCAAGCCGTAATTGGGCATGGCGACGGCATAGCCGGCATCGAGCAGCGCCTGCGCGAACTGGGCATGCTGGACCTTGTCCGAGGCCTGCCAGTAACCGCCATGGATGAAGACGAAGATCGGAGCGCGCGTCGCCCCGGCCGGGCGGTAAAGGTCGAGCGTCTCAAAGCGGCCGGGGCCATAGGCGAGATCGGCGGCGCCATGGCGGGCGCGGAAGGCCTCGCCGTCGCGGCTCCATTGCCGGAACAGCGCCTTCATGTCGGCTTGCAGGCGCGGGCTGTATTGCCGGCCGAGCTCGCGCAAGCTGTAGTCCTCGACGATGGTCTCGGGCAGCGGCTGCGGCGCGGCGTGGCGGGCGCGGATGGTCAGCCCGGCTTCCGCTCTCGGCTGAAGGCGGATCGGCGGGCGGAAGCCGGCGAAGACCTCGCGGTAGGCCAGTTCGACGCTATGGCGGGAGAGATGGAAGGCCTCGGGCCGGTCTGTCTCCCAGATCATTTCGCGCAGATGATGCGGGCCGCAGCCCGCGGCGATGAGCCCGCCAAGGATGTCGCTCAGTGCATCGCGCAAGGCCTCGACCGGGTCGTTCTCGGCGCTGTGCGCGATGATCTCGATGAGGTCCGTTTCAGACGCCGACATAACGATGCACCAGTTCCGCATTGGCCGCGAGGTCGGCGCTGGAGCCCGACCAGACCGTGCGGCCCTTCTCGATGATGTAGTGCCGGTCGGCGATGCGCTTGAGGACATTGATGTTCTTGTCGATCAGCAGGATCGACTGTCCCTGCGCCTTCAGCGCCTCGATGCAGCCCCAGATCTCGGCGCGGATCACCGGCGCCAAGCCCTCCGTCGCCTCGTCGAGGATGAGGAGCTTCGGGTTGGTCATCAGCGCCCGGCCGACCGCGAGCATCTGCTGCTCGCCGCCGGAGAGGGTGCGGGCCGACTGGCCGGCGCGTTCCTGCAGCCGGGGGAAGAGCGCGTAGACACGGCTTAGCGTCCAGGGCGAGGAACGCTTCAGCCGGTTCGAAGCGGTGGCGACGAGGTTTTCGCGCACGCTCAGCGTCGGGAAGACCTGCCGGCCCTCCGGCACGAGGCCGATGCCGCAGCGGGCGATCTTCTCGGGCGCGATGCCGCGCACGTCCCGGCTCTCGAAGCGGATATCGCCGCCCTTCGGCGCCAGCAGCCCCATGATCGAGCGCACCGTCGTGGTCTTGCCCATGCCGTTGCGGCCGAGCAGGGTCACGACCTCGCCCTCGGCGATATCGAGCGCGACATCGAACAGGACCTGGCTCCTGCCATAGGCCGATTGCAGGTTGCGCACGCTCAGCATCAGGCGTCTCCCTCGCCGAGATAGGCGGTGCGCACCTCCGGATTGTCGCGGATCTGTTCGGCCGTGCCGGTGGCGATGACGCGGCCATAGACCAGCACGGAGATTCGGTCGGCCAGCGCGAAAACCGCCTCCATGTCGTGCTCGACCAGCAGCATGGTGACGCGGCCCTTCAGCGCGGAGAGCATCGCGACCATCTGCTCGCTCTCGACGTGGCCGAGCCCTGCCATGGGTTCGTCGAGCAGGAGCAGGCGCGGCTCGCAGGCCAACGCGATTGCGAATTCGAGCTGCTTCTGCTCGCCATGAGAGAGATCGGCGACCTTGACCTCGGCGCGGTGGCTGAGGCCCGCCGTGGCGAGATGCTGGCGGGCGCGGCCGCGCAGGCTCTCGTCGCGCCTGGCATTGCCGAAGAAGCGGAAGCTGTGGCCGTCATGGGCCTGCACGGCGAGCGCGACATTGTCGAGCATCGTGAAGTCCGGCAGGAGCTGGTTGATCTGGAAGGTGCGGGCAAGGCCTCGCGCGACGCGCTGCGGCGTCGACAGCGCGCCGATTTCCTCGCCTTCGAGCGTGATCGCGCCCTCGTCATGGGTGAGTTCGCCGAAGAGCTGCGTCAGCAGCGTGGTCTTGCCGGCGCCGTTGGGGCCGATCAGCGCGTGGATCTCGCCGTCGCGTATGTCGAGATCGACGCCATCGGTGGCAATGAGCCCGCCGAAGCGCTTGCGCAGGCCACGGATCGAGAGGAGCGTCGCGGTCATGGCGCGCTCCTGCCGAGGCCGACGCGGCTGATCAGCCCGTTGAGCCCGCCCTGCGTGAAGAGCACCACAAGGAGCAGGATCGGACCCAGAACGAGCTGCCAATGCTCGGTCCAGCCCGTCAGCACGGTCTCGAGGATGACGAGAGCGGCGGCGCCCAGCAGGGGCCCGAGCAGTGTGCCGACGCCGCCGAGGATGACCATGATCATCAGCTCGCCGGATTTGGTCCAGTGCAGCATGTCGGGGCTGACGAAACGCAGATAGTTCGCCATCAGCGCGCCCGCGAGGCCGGCGCCCATGCCGGAAATGACGAAGGCGGCGAGCTTGTAGCGATAGGGCGCGATGCCGATCGCGGCCATGCGCCGCTCGTTCTGGCGGATGCCGGCCAGCACCATGCCGAAGCGCGAGCCGACGATGCGCCAGAGCGCGAGGAAGACCAGCGCCGCGACGACGAGGCAGATGAAGTAGAAGGTCACGTCGTCGCGGGTGTTGAGGTCGAAGAGCGCGTTGCGGCGGCGGATCGTCATGCCGTCATCGCCGCCATAGGCCTTTAGCGAGACGAACAGGAAGAACAGCATCTGCGCGAAGGCGAGCGTGATCATGATGAACTGTACGCCGCTGGTGCGTAAGGACAGCGCGCCGATCACGCAGGCGAAGAGGCCGGCGACGAGGATCGCGGCCGGCAGGGTGAGCAGGAGCTGGTCTGTGCCGGGGATGAAGCCGAGGAAGAGGGCGTCGTCCATCATCGTGCGGTAGAGAATGCCGACGGCATAGCCACCGATGCCGAAGAAGGCGGCGTGGCCGAAGGAGACCATGCCACCGAAGCCGAGCGCGAGATTGAGGCTGGCGGCGGCGATGGCGTAGATCAGGACGCGTGTCGCCAGCGGCACCAGCGCGGGCTGGCCGAGCGCTTTGACGACGAAGGGCAGGGCGATCAGCGCGGCGGCGAGGGCGACCAGCGCGATGATGCGGCCCAGCGCGGGCGTCGCGGCATGTGGGCGGGTGATGGCGTCGTCAGACATGGGCGGGGAACAGTCCCTTGGGCCGCACCAGCAGCACGATCGCCATGAGCAGGTAGATGCCCATCGAGGCGAGGCCGGCGCCGAGCGCATCGGCCTCCGAGCCGGTCATGACATGGCGCAGCAGGCCGGGCATGAAGGCGCGCAGCGAGGTGTCGACGAGGCCGACGATCAGCGCCCCGAAGAAGGCGCCGCGGATCGAGCCGACGCCGCCGATCACCACCACGACGAAGGTCATGATCAGGATCTGCTCGCCCATGCCGACCTGCACGGCGAGGATCGGCCCGGCCATCAACCCGGCAAGGCCGGCGAGCAGGGCTCCGAGCCCGAAGACGGCGGTGTAGAGCAAGCGGATGTCGACGCCGAGCGCGCGCACCATCTCGCGATGGGTCGCACCGGCGCGCACGAGCATGCCGATGCGGGTGCGGTTGATCAGGAGATAGAGGCCGAGCGCCACGAGCAGGCCGACCGCGATGATGGCGAGGCGATAGACCGGGTAGGTCAGGCCGGGCAGGAGTTGGACCGAGCCGTTCAGCGCAGGGGGAATCGAGACGAAGAGCGGCTGGCGTCCGAACAGGATGGTCACGCTCTGGTTGAAGATCAGGATGAGCGCGAAGGTCGCCAGCACCTGATCGAGATGGTCCCGCGCATAGAGCCGGCGCAGCACGACCAGCTCCATCACCATCCCGATGACGGCGGCGGCGGTCAGCCCGGCGATCACCGCGAGCAGGAAGGAGCCGGTCTGGGCGGCGGCGAAGGCGGCGGCATAGGCGCCGACCATGTAGAGCGAGCCATGGGCGAGGTTGATCACGCCCATGATGCCGAAGATCAGCGTCAGCCCGGCCGCGAGCAGGAACAGCATCACGCCGAACTGCAAACCGTTGAGCAATTGTTCGAGAACGAGCGTCATTTTTGTCGGGGCTAGAGTGAGCCGCGTTCGCTTGGGAACACCGGCGTTGTTCCAGTTTCGTCATGCTCGCCCTTGTGGCGAGCATCCACGTTGTGAACAGGGCCTTGACCAGCGAAGACGTGGATGGTCGGGACAAGCCCGACCATGACGGCGCGTCTCGCGAGTGGGTAGAATCCGAGCCTTCTACGGCTCAGAGCTTGCAGTCCTTGGCGTAGACGTCGCTGTGGTTGCTCAGCACCTTGCCGGTCGTCTTAAGCACCGGCGTGCCGTCGGCGGCCTTCTCGACCTTGAGCGAATACCAATCCTGCACCGGGTGCTGGTTGGGGCCGAATTTGAAGGCGCCGCGTACCGACTGGAAATCCGCCTTGGCGAGCGCCTTGCGCAGGGCCGGCACATCGGTCTTTCCGCCGGTCGCCTTCAAGGCCGAGGCGATGGCGAGCGCGGTGTCGTAGCCCTGGCTGGCGTAATAGGTCGGCACGCGGTTATAGGCCTTGGTCCAGGCCTCCATGAACTTCTTGTTGGCCGCGTTGTCGAAGTCGGTGTTCCAGTGGGCGGTGACGCTGAGGCCGAGCGCGGCGTCGCCGACCGCCTTCAGGGTGGTGGCGTCGAGCGAGGGCTCCGCCAGCACCATCGGCACCTTTCCGAGCAGGCCGGCCTGCTGGTACTGGCGCAGGAAGGCGATGCCGAGGCCGCCCGGATGGAACTGGAAGACGACGTCGGGATTGGCCGCGCGGATCTGCGCCATCTCGGGGGCGAAGTCGGTCTGGTCGAGGCGGGTATAGACCTCGCCGGCGATCTCGCCCTTGAACAGGCGCTTGAAACCGGTCAGCGCATCCTTGCCGGCCTGGTAGTTCGGGGCGAGGATGAAGGCCTTCTTGTAGCCGAGATTGGTGGCGTACTGACCGGCGCTCTCATGCAGGCTGTCGTTCTGCCAGGCGACGACGAAATAGTTCTCGTTGCACTCCTTGCCGGCGAAGTTGGACGGCGCGGCATTGGGGCTGACATAGAGCGCGCCGGAATCGACGATATCCGGCACGGTGGCGCCGGCGACGTTCGAGAAGACGATGCCGGTCATGATCTTGATGCCGTCGGTCTTCAGCATCTTCTCGGCGATCTGCTTGCCCTGACCGGGTTTCAGCGCGTCATCCTCGACCACGAGCTCGACCGGCACGCCGCCGAGCTTGCCGCCTTCCATCTCGATGGCGAGCTTGAAGGCGTCGCGGATGTCCTGGCCGAGATAGCCGCCGGGGCCCGAGAGCGTGGTGATCATGCCGATCTTGACCGGCTGCTGGGCCAGCGCCGTGGAGGCCGCCAGCGTGGCCGCGATGCCGAAGAGCAATCCGCGCAGTTTCATCATGGACTCCAGTCGTTCCGTTCTGCCTCTGAAATGGTTCGACGCGGCGTTTCTGCGCCGCCGCGCTTATGCGTATTCCGATGACAAGCGCCGCCCGAGCGAGCGGCGCCTACAGCATGGCATCACAGGCAGACCCAGCCCGCCGGCGGCTCCTTGCCGGGATGCAAGGTGCCGCAATGCGGGCAGGTGCGAGCCTGCTCGTTGCCGTAGAACTCACGGTAGAGCGGCGGCAGGTCGTCGACAATGCTGACGAGGTCGACCTCCACACGATGGACGAGGCCCTGGCATTCGAAGCAGTACCATTCGAAGGCGTCGAGCCAGCCCTCCGGCCGCTTCGGCTCGATGACGAGACCAATCGAGCCCTCCTGAGGGCGTTGCGGCGAGTGGCGCACATGCGGCGGCAGCAGGAAGATGTCGCCCTCGCGGATCGTCACGTCATAGTGCTTCCCGTCATCGACCAGCTTGAGCATCATGTCGCCCTTGAGCTGGTAGAAGAACTCCTCGACGGGATCGTCATGATAGTCGGTGCGGCGGTTGGGGCCGCCGACGACCGTCACCATCAGGTCGGAGTCGGTCCAGATCTGCTGATTGCCGACCGGCGGCTTGAGCAGATGCTTGTGCTCCTCGATCCACTTGTTGAAGTTGAAGGCCTTCAGCCGCCCTTCGGTCGCCATCTCTCCACCTCTCCCGTTCTTGTCTCGGATCTCGTTCAGCCGGCCTTGGCCAGGGGGGCCCGGCCGGGCTTCAGGCCGCAGCTCTCGAAGGCGGTGCGCGTCGCGGCCTTCTCGGCCTCGGTCAGTTCCAGCATCGGCGGCCTGACGCGCCCGCCGACCTGCCCGAGCAGCTCCTGCCAATACTTCTGGTGGGCGTGCGGCTTCTCTGCCGGGCGTGTTCCGCGAAGGGCCTCGCGCACCGGATTCAGGCTGTCGCGGATGGCGCGGGCCTTCTCAGCCTCGCCGCGGAAGGCGAGGTCGGTGTATTCGCGCATGCGCAGATCGTTCGCCGTCTGGATGAGATAGGGCGGCGACGAGCAGAGATAGAGCTGCCAGCCGAGCTCGAGGATGTTGTCGAGCCACTCCTCCTCGGAGGCCGTGCTGACCAGGATGCGGTCGCCGGCAAGGCGGGTGAGCTCGGCATACATCGGGCGTGGCACGCTGTACTTGATCGCAACCACGTTCTCGATATCCGCTAAGCGGTTGCAGAGTTGTGGGCTCATCAGATAGCCGGAATCCGGGTGGCTCCAGAGCGCGATGCCGATATCGACCTTCTCGGCGATGGTCCGGTAATATTCGTAGAGCGTCTCGTCCTGCGCCTTGAAGAAATGCAGGATCGGCGCGTGCACCACGATGTAGTCGGCGCCGACCTTCTGGGCATGGCGGGCGAGGTCGATCACCACATCCATGTTCTGGTCGGAGCAGGACATGATCGTCTGGCCGCGCCCGGCGGAAGCCTCGACGGCCAGCTCGAAGCTGCGCTTGCGTTCCTCGATCGACATCGAGAAGAACTCGCCCTGCTTGCCGGCGATGAACAGCCCGTCGATCCTGAGGTCGTCGAGCCAGTGGCGGATGTTCTGGCGGAAACCGTCCTCGTCGATGGCGAGGGTATCGGTGAAGGGCGTGAGCGCGGCCGCCCAGATGCCTTTCATATGGGCGCGGGCATAGGCCTTGGCGTCCTTCTTGGCGTATTTCATGGAAGACTCACCCTCGCATTCCCGCACGGTCCGGGCTGGGCGGGCGGCGATGGCGAGGGCCGGCCTTGAGCCGCTCATCCGCCGCCGCCTTTCCGCGTCCCCGCCAGGCGTCGCCCCGGATCCGATTGGGGCGATGAGGAATGATGGCATGACAGGCGGGGTATACGGCAACTCGTAACATTCGTATGAATTCGGAAGCTCTCCTTATAAATCGGGAAATCCATGGCGATCACGCTGCGCCAGATCCAGGCCTTCCTCGCGGTGACCGAGCAGGGCACGTTCACCAAGGCGGCAGAGCGGCTGCATATGGCGCAGCCGGCGCTCTCGCAATTGGTGCGAGAGCTGGAGCGCGAGCTCGGCATCCGGGTGCTCGACCGCACGACGCGCCGCGTCGAGCTGACCGAGGGCGGGCGCGAGTTCCACGGCGCGGCGCTGAAGATCGCGCAGGATCTGGACACGGCGGTGCAGAACGCCAACGGGCTGGCGGAGCGGCGGCGCGGGCGCATCGTGGTGGCGGTGCCACCGCTGCTCGCGGCCGTGATCATGCCGCCGACCATCGCCGCGCTGCGCGAGAAGCACCCCGGTCTCCAGGTCGCGATTATCGATGCGCGCAACGATCTCGTCGTCGAAGCCGTCCGCTTCGGCCGGGCCGATTGCGGGGTCGGAACCTTCTCGGCGCTGGAGGACAATATCGAGCGCACGCCGCTCGCCCGCGACAGCCTGATGCTGTTCTGCGCGCGGGGCAGCCGATTCGGGGAGCGGGAGAGCGTGCTCTGGCGCGATCTTGCGGAAGAGGAACTGATCACGCTGACTCGCGACAGCGGCATCCGCCTGCTGGTCGAGGTCGGTTATGAAAGCGCCGAGATCACGTTGCGGCCGGCCTATGAGGTGGCGCAGATCACGACGGCGCTGGCGCTAGTCGAGGCGGGGCTCGGCATTGCGGTGCTGCCGACCTATGCACGTGCCGTCGCGCCTTCGGGGGTGGTCGCTCGCCCTCTGGCAGAACCTTCGATCGCGCGCGACATCGTCATGATCCGGCCGAGCGGCCGTTCGGTCTCGCCGGCGCTCTCGGCCTTCGAGACCTTGCTGCGCCGATTCGTGCGCCAACTTGCGCCGAGCGAGGAGAACTGAAGCCGACGGTTAAGGCGGGCTCCATCACGACCGCAAATTGCGAAGAGCCCTTGCCACGAGCTCTTCGCGACCGGATGGGCGCGAACGCGTTTCCTGAACCGACCGAAGCGGACCTCGCCAAGCTGTCGCCGCTTAAGCTGGCGGAAGTCGCCGCAGAGCGCGGTCTCGATCCCATCTGGGCGGGCAGTCAGCAGTAACGAGTATGACCTATTGGCCAGACATTGGCCCGGGGGCTCATTGCGGCAGCGCCGCAGGCTGGTCGACACCTTGCTGGCGGCTCGCGATGCTGGCGCGACCCGCCACTAATGCACAAGGACCGGACCCTCGTTCTTCCACCGATCGGTGGCTGATTGCGATCTGCAATGACAATTAGCCCAACGACCTGAAAACAAGTGCTGCGTTCAGCCCGCCAAATGCGAACGAGTTTGACATGGCAACCGGGATTGCCATCGCCCTCCCTTCATTGGGCACGCAATCGAAATCGCATTCCGGGTCCGGGGCGTCGAAATTTGCGGTCGGAGGGGCCCAACCATTCTCGATGGCCATGATTGTGGCGATAGCCTCGAGCGCACCCGCGGCACCGAGCGCATGCCCGGTAACGCCCTTCGTCGAGGAAATCGGCGGGAGAGGCCGATCGCCGAACAGATGCTTCAAGGCCTGCGTCTCTGTGCGATCGTTGGCACGGGTCCCGGTTCCGTGGGCATTGATGTAGGCCAGATCACTAGCGACCATCCCCGCGTCGGCGAGGGCAAGCTTCATTGCCGCCGTCATGCCAGCAGCGTCGGGCGAGACGATGTCCCTCGCATCGGCGTTGAAACCGAAGCCCGCCGCCTCGATCGTGGGGCTCAGGCCGCGGCTGCGCGCGTGTGCCTCGGTCTCCAGCACGATGACGCCCGCGCCTTCAGCAAGCTGCAGTCCGTTGCGCCCCGCTGCGAATGGCCGGCAGAGGGAGCGCGACATGATCTTCATGGAGTCCCAGGCGAGCAGCGTGCCGGCCGAAAGCGCAGCCTCTGTACCCCCCGCGATAATAATGTCGGCGAGCCCGGCACGCAGGAATTGCATGGCGATGCCGATGGCATGGCTGGAGGATGCGCAGGCGCTCGACGTCACGAAACAAGGGCCGGTTGCACCCGACGCGATCGAAACCCAGCTTGCGGAGGAACTCGCCATCACCTTGGGAACCGTCATCGGGGGAGGACGCTTGTTCTGCTGGTAGAGTCGGGAATACTGTTCATCGACGCTGCACTGTCCGCCGGCGGCGTTGCCAAGGATAACGCCGACGCGTTCGGGGCGCGGCAGGCCATGCTCAAGGCCAGCGGCCGCCAGCGCCCTGCGGGCTGCCGCGACAGCAAACAGCGCATTGCGGTCGCAGGTTGAGGGCGAAATGGGCAGTCCTTCCATGAAGTCTTGGTTCAAGACCTCAGACACACGAATGCCCTTGCCAGGCAAGGCAGATGCCCCGCTGAAGCTTCCCCGCCCCGTCAGCAGAGCCTGCCAAAAGCTTTCCGTGTCACAGCCGCCCGGGGAAACGACGCCGAGGCCGGAAACGACAACCCGCGTCATGCCGCGTGCTTTTGGGCAATAAGTTTGCCGATCTCATCGCAGAGTTCGGCGATCGTTTTCACATCGTTGATGCTGTTATTGGCGTTATAGTCGATATCGATGCTGAACCGGTCTTCGATCTTGAAAATCAGTTCGACCAGATCGAACGAGTCAAAGGCGGTATCTTCGAGAAGCGTCTCAGGCCCCCAAACAATGGCAGCGAGCTTAGGGCGATCGCGCGACGCGTTCTCCTGAATGACCTGCTGAAACAGCTCGATGAGAAGATCGGTCGTTATCGTCGGTGCCTCGCGTGTCATGCCGAGCGCTTTCCCATTCGAATCTGCCTGTCACACATCTGCCGGAGTGCAAGAAGGCCGTAAACAATTTGTCGGTTCAATGCATACGGTCGCGTGTCGTGCAAATTCGTGGAGATCATGGTTGCCCGATGAGGTCCGTGATGGTCCTCGCAATCATTTTTGGCACAGCATGGTGTGGCATATGGCCAACTCCGGGCAAGACCATCACCCGGGCCATCGCGGCCTCGCGCACCAACGCCAATGAGTGACGCTCCGGTGAAACGAAAGCGTCGCGATCGCCGGTGATCGCGAGAATCGGAACCCGCAGCTCTCGGTAACGCAAGGTTTGCGATTTGAGAAAATCATCTGCCGCGACAATGTCCTGAAGATTGCTGCGAAAGGTCTTCTCTCGGTACAGCAGCGGCAGCTCGCTCTCCTTCATATAATTGGGCGGGACGGTTCGCGGCGAGAAGGCGAGAGTCACGCCGTTCGGGAGCAAAAACCTCGCCAAGGGGATGCCTATCAGGCGATTGAAGATCGGTCCGAGCGTCGGCGCGGTCGACAGGGGATGGTAGCGCAGGGCGTTCCCCAGCCAGGGATGCGTGACTGCGCTGAGCAGGACGAGGCCATGGAGCCTTTCTGGCCGCTCGAGCGCGATATGGGCTGCGAGCGGCCCGCCAAGCGAGTGGGCGACGAGCACCAGCCGCTCCGGGGCGATCCTGTCCACCAATCCCATCAGCATCTTGGCCTGGTTTCCGGGATCGGCCATGTCCCAGTCCCCCGGCCGATCACTCCAACCCTGGCCGGGCCGGTCTATGGCGATAACACGATAGTCGCGAAGATGAGGGCCGAGCGCCGCGAGAAGGTCGGCCTGGCCTGCCCAAGCTCCGTGCACGAGAATAATCGTGCCTTTCGATGGCTGCGGAGGCTTGACTTCGCGGTAGTGCAGGGTGGCGCCGGCGACGTTCGCGAAAGTGCCGCGCGGCGGGTAATCTTGAGCGGCTTGAAACCCCAGCCACTCGCTGTAGGCGGCTAAGGCAAGCAGGACCGCGACAAGCCCGACTAGGCTGGTACGGAACCATCGAGGCGATCTGCTTTTTCGAGCAGGCTTGAGGCTGCTGCTTCCTGTCAAATCCGCCTCATGAATCCCGGTAAAGCGAGTGCTCGTATGAAGTGCAGACGCCGCGTTCGATCCTGATACAGGTCATTTCCGCAACGCGCACGAGACCCAACTGCCCGCGTGTGTGTCGCGCTCTTCCTCGTGGGGGAGGAGACCAGCGTTTCATCGCATTCGAGAGAAAATGCTCTGACGGGCCAGCGCTACGCGCCGCAGAACGCGGGTGAACCAGATCATGCTCGCGACCTTGCGCCGATGCCGGTCCGGCATCGGCTTGCCCGAGAGTGGGAGCAGGGTGCGCAGGGCGCCATCGTAATCGCGGACCCGGCGCTGCGCGGCAGCGAAGCTCAGCTGGATCGCGCTTGCCTCCGGCGCGAGCGCGGCCGAGCGGCGATGGGCGGCGACGGCCTCGGCATGCCGTCCGAGGCGCGACAGGAGATAGCCGAGATAGTGCCAGGCGAGTTCGGACTGCGGCGCCATCAGCGTTGCCTTGTGGGCCAAGGCCAGTGCCCATTGCTGCTTGCCTCTTCCGATCGCCGCATAGGAGAGCGTCATCAGATAGTGCAGCGAGCGTTTCCGCCGTGCGCGGGCGAGCTGGCGGACGGCTGCCAGATCAACCGTGCCGCTCGCGACCGACAGGACGAACTCAGTCAGGAGCCCGCACTCGGACAAGAAGGACGCGCTGGCATGGCCGGCATGGGGCAGGGCAAGTCTGTCGACCTGCATTTCGCTTGCGATGCGTTCCAAATGCAGCCGTTCCGCGCGCATGACGGGATCGTAGGCGACGATAGCCGGCACGTCCGAGGGCAGCGGGCCGGACAGCTCGGGCCGCCATTTTTCGCGGCGGTGCTTGCGCCAACGCTTCTCAAAGGGCGCTTTTCGGGGATCGCGGCTGTATTGCGGTGAGAGCACCAGCGCTGTTGCCGCGCCGAGGCGGTCGGCAAAACGCAGCGCGGCGTAGCCGCCCATGCTGGAGCCGTAGCTAACGACCCGCGCGTAGCCTTCGGCCGCAGCGCGCGCCGCGGCAATCGCCTCGCGCCAATCGGGCTCGTGATACCAGCGATTGCGGCCATTCACGACATGAACCGCCGAGACTTGGTGGTCCGCGAAGAAACCCTCGCCGAATGCCGGGCGATCGAGGTTTGCCGTATCGGTATAGGAATCGAAGGTCACGACACAGCAGGTGCCGCCTCGATGCGCGACCTTCACGAGCAGGTGCGGCGAGCGGTAGACGACGTCAGCCAAGGCCGGCCTTCGCGGGGCGAAGCGGGGGAGCGAAGGGCCCGAGGTCGATCCGATCGTGATGCATGGTCCCTTCTTTCGGAGCGTTGCCGGCGCTCACGAAGCCTGCTGCGCATGGCCGAGATGGCTGAGTTCCACCTGGCCGAGCGCAATGCGTCCTTCGATGGCGCCTTCCTCGGTCCGGACATGGAACTCCACCGGATTTTCCGGCTCGCTGACGAGGAAGCTGAACTGGGCCGCGAAAATGCCTTCCTGCCGTGGCCGCAGCCGTGCCTCGCCCAGCAAGCCCGGTCCAAAGGCTGCCATTTTGAGCGGCAACCCGACAGCTTCCTTGGTGAAGCCGAGCGTCAGCTTGGCTCGCCAGCGCCCTTCGGCGAGATGAAAGTACGGCCCATAGTACAAGACACGCGACCCGCCCGTGGCATCCATGACGAGCGGGGCCTCTTCGTTCGGGCGATCCCCTGAAAAGAAGACGCGATGGGGCCAGATCGATCTGAGCGGGACGCCAGCGTCGCGCAGATGCGCGATGCCGTTCTCGAGGACGAGCGTGACGATGCCTTCTTCCGCTTCCGTGAAGGTGGATGCCGTCTGCTGAGGCATCGGTCCGACGGACGCCAGTACCGCGTCGACGGCATCGGCCGCGATACCGCAGCCGATATGGTGCGCGATGGCTTGGATCATGATCCCTTCCGATGGCGCAGTGGTCGCATCGAGAAGCAGGGCCCGTTTTTGCGGCCGGCAATCTCCAATCAATGCGACGCTCGCGCCGATCGTCCGCACAGCCTCGATCAGCCCCGGCTGGAACTGGCGCTGGTGGGCGACTGCGTCGATGCCGGTTGTGGTGAAGACGATCATGGGAGCCTGATGCATCGGCAATGCCTGCCGCAAGGACCGCGACGGAAATTGCGAGCAGATGAGCAACGGCGTGGCGTTATCGGGATCAAAAGAGTCAGCCCGATCGATCCAGCGCATCTGCAGATCAGGATGGGCAGATTGCGCGAGAGAGCGGACCACCTCAACCCCCCAAGAGGCAAAGGCGCTTGGTATGCCTAGGACGACGATCAACATGCCGGAAAGATCACTACACGACAGAACGCCGCCCTGCCTCGCTCACAATGTCGCATAAATCGAGCACGCCAGATCAAGATCATAGAAAACGCGCCCGCGGCCTTGCTTGAGGACCAAAGCCGAGCTGCAGAATTCCTTGGCGAACTCCATCGAATGGATCGCCATCAGCATCGCCCGGTCCTTGCGCTTGACCAGAAGCTCGTCATGGCAACGCTGCTGGAAGCGCCTGTCGCCAACCAGGATGACCTCGTCGATGAGGTAGCATTCGAAGTCGATTGCCAGGGACAGCGCGAAGGCCAGGCGCGCGCGCATGCCGTCCGAATAGAAGCGAACCTGGGTGAAGAGCTGGCTCCCCAACTCGGTGAAATCCGCAACATACTCGACGGTCTCTTTGAGCGGCGCGCCGTAAAGCGTCGAGATGAACCGGCACGTGTCGTAGCCGGTCATCTGCCCTTCGAAGCCACCGCCGAGAGCCAGGGGCCAGGACATGTTCAGGCCTCGATGGACCTTCCCATAGGTCGGCCGCTCCACACCGGCCAGGATTTTGATTAGCGTCGATTTTCCAGCGCCGTTGCGGCCGAGAATGGCCATGCGCTCACCGATGCCGATGCTGAACGAGATCCCGTCCAGGACACGGCGTGGGCCATGTTCAGTATGGAATTCCTTGATCACATCGTCGGCGCGCACGGCGCGCTCCGGTCGGGCGGCTGAGACGTCGGGCCGAGCCTGGCCTGCGTGAAAAGCGTTCATGTCAGGGCTCATGCCCGCGGATGTTTTCGATCAGCGAACGGCAGATCGAGTATACCGAAAAGCTCAACGCCACGACGATGCCGATCCAGAGCAGGCGCTTCGGCTGGCTCGGGTAGTCGGCTGCATGCGGTTCGACGACGCGCTCGAGGTAAAGCTGCTGCCGCTGGGACTCGATGCGCGCATTCTCAAGGGAAGCAAGGGCCGAGGCGAGCGCCCGGTCGGCAAACTCGCGCTCCAAAACGAGGCGCTCGTAATCAGCGATAACGGGCGCCAGCGCCTGTGCCGAACCGCCGATCTGGCGTTTCTCTTCGACAATTTGCTGCTCGACTGACTGTATTCGGTTGCGCAGATTCGTAACCTGCGGTCCCTGCGGCGAATTCCGCAGCGCCTCGGCGAGTTGAGCGTTGGCCTGCGCGGCTTCGAAAGATAGTTTGCCGATCGTTTCCAGCAGGTTTTGCGAGGATTTGGCGGGATCGACCGTGCCGGCACGGGTCCGGAAGACTGTGAGCTCCTCCCGCCGTTGGAACGCGCGCGACTTCGCGGACTCGACTTCGGCTTCCGCCGCCCGGATGGTGTCGCGGCGGGCGCGTTCGTTCAGTCGATTGATCAGAGCCTCGGAGCCCTCAAGCAGGGTTTGGGCGATCTTGACCGAATCCTCCGGTCGGAAGCTCTGCACCGTGAGCGTACTTATGCCAGTCCCGCTGTCCTGCTTGATCGAAACGAAGTCGAGATAGCGATCGAACAGCTTTTCGCGCAGATCTTTTGAGAACCAGCCGGGGAAGCGCCAGACGGGATCGCTCTCGGGCCGCGACAGAATGGCCCGCAGGTCAGCCTCTCGCACGAGCAACTCTACGGCATCGCGCGAGCGGACGAACTGGTGGACGGCACTGGCCTCGTCCGAAGCGCGCTCGGTTCCGGTGGTCGTCGGGATCGCGCTCGTGAGCTGGTCGATCCCGGTTCGGCTGGGGCTTCGAACGACGAATTGCGCCTCCGATGTGTATCGGTCGGCGGCAACCAGCCCATAGTACAGCACGGCCACGACACTGGGCAGAACGAAGGTGATGAGGAGCAGGGCGTGGCGGCGCAGCCAGATCAGCCAATCGGGATGATTGCTTGCGACAGGCACGTGCAGATCGAGCTCCTCCGCCCGAAGCGGTACGAGTTCGACATACTCCGTGACCTGATCCGGCGTGACGCCTTGTGACATCGTCTTCTGATCTCTGTGCGAAGAATGCTAGATAGCAGGCGGACTTCTGGATAGGAATGCCGAACTGATGCTTTCGGCCGCAGTATTGTGCGGCTTTGCCAAGGCGATACGATGTCGAGATGAGGCAACGCTTCGAGAAGATCTCCCGGCGGCTGCGGCCGATCGCGCATGCGGCGCGACCGCTCGCGGCCAAGCGATTCGGCCTGCCCATGTCAGGCGCAGCGGACGGGAATGGCGCGGTGGCCGGCGCACGGATACGCCGTTATCCCGCCGCGCCGCGCCTGAGCTGGAGCAAAGTCGCGTTCCTGCTCGTCGTGGTGCTGCCGACGGCGATTTCAGCGCTCTATTTCGGCCTTGTCGCCTCCGATCGATTTATGTCTGAGTCCACTTTCGTCGTTCGCTCTGCGAAGTCACCCCTGTCTGGGGGGCTCGGGGGCTTGCTGCAGATCGTCGGTATTTCGCGCTCGCAGGACGACAGCTATTCCGTGCAGGAGTATCTGCTGTCGCGCGATGCGGTCACTGCGCTGTCGCAGCGCTTGCCACTGCGCGAGATGTTCAATCGCTCAGGCGCGGATTTCATCGCTCGCTATCCGAACCCGATTTATGGTTCGACCGAGGAAGAGCTTTATCAATATTACAAGTCGCGCGTCAGCGTCGTTCACGGTGCGTCCACCGGCCTGACGACGTTGAAGGTTGATACCTTCCGGCCGGAGGACGCCCTCGCGATCAACCGAAACCTGCTCGAGCTGGGTGAGACGCTGGTGAATCGCATGAACGAACGGATTCGCGCCGACGCCATCCGCTTCGCCGAGGCAGAAGTGAAACGTGGCGAAGAGCGGCTGGTCGAGACCCAGATCGCGATCACCGAATTCCGAAACCGCGAATTGATGCTCGATCCGTCGAAGAGTTCGTTGATCGTGGCGGAACTTATCGGGCGCCTCTCCGCCGAACTTGCGGTCGTGACGGCGCAGCTTCGGGAGGTTCAGGCCTCCTCGCCGAGCTCCCCGCAGATTCCCGGTTTGCAGCGACGCATCGCGGCTCTCGAAGGCCAGATCACCCTTGAGCGTCAGCGGGTCTCGAATGCTTCCGACGGCTTGGCCGAAAAGATCGCTGGTTATGAGCGGCTGACCCTGCAGCGTGAATTCGCCGTCAAGGCCTTGGCCTCCGCCGTCACCGGTCTGGAGGTGGCTCGCAATGAAGCGCGTCGCCAGCAGCTCTATCTCGAACGCGTGGTGGAACCGCATGTCGCTGACTATGCCGAGCAGCCTCGGCGTTTGCGCAGCGTGCTCCTGGCCTTTGCCGGTAGCCTGATGCTCTTCTTCGTCGGATGGCTCCTCCTCGCCGGCGTGCGCGAGCATAGCATCAAGGTTAAGTGACGCCGTTAGAAGGCCTTTAGCGGCGGGAACGTTTGGGCAGGAGCGGAATCGCCAAGTGGCTCCGCTCAGGCTGAAAGTGTATCCGTTCAATGGGGGGCGAGGCAATTCTGCTCGGGCAATTCGAGGTCCCAGCCCAGGTTCACTATTTGGTATTTTAGTAATCATATTCGCTAATGCCGCGGTTTTCGTAACTGATCAGCGATGCGCAGAGGCCACACTGGGCGAGGGAATATACCTGTGACGCCTCGGCTTCGTTTCCAAACGGGCTGATCAATGGTAGTCGCCGAGTGGCTTAGGAGATGGGATCAGTGCGGGTTGGCCTAGTAGCGATTCTGTCCGTCATGGCTTTGGCGGGCTGTTCCAGTCTTCCCGCGAGTGGTCCATCCACTGCCGATATTGTTGCTCAGCCCGGGGATAACGCGAATTTCGGCTTCGAGCTGATTGATTTGGCCCCGGCGTCGCTCTCGGTCCTCAACGCGCGCGCTGTCGATAGCTTCAGCGGCAGCTTTGGGGATCGCAGCGGCGCGGTCGAATCGCGGATCGGGATCGGCGATTTTGTTGCTGTGACGATTTGGGAGGCTGGCGCCGGCGGCCTCTTTTCCGCGCCGCTTACGACGGATCGCTTCACGCCTGGTTCTCGGACCGCGACGATCCCCGAGCAAGCCGTCGCTCGTGATGGCACGATATCGGTTCCCTATGCCGGGCGCATTGGCGTAGCCGGCAAAACAGCCGCCGAGGTTCAGGCCACCATCGAGGAGCGGCTCGCAGGTAAGGCGATCCAGCCCCAGATTTTGGTGACGATCAGCCGCTCGGTCAGCAGCACGGTTGCAGTCACGGGAGAAGTTGCATCGGGTGGACGCATTCCCTTGTCCAACAAAGGCGATCGTGTCCTCGAAGTCATCGCCGCTGCGGGAGGCATCCGCGCGCCTGTCAACGAAACGGAAGTCCGGTTGACGCGTGGCTCGCGAACCCTTGCCGTGCCAATGATCGCGATCGTCAACAACCCTCGCGAGAACATCTATCTGCGCGGTGGCGATACGCTGACGCTCGTGCGCAACCCGCGAACCTTTATTGCGGCCGGTGCAACCGGCCGCAATGCGGAGATCCCCTTCGACGCCGACGCCATGAACCTGGCGCAGGCAATGGCCAAGGCAGGCGGCTTGTTGGACTTCCGAGCGGATCCGGAAGGCGTGTTCCTGTACCGGTTCGAATCGTCCGACGTCCTGCGGCGGATCAAGCCGGACAGCCCCCTTCTTGGCTACGGTCGCTCGGTCCCGGTGATTTATCGCGTAAACCTGCGCGATCCCAGCGGTCTGTTTGTGGCGCAAGGCCTGCGCATGCAGCGAGGCGACATACTCTATGTTTCCAACGCGTCTCTGACGGACGTGCAAAAGGCTCTCTCCATCTTCCAGAGCCTGACGTCGCCCGTGGTGCAGGGCGCCAGCATCGCCGCCGGGTTCAAGTAAACAGGGGGCCTGGCGGCCCGTGATGCAGCGAAATCGTGGATTGGCGTTGCCGGATATCGGCAACGCAGCGACTGGGCGAAGCGAAACGTGAGTCATCTCAGGAGGCTGGAGGAGGAGGCGATCTTCCTGCTGAGGGAAACCGCTGCGCTGTTTCGGCGTCCTGTCATGCTCTATTCGATTGGCAAGGATTCGACGGTCCTCGCCCATTTGGCGGCTAAGGCGTTCTGGCCGGCGAAGCCACCATTCCCACTCCTGCACATCGACACGACGTGGAAATTCCGCGAAATGATCGCGTTTCGTGATCGGCTGGCGCGTGCGCTGGGTTTTGATCTGCGGGTGCATTCCAATCAGGAAGGGCTGGCGCGCAGGATCACGCCGTTCACCGCCGACGCCAACACGTATACCCGGATCATGAAAACCGACGCGCTCAAGCAGGCGCTGGAGCTTGGCGGCTTCGACGTCGCGATCGGCGGGGCACGGCGGGATGAAGAGAAGAGCCGCGCAAAGGAGCGCATGTTTTCCTTGCGCAGCCCCCAGCATGGTTGGGAGCCGCGCAGCCAACGGCCGGAATTTTGGCGGCTCGCGAACCCGCATCTGCGCGCTGGGGAGACGATGCGCGTCTTTCCGTTGTCGAACTGGAGCGAGCGCGACGTCTGGCGCTACACGCTCGCCGAGGGCATTCCGATCGTTCCGCTCTATCTTGCGAGGCCCCGGCCGGTTGTGCTGCGTGGCGAAGCCCTGATCGTCGTCGATGACGACCGCTTTCCGTTTCAATCCGGCGAGACAGCCGAATTACGATCGGTGCGCTTCCGGTCGCTAGGTTGCTATCCCCTCTGCGGGGCAGTGGAGTCCGAGGCCGCGACGGTCGCGGAGGTCGTGGCTGAGCTCGCAGCGACCAGCACCTCCGAGCGGCATGGGCGGCTGATCGATGGTGCCGGCGCTGCATCGATGGAGGCGAAGAAGCGGGAGGGCTATTTTTGAATCCCATTTCTGCAGCCTATCAGGCGGTGTTCGGCTCGCCTGAAGCGGCAAGGCCCTGTGAACGTCCGCCGGCTTTGCGCATCCTGACATGCGGTGCAGTGGACGACGGCAAGTCGACCCTCCTTGGGCGTCTGCTTTTTGAAGCAGGGGCCGTCCCCGAGGACCAACTAGTGGCGCTTGCTGCGGATTCGCGGCGCTACGGGACGAGCAACGGTGAAATCGACTATTCCCTGTTGACGGACGGGCTCGAGGCCGAGCGCGAGCGCAACATCACAATCGACGTTGCCTATCGCTACATGTCGACGGCGCGCCGGGATTTCATCATCGCCGATACGCCGGGACACGAGCAGTACACCGCCAACATGGCCACCGGGGCTTCGCAATGCGAGGTTGGCATCATTCTGGTCGATGCCATACGCGGGCTGCAGCAGCAGACTTTCCGGCATGCCGCCATCTGCAGCATTCTCGGCATCCGGCACGTGGTTCTCGCCGTGAACAAGATGGACGCTGTCGGGTTCTCACAAGAGCATTTTCGTCGGATCTACGAAACGTTCGCGCCGGTCGCCGCGCAGTTGAAACTTGATGTCGTCGCGATCCCGATATCCGCTCGCCGCGGCGACAACGTCGTCGTCGCGAGCCGATCTTTGGCTTGGTACGCAGGAGCCACGCTCCTGGAGCATCTCGAACGCGTCGAAATCGCGCAGGCTGACAGCAGTATCGGCTTGCGCCTGCCGATCCAGGGTGTCAGCCGCACGTCGGAGGGCGTGCGCCTCTATATGGGCACGATCGCAACCGGGACGCTGTCGCTGCGCGAGCGGGTCCGGGTTGCAGTCGGTGGGGCCGAAGCCGTTGTAGAACGATTGGTGGGAGTAGAAGGGCCGGTTGACCAGGCTGGCCCCGGGGCTGCCGTGGCCGTCACGTTGACCCCGGAAACCGATCTCGGGCGCGGCGATCTGCTGCATACGGATGCCGATGCTCCCGCCTGCTCCAATCATTTTTCAGCGCAGGTGATCTGGTTTGGCGAGCGGCCTTTGTTCGCCGGCCGCGACTACGAGCTGCGTCTTGGGACTTACACCAGCCCGGTCACTGTGACAGCGATCAGAGGTAAGCTCGACATCGTCAGCGGGCTGCGGGTGGCGGCAACCGAAGTCACGCGCGATGAGATCGCGATCTGCCACCTTGCGACGCCTGGATTGATCGCTTTCGATAGCTACGAGCATTGCCGCGCCACCGGCAGCTTTCTGCTGATCGACCGGGTGACCGGCGAGACGGTCGCCGCCGGCATGGTCCGGAACGCCCTTGATCGCGGGAGTAACCTGTTCGCGCAGAAGTTGACGGTCGATCGCCGAGCGCGCGAGGAGCTGCTTGACCAGAAGGGCGCGGTTCTGTGGTTTACGGGACTGTCCGGGGCCGGCAAATCGACCATCGCCGATGCTCTCGAACGCAAGCTGCACGCCAGGCGCAAGCTAACGATCCTGCTGGATGGCGATAATATTCGGCTTGGGTTGAATCGAGATCTGGGCTTTACCGAAGGGGATCGCGTCGAAAACCTACGGCGCGTCGCGGAGGTTGCCAGGCTGATGGTCGATGCAGGCCTGATCGTGCTGTGCAGCTTTATCTCGCCCTTTGCTGCCGACCGGGCGATGGTTCGCGAGCGTCTTGAAGGAACTCCCTTCCTCGAACTCTTCGTCGATGCTCCTATCGAGATCTGTGAGCATCGCGACCCGAAGGGGCTCTATGCCAAGGCGCGCCGTGGCGAGATTCGCAACTTCACTGGCATAAGCTCAAGTTACGAGCGTCCTGCCGCGCCGGATCTCGTTCTCGACAGCAGTCGGTATGAGGCCGACGAGCTCGCCGACCGTGTCGTGCGCTTGTTGGTTGAACGGGGTATCGCTACCTAGTGGGCAGCACGGTCAAGCCGGCGAATTGGTGGGCGCGCGTCGGGATGGCGGTTGGAGCAGACAGGTTGATCAGGAACAAGAAGATGCCGCTCCCGGTCGATCTGCCAATGCCGAAGCCGATCGTTCCCGGGAGCATCCTTTCCCTGGACGAACTGCGGGGACCGGATCGTTATCACACTGAATGCCTCTGCCGTGCGGCGACGCAAACCGCCTATCTCGGCGAACATGTCGTCCTCTCGCGCATTTTGGGGCGATACAAGGCGTTTCTCGATACGCGCGATCGAGGCTTTGCTGCGCATGTGATGCTCGACGGCTATTGGGAGATGTGGCTGACGCAATTCATCGCCCGTCTAGTCGAGCCTGGAATGCACGTCGCCGATGTTGGCGCGAATTTCGGCTATTATTCGCTGCTCATGAGCGATCTCGTCGGCCCCACGGGTCGCTTGATGGCGGTGGAGCCGAATCCGCCGGTCGTCGAGATGCTCCGGCGAACCCTTGAGCTCAACGGTTTTGCCGGCCGCAGCACCGTCATGGCTGCCGCTGCCGGCGCGAACGAGGGAGAAGGGCGCCTTTTCGTGCCCGCGGGCGAGCCAAAGAACGCGATGCTCGTTGGTGACGCCGCCGCGCATGATGATGCCGCGCTGGTCGCCGTCCCCATCCGCAGCCTCGACGCGTTGCTGGGCGAGTTTCCGCGTGTCGATTTCCTCAAGATCGATGCCGAAGGGGCGGAGGAGGACATCGTCGTCGGGCTGGGGCAGACCATCGCGCGCTGGCGGCCGCGCATCGTGCTTGAGTTCAACCCAGGGCGCTGCCGCGATCCACAAGCCTTGCTGGCGTTGTTGCGCGGGCCCTATCCCGTGCTCCAATGCCTCGGCTACGATGCGGAAGTTGTTCCGGTTTCGGACGAAAGCCTGCTCGACCCCACCAACCATGAGGATCGCTTGCTTTATCTCGATGGGGACGCAGCGATACAGGCGCATCCGTAACCCGGAGAGACCGAGGCTCGAAGATTGGTTGGATTGTGACGCTCCTGATCGACTTTCTATACCTTCTTGGTCTCGTGGCGGGCGCCGTCGTTCTGGTGATGCTGCTGACGGGCCTCTTCTTCGAGGTCATGAATGCCCGGCATCCCGAACGCCGCATTCAGAAGAACCGGGTCAACCGCCGCAAATGGAAGGAATTGCGGCAGGCTCCGATTTCGATCCTCACCTTGTCGGCGTGTTTCGCATTCGGTCTCTTCGCGCAGCGGCAAGGCTGGTCACTTGTGCCACTGGACCTCACTTGGTGGTCGGGACCTTTGACACTGCTGGTGTCGGTCATTCTTTATGACGCATGGTTCTATTGGGTTCATCGGCTGCTACACAGCCGGGCCTTTTATCGCTTTCACGCACTTCATCATAAGAGCGTGGCGCCGACCGTCTGGAGCAACCATCACGAGAGCTTCGCCGAAGCGCTCCTCAACCAGGCCTACTACGCGATCATCGTCTTCATCCTGCCTATCCCGTGGCAGATGCTGGTGCTGCAGAAGATCTACGATCAGGTGAGCGGGATGCTGGGCCATGCCGGCTTCGAGCATTTCGCCTCTCCGGCTGGCCGCACGCCATGGCCGCTTGCCAGCACCGTGTTTCACGACCAGCATCACGGCACGTTCAGGTTCAACTACGGACACACCTTCTCGTTCTGGGATCGCCTGATGGGAACGTTGCATCCGCGCTACGACGACACGTTGAAGAGCTTCGAGGGTTCGGAGCAAGGATCGGAGACCGCTGAGCCCCGCTCTTCGAAATCCCGCTGAGTTCGACTTCGCTTCAGGTCGCGCTGCGGAGCCCCATACGTTACCCCATAGCCTGGGCCGAAGACCCAGAGATGGCAGAGCCATTCTTCTGGTAGCGTTGCGCGATGTAGACGACGCCGCCCTCGCTCAGCTCCCGATAGAGTACAGAACCCTGTGCACCGGCGAATTCCGCGACAAAGCCGCGCATGAAACGAATCTTGGCAATCCGCGTACGCTTGCGCAGCTCCGCGGCGTCGAGAGCGGCGATCACGCCCTTCGATAGGTCTGTTTCGCTGCGCAGCGTGAGCCCCGGCACCGCCAGTTGCTGCCGCAGTTGGGCGAGGGCGGTCTTTCCGCGCATGTCGGCGAATGTGAACCAGCCGCCAGGCGCCAGCACACGCTCGACCTCCCGCGCAAAGGCCGCCACGTCGCCGTAGCAATGCGACGACTCGATATTGACCACGACGTCTATCGAGGCATCGGCGAAAGGCAGCTTCTCCGAATCGCCGACCTCGAAGGTCAGATTGGCGACGTCTCCGTTCAGGCGGCGCGCCAGCTGCACGGTCGCGGGCGAGTAGTCGATCCCCGTGACCGAAGCAGGTGCGTGATAGCGCGCGACATACCGCGCGCCGCCGCCACGGCCGGAGCCAATTTCGAGAACATGTGCGCCGTCCAGCGGCAACCCGTCGACAGCTTGTGCGTAGAGCCCGATGAAGGGGCGGTCGGCTTCGTCGTCCTGGCCGAGCGGAAAGGCGGAACCTGACGGCAGGAAGCCGTAGTTCATGAACCGCCAGTCGTCGTCGCGCCATCGCCGCGACAGCATGTTGTAGAGCATGCGCCACAGCAACTTGCGTGTCCTGGGAAAAGCGCCCCTATCGATGGCTTCAAGCAGACCGGAGAAAGCAGGGCTCGCCATGGGCGCGGTGCCTCAGGTGCTCGGTTTGGAGGCGGTGGCGCCGGGCGGCGGCGGGAGATTGGCTGCCAGCCAGTCCCTTCCCTTGCGCATCAACTCCTGATCGTCGCTGTTGCGCGGGTCAAAACCCGGCAGGTAGTAGCGCAGCACATTCGGCAGGCAGCGCCGCCAATAGCCGGGATTGATCATCGTCACCCAGAAGAAGCGCAGCCAGAAGCGCAAGCCAGTCTTGACCCCGTCCGCCTTGGCATAAATCGGGACATTGCGAAGGAAGAGGACGAGGAAGGGGAAGAGCGTCCCGTTCATTCCGAGGACGCGGACCATATAGCGCCGCCAGCCCGACATCCCCGGCGTCGCGGCCTTGAGCACGTCGAGCGCGACGGCCTTGTGCTCCAGTTCTTCGAGCGCGTGCCACATCCACAGGCGTCGATAGGCCGGCGCGGCCTTGTCCATCAGTTCGGGATGGCGCAGCGTCAGTGTCGACAGCGTCGCGGTCATGTGCTCGATGGCGCAGGTAATTGACAGCCGATGCAGCGGATTCTTGACGATCTCGAAGCCCTGGCGGATCGGCTTTTCCATCTTCTCGACATCGTAGCCGAGCTTCGTCATGGCGCGGTTGTATTCCTCGTGCTCGCGCGTGTGGTAAGCTTCCTGCACGGAATAGCCGTTGATCTCGGCGGCGAGTTCGCGATCCTGAAGCTTGGGGCCGTAGTGCTTCAGCGAGCGAATGAAGAAGCGCTCGCCCTCAGGCAGGAAGATCGACAGGCCGTCGATCAGCACCGTCTTGATAATGTCGTCTTCCAGCCAGTGCCGCTGGGCGTTCTCCAGAATTCCGAAGCGGATGTCGCGCGGAATGATGTCGTCCGCATTCCCCATGTGCTGGCCGCCGGCAGCGTTCGAAGCGTGTGCCATCAGGGCTCGCCCATCCCAAGAATGCTTGTCTTGCCGCGTCGGTTTATCGGCAGAGGGTCTATTATCGCCAATGCTCCGCGCCGTCGAGACCGGCCTCAAAGAAAAGACAAGTACATCTTGAGCCGCCGAGGCTGGAAGGCTCTGGGCTGGTCATAATTTAGATTGACTTCAAAGTGCCAAGATACTCCGCGAATTGAGCGATCGTCGGATAATCTTGCGTCACACCAGGATAGAGCTCCACGCCGTATTCTTGCTCCACTTCCAGAACGAAATGCACAGCGGCGGCGGAGTCAAGGCCCAAGCTCGCGAAGGTCGCCGAGGATTCGATCCCGGCCCCGTCGCGATCGAGCATGGCCCCAAGACCGGCTTTGCAGAAGCGTTCGATGTCGGAAGCTGGCGGCATGGCGATCCGTCGCGTTGATCGTGGGTCCGCGCCCCGAATGCAGCGGCGGCCCTTGGCCGTCAAGCGGAGACGATAGTGCGATCCTCAACCGGCTCCGGAAGATTCCATGGCTCGAGCGTTCCTTCGAGCCAGCGTCGCTTGGTCAAGCCGCGCTGAACCTTGCCGCTCGTCGTCTTCGGCAGCGAGCCGGTTCGGATCAGCACGATCTTGTGCAGGGCCACCTCGTGATTGTTCACCACGGCCGATTGAACCGCTGCAAACACCTCCGGCTCCGAGACGGCATGGCGCTGGCTGCGCTCGACTTCCTGGACGACGACGATGCGCTCGACGTTCTGTTCGTCCGTTACGGTGAAGGCTGCCCCATGATCCCGCCGCAGGGAAGGGTGGCTGGCGGCAACCGTGGCCTCGATGTCCTGAGGGTAATGGTTGACGCCCCGGACGATCATGACGTCCTTGATTCGGCCGACAACGTAGAGCTCGCCGTCCTCGTCGAGATGCCCGAGGTCCCCGGTTCGCAGCCAGGCGCCGGCTTGGCCGGGGGGCTTGTCTTCAGGCACCCGCGGAAGCGCGCGAAACACGCGCTCGCTGTCTTCGGGGCGCTGCCAATAGCCGTCGGCCACACTCGAAGCCTGGATCCAGATCTCGCCGATTTCGCCGGGCTGTAACGGACGTAGCGTGGCCGGATCGACGATAAGGACGGATAAGCCGTCCATAGGCGAACCGCAGCTGACAATCGGGCAGCTGTCTTCGGCATTTTCGGGGGGCGCGATGTGCGCGGTTTTAAGAGCCTTCGCGCTCACCTGACGTATGCGTGGAAGGGCACCTCTTTTGGCGGCGGTCACCAGCAAGGTCGCCTCCGCGAGGCCGTAGGCCGGACGCATCGCTTCCGCCTTGAAGCCATAGGCGGCGAAGGTCGCGCCGAATCGTTCCAGCGTCGCGGCGCGCACCGGCTCGGCGCCGTTGAGGGCGATCTTCCAGCCGCTGAGATCGACGCCTTCCATCAGCTCCGGCCGGAACCGGTCGACGCACAGATCGAAAGCGAAATTGGGAGCCGCGGCAACCTCGGCGCGGTGGTCGTGGATCGCCCTGAGCCAGTTCAGTGGGCGGTGCATGAAGCCCGACGGCGTCATGAGAACGCAGGGCGCGCCGAGATAGATCGGCTGCAGCAGGTTCATGATCAGGCCGAGGTCGTGATAGAGCGGAATCCAGCTGACATGGGCCGAGTCCACATGGTTGCCCAGACGCGACTGCATCATCGCCAGATTGTCGAGCAGGTTGCGGTGGCTGACCATCACCCCCTTCGGCGACGAGGTGGAGCCTGACGTATATTGCAGGAAGGCAAGGTTCGTCGGGTGACGTCGCAGGGCGCAGATCGGCGCAGGCTCGGGTGCCAGCTCGACAAGCAGGTGGCGAATGCCCCGTTCGGCCAGGCGCTGGCGCAGCAGCCCGCGCGGATCGGGATCGGACGCTGGGCTCAGCGCCAGCCGCGGCGCGCAGTCGGCGATGATGGCTGCGCTGGCATCGTGGTTCGCGTTGCGACGCGGTGGCATCATCGGGACGGCAACCACGCCGGCCATCAGGCAGGCGAAGTAGGCGACGACGAATTCCAGGCAAGATGGAAAAATGAGCAAAGCGCGGTCGCCGGGCGTCGTTTCGGCTGCGAGTTGCTGTGCGAGATGCGATGCTTGGGCGCAGAGCTCGGCAAAGGTCAGTCTTGGCCGATCGCCGGGGCGATCGGAGTAGACAGTCACGGCAGCAATCTCGGGCCGTGTCGCGGCCTGATGCTGCAAGACCTCTGCCAAAGACGAGAAATGGCTCATCGCAATCAGTTTACGGAACAAGAGTCGTTATCAATCTAAGAGCGTGATAGCGCCCAATAAGCCTCTTTTACACCGCGAACGAGGCGAAGAGCGCCATGGTGCTTCTATGGAGTGGCCCTTCGGCGAGATCAACCTCGAAAAGCTTGGAGGCGCCGGCTGCGTGCTTGCGCGAAGAGTGCTAGAGCATGGCTCGATCGTCGGCGGCTTGGGCTGCTCCGTGAAACGTTCGCTATCGCGGCACGAGAGCCGGATCGGATCCGGTGGAACCGAGTATGGATACCCTCGCTCACGCCAGGACGACGCAGCAAGCGGCGCCAGCGCCCCATGACGGTGATTCGCGGCCGCTCCTGTCCCTGATGGAGGTGCGCGAGCCGGCGAGGCGCTGGGCCGACGGCACCGTGTCGGTCGTCCTCCTGGTCCCCGCGCAGGCCTTCCTTTACGGTCCTTTCCTGCGCTTAGAAGAGGGGCGGTACCGCATCTCGTTTCGGTGCCGGGTGCGCATGCCGCTACAGGGCGAGCATCCCGTCATGGGCCTCGAAATCATCGCGCAGAATCGGATGCTGCGCGCTTGGCGCGACTACACGGCGGGCGAGCTTCGCAGTGGCGAGCTGAGTTTGATCTTCGAAGTGCCGCGGGAGTTGAGCATAGAGAGCGGCGCCGATGCCCCTTTCGAGTTCCGCTTCACTCATTTCGGCAATGCGTTTTTGACCATGGCTTCGGTCACGCTGCATCGCGAAGCCTCCGCCGTGCCGCTGACTGAATCACCGTGCGTGCTCGCGCCGTGGCGATTGCTCGGCCGGTTGCGGACTCTCCCCATCCCCGGCGCGGTGCGTCTGACGCCCCTTTCGATCACACGCCTGAAACTGGGCCGCAGCTCGGGCGTTCTGCGGCTTCCGGCCGGGACCTATCGCGCCGATGTCATCTGCGAGCTCAAGCGCATGCGGAGCGCGTTGGAGGCGGCGCTCGAAATCGCTGTCGAGACGCGGGACGGCATTGTTTTGGGGCGCGCCCGGTTCCGGGCGGACGAGCTGGCAACGGGGCGCGTCTCGTTCGAATTCGCTGTTCCAAAAGATCTGAGCCTCGATGTCGGCGTGCCGCGCACGATCGATATCCGGCTGCGCCACTTCCGCAATGCGGATGTCGTCCTCCGCTCGCTCGATCTGCGCAGGCTATCCACGGAAGTAGCGCCATCGATTTTGCCGGCACGGGGGAGAGCGGCGGCCGCCACGTCGGTCAAAAAGCAGATCGTGATCTTCGGGAACTGTCAGGGCAATCTGCTGGCCGAGGCGCTTCGCTACCATTCAGGCTTCTCGCGGCATTTTTCGGTCAAGCACCACTACATGGAGCTTCCGGCGAATCTGCACGAGCAGGGCAAGCGGGATCTGGAGGAGTGCGATATGCTCCTCGTCCAGGACATCCGGGAATGGGATCGGTATCCGCTGCGCGCCCATGTGCCGAGCGACCTGCCGACGCTGCGTTATCCTTGCGTTCGTTTTGCCTCACCCTGGCCGTTCGACGCATTCAACGGGCCGGACGACAAGCTGGCCCGCAATCGGGACTTCCCGAATTTCGAGTTCACCTATTTCGACGGCTTGCTGGCACGCCTGCGGCGAGAGATTCCCGATCACGAGCGACGGTTCAAAGCGTATGAGACGCTCGAGGTCGATCGGCTCATCGACTTTAATCGCCTGCATCGTTTCGAACAGGCTCGCCTCGAGGACATGGACCGGAAGTTCGAGGCAGGAATCGGCGCCTACATCCTCGAGAATTTCAGGACCAGGCAAACCTTCTATACGACCGCTCATCCCAACGGCCGCATCATGAAGATGCTGGTCCGGCAGGTTGCGAAGGAACTCGGGCTTTCGCTCCATTTCTGGCTGCCGGGCTCGCTGGATTCACTGCGTCGTTTGCAGGTCCCGATCCATCCGAGGGTCGCGGCGGCACTGCAGATCGGATGGGCCGATGCCAGGCGGAAATACCTCGTTCGCGGCCAATGGGTGACCTGGGAGGATTATTTCCGGAAATACATCGCCTATTACGGCTGAACGGGCACGCGTTCGCACCTTTCCAAGGTGACGGTTCTTTCAGATGGCGCGCGGGCGGCGGCCCTGGGGCTCCTCGTCATAACTGCGGCGTTCTTCGCGGGCGAGTTCGGCCGCATAGCTCGCGAGCAGGTGGACGAAGGCCGCGAAGAAGCCGGCCGCCATCAGCAGTACGGTGATGTCGCACCACGTCATGGACAAGCCGGCGAACACGAATTCGGGCGCGCCGAAAAAGAAGATCGTCGTGTTCATCAGGATGATGAGCAAACGCATTTCGGTCGGCCCCCAGCCGACCAGGGAAATGTGAAACTCTCCTGATACACAGGCCTTGACCAGCGAATAGATCGACAGCGCGTGGTAGCCAGCGAGCGCCAACAGGGCGATGTCCATCCGCACATAAGGCGAGAGCCCCATTCCCAAGCAGATCAGCAGGTTGCCAATGACATCGATCGTCTGGTCGAGGAAGTATCCGTATTTCGGCCGCTCAATCTTCCTGAAACGCGCGAGATTGCCGTCGAGCGAATCACCGAGCCAGTGAAATACGAGGCCCAACGAGGCCAGCCACAAAAATCCGGCTGACCAAGCGGTGAGGACATAACCTACCAGCGTAAGAGCCGCGCCAACGATGCCGAAAGCCGTCAGAGTATCCGGGGTCATTCGCGCCGGCACACGCCTGACGAGCCAAGCCAGCGCCTTCCGCTCGACAGCGCCGACAAGGCTGTTATTGATGCGTATCACGGACGTTTGCTGGTTGAATGGAATGGTGGAGCTAGCTATTGCCGAGTACGCTGCCGGTTTCAAGCATCGTCGGCGAATAAACCGTATTTCATCACAAGGTCGGATCGTGGCCCGCTCGGGGCGACATATTTTGAGACCGTAACGATCGGCAATCGAACTCAGCCAGCCCTGTAGGATTCCTCCGTGCCGATCGCCTATGACGCCACGCGACTCTTCTTGGGGCCGCTGTCCCTGACCCCGCGCGGCATTGACCGGGTCGATCTCGCCTATGCGCGCTATTTCTTCGAGCATGAGAAGGGCGATTGCTGCGCCATCCTTCCGACGGCCTGGGGCACACGTGTTTTTCCGCGTGAGCGCGTCCTGCGCGGCCTGGCCCGATTGGAGGAATTGTGGGCCGAGAACAAGCTGCCGGCGGTCGACGGCGCCTGGACGTCGCTCGCGCCGACGATGCAAGCCGGAAAATCGTCGTGGTACCTTCCGTCGAGCGGTCCCTTGACCATGACCGCCCGGATGAGCTCGCTCATCAAGGCAACTGGTATCGGCTTCGGTGACGATGCGGCGAGCACGCTCAAGCACAACACAGTGTACGTGAATGTCGGCCAGGTCGGCCTCGCCATACCGGCCTTGCTTCGCTGGCTAAATAAGAGGCCGGATATCCGACCTCTTTTCATGCTGCACGATGTCATCCCGCTTGAAACGCCGGAATACGTAGCGCCGAGCGCGGTCAAGGCGCATTCGGTCATGGTCGATCAAACGGCGCGCTACGCTGCGGGCCTGATCGTCACGACCCGAGCTGCTCAGAAAGCGATCGCGGTGGAGTTGGAGCGCCGAGGCGTCAAAGCGCTGCCTACGCTCGCGCTGCCCTTGCCGGTTCCGTCGATCTTCCGTCACCCGCCTGACCCAGACCCGACGCTCGCTTCCATCCCGTATTTCGTGGTCTGCGGCGCGATAGAACTACGAAAAAACCATCTAATGCTTTTGGAGGTCTGGAAGCGCTTGCATCGTCGTCTCGGGCCGAATACGCCCCACCTCGTGATCGCGGGAGCCAAGGGCTGGCAAGGCGACCTGATTCTCGATCGGCTGCGGCGCTCAGGTGATGTAAGCGCGCAGATTCATGTGCTCCACGGCCTGTCTACGCCAGCGCTCAAGCGCGTCATCAGCGGTGCGCGCGCATTGTTGATGCCGTCCTTCATCGAGGGATTTGGCTTGCCTGTTGTCGAAGCAGCGGCGGTCGGCACGCCCGTCATCGCCTCCGACATCCCGGCACATCGTGAAGTGGGGCATCCTGAAACGGTCTTCGTCGATCCGATCGATGGCCTGGGCTGGGAGACTGCCGTCATGTCGCTGTTGTCGGCCGAGCCGCGCCGCCTGGCTCCTTCGCCGGGCTACGCCAGTTTCACCTGGTCCGATTACTTCGAGTCGCTTTCACAGTTCGTCCATAAGATCGAGGCCGGTGGCGCGATCTAAAGTTTAACTCGTATTGTATTTTGCACGGGTGGCCCTTATCAGCAGATCGGGTGTGGCGGCATGACTCTGCCGTAATATACCTGCGCTGATTGCACGGGGTCGTCGGGATTGCCGAAGTCTATGTCGTTTCGAAAGCCGTCGACTGTCACTGAAGCCGCTATTGTCGGCGCATCGTGCATCCTGCCCGGCGCGAATTCGCTCGCATCATTCTGGGAATTGCTGCAGGCCGGCCGAAACGTCGTGGCGCCAAGGCCGCACGGGCGCTGGAATATCGAGCGGTTCCTTCGGCCGGGCGACCCCGCTCCTGGCTTCTCCTATACTTTCGCTGGAGGGTATCTCGACGATGCCTTCGGCTTCGATCCGGCGCCGTTCAATATTTCGCCACGCGAGGCGCAGCAGATGGACCCGCAGCAGCGCCTTCTGCTGACGGCGACGTGGCGAGCCTGCGAGGATGCTGGATTGCCTCCGTCATCGCTGGCGGGCCGCAATATCGGCGTCTATGTCGGCGCCTCGCTTGCCGATTATCAAAGTGTCGGCGCGTTCGATCCAGCCGTCATCGGCAGTCACTTCATGACGGGCAATGCCCTGTCGATTCTCGCCAACCGGCTATCCTATGTCTTTGACCTGAAGGGGCCGAGCTTCACTGCCGACGCGGCGTGTTCGTCTTCTTTCGTGGCTCTGTCGCAAGCTGTCGCGGCGCTGCGAGCCGGGGAGATCGAGGTGGCGATCGTCGGCGGCGTGAACATGCTGCTTTCGCCGGTTCCCTTCATCGGCTTCTCGCAAGCCCGGATGCTCTCGCCAACAGGGTTATGTCGCCCGTTCTCGGAAGCTGCAGACGGCTATGTGCGCTCCGAAGGGGCGGTGGTGCTGGTGCTGCAACGGGAGCCCGACGCGGTCGCGGCCGGGCGCAGGATCCGCAGCGTGGTCGTCGCCGCCGGCACGAATGCGGACGGCCGGACCAATGGCATCTCGCTGCCCTCAACGGAATCTCAGCAGCATTTGATCGAGACGATCTACCGGTCGGCGGGGCTCGACCCTGATGCGCTCGCTTTTGTCGAGGCGCACGGAACGGGGACGAAGATCGGCGACCCCATCGAGGCGGCGGCTATCGGCCAAGCATTGGGGCAGCGCCGGGCGAGCCCTCTGCCGATCGGTTCGGTCAAATCCAATATCGGCCATCTCGAGGCTGCTTCGGGCCTCGCGAGCTTGTTGAAGGCGAGCCTCGCGCTGGAGCATCGCGTCGTTCCCCGCTCGCTGTTCGCGGAAGAACGGAATACGGCCATCGCCTTCGATGACCTCAACCTCTCGCCCGTCACCCAGTCGCTTGCGCTGCCATCCGATGGCCGGGAGCTCTTCGCCGGCATCTGCAACTATGGCTTCGGCGGCACGAATGGCCATGCCATCCTGCGCACGGCACGAAGCAATGAGGCCGCCGAAGCACACAAGCTGTCTTCACGCTCCGCCGAAGTGCTGCTGGTCTCAGCCAGTACAGCGGAAGCGCTCAAGACTCGCTCGCTGCAAATCGCGGAGACGATTTCGGGCGGCCAAACGAGTGCCCATGTGGCGGGCGGCCTCGCATATCAGCGAGAGGTATTGCCGCATCGCATTGCCATTCCGCTTGCTGGCGAGGCAATTGCCGCAGCGGATGTGGCCAATACCCTGCGCGCCTTCGGGCAGGGCTCCGATGTGCAGGCCCGTGCCTCGACAGCCGTGGTCCATGGCGCGGTCCGCGACGCCGTCTTCGTCTTCAGCGGGAACGGTGCGCAGTTCGGACAGATGGGCGTCGCTGCCTATCGCGGCAACGCGGCCTTTCGGCGTGAGATTGACGAGATCGACCGCCTCTACGCAGAGATCGCCGGCTGGTCGATTGCCGACTGCCTGCGGGACGGTGTCTCGCCCGAGCAGCTCGAGCAAACCTCGATCGCGCAGCCGCTAATCTTCGCCGTGCAATCGGCCCTCGCAGCCGTTCTGGCCGAATACGGCATCCGTCCTGCCGGGGTCCTCGGTCACAGTGTCGGAGAGATCGCGGCTGCGGAGTGTTGCGGGCTGATCTCCCGGAGCGACGCCTTACGCATCATGCACAAGCGCAGCCGGCACCAGGAGGCTGTGCGCGGCAAGGGCCGGATGCTGGTTCTGGCGAGCAACTCTTCGACTGTCGAGGATCTGTTGCGGCAATCCGGGGCGGATGAGGTCGATATCGCCGCCTACAACAGCGCTACGTCGACGACGGTATCTGGGCCTGCGGGACAGCTCGAAACCCTTGCGCGGTTGGCGCGCAAGAGCCGAATTGCCTCTGTCCCGCTGTATGTGGACTATCCGTTCCATTCCCGCGCGCTCGATGTCGTCCGCGAACCCCTCGTGCGCGATCTAGGCGGAATCGTAACCCAGCCGCCGCACACGCCCTTCTATTCGACCGTAACGGGCCGCGCGCTGGCGCACGAGGAACTGGACAAGTTCTATTGGTGGCACAATATCCGCCGCCCCGTCCGCTTCGGCGAAGCGGTCGAGACGGCACTGGCGGCGCATTCCGATGCGGCTTTCATCGAAATCTCGCCGCGAGCCATCCTCGTTGGCCCGATCTCCGATATTCTGAAGGCAGCCGAAATCCAGTGTCCGGTGCTGTCGACCCTGTCGACCAACGACGCGATGGATCGGGATCCGGTCTGCGCGGTGGTCGCTCGTCTTGCAGTCAACGGTATCGCTCACGAGCAGCGGGCTGTTTTCGGCGACTCTCCGGCCAAGATCGAAGATCTACCGCCCTATCCGTTCCAGCCGGAGCAGTATCACTTCGAAGGAACGAATGAGGCGATCAGTGCTCATGGCCGCCTGATCGCAAGCGTGCCTTTGCATCCGCTACTCGGGGCCCGACTCTCGGACGGCTCACCGGAATGGCGCAATCTCATCGATCCGGTCTTGCTGCCCTACCTCGACGACCATCGTGTCGACGGCGGCGTGGTCATGCCGGCGGCGGGGCTGATCGAGCTCGCTCTGGCGGCCGGCCGCGAATTGTTCGGCGCCGTGCCGCTGGAGATCGTGGAATTCGACATCACCAAGGCGATGACGTTCGCCGAGGATGAGACACGCGAGATTTCGACCCGTTATTTCGAGCATACAGGAACGGTCGAAGTCTGGAGCCGGCGTCGTTTCGCCGGCGGTGACTGGATCTTGCATGCCCGCGGAACGCTGGAGCCGCTAGGGAAGGCCGCGGCGGCGCAAGTGCCTGAAATTCCCGAGGTCGAGGATCCCATCCTCAGCGAGGCAGCGGAAATCTACACGGCGGCCGAGCGTGGCGGCCTGGACTATGGAGCGCGCTTCCGGGTCGTGCTCTCGACGCGCCGGGACGAGACTGTCGGCGAAAGCAGCTTGTCGGTTCCCGAGGGGGGCACCGGTGCTTTCAACGATTCGCATGTGCTCCACCCGATCTCGCTGGATGGCAGCTTCCACGGGCTCTTCCTTGCGCGTCCTCAACGCGATGGCGAGCGCAAGGCTCACCTTCCGATCCGCTTTCGTCACATCCGCGTCTGGAAGCCGGCGACGAAGATTACGCGTTCGGTGACGAGGCTGCTGCGGGAAACCGAGCGCTTCAAGACGCTTTCCGTCGCCCTGCTGAGCGAGGATGGGGAGCTTGTCGCCGCGATCGAGGCCGCAGTCCTGCGCTCGGTCCATCTGGTCAAGCCATTCATGATCGAGCGGACGTTCCGGCAGGAGCATCTGTCGATCGCGCCAGCAACCTTGCCGAATGCCGTGGGCGATTCCTTGGGCGCCAGCGGTCCCCAGACCGGCGAGACAAGGCAGCTTTCCCTGCTGCTGAAGGCATTCGCCGTTTCGCTGGCGCAGCGGCTCTGCCGCGATCTGCTGTCGCCCGAACGCGGCGACAGCTTAGAAAGCGTTGTCGTCGACGGCACGGTTCCGCCAGTGGCTCAGCCGCTGTTCGGATTGGCCCGCGATGTGCTGGCAATGGCTGGTGGCCTGGACAGCACGGAGCACGGCACGCGACTGTCCGCGACCTTCGCACTTCCGTCCCCGGAAACCCTGCTCGGCACGCTGCTGCAGCGGGTCCCGGCCGCGAACCGTGAGCTGCGCTTGGCTGCCCAGGCGCTGAGCAACGCGGGCCCGTTCCTGCGCACGGGGGAGACCGATGCTCGCCCCGTCGGCTTGGCCCACGATCAATGGAGCTTGCTCGGGTTTTCCGCAGCAATGCGGAATCTGGTGAGCAGCACGCTCACGACCTGGAGCGTGGTCGCTGGCAGGCCCCTGCGTTTGCTCGTCGCCGGCGATTGGAATAGCGGGCTCGCTGAGGCTTTGGCCGAGGCGGTCCAAGCCGGCCGCGCCCGGGTCACGGTCGCCGTTGCGAACGCGGCGAGAGCCGACGAGCAGAGACATTGGCCTGGAGCCGGCAGCCTGTTCGACATGCTCATCCTTGATGGCGTCGAGAAGTCCGCCCCCGCTCGTTTCGATGCGCTCATCGGCTTCGACATGCCGCTTTCGCAGCTACGGGTTACCAACGAAGCGGCGATACGCGGTGCGTTGGATCTGCTTGTCGGCGAAGCGCCAATCCTGCTGGCGGGACCCGTCGAAGATCTACATCTGTCCTTCCTGCTGGGGGCCTCCACACCTTCTGTTTGGCAGGACCAGGCAAGTGCGGCGCATGGCGGTTTGGAAGGGTCTCGACGCCATTTGAAGGAAGCCCGCGCCACAGCCATCGAAGAACACCAGAGCGCAGACGGCATGCTGGCGCTGCTCACGGCCCGGGCAGTTGCTCCCGACCGGCCGCAGGTTGCACCCGAACATTTCGCAATTGTCGCCGCGCCGGGCGCAGGCGACCGCCACGATCGCTATGGCTTGGTGGCCGAGTTCTTCGATTGCGATCGCATCGAAACGCTTTCCGCCTGGCTCGAAACGCTGCCGGAAGGCGACCGAGCGACGATCGTCGTCACGCCTGAGTTTTCGGAAGCGGTACCAGGCAACAGGCTTTCTGCCCGTATCGAGACTTTGACGGAATTGTTGAAACTGCTTGCGGCTGCTGCGGAGCGTCCCTGTCGGATGGTGGTTCTGACCGAGAGCAGCCAAGCTGTCGATTCCGAACGCGTGGGTGAGGATGCCAGTGTCTGGGCCTTCATGCGCGTGGCCATCAACGAATTTCCCGAGATCGACCTGCGTCTCGTCGACCTCTCCGATTCTGCTCTGGAGAACGGCCTCGCCGATATCCTGACCTTGGACAATGCCGAGCGTGAGCTGCGGATCGCTTCCTATGGGGTCGAGGTCGGCCGCATTCGACGCGGCATCGAACCTGAGGCACCGATCGGCCCGGACGAGCGCGCGGTGCTTCACTTTGCCGACGGCGTTGGCCTCGACGGTTTCGAATGGCAACGGAAACCGCGCCTGGCCCCGCAAGCAGGCGAGATCGAGGTCGATGTCGTCGCCGCAGGTCTGAACTACCGCGACGTGATGGTCGGACTCGGCCTTCTCGATGACGACCTCCTTGGTGCGGGACTGACCCGCGCGGCGCTTGGCTTCGAATGTGCGGGCAGGGTGAGCCGGGTTGGATCGGGCGTGACGCGCCTACGGCCGGGGGACCCCGTGATGGGCTTTGCCACCGGCGCCTTCGCCTCCCATATCGTTTGCCCCGATTGGCATTTCTTTCCTGTTCCGGAAGGGCTCGATCTCGAAGCTGCCGCGACGATCCCCGTCGTGTTCTCGACGGCCTGGTATGCGCTGGTCGAGCGTGGCCGGATCCGCGCCGGCGACGACGTTCTGGTTCACGGTGCCGCCGGTGGCGTCGGCCTCGCGGCGATCCAGATCGCGAAGCTTCATGGCGCGCGCGTTTTCGGCACTGCCAGCAGCCAGGCTCGCCGTGCGATCGCGTCCGCCGCTGGGGCGGACGCAGTCTTCGACTCGCGTCAGGAGCGTTTCGCCGGCGAAATCCGCAAGCGGTTCGGCAGCGTCGATGTCGTTCTCAATTCGCTGGCCGGCTCCGCGATGCTCGCGAGCTTCCGCCTGCTGAAGCCGTTCGGGCGCTTCCTCGAACTCGGAAAGCGTGACTTCCTCGACAACACCCAGCTGGCCTTGAGGCCATTCCTGCGCAACATCGCCTATAGCGGCATCGACCTGGACGAGTTGCTCGCGGCTGATCCGGAACTGGTGCGCGGGATGATGGCGAAGCTGTCCGAGGCCTTCCAGACGCAGGGGCTGCGGCCCCTGACATACCGAAGCTTCGATGCATACGAGGTCGGCGCAGCCTTCCGCACGATGCAGGCCTCCGAGCATGTCGGCAAGATCGTGATCCGGCCGCCAAATGTGGCGCGAACCGACCTCGCCTCGATGAGCTACAAAGTCCGCCCGGGGCTCCATCTCGTCGTTGGCGGCACGGCGGGGCTCGGCTTCGCAACGGCGCATTGGCTTGCCCGCAAGGGCGCTTCGCATGTCGCGTTGTTGTCTCGTCGCGGGGAAGTGGACAAAGACCTTGCGCCGCGGCTAGCCGAGATGCGGGCCGGCGGCACGCGGGTCGTCGTCGAAGCGCTCGACGTCTGCGACGGCCCTGCCGTAGCGGCCACGGTCGAGCGCCTGGCCCGCGAGCACGGTCCCGTCCGGGGCGTGATCCATACGGCGGTACATCTCGACGACGGTTTGATCGCCAATCTTTCTTTGGAGCGCCTTCAGGCGGTTCTGCGGACCAAGGTCGACGGTGTCATCAACCTGTCGAAGGCGACTCAGGATGAACCGCTCGACTTCTTCGTAGCCTATTCGTCGGCGACGACGCTGATCGGCAGCCCGGGGCAGGGGGCATATGTTGCCGCAAACGGCTTCCTCGAAGGGTTCATGCGCGGCCGCCGCCGTCAGGGGAAGCCCGGCCTCGCCATCGGTTGGGGCGCTATCTCCGATGTCGGCCTCATCGCCCGGGACAAGCAACTCGGGCAGCGCCTGCGGCGGACGACTGGAGTCGTTCCGATGCGCTCATTCGAGGCGCTCGCGCATCTGGGCCGGCTCCTGAGTCTCGGGGAGGCTGCCGATCCGGTGCAGTTCTTCGCCGGAATCTCGCCCAGTGGGGGCTCTGACAAGCTGAACCTGCTCAAGAGCGCAGCCTTCATCGATCTCGGTCACCCCGGTGGCGAGGTGCGGGCGGTCCACGCCGAGGACCTTGGCTCAACCCTGCGCGGGAAGACCCGGGAGGAAGCCATCGGGATCGTCACCGGTGTTCTGCGCCGCGAGGTGGCGGAAATCCTGCGCATGGCGGAAGGCAAGGTCGATCTGACGCGGCCACTTGCGGATCTCGGCCTCGACTCGCTGATGGCCTTGGAGCTCCATATGGCGCTGGAGGAAGCCATCGGCGTTCAGATCGCGGTGGTCGGCGCCGGCGACCGCAGCCTCCTCGACATGGCCGGCACGATCGTCGATCAGCTCGATCAAGCCGAAGCGGAAGTCGAGCAGGCTCCAGCCGAGAATATGCAGGCAACGATCATCAGGTTGGCCAACGTACATTCGAAGATGGATCTCTCGCCTGAACAGGCGGGTCAGGTCGAGGCGATGGTGCGCCGCGCCAATGAAGGTGCCGCTGAATGAGCGATGATACCGCACCTCTCTCCGATGGCGCGCTGGCCAGTCTTCTCGCCCGGATGGACGAGGCGCCGCGCGCTGTGCCCGCTCCGGCGCGCACACCACGGCCACAGGCACGCGCCAGCATCGCCTTCGAGGATCATCCGCTTTACCAGCAGATGAAGTTCCAGCGGAGTTTTGCCGACTTCGCCAAACTGCAGAATCCCTATTATCGTCTACACGACGTCCGTGCGGGGGCGACATCGGTGGTCGAGGGCAGGCCCGTCACCAACTTCGCCTCCTATGATTATCTCGGGCTGAACGGCCATCCCGAGATTACGGAGGCGGTTGTGAAGGCTATCGCAGAATACGGTAGCTCTGTGTCGGCCAGCCGGATTACGGCCGGCGAGCGCCGGGTACATCGCGATCTCGAGCAGGCGCTGGCGCGCAATTACGAGGCGCAGGACTGCATCGCCTTCGTCTCCGGCCACGCCGGCGCGGTCTCTTCGATCGCGACGCTGATGGGGCCGAAGGATCTCATCGTTCACGACGCCCTGATCCATAACTGCGTCGTGGTCGGGGCCCAGCTGGCCGGCTGCGCCCGCAGGCTGTTTCCGCATAACGATCTCGACGCCCTCGAAGCCATGCTCGCGGCCGAGCGGCATCGTTTCGAGCGGGTGCTCATCGTCAGCGAGGGCTTGTTCTCGATGGATGGCGACGGGCCCGACCTGGCGCGCCTGATCGAGATCAAGACCGATTTCTCGGCCTGGTTGATGATCGACGACGCGCACGGCCTTGGTGTCCTCGGGCCGACTGGGCGCGGCATTTTCGAGCATCAGTCCGTCGCGCCGCGGGGCGTCGACCTCTGGCTCGGCACGCTGTCGAAATCCCTGGTCAGTTGTGGCGGCTATGTCGCGGGCTGCGCCGCCGTCGTCGACCTTCTCAAGCACCAAGCGCCGGGTTTCGTTTACAGCGTGGGAATGCCCGCTACCAACGCGGTAGCCGCCACTGCCGCGCTCGATCTGATGGTGCGCGAGCCGGAGCGCGTTCTGTGTCTGCAGCGTCAGTCGCAACGCTTCCGTGAACGGGCTCGCTCCGCCGGGCTCGATACGGGAGAAAGCTGGGGCTTCGGTGTGGTTCCGGTCGTCATCGGAGAGACTGTTCCCACAGTCATGCTGGCCGAGCGCCTGCTGGTGCAAGGCATCAACGCCTTCCCGATCGTGCCGCCCGGGGTTCCCGAAAAGGCGGCGCGGCTGCGCTTCTTCATCAATGCGACGCATAGCGACGCCCAGATCGACGATGCCGTCGATTGTCTGGTCCGCGAGGTGAAGGCCTTGGGCGATGTCTCGCTGAACGAGATTTTGCGTCAATAGGCCGTGGCTTCACGCGCTATCGGTCAATCATATGAAATGCGCGGCTTGATTCGGCGTCAGGCGGGCTACCCCGGCTGCGACGGGGCGTTGCGAACGATATCAGGAAAGATGTAGCCGGTGTCGAAGAACATCCTTCTCGAAGCCCACGCGATGACGCTGAAGCAGGGCACCGGTATCGCCACATATGCGCGCAATCTTGCAAGCACGGCGAGCGGCCTCGGGCATCAGGTCGAGCTGCTCGTCGGCATCGAGCGCAAGATCAACCGCCGGGACGCACTCCTTTCGGAAGTCGTTCTCAACGACGCGGTCGATCCAAAGGCCATCGATCCCGTCAAGATGGTCGGCCGAGCGATCGATTGGACGATCGGGGTGCCGGCTGGTTCCAGGACGCAGCGCCTGCCGGCACCGCGCATCGTGCTCGATCCCGGCTCAGGCACGGCTGCAGAACGACGCCATCCGACGCACGGGGCGGTCCGGCTCTGGGAGCGATCTTTTCTCCATTTCAACCGGTTGGGACGGAGGATGGAGGTGAAGACCGAGGGGCGCCACGACTTGTTCCATGTGACGCGCCCGACGCCGGCGTTCGTCAAAGGCGCAGCCAACATCTACACGATTCACGATATCGTTCCGCTACGACTTCCCTATGCCACCCTGGACAATAAGAAGTATTTTTATAACATGATCAGGCATATCGTTAAAAAAGCTGATCATATCGTAACGGTTTCGGAATTCACGCGCCGGGATGTCCAAGAATTCTTTAACATCCCTGACACGCGAATTACCAACACGTGGCAGTCTGTCGCCGTGAACGAGGCTGCAATTTCCGGTTCAGATGAAGACGCGGCACGTGATGTTGAAAATCGATACGGCCTGTCGTTCAGGGATTACTTTCTGTTCTTGGGTGCTGTCGAACCCAAAAAGAACATCTCGCGTCTGGTCGAGGCTTATGCCACCTCCGGGTCGACGCGGCCGCTCGTCCTGGTAGGCGGTCTGGGCTGGCAATATGAGCAAGATCTTGAAACGTTGAAGGACGAGCGCCTGCTGAGCTGGCGCTTCGACGGTTCGCATATCAAGCCGGAGCGTAGGGTCCAGCGCTTGCCCTATGTGCCGCTGTCCTCTCTCCTGTCCCTGATCCGGGGCGCGCGGGCGGTTCTGTTTCCCTCGCTTTACGAGGGTTTTGGCCTTCCGATCCTCGAGGCCATGCTGCTGGGGACGCCGACGATCACTTCGAATACGAGCTCGATGCCGGAAGTCGCCGGCGACGCGTCGATGCTGGTCAATCCCTACAAGATCGAGGAGATCCGCGATGCGATCAGGACGCTCGATGCCGATGCCGATCTGCGCGCCGAACTCGTGAACCGAGGGCGCAAGCGTGCCGAGTTCTTCTCGCCCGCGCTTTACGCCGAGCGGATGAAAGCTGTCTACGATCGCGTCCTCGGCTGACAGGCATTTAAGCTGTTTCGGCGCTTCGGCTCTGTTGTCAGATGCCGAAGCGGCGCCTGAGATTGGTAATGTGCTGGGCGAGTTCGCCTGATGCCCGCAGCTTGAGCGACGATTGCTCCGACGCGACGCTGCGGGCCTTGTCGGTGTCGAATGCATGAGAGGCGTAGAGCTCGGCATAGCGCTCAAGAAAGACCGCCTGATCGCCGGGGCTCATCTCCGAGTAGCGCAGCGCCTTACCCTTGCTGAATTGGCCGATGACACCCTTGTCCCGGAATCTGGCAAGAACGTTCTCGATGTCGATGGCCGCCCCGATCTGGTTCGCTATGGCGCGGATCACGGCTGCGCTATCGTAGCAGATCTCGTTGTAGGTAAAGATCTTGACTGGCTCGACGACAGCCCACTCCCGGAAGCAACCGAGCTGGATGTCGAGCGAGTTCAGCGTGTCGGTGACAGTCACGAATTCCGAGAACGGCTTGTTTCGCCAGCGCCGTGAGCGGGCACCGTGATCGATCATCGAGAGCGCGATCTCGCGCGGATCTCTGATCGAAGCGCTCGCCAGGACTTTCCCCGCTGCCACCAGGCTCGCAACCTCGCCGCGCGGTGGCCCGTGCGTTTTGAGGACAATGTCGCCTCCGCCGACATGTCGCTCGATCTCGCCCAGAAGATCGTGATCGATGAAGTTGAAGTAGTTCTCGACCGAATCCGACTTCCGGAATGGCGCCCCCAGCTTGACGACCGGCCGTCCGGCAGCGCGGAAGACCTCCTCTGTCATCTGGTAGAGGAAGGTGCTCGCCGACTTGGTGATGCCGTAGCAGATATAGATCATCGCCTGACCTGATGAGCAGCAGGTTTACGGTGCGGTCGATGAGGCGAAATTGCTGCTCTCATGGTTTCTCCTGACCGGAGCTGCGTTTGAGCAGGCGCTGTTGCTGCCATGCGAGCAGCGGTCTGTACAGGCTATGAAACCAGGCCAATAGCGCCATCGTCTTCGACGGTGCCAGCAGGAATACACCCTTCTCGGCTTTCTCGATGATCTGCTCGGCGACGCGCTCAGGAGTCATCACGCCGCCCTGCTCGGAGATCAGGCGGGTCACCGGGGGCCGCTTCAACCTCTCATTCGCCAGCTGCGGCGTTTCGGTGTCGGGTGGAAAGGCGACGCTGACGGCGATGCGGTCGGCGGCAAGTTCCAGGCGCAGGATTTCCGCGAGTGCCCTCACTGCGAACTTGCCAGGCGCGTAGCCGCTATAACCGGCGATGCCGATGAAGGCCGCGCCAGACGAGACCAGCGTGACCCGGCCGCCGCCGCCGCGACGCATGACGGGGACAGTTGCATGGATCAGGTGAAGCGTCCCGAAATAGTTCGTTTCCATTTGCGCCCGATGGGCGGCGAGATCGAGATCGCAAAACAATCCGGGATCGACGATCCCCGCGCATGTGATGAGCCAGTCGATGCCGCCGTAGCGAGCCTCGATCTCGGCGATCGCACTTTGCGAAGCCGCGACGTCGGCCACGTCGACAGGCAGAGGATCGATCAGGCCGGCATGCTCCGGGCCGAGCAACGTCTTGGCATCAAGCAATCGCTTCATGTCACGCGCCAGCAGGACGACGCGATGGCCGCGCTTCAGGAGGACACGCGCGCAAGCCAGACCGATGCCGCTCGAGCCGCCCGAAATGACGGCAGTCTTAAGCGGAGGCGGCGCTGGCACAGGACGTTCTCCGATCGAGCCGTTGCGGGAAGGAGGCTCTACTCGATCGGCCCAATCGAGTCGTCCAGATAATACCATTGCTCGAGATGGCGCAGGATGATCGGCTCGATCCGGCTGTTGAGGGAGGCGACATCGGCGAGTGGATTTTCGATACCCGGATCCATGTGGAAAGGTCGTTCGAAATGCAGGCGAAACCGCGTCTCGCCGACCCGTTCGCAATAGGCCACGACGATCTGGGCGCCGGTGCGCCGGGCAAGCTTTGCCACCAAAGCCAGATTGCCCTTCAGGTGGGGCTGGCGGCCAAAGAGCGGCGCCATCATGGTTCCTTTGCGCTTTTCATCCGGGAAGATGGCAAGGACGCCGTTGCCCTTGAGTATGGAGAGCGCGCGCAGCGCACCGTTTCGGTCTGGTGGGAGCACATTGACGTTGAAGCTGCTGCGAGTCGCCTCGGCGATGTCACGATGCGCTGCGTTGTCGGGGATTTCCGAGATCGACGCGATCGGAACTCCCATAATCTGTAACGCGGACGCCAGAACCTCCCAATTGCCGAGGTGTAGGCATAGCGCGATGGTCGGGATCTTTCCGATATCCGCTCGGGCGACATCCGCACCGACGAGTTCCATCCGCTCGGCCGCGGCGAAACGATGGACGATGGAAAATTCCGCCATCAGGCGTCCGACATTCTCGACAAAGCGCCATGCCAGCTTGTCGGCCTCCGCTTCAGGCATGGCCGGAAAATGGTGCCGGATGTTGGCGCGCGCCTTGCGGGCAACGTCAGGGTCGATGAATCGGATCTTGAGCCAGGCCAGCCGGGCGCCGAGGTTCGAAACGAACGAGATCGGCAGCCTCCGCAAGGCGTGATGCAGTACTCTTTCCACGGCCTGCATGGCGCGGTTCCGTCCTAGAAGGGGAGTTGGGGCGAACGCTTGACGATGCGCGCGGGCAGGCCGCCCTTCGGACGCAATGTCAGCCGGCAGACCGGCTCGACCTTGTAACCCTCCCGCGGCTGGACCTCAAAGCGCTGAGCCAGGATGGCTAGGCACAGCGTCGCCTCGTCCAGGCCGAAATTCATGCCGGGACAAATCCGCGGGCCGACCGCGAAAGGAATATAGGCGAAGGGGTCGATCCGGGCGCCGGACAAGAAGCGCTCCGGTAGGAAGTGGTTCGGCTTCTCCCAGAGATCCACCGAACGGTGCAGCAGCCACGGCGCGATCATGACGAGCGCGGATTTCTCAACATCAATATGACCGATGCGATCGGCCTCCAAGGCCTGCCTCGGCAACAGGGGGACCGGCGGGTAGAGGCGCAGCGTCTCCTGGATGACGGCGCGGCACCAGCGCAATTGTGGCAGATCGGCCAGGGTCGCTGCCCGATTGCCGCAGGCCGCGGTGATTTCGTCATGGACGCTGCGCCGCACCCAGGGTGCATTGGCCAGCAGATACCAAGCCCAGGTCAGCGTCGTCGCCGTGGTTTCGTGCCCAGCCATGAAAATCGTCGCGGCTTCGTTGCGCAGCGCCGTGGTGTCCAGCGGTTCTCCTCCGTTCTTCTGGTTGCGGCGGATCAGCAGATCGACCATCGAGCCGGCGTCACCCTTGCCGGCTAGGTGGGCGTTGATGACGCCTTCGACGACGCGGTGCACCATCGCGATAGCCCAGCGTCGGCGTTTTCCGCCAAAGGCCGGCCAACCATTATCGGCGCCAAGGAAATAGCCGAGATTGAACGAATCGGTATGGCGCTGATAGGTGCTGAAGCCGTCGATGACCTGTTGGGCGGCCTCGCGCGCGATGTTGTTGCCGAAGACGGCGCGCGAGATGATCGCGGCTGTAAGGCGTCCCATCTCCTCGGTCAGTTCGACTTCTGCGTCGGCGGGCAGGGCGTCCCACTCGGCGGCGACGGTGAGCGCTGCGTCTTCCATCGTCTTGCCGAATTCCGGCAGCCGGCGCTTGTGGACAATGTCTGCGACCAGCGGCCGGCGCTTTTTCCAGGTCTCGCCATCGCTGATGAAGAGGCCGTCCCCAAGCAGGGCTTCGAGCGCCCGCCGCATCTGCGGGCTTTTCCGCTCGAAATTGCTGTGCCGCGTCGCGACTACATACCGGATATGTTCCGGATCGTTCACAAAGACGACCTGCCGGCGCAGAATCCGGAAGCTGTCGATGCCGGAGCGGTAATACTTGGCTGGCCAGATCTCTACGAGGTTCCTGCGAGCTCCGAGGATCACCTCAAGCAAATTGGGTTCCCGCGTGAGGGCTTTGGGATGAGCGGGAGTGAACTCCGCAGCGGTCTTATATTCGATCATAGTCGGCGAGCGACGGAGCGAGAACGCGCGCTGTGCTAAGGGAAGGTTGCGTTGCAGCATAACTCACGAGATTCGATGGGCGACCAGCACGGTTCATGCAGTACTAATTCCTATGCCATGACTAAAATAACCATGATGCCTAGCCAATATTGGCCTGCCCCGCTTGAGTGGACCGGTTTCAATCTAATGCATGGTGGGCTTTGGTCCTGACCCGTTTGTGGCCCCAGGCGATGGCGTTGCGCGCCGGAGAGATCGTTGCGGTCAATCCGCGACTGGCTTAGTCTCTACCACCGCACAATGCCCCCCTATTCGCTTCAAGGGGGCAAAACGGATAAGACCGGCGCTGTAGTTCATTGATTGTTTGGCCGGTCCCTTCGCTCAATCTCCCTGCGAAGCGAAATCATCTCCTCGTTCCGCAGATGGTTTTGAGAAGCCAGGTCACGAATCCAGCGCATCGAAAAGCCGAAGGGCGTCGTGTGCGGCAGGTCGTCGCCCTTAGTAGCGAGAATGTCGCCGACACGGCTTTCAATGGCGATCATTTCGAATAGATCGCGGTGGTTATCGAATTTCACCAATCCAAAACGGCGGGAAATGTAGTAAAAATCGCTGAAATTCGGGCGCAGTCTTGCGATCAGGGTTCCGAAGTGGTCGGTAACGAATTCGTCCCCTTTTCCGAACCTGTCAGCGACATCACCAATGGAAAATTCCATGATCATGTTCTTCGTGATCGAGAGGGCGTCGAAACTGGCCGATAAAACGGCGTCTGAGTAGCCCTCGACATCGATCTTCATCAGGTCGATCTTATCAAGACCGATCCCCTTTACGAAGCTATCGAGCGTTTGACAGGGTACCGTATCACCTCCAATCGTCGCGATCTTGGCATTTGTGCCTGACCCGGCGAATGATATCTCGCCATCGTGGTCAGCGATAGCAACGCGATGCAGCTTGACGTTCACTCCAGCCGCGTCGGTGTTCCCCTGTAAGATGAAAAAATTCGCTGCAGAAGGCTCTACCGCGATGACGGAAGCCCCGCTGATCGCCTTCGCTAGGTAGATCGTATTGACGCCGACATTGGCCCCAATGTCGACAAAGGCTCCGCCGGCCGGGACAAGCTGCTTATAAAGCGAAAGTTGGTTCTCCTCCCATACGCCCGTCTTTTCCACGGTTTCGGAGATGATGCGTTCTGATTCATCGATCTGGAAAGAGAACTGGACATCGTCATACCGAAAATTGCACTGCTTAAGTTGCATCGGGTGGCCTTGTTCAGTTCTTTGCCGCGATCTTAGTGATGCTAAAGTTCGAGTAACGCCTGCTCATCAATAGAAATACCTGCCGCGATGACCCCGAAGATCTGCGGAATCTTCATCTATATTCTTAATGTCTTCAAAAGGGACGTGCGGTTCTTCTTCTGACTTAGCATTCCGGCCATTAATCCATTTGCTGGACCACTCTACGTTTCGGCGCTTGTCATACTCCGGCGCAAACTGTCTCAAAGCTACCCGGCTGACAGCCTCGGTTACGCGCTGAAACACCCCCGTCATGAAATCGCTCCTGCATGGACCTAGGCAGCACCGCTACCCTAACTTCAGCTAATCGGCTATTGCTCATCTCATGAGTGGGATTTCGGAATTAGGCAAGGCGCTCGCGGCGAAGCGGCGCGTTTACCAAGCACTTACGCTGCGCTTCGTTGTTACGCGATATGGGCGCGAGAACATCGGCTTTTTGTGGGTGTTCGTTGAGCCGATGCTGTTGTGTCTGGGTGTAATGGGTCTTTGGTCCATTATGAAGGGAAAGACAGAACACGGCATCCAGCTAACAGCAATTGTATTCACTGGGTATATGCCGCTCACGCTTTGGCGGCACATAACAGGACAAATGATTTGGGCGCCTAGGATCGGTAAGAATTTAGCGATATTTCGTGGTATGACCATGCTAGATTTTATTTTGGCTAAGGTTCTTTTGGAGATTGTCAGCGTTAGTGGCAGTGTTGTCATTGTGTATTTTGTTTTAAACACATTTGGGGTTCTGCCAGATTTTTACGATATGGGTCTTATGCTTGCCGGTTGGGGGATGATGTCCGCGCTAGGGCTAGGCTTCGGCTTAACGATCGCGTGCCTTGCAGAATTTAACGATCTCACGGAAAAGGTGATCCAGCCTATCCAATACTTCCTTCTTCCCCTGTCTGGATGCTTCTTCATGCTGGACTGGCTCCCGGATCATGCAAGGGATATGGTGTCGTATGTCCCGCTGGTCCACGCATATGAGACATTTAGGGCCGGCTTTTTCGGACCGAACGTGATGACGTATGGGGATTTGTTTTATGGGTACGCCAGCGCTCTTGTACTGACCGGCCTCGGGTTCTTCCTGTTTGAACGAATTAGAGACAGGGTGAACCCCTAAGGTGGCCCCCTGAGCCCTTAACAACCCGATTCCACCGCAATCCCCCCCCCCGAGGGGCACGACGATCGGCTTTGGCGAAGATTAGGGGCTTCGACAGCTAAGACAAGGCGAAGATTCTGTTCGAGCCCCACGTCTTCTACCGCAGCCGGGCGGGGAGAAGCTGAATCGCGCTGTTCGGGGAGGCTTGCGTACAGGTCGTGGAAGTCAGGCGCGTACGCGAAGGGCAGTTATCCTGCGGCTCGCGATCGAGATTAGTGAAACCCCTTGTCGGGCTGCAGCCACCAGATCCGGCGACGCTGCCGCAGAAGGCGCCTGAAAACAGTCATCGCGTCGTAAAACGCCGTTGATGCGGCCATCGAGACCTCTGCGGTTGGGCGCACGCATGGCAAGTCCTCCCGCAGACCAGTTTTGGCGACTGTAGATAGCAGAGCAACGCTTACTTCAACAGCGTCGGTCCCGCGCTCTGATGGCGCGGATGAAGGAGCTTTGGCTCCGCCGGCTTCGGCTGGCAGGGTTATTTTGTTCGGGGTACACCACTCCCGACGGCGTCCGGAAGGACCAAATCGGAAACGAAAGGCAAGAGTGCTTGAGCTTGATCAAGATCGGCTATGGCGACAAGGTTGGTGATAGGTCGTGATCGACGCTAGGGGCTTTGTTGCGTCGCGGCTGGCGGCCGTCCATGGAAGGGCAGTGCTCTTTCTCTATAGCAAAAGTGCTGGGAGGTTGGAGTGGTGTCGGATTCAAATATGAGCTTGCTGACGAACTCGATTGCGCATTCAGGCCATTCTGCTGATTTTTTATCAGAGAAACCAATCTTTGTTGTGTCAAGCTTCAGGACTTCTAGTACTTGGCTCTGGCTGAAGATAAGATCTTCGGCGAACGCAATGGCCTATTGCGAAATTTTTCATGAGGCGTTGTCAACAATCAGCTCCAGGGAAGCTGTTCAAATCTCGGCGTCAAGCTGGCAGTCAAAACACCCATTGTCTGCTCCATACTTCGTTGAATTTCTGCCACTTCTCAAAGACGGGGGCGGGGTTGACGGATATTTACCCGAGATGGCCTTTGAGCGGTTTATCCCGCTCGATGGTGTCGACGGAGAGCTCTCCTCGTCAGAGGTAGACTACATTGCGCGCCTGATCGAGCACGCAAGAAGATGCAGAAAGATACCGGTGTTGACATGCACGCGGGCGCTGGGAAGAGCAAAGGCCATCAAGAAGGTATTTGATTTTAGGGTTGTATTTTTATACAGAAATATTTTTCATCAATGGGCGTCTTATTGTCAGCAATCTATGCTTGGAAATAATTATTTTATAGATACGATCGACAAGACGCTATATAGATCTCGTCAAGATCCGTTTTTAAGAAATGTATCTGAATGGTTTCATGCCCGAAAAAGTTCGGGCAGTTGCATTGAGCTCTTCTATACATTTCTTTTGATGCATGTTTATCTTGCAGCTGTTGGCCATGATGCCGCAGATTTGACGATCAACGCGACCAAGATTGCTTCTGACCCCCAACTCAACCGGGAGGCCGCCGATCAGCTTTCGCAACTGGTCCTGTCTCCCGTCGACCTAGGTGATGCAAAGCTCGACTTCGGATACGTCTCATTGCCGGTAATTTCGCGCTCTGTTCTGATCGACACGATTCAGCAGATGACTAAAATCATGGGCGAGTTCGGGATTTCCGAGAGAGCTCATCAATTTGCTGAGAGGGCAGCCGAAGAGGCGCTTAGCGAATGGGAGCGGCATGAATTTTTCACCCGCGGCCTACATTCGATCCAGGCGAAGACTGTGGCGGATCTAACCGATCGCTGCAATGCCGCCCAGAGCGAGGTGGATAGGCTCCAGGTCGAGTTCGGCAGAGCGCGAGATGCCATCCAGCGAGCCACGCAAGAAGCTGCTGATCGTCAAGCTGCTGATCACGTTGTTGCATCGGCCGAATGCGCTATTCTGCAGGTTCGGATCGAGGAGCTGACCGCTGAGCGCGACGCTCTCGTCGTTCGATTGGATATCGCAAGTCGAGAGGCAATTGCCGCAAAGGATTCCGCCTTGGCTGAAGTAACCAAGCAGATTGCAACTCTGTCATCGGAGCGAAAAAAATTAATCGATCACGCCGCCAGACTGACCGAAGAGATCACGGCGATCCAAGCAGAGTTGGACGAGGCCATTGCAGCCAGAGATCAACTTGCTCAACGGCTCAAATCTTTTGATGCCGACAAGCGCGGGGGGTGGTGGCCCTGGCGTAGCGCTGAGTAACAAATCCCGATATCGTCGAATCCAAGGCACGGCCACCAGAGCACACTGATCTGAGCCCTTAAAACTGGATCGCTTTGGGTTGGAGTATCCGTTTTGATCAAGCGGCTTTGGGCTTCCAGGCGCGTTTGTCTCTGAGTAGAGCGTTGGCGAGCAAGAGAAGCTTGCGCATGACGGCGGGGATGGCGAGCTTTGGAGGCTTCCCTGCCGCGATGAGCGCCTGGTATTTTGAACTGATACCAACGGCCGCTGAGGCTGACTCACGAGGGCTTTTCGACGGTCGGTTTCGCTGATTCCATGGGCGCGAGGAGGATTCGCGCCATGCCTGCTGCGGTGAAGCTTGGGACGGACTACTTGGCCTTGGATCTGCGCCGGCTCGCGGCTGGATCCCGGCACGCCAACCAGGGCCGGCGGCTTTTGTCGCTGGCGGCTGTTCTGATGGCATGGATCGGGCGCAGGCGGCGCGGATTGGCGGCACGGACCGCCAGACGCTGCGCGACTGGGTCCACCGGTTCAACGAGCACGGCCCCGAGGGGCTGAAGGACATCCGCTCGAAGGGCCAAACGGTCAAACCGAGGGCCAGATGACCCGTCTCAAGCTCGTCAAACGCCAGATGTACGGCCGCGGGAAGATCGATCTCCTCCAGGCCCGTCTTATCGACGCGAAATGATCCCAGACGTCAGCGAGATTGCGTCAGACCCAACATTGCAGGCGATCTCACACAAAACGACAGTTATGGATCCGCGCTCGCAGCGCATCCAGGCGAGTCTGCGACTTGACCCGCGCGCCTTTGCAAACCAAATTTTCAATGCTTGAAAATTTGCATTCCCCCTGAGCCACTAAACGGGTCCGGACCATGGCCGCGGCGGCGACTGCGTCGTGTAGCATCTGGCAGGCTTCACTGGCAGCCGGTCCCGCCACGTGGCATCCCCTTGGCGCTTACCTAGAGCACGTCCTGTTTAATCTGGTTCATATCCAGCAGCGGCGAAATAGTTTGCGCATTCGGCTGGCGTGAAGCGGTCGATGACGGCGCCGATCGCGTCCCAGAGGGCTGGGATTGTTCTCTCGGCTTTGGCGCGCAGCATTGCCTTCAGCTTGGAGAAGGCGTTCTCGATCGGATTGAAGTCTGATGGGTGGATGCCCCCTGCTCAGCGGTAGCCTCGAGCCGTAACGTGGCCGGCGGCGAACTCAGAGGACGGGAGGGCACTATGGACAATATTGCTGTGATCGGGCTCGATCGGCTAAGAACCTGTTTCAAGTCCACGGCATCGATATCGCAGGCCAGATCGTACTTCGTCGAAAGCTCCGTCGCGGCGAGATGCTCGGCTTCTTTGCGGCTCTACCACCTTGTCTGATCGGCATGGAGGCGTGCAGCAGTTCGCATTTCTGGGCGCGGGAGCTCGGCCGGTTTGGGCATGACGTGCGCTTGATGCCGCCAGCCTACGTGAAGCCCTACGTAAAGCGTGGCAAGACCGACGCGGCTGACGCCGAGGCGATCTGCGAAGCGATGACACGCCCGACCATGCGCTTTGTCTCGCCCAAGACCGAGGCGCAGCAGGCAGGGCTGGTCGAACTCAGGGTCCGCGACATGCTGGTGCGCCAACGCACGCAGGTGGCGAATGCGTTGCGAGGACATCTTGCCGAGTGCGGGATCATCGCGGCGCAGGGCATCTGGAAAATCGTCGAGCTGCTCACCATCATTCGCGACCGAGACGACCATCGATTGCCGGGGCCCGCGCGCGCTGCACTTATGGAGCTGGCCGGGGAACTCGAGGCCCTGGAGATGCGGATCGAGCGTTTGCAGGCGGGATTGGTCCGCCGGACTCGAGCTGATGTGACAGCAAAGCGTCTTGTCACAATTCCGGGTGTCGGCGCGATCACGGCCAGTGCCTTGCTTGCGATGGTGTCGGATCCGCGCGGTTTCGCTTCCGGTCGACACTTCGCCGCCTGGCTCGGCCTGACGCCGCGTCCCCATTCCAGCGGCGGCAAGGAGCGCCTCGGCGGAATCTCGAAACAGGGCAACACGATGTTGCGTACGCTGTTGATCCGCGGCGCCATGACAAGACTGCAATATGCGCGGCGGACCAAAGGGAGCAATGGCTGGCTCAACGAGTTGCTGACGCGTCGGCCCTTCAAGGTCGTGGCAGTGGCGCTGGCCAACAAAATGGCTCGGATCGCCTGGGCGCTGCTCGCAAAAGGAGGAAGTTACAGGACACCTGCAGCCACCTGATCGGCTGGTAAAGAGCTGCCCGGCGACCGCGGCCGGCAGGGCCAAGGTGCTGAAGCGGCGATGAGTTGAGAGACCGGCGAGCCGGATGCAGGCCAGACCGATACAGCCCCCGCGCAATCATAGCGCGCAAGTCTGATTAGGCGCCTGCACCACGTAACTCATCGGGGCCCGCGGCCAGCCTGGCTGCATAAGAGGCCGGACACATGACCGCACCCGTGCTCTCGACAACAGCGCCGCAGAATCGCCTTGACCCGCAGGGGGCATCCACACACGGGCTGTAGGGCGGGAGGTAAAGGAGCCTCGCGCCGGCGGCCTCGATGGCCTCGCGGACGCCCGCGGCCTTGTGGGCGGGGAGATTGATGGGGTGGACGCCCCCACCGGCATCTGTGTGCCAAAGTGGTGGTGTTGCAGACCACCAAGGAGGCGTCCGTGGGACAGATTATCACAATCGGGCTGGATCTGGCGAAGCACGTCTTTCAGATACATGGTGCCGATCGCGCTGGAGCAGTCGCTGCACGGTCGCGATGGAGGCCTGCGGCGGTGCGCATCATTGGGCACGCGAGATCGGACGGCTTGGTCACGAGGTGAAGCTGATTGCACCCGCCTACGTAAAACCGTTCGTGAAGCGGCAAAAGAACGACATGGCAGATGCCGAGGCGATCTGCGAGGCGGCGCAGCGCCCCACCATGCGGTTCGTGCCCGTGAAGAGCGAAGAGGCGCAAGCCTCAGCGCTGGTGTTTCGTACCCGGGACCTGCTGGTCCGGCAACGAACCCAGCTGATCAATGCGCTTCGCGGACACATGACCGAGTTCGGCATGATCGTGGCGCAGGGCCCGATGCATGTTGCCAAGCTGATCACCATCGTGGGGGATCCGGCCTCTGGTATTCCCGTGCCGGCGCGCATCGTGCTTGGTGTGCTCATTGCCGAGATGCAGGCACTCGACGAGCGAGTTCTCCAACTTGACGCTGAGATCGTGCGCCGCGCCAAGGAGGACCCGGTAGCGACGCGGTTGATGACCATACCCGGAATCGGAGCGATCACCGCGACGGCTTTGGTTGCGCTTGCGCCATCGACCGCGACCTTCCGGCGAGGGCGGGACTTCGCTGCCTGGCTGGGGCTCACGCCTACTCAGCGATCCAGCGGTGGCAAGGAACGGCTGGGCCGGACCTCCCGGATGGGAGAACGAACGCTTCGGCGTCTACTCATCATCGGCGCGAGCGCAGTTGCCGGCTGGGCTTCTCGCAAGGGTCCAACGCCAGGAACATGGCTGGCCAGCATGATGTCGCGTAAACCGCCAATGCTGGTGCGGGTCGCACTTGCCAACAAAATGGCCCGAACGGTCTGGGCGCTTCTCGCCCATGGTGGGGTCTATCGAGCTGGACACCCGCAAGAACCGGCTGGTTTTGGCGAGCGCGGCGATAGTCGGTATCTTGGGAGCGCAGATCGGCCTCGCACTGCTTGATCGGTGGCCGATTTCCGACATTTTGGCGGGTTCCAGACAGATTTATCCCCTGGCGCCGGCGCGCTCATGGAAGATCAGCCTGTCGAAGTTGTAGGCGATGTTGGCCAGGGTGAGTTTCGCTTCGGCCCGTGCCAGGCCGATAGTGCGGATGAACAGGCCGAACCTGTTCTTCTGGTGGGCAAAGACGTGTTCGACCGCCGCCCGGATCGCCGATTTGCCGGCATTGGCGCGCGCGACATGGGCCGGCATCGGCCGTCCCGGCGGCTTGCGACGGTGGATCCGGCTGACCAGCATCTTCGCGGAAAGCCACTTCTCATTCTTCTGCGAGCGATAGGCGCTGTCAGCCCAGATCTCCGAAGAGGTGTTCTGCGTCGTCACCAGCCGCGGCAGCATACGCCCGTCCGCCTGCGCGGCCGAAGTAACCGCACTTTCCCGGATGAAGCCGAAACGGCGGTCGATCGCAATGTGGGATTTGTAGCCGAACACCGGCAAGGCGATCTGCGGCAAGGGCGTTCCGTCCGGCCGATACCGGATCTTGCCGCCGATCTTGAGCGTCCAGCGCGCGTCGACGTCCTTCTGCACCGCCTTGTTCGGCTCATCGGGCCAGATCTCCTTCGCGGTCTTGCCAGCCTTGATCGCCTCTTTCTCCCCATCCGTGTTCCGCTGCTTGGGCGCCGGCACGAGGGAGGCATCGACGATCTGACCCGACATCGGAATGTAACCCTTCTTCTGCAGTTGCCAGTCGAAGGCCTTCATCACGCGCCGCAGCGTGCCGGTCTCGGTCAACCTGTTGCGGAAGTGCCGGATCGTGTTCTCGTCGGGTGTCGGCCCGCCAGATCAAAGCGCAGGAAGCGCATCCAGGACAGACGGTCCCGGATCATGAACTCCATCTTCGCGTCGCTCAGATTGTGCTGCGCCTGCAGGATCAGCGCCTTGAACATCGAGACCGGGTCGAAGGGTGGACGCCCGCCCCTGGCTCCGTCGCCGTAGCCGAGCCCTTCGACCAGCCAGCCGCGGAAATATTCGAAATCGATCGTCGCTTCGAGCGTTTCCAGCGGATCGCCGATCGCACTCAGCCGCTCAAGATGCTCCGACAACCCGAAAAACGACCGCTGTTCCATCGTCCCTCTCGCATCCCGCGACCATGGACGAGTGAATCACGAAATCACCAACCGCGGTAGGTTCTTGCGGGTGTCCAGCTCCGGCCGTGGCGGCGTAAGCCGTCGAGGTCGTTGGGTGCCGTGGAGCAGGCTGAGGTCGAAGGAGAGTATGGCGCAACGGTCGTGAGACAGGATCGGGTAAGCCAGTTCATGGACAAGCGCTTCGAGCGCGCCAGATTGTTTTGGACCCGATCCGCGAACTCCCATACGGGCCCGCGGCATGTCATGGCCGCATCAGAGGCCGGACACATGTCAGCACCCGATCCGCACGCCATTCACCTCCCAAGATTCTACTTGCTCCACAGGGGGCGTCCACACATGTCCATGACGACGATATCGCCCGGAGCGAGGGTCTTGACCAGCACCTGCTCGACATAGGCGAGGAAGACGATGCCGTTCATGGCACCGTCATAGACGAGAGGCGCGGTCATGCCGGAAAGCCGGAGCGCGCCGGTGAAGGTCGTGGTTTTCCAATGGCCGTGCGGAACGCCAGCCCGGCAGCGCTCGCCGCGGGGCACTCTCCCACGAAGACGGGCCGTCTTGGTCGAGAGGCCGGTCTCGTCGATGAAGACGAGCCTCGCGGGATCGAGATCGGGCTGGCCGTCGAACCAGTTCCGCCGTCGCTTCAGGATGTCCGGTCGCTCCTGCTCCAGTGCATGCGCGGACTTTTTTTGAACGTCCAGCCGCGGCCGCGCAGCCAGGCGCTCAAAGCGCTGCGGCTGATCCGCACCGCCGGTCCGGCGGCCAGCCGCTCCACCATCTCGTTCAGCGTGATATCCTTCTGCCCACCAATCAGTCCGACGATAAAGGCCTCATGCGCATCGAGGCTCGAGCTGCGGCGACGGCCCTGCGGGCGTGGTGGCAGTTCGCCGATCCTCGCCCGTGCAATCCAGCGGATCGCGCTCGATACCCCGACCCCGAACCGCGCCGCAGCCTGCCGCGCTGACATGCCATCCGCTGACGCATTCAGCACCCGCAACCGGAGATCCCCACTCAGCGCCCTGCCCATCATCCACCTCCATTGAGATGGACGTTGAATCACCGACCAGCCGCGCCGTCACTTCACATTCGATTCATCAAACGCAGGACGCGCTCTAGATTTAGAGCATCGATCATCCCGCTTGAGGCGGGCTCTCAGCCGCGATTTTCGAGGAACCATTGATAGGTCTGTGCGATGCCATCCTTCAGCCCGATCCTGGGCACCCACCCCATGGCTCGCAGCCGGTCCGCGCTCATCAGCTTGCGCGGCGTCCCGTCGGGCTTGCTCGTGTCCTTCACGATCTCGCCTTTGAAGCCGACGACCTCGCAGACCGCCTCGGTCAATTCGAGGATCGTCACGTCCTCGCCCGACCCAATATTGACGTGCTCGAAGCCGGAATAATGTTTCAGCACATGAACCAGCCCGTCGGCGCAGTCGTCGACATGTAGGAACTCGCGGCGCGGCGTCCCCGTGCCCCAGATCGTGATCTGCTTGTCGCCGCGCTGCTTGGCCTCGTGAGCCTTGCGCAGCAGCGCCGGCATAACGTGGCTGGACTGGAGGTCGAAATTGTCCTCCGGCCCATAGAGATTGGTCGGCATCGCCGAGATGTAGTCGCAGCCATACTGTTTGCGGTATGACTGGGCCAGCTTGATGCCGGCGATCTTGGCGATGGCGTACCACTCGTTGGTCGGCTCCAGAGGCCCGGTCAGGATCGAGTTCTCCTGGATGGGCTGTGGCGCGAACTTCGGATAGATGCAGCTCGAGCCGAGGAAGAGCAGCTTGCCGACCCCGGCATGACGCGAGGCTTCGATAATGTTCGCCTCGATCATCAGATTCTGGTAGAGGAAATCGGCCGGGAAGCTGTCATTGGCGAGGATGCCGCCGACCTTGGCCGCAGCCACGATCACGACGTCCGGCCTGTTCTTCATGAGCCAGCGCTCAGTTTGGTCCTGCCGCAGCAGGTCGGCATCGTCCCGGCCCGCCGTGACGATCTCGCACGCTTCGCTCTGGAGGCGGCGCACCAGTGCCGCTCCGACCATGCCGCGATGCCCCGCGACCCAGACGCGCTTGCCCGTCAGATCGAAACCAGCCTCACTCGGCATTGCGGCGACGCTCCTGCTGGACAACTTTGAGATCGAACGCGACCATTTCCTCGCAGAGCTTCTGCCATTTGGTCTCGTGCTTCCAGCCGAGCTTGGTCCGGGCCTTGGTCGGGTCGCCGATCAGCAGATCCACCTCGGTCGGGCGGAAATAGCGCGGATCGATCTCGACCAGAACCTTACCGGTCTTAGCGTCGAGGCCCTTCTCGTCGGCGCTCTCGCCCTGCCAGGCGATGTCGACACCCACCTGCTTGAAGCCATGCGCCACGAAATCGCGGACCATCGTGGTCTCGCCAGTGGCGAGCACATAGTCGTCGGGCTGGTCCTGCTGCAGCATCAGCCACATGCCGCGGACATATTCGCGTGCATGGCCCCAATCGCGCTTGGCGTCGAGATTACCGAGATAGAGCTTGTCCTGGTAACCCAGATGCATCGCTGCGATGGCGCGCGTGATCTTGCGGGTGACGAAGGTCTCGCCGCGCAGCGGGCTCTCGTGGTTGAACAGGATGCCGTTCGAGGCGTGCATTCCGTAGGCCTCGCGGTAGTTCACCACGATCCAGTAGCCATAGAGCTTGGCCGCGGCATAGGGGCTTCGAGGATAGAACGGCGTCGTCTCGCTCTGCGGGATTTCCCGGACCTTGCCGTAGAGTTCCGAGGTCGAAGCCTGGTAGAAGCGCGTCTTTTTGGTCAGGCCGAGCAAGCGGATCGCCTCCAGCAGGCGAAGCGTTCCGGTCCCGTCGGCGTTCGAGGTGTACTCCGGCGTCTCGAATGAGACCTGCACATGACTCTGAGCAGCGAGATTGTAGATCTCGTCGGGCTGGACCTCCTGGACGATGCGAATTAGATTGGTCGAGTCCGTCATGTCGCCATAGTGCAGGATGAAGCGCGGATTCTTCTCGTGGGGGTCCTGGTAAAGGTGCTCGATCCGCCCTGTATTGAACGAGGACGAACGGCGTTTGATGCCGTGGACGATGTATCCCTTCTCAAGCAGAAGTTCCGATAAGTACGCGCCATCCTGGCCCGTTACACCAGTGATGAGCGCGACTTTACCAACCCCAGACCAGTCCATACCGTCCTCCAGACTTCCGCTGATCCGCATCGCCTACGGGCCTGATCATGTCAATACCGGGCCCCTCCACATCAGTGAGCAGGTCAGTGAGGTAATTTGCCCCTGAGATTGACAGTCTGGCATTGCCAAGCTAGTCGGCAGTTAAAAATCGCGCGCTCTGCATCGTGCAGTTAATGTGGATGGCTGTTTTGTATTGCTAAGCTTATTTTTAGAAAATCGCAGTTTAAATACGATAAATCTGATTCTATCGAGAGTTTATCTTAGTAAAATCGACCGCGACATGTTAGCATTGCCGTCAGTCTGTCCGCTTTCATTCAGTTGTCGCGAAAATGGCAACGGTCTCAATGGCACCAAGGAATTCAGCCTGCTCGGTTGCGCCTGACGGCAAGCGTGGCTGGGAAAAGCTGCAGGCCACGGTTTGCCGTGTGGCAATGGCTAAGGAAAATGGTGCGAGATTGATATTCCAGACGAAAGGCACGCAGGGCATGATCGCCCTTTTCATTGAAGCGAGCGCTGAGGCGCCCACGGAGACTGCTAGGCCACCCATTGGCAGGACGCGAACGTGGCTTCGGACGCGGTGGTCTCGGTTGACGGCCAGATGATTTTGCTGGCGACAACGCCCGAAAAAAATCCATCGACAGCGTGGCAATTATCATTGTGGACACTCGCCCACAACTCTGGCAACTGCCTGATCTAGCGCGGGGTCGACCGGCGTTGCAGGCAAGCTCAAAGGATAAATGGAATGAGGGTACTCATCTGCGATCCCGTTTGTGCGCAGCCTTTTGGGCACAACGCGGTGCAGCTTAGCCTGTTCAAGCGCGCTCTCCGAAATTACTTTACGGACGTGATCGCCGTTTGCTGCAAGCATTTGCCGGCAGGGCTTGTCGAAAAACACGACTTCATCCCATTCTATGAATTTTATTATCATGATTTCCTAAAATTGCCCGGCTCCTCCACGGACTCCAAGGCAAAAAAGAGGCCCAGCGGCCAATATGTCGACGAGTTGGAGGCGATTGCGACCGCCGACGCAATACGCCTTATTGAGGCCTTTGGCGTGGGTGAGCAGGACACCGTTGTGTTCCCCAGCGTCGACTTCTACGGTGCGATCGGTTTCCTTAACGCACTGGCCCAGCGGCAGCAAGAACAGTGGCCGCGCATACTGATCCGCTTTATTGCCGTGATGGAGGGGGCGTCTAAATTTTACCGTAACGCTGAGGCCGAACTAATCGGCAGGATCATCGATGCGCGCAGCGCAGGCGTCAGGATGTCATTCAGTGCCGAAACTCCAAAGCTTGCCGAGCGGCTGTCGGAATTGCTCAACGATCTCGTTGTTACCACTCCATATCCTGACGTTCATGATGCTCTGCCGGTGCCACAGCTCGGACCCTTTGAGGTCTTCTGCCCAGGCTCCGCGAGGTACGACAAGGGTTTCTCACATTTACTGAGCATTTTCTCTGAGGTTCGCAAGCGTGACCGAATGCTGAACGTTCGTTTCAGCACCCAATCACTCAACCCCCGCGATGCGCAACACAATCAGAATTATATCTCACAGCTTTATGCCATTCCAGGCGTCGATCTGCTGCCAGCAATAATATCGGACGAGACGATGCTAGAGCACTTCAAAAGATGCAGTCTTGTTTTGTTGCCATACGATCGTACAATCTACGAGTTGCGCGGTTCAGCGGCTATGATGGAGGCTGTGTGCTTCGGGCGGCCTATCGTGACCCTTGCGGGAACGGCATTCGCGGAACAAATAGCCTGGTACCGCCTGGGCCGGGTGGTCGAGAGCGTTTCTGAAGTGGCAGATGTGATCCTCGAATTCTCTCGCCTCCCGGTGGAAAACATCGAGGCACGTGCCCGGCGTGGCCGCGCAAGATTTCTTACTGACGTCGCAAGTGGCTACACGGATTGGCTTGGAGCAACGTTGTGAAAATTATATTCATTGACCATTCTTTTCATAAGAAGACGCGCTCAAGTGATTTCTTCTTCGATTTGCTCGCCAGCAGACATTCAGTTGAACGCCTTTACGTAAATCCAAATGTTAAGGAAGAGCTTCTTTCACTAGATATCGTGTATGAATTCGATGTCGCGGTTCTTTGGCAGATGGATTTTCTCGCTCCGCTCGTATTAGCTCGCGGTATCAGGACTCTTGTTGTGCCCATGTATGATGGCTCCGCGCTAATGCCGGACCTTCATTGGCTTTTGTCTTCACAGGCACGCTTTGTAAATTTTAGCCGTCGCTTGCATGACCGTATGACGCTCTTGGGCTGTGGAAGCAAGTTAGTGAAATACTTTCTGCCACCTGTGCCGGCAGCCGAGCGAGCGCGCTTCGATGATGGCCTCAGGGTGATGCTTTGGCAGCGCCGGCCGGAGGAGGGAATCAATCTCTCCTTGGTAGAGCGACTGTTCGGCGACCAGCTACAGGCTGTACACATCCATGACGAGCCCGACGATCCCAAGGTTGACACGACACCTTACATGCGACGTAGCCTGCACGGCTACGAATTGACCACCTCACACTGGTTCCAGAGCCGGGCGGAGTTCGACCAACTGCTAACGCGATCCAACGTTCTGATCGCCCCGCGACAGAGTGAGGGTATCGGTATGGCGATGCTTGAAGGGTTCGCGCGGGGCATGCTGGTAGTGGCGAAAGATGCGCCAACGCATGACGAGTACGTCGCGAATTGGATCAATGGCGTGCTCTTTGATATCAATCATGTAGGCCTCGCAGACTTTGGCGGCGCTGCTGCAATGGGCGAAATGGCATGGCACACCGCCGTCAGCGGCCATGCAAAATGGGTGGCTTCGGAGCTCGATCTGCTCGAATTCATCGAGCAGATTCCGAAGCCTGAAGCGGTCTCCGACGTCGATCTCGACGTATTCGGCGGCAGCTTGGTCCGATCTTACCTGGGCGGCCTCGACACTTATGGCAGTTTCCTTCTCTCGAGTGCGCTTCTCGTTGAGCGAATGAGCGCGGTTCCGCTTGAAGGCCGGCTGGATGCAGCGGGTCGGTTTGCTCCCGACGGCGTCATTCCACCACAGGGGCGCCTCGACCAGACGCCGGAACTGACATGGATCGATCAGAATCGCATGGACGCTGCCGCGCTAGCAAGCGGCCGCTATGTGCTAGAGGGCGCAATGCTGCATGCCGAGGGGCATGCTTGGGTGCTTGGCGAGAGCATTGCGATCGGGTTTCGAACAGACCCGCAACTAGGTGCGACGAGACTGCTCCGCCTGCACTATACGTTGCCGCCCGACGCGAACGCCGACACCGGACATTGCCTCATGCTCAATGGATGCACGCTTCGCATTTCCCGATTTGACAGTCGAGGAGGCGTGATGGAGTATCCAATCCCACCGCAGGCCATGAAACGGGACAACGAGCTCTCGCTTATTGTCAACGCGAAGAGTTTTGTTTTCGGCAATGAGGCGCCCGTTAGCCTCGGCATTAAAAAGATCGAGCTCGTATGATGGCGCGGCGGAAGGGCATCGTCCGTGAATTGCTGCGCGTAACGAACGTGTTGACGACTAAGGGGCTAGAAGGGGGGCTCCTCGCTGAGGCTGACAAGGCGCGCGATGCGCGACGCTGGGCCGACGCGGCAGTGCTATATGGCAGGTTGCTTGCCACAGAGCCCGTGAACGCGCAGATCCTCGTGCAGTACGGGCATGCTCTCAAGGAGAGTGGCGATATTGAGGCAGGGCTCAATGCCTACCTGCGCGCGATTGAGGTCGATCCGATAAATTCCGACACGGCCCTCCACATCGGCCATGCTGCCAAACTGCTCGGCCGACGGTTGGAAGCGATTGAGTGGTACGGCCGAGCTGCCCTATGGCCCCCCGCGCAGGCGGATGCGTTTAAGGAGTTACGAGCGCTCAACGCCGTTGATAGCGATCTTGCTCCCCTGCTCCGCAAGGTGGATGACACTCTCGCCAAACCAGCCCGCACACTATGGCATGTTTTATGGCCTGCGTCCGCGAAAGGTGCCGGGAACAGCGCGGTTGTCAGAGCCTGGAACAAGAAACTAATGACGGAGCTTGAGCGACGCGGCGTTGCCGCGCCGTTAGAGCGCGTAGACAACAACGGCTCGCTGACCACCACGCATAACGCCGTGGTGGTCATAACCATTCCGGACCTGTTCGCGCTCGACACGCCGCCACTCGATCGCGCGACCGACGTGATACTGGAAGACCGTCGTATCGTACTTGTTCTATATTTGCCAGAAGCGGCTCGCTCTCATTCCGGGGACTGTCCTGAATTTCGTGTCAGGGCCACGTATCTCGATGCGTTGCTTGAGAGGTCAAATCTAATATTGACCGATACAGCCTTAGACGCTGAAATTTTGCGTGCATGGCTACACTCACGAAACCTTGTACGTGACGTTGAGCCGCTCGGCCTCTTGCGAACTTTAACGAGGAGGACGCCCGGCGATCATATGACCGCAGGTCCCGATATCGCGCTACTGCCCTCATGTGCTAATTTGACTCGCTCTCTGGTTGAGATGCATCGGCAGATTCAACCAGAAGGCTCCCTCGTTTTTGTCTCAAGCGGCGACACCACTCCGCCGGGGATGGAAGGAGCGGCGATTGTAGACGAGGTAGAAGGGCTGGCCCTGCTGGCCACCGCCCGAAGCATTCTCGTGCTTGCAGGACATGCGAATGCTCGCGAGTGGGTAGCCCTCGCATCGGACGCGGGAGCGCCGATACTCGCCGAACCTTCCCCGCACCTCTACAGTCTCTTCGGAGCCGAGATTGACGCCTACGTCCCATTCGCGGCCGGTCTCGGAACAGCCTGGGCTGCCGTTGGCCAACGCTCGACGCCGAGCAACCATCAGTTGGGTCGCTGGACGCAAAGTCTCTCAGCGCGACTTAACGGTATCACCAGCCAACCCTTAGGTAATCGTGGGCCCACCTTTAAGCTAGGTCAATTCTATTCCTTCGCCTCCAGTGGTGATGGCCTTGCATTGCGTTACGGGGCTTGGGCACCGCCGGAAGTCCACGGTTCGGAGGTGCTTAGCGAAGGCGCACAGCTCATGATTGCTCGCCCCTTCCTGGCCCTTGGTACCATGCGTTTCACAATTCTGGCTGCGACCTCGGCGCCCGGTCGCGTCCAGTTCTCGATTGAAGCAACACGCGGATCGAGAACATCGACTGTAACTACCTCCCTCCCTGGGGAGGGCTGGGGCTGGCTGTCCATCGATATCGAAATGCAGGATCTGTGCAGCGATGTCGTGAACATACTCGTGCGACCTAGAGTGACGGACGGCGACCAACTTGTTGACGCGAGCATTTATATTGGAGGCCTGATTGCTTACCCCGTTGACGAAGACAAGTTGTGGTTTGAATTTCTTGACCGCGCTTCGAGTGGCAAAGTGCCTGTCCTGCGAAGGCTTCGGCAATGGGCGCAAGCGCAAGCTCACGCTGTCGAATAACGCACGGCGCAGACGAGCCGACCTTGCTACTCCGCTGCGCAAACTGCCTATTGTGCGTGGATGCCTGAGCGTGGTCCTGACCCCATTTTGGGGCTCAGGGGCTATGCAAGTCTTCAGGCATCGAAGCTCAGTTTGCAATGGCGATCGGGGTCAAGCCTCCGGACGCGGCGCGGTCGTCGGCCGCAAGCAGTGCCCCCAACGGCGCTACATGAGCGCCGAGCTTCGCGTCGGCTGGATCTCACGATCATACGAAAGGTGTTTTCCGGCACCTCAATCGCCTTACGTGACATTCGAATGCAGCGCGCAGTCTCCCGGTTCGAGAGCTTCTGATCTGAGCCCCTAAAACTGGATCGCTTTGGGTTAGAGTTTTCCGTGTCGGTTCCCTTGGGCTGGGAGGAGCGGAAAGCGATGAAGGACTCGAAGTTTTCGGACGCGCAGAAGGCGTTCATCCTGAAGCAGGGTGTGGACGGGATTCCGGTGGCGGAGATCTGCCGGCGGGCCGGGATCAGCCAGGCGACCTATTTCAATTGGAAGAAGAAGTACGAGGGGCTTCTGCCGGCTGAGAGGCGCCGGCTGAAGCAGCTCGAGGACGAGAGCGCGAAGCTGCGCAAGCTGGTCGCCGATCTCGCCTTGGACCGCGAGATGCTGCAGGACGTTATCCGCCGAAATGTATGGTCCGCTCCGTCATTGCAAGGCGATTTGGGGGTCTGCTGACGATCGACAGTTTGCGTAAATGTATCCGGCCTCTCGCGAGTGGCCTGCTGTTGCAACCAGGCCATGATGAGATGCGCGCATGCCGTTCCCACTAAGCTGGTTCGGGCGCGGAGCCCGCTTTCGACCGAAGGGCTTACGGCATGCCGATCGACTGTCTCGTCATCATTCTCCCGGCCTCACAATCTGCTTCCCGGGTGCTTCTACGTAAGCGGCGTCCCGGCCCCACCTTTCGGGATGGGGCATGAACGTTGATGTTCCGAGCCTGGAGGGCTTGGACATATGACGATTTCAGAGCTTACGCTTAAATCGAGCGTCGAGATCGACGAGCCGGTTCGGCGGTTTGAGGTCTTCACGGGCGCGGGGCGCCGGCGGGATTGGTCTGCCGAGGACAAGGCGCGGATCGTGGCGGAGAGCTTCGAGCCTGGCGCGAGGGTGAGCGCCGTCGCGCGCCGCCATGCCTTGTCGCCGCAGCAATTGTTCACCTGGCGTCGCGAACTACGCAAGGCCGCGGATACGGTGCCCGCGTTCGTGCCGGCGGTGGTCGCGTCGGAATCTGCCGTCGCACCGGAGCGGTCGGCGCCAACGTCACGCTCGAAGCGGCGCACTCGGCAGCGCCGCGCGGCAGCCATAGAGATCGACGTCGCCGGTGTCAGGGTGACGATCGAGAACGGGGCGTCGCCGGCCACGATCGCGGCGGTGCTCGGCGCGTTGAAGGCCGGATCGTGATCGGCCCGACCGGCGCGGTCCGCGTCATGGTGGCGACGAAGCCGGTTGACTTCCGCAAGGGCGCCGAGGGCCTGGCCGCGCTGGTTCGCGAGACGATGGGCGCCGACCCGTTCTCCGGCACGGTCTACTTGTTCCGCGCCAAGCGCCCGGACCGGGTGAAGCTGGTGTTCTGGGACGGCACCGGCGTGGTGCTGGTCTCGAAGCGTCTGGAGGATGGCGAGTTCCGCTGGCCCAAGATCGAGGGCGGAGCCCTGCGGCTGACGGCGGCCCAGCTTCAGGCCCTGTTCGAAGGATTGGACTGGCGCCGGGTCCATGAACCGCAGCGGGCGGCGGCACCGGTCACGGCGAGCTGAAAGCGCTCGCAAGCATCTGACGAATATGATTGAATCGGCGTCATGGCCGCGCTCCCGCCAGAGCTTCCCCGTGACCCCGAGACGCTTCAGGCGATGCTGATCGCGCGGGAAGCGGAGATCGAGCGCCTGCGCCAGATCATCAAGGAGTTGCAGCGGCACCGCTTCGGCCGCCGGGCCGAGACCTTGCCGGAGGATCAGCTTCTGCTGGGACTGGAAGAGGCCGAGCAGGTCGAAGCCGCCGCGTTCGCGGCGTCCGAGGAGACAGCGCCGGCCGAGAAGGCCACCCGGGCTCGCCAGCGCCGCGCGAACCGCGGCGCGCTGCCGCCGCATCTGCCGCGGATCGAGATGATAGTCGACATCGAGAGCGACACTTGTCCTTGCTGTTCCGGCAAGCTCCATCGCATCGGCGAGGATGTAGCCGAGCGCCTCGACATCGTGCCGGCCCAGTTCCGTGTGCTCGTGCTGCGCCGCCCGAAATATGCCTGCCGGTCCTGCGAGGACGTCGTGGTGCAGGCTCCGGCCCCGGCCCGGTTGATCGAGGGCGGGATCCCGACCGAGGCGACGGTCGCCCAGGTGCTGGTCTCGAAATACGCCGATCATCTGCCGCTGTATCGTCAGGCTCAGATCTATGCGCGCCAGGGCGTCGTGCTCGATCGCTCGACGCTGGCCGATTGGGTCGGGCGCGCCGCCTTTCTGTTGCGGCCCGTGCATGAACGGATGCTGGCGGCGCTGAAGAGCTCGCCCAAGCTGTTCGCGGACGAGACCACGGCGCCTGTGCTCGATCCCGGCCGGGGCCGGACGAAGACGGGCCAGCTCTGGGCTTATGCCCGCGACGACCGGCTCTGGGGCGGCGCCGATCCACCCGGCGTCGTCTATGTCTATGCTCCCGACCGCAAGGCGGAACGGCCGATCGCTCATCTCGCCGGCTTCCGCGGCATCCTCCAGGTCGACGGCTACGGCGGCTACAAGGTGTTGGCCGAACGCGACGAGGTTCGCCTGGCCCTGTGCTGGTCGCATGTGCGGCGACGCTTCTACGAGCTCGCTCAGTCCGGCCCCGCTCCGATCGCCAGCGAAGCCCTCCAGCGCATCGCCGAGCTCTATCGCATCGAAGCCGCGATCCGTGGCCATGATGCCGATGCACGTCGGGTCGCGCGCCAGGAAAAGAGCAGGCCGATCCTCGAGGCCATGGAGCCATGGCTGCGCGAGAAGCTCAGCCTGATCAGCCAGAAGACGAAGCTCGCCGAGGCGATCCGCTATGCGCTCTCGCGTTGGCAGGGCTTGAGCCTCTTCCTCGATGACGGTCGCGTCGAAATCGACTCCAACACCGTCGAGCGCTCGATCCGGCCGTTGGCCCTGACCAGAAAGAATGCCCTCTTCGCCGGCTCCGACGGCGGTGCGGAGCATTGGGCCGTCATCGCCTCGCTCGTCGAAACCGCAAAGCTCAACCGCGTCGAGCCGCACGCCTATCTCGCCGACGTCATCGCCAGGATCGTCAGCGGCCATCCCAACAGCCGCATCGATGAACTGCTGCCATGGGCCTATCCGGCTCAGGCCGTTCTCAGGGACGTGGCCTGAGGACGACGCTTACGCTTCTACGGCATGAACGCAGGATCGCGTCGTTCGTAGAGCGCACCCGGCTTCTGGATGATCACCCACGCGATGCGAGCGATCTTGTTGGCCAGGCGACAGTCACCTTGTTGATGTGCATGCGCTGCTCCAGCGCATCGAGCCAGGCCCCGAGGGCGTGGCGTGTCCGATCCAGATGCATCAGACAGGACCGTGCGCCGTGGATCAGCAGGCGTCGGACATAGCCGTTGCCGCGCTTGCTGATCCCCAGCAGGGTCTGCTTGCCGCTGGTTGAGTGTTCCCGCGGCACGAGCCCGAGCCAGGCTGCGAGGTCGCGCGCCTTCCTGAACTGGACGCCGCGGCCGACTGCCGCGAGGAGAGCGCTGGCGCCGAGAGGACCGATGCCAGGCACAGTCATCAACCGCCGGGCGACGTCATCCCGCTGAACCAGCGCTTCGATCTCGCGTGTGATCTCGGCAATCCGACCTTCGAGGCGTCCCAGGTCTTCGAACAGGCCTGTCAGCAATCGGCGCATCGCCGGCGATAGATCGTTTTCCTGATCGGCCACGACACGCGACAGATCAAGTTTGAAGACACCGGCGCCTTGCCGGATGGCGACACCGTATTCGAGACAGAAGCCGCGCATCTGGGTGATCATCCGCGTGCGCTGCATCACCATCTGGTCCCGCACGCGATGTAAAGACTGGACGTCGATCTGCTCGATTGCCTTGACCTCGACGAGCCGCATCGACGGGCGTGTCACCGCCTCAGCGATCGCTTCGGCATCAAGCGTGTCAGACTTGTTCGACTTCAGATACGGCTTCACAAACTGCGCTGGCATGATGCGCACGCGATGGCCGAGACCTTGGAGCTTGCGCGCGAGCCACTGCGAGCCAGGACAGGCTTCCATGCGGACGAGGGCTGGCGCTGCCCGCTCGAAGAACGCCAGCAAGGTCTCGCGGCGGAACTTCATCCGCCGAAGGAGCTGGCCGCTCGGATCCACGCCGACGACGTGGAAGATGTTCTTGCCGAGATCGACACCGTAGACGGTGGCATCACAAGACTGGTGCTGGCTCATGACTCTCCTCCTCCTCCTGGATCATCACAGCATGACGGTGGGAGACGGAGCGGACCATCCCACTAGCTCTGAGGCCTGGTCGCAAGCGCGAGCTCGTCGGCCTGATCTGTGGCGAGTGGCAGGTGTCGATCCGACGGGCCTGTGCGGTCCTGGAATTCGACACGTCGAGCTACCACTACAAATCCTGCCGGCCTGACCAGGCCCCCTTGCCAGCCCGGATCAAGGCGATCTGCGAGACCCGCGTTCGCTATGGCTATCGTCGTGTCGACGTGCTGCTGCGACGCGAGGGCTGGCCTGTCAATCAGAAGCGGATTCGGAGGATCTACAATGAGTTAGGCTTGCAGCTCAAGAACAAGACGCCCAAGCGCCGGGTCAAGGCGAAGCTGCGCGAAGACCGCGCGCCGGCGACGCGGCCGAACGATGTCTGGGCGATGGACTTCGTTCATGATCAGCTCGACACCGGGCGTAAGATTCGGGTTCTCACGGTGGTTGACACCTTCTCGCGCTTCTCGCCGGCGGCCGATCCCCGCTTCAGCTACCGGGCCGAGGACGTCGTCGCCACGCTGGAAAGGGTCTGCGCGAAACTTGGCTATCCGAAGACGATCCGTGTCGATCAGGGTTCCGAGTTCGTCAGCCGCGACCTCGACCTGTGGGCCTACGCCAAGGGCGTCACGCTCGACTTCTCCCGCCCGGGAAAGCCGACCGACAATGCCTTCATCGAAGCCTTCAACGGCCGTTTCCGCAGCGAGTGCCTGAACACGCACTGGTTCCTGACGCTTGCAGATGCGGCCGAAAAGATGGAGGCTTGGGTCAGATATTATAACGAGGATCGGCCGCACGTGGCCATCGGCAACAAACCACCGATCCTGTTGCAGAATCCCGGCGGGACACCCAGCTCACCGCCGTGATCGAAGGCCGGAAACTCCAGCCTCCGGCGCTCCAGCAAATGGTCTCGGATCAGAAGGCCGGAAACTCCAGCCTCCGACGGTCCAGCAAATGGTCTCGGATCAACGAAACTCAGGACTCTCCCTCAGACCGGAGGAGAAAAGGGTCTCAGGTCACTTCTGGAGAAATATCCCGTGTAACCCGGCCGATTGTCTCCCCCGCGTCATCTCCTGGCTCACCGTCCACTACAAAGCGGACCAGCGTAGGTGCGACCCGGAAATGGCCCCACTCATATGTGGAACGGCCCGACAGGCGCGGTGTTTGTGGAGTTCCGATCCATCCAGGACTGTGCAAACATGTTGAGATGAACCGCCCTACTGTCGCGGCTGCCACTTCACCTAGCGGCGCAATCACCCCGACCGCATGATCGTCTGCGGCCTGGAGTGCCGTCGGTTGGTCGTGCTTCTTCCGGATCGCTGGCCACGTCGGAAGGCTAGCTCAGGCAACAGCCCGTCGTCCGCTCGGCCGCCCGTGACCGCGTGTGTTTCGGTGGCGTTACACGCGGCTGTAGACATCCTCGATGCGAACGATGTCGTCCTCGCCGAGATAGGATCCGACCTGAACTTCAATCAACTCAAGTGGAATCTTCCCGGGATTTGCCATCCGGTGGACGCAACCGATCGGCAGGTAAATGGACTCGGTCTCATGCACGACGATGATCTCGCCGTTGCGCGTCACCTCGGCTGTGCCGCGTACCACAACCCAATGCTCGGCGCGGTGGTAGTGCTTTTGCAGGGATAGCACACCGCCCGGCTTCACCGTGATGCGCTTGACCTGATAGCGTGAACCCATATCGACGGAGAGGTATTTTCCCCAAGGCCTCTGAATTTCGCGATGAGCGCCCGCTTCCGACTCGCCATTGGCGGTGATCAAGGCAACCATTTCCTTGACCTTGTCGGCCTTGGCCTTCGGAGCGACAAGCACGGCGTCGCGTGTCGAGATCACCGCGATGTCATCGAGGCCGATCACGGCGACAAGCGCATCTTCCGACCGGACGAGATTATTCGAGCCGTCGAGTACATAGCCGCGACCCTCGACGACATTGCCGTCGGCGTCCTTGTCAGAAAGGTCCCAGACTGCCGACCAGGCACCAACGTCTGACCAACCGAACTTGCCCGAGACGACCGCAGCCTTCTTGGTCCGTTCCATGACGGCATAATCGATCGAGATCTTCTTGGCTTGGCCGAAGGCGGCGAGGTCAAGCAGAACGAAATCGAGATCGGTTTTGGCCCGTGCCACGGCTTCGACAACCGGATGAAGGACTTCGGGTTCGAAAGCCTCGAGTTCGTTGCGCATCGTGGCCGCATCGAAGATGAAATTACCCGAGTTCCAGAGATATCCGTCGAGCAAGTACTGGGTGGCGCGTGCCTCGTCCGGCTTTTCGACGAACGCGGCTACCTCGCGGGCGCCGTCTCCAATGTCGTCACCGAGGCGGATATAGCCATAGCTGCTCGCCGGATGGGTCGGCGCGATGCCGATCGTAACAATGCGTCCTTGTGCCGCGACCGCCGCGGCTTGCCGGCAGGTTTCAACGAACTGGGAGCCGTCTTGGACGACATGGTCGGCTGCGAACACGCCCACGATTGCGTCAGGGTCTCGCGCGAGCGCGAGTTCCGTCGCTACGGCAACTGCAGCGGCCGAGTCGCGACGGGTTGGCTCAAGCACGATCTGAGCGGTCGCGCCGATGGCAAGCAATTGTTCCTGGACCGTAAAGCGGTATTCGGTATTGGTGATGACGATCGCGGAGGCGAAGACCTTTTCATCGGCGAGCAGTGCCATCGCGCGCTGAAAAGTCGATTCCCTTCCGAACAGAGAAATAAATTGCTTCGGCATCGTGTCCCGGGAGACGGGCCACAACCGAGAACCCGCACCACCGCACATGATGACAGGTATAATTCTTGTAGGCATGGGCTGCAGACCTATGTGGAGCTCTACGTCAACGTCCGTACATCAAGTCCGCCCTTCATTCTATAGAGAAGGCGCAATCTGAATGGCTTTCGCTCCGGTTTGTGGCTTGCAGGCATCAGGTTGCCGTCATTGTCGTTCAGATAGAGCGGATTGCTATGCCCATATTAAGCTAGATAAGAACGTCAGTAAGTACGAACGATTGCCCGGATAGCCCGTGGCCACCGCCTGTACGACTTCCCTTCGATCGTCGTTGGCGCTACGCACAATTCGAACTCCGGATGGCGCCCCGGTGCCTTTGCGTCACCTCCATCCTTGAACAGCGTTCGAGCTCGGGACGATCGGCCTCACATGACCAGCCTGAAATTCGGAACCTCCGGCCTGCGCGGCCTTGTCAGCGAACTCGTCGGCCTGCCGACCTACAGCCATGTTCGCGCCTTCTGCGCCGTGCTCCGCGAGGACGACGAGACGCAAAGAGAAGTTCTGATCGGGCGGGACTTGCGTTCATCGAGCCCGCTCATCGCCGCGCAGGCCACCCAGGCGATCGCGGATGCGGGCCTCGTTCCGGTCGACTGCGGGGCGTTGCCGACACCGGCGCTGGCTCTGGCCGCGATGACGCGTGGGTGCGCTGCCATCATGGTGACGGGAAGCCATATTCCCGATGATCGCAACGGGCTGAAATTTTATCGGGCGCAGGGTGAAATCGACAAGGCCGACGAGGCACAGATCCTGGCCTGGCATGGCCGGCTTGGCCTGAGCGCGATGCCCACCCTGCAGGCCAAGGCTGCCCCCTATGATGCGCTGACGGCTTACCAAGCCCGTTATGCGGATTTCTTCGGCAGCTCGGCCCTCGCGGGGCTGACCGTCGGGGTCTACCAGCATTCCTCCGTCGGCCGGGACGCGATCTGCGAGGTTCTGGCCGCGCTCGGCGCGAAAGCTCTGCCGCTGGGACGCAGCGACAGCTTCATCCCCGTCGATACCGAAGCCTTGCGTCCTGAAGACGAGGCCCTGGCGCGGCAGTGGGCCGCCGAGCAGCGGCTCGATGCCATCGTCTCGACGGATGGCGATGCGGACCGTCCCCTTGTCGCCGATGAACGCGGAACCTTCCTGCGCGGCGATCTCGTCGGCGCATTGACTGCACGGTTTCTTGGGGCCGACGCGATCGTAACCCCCGTCACCTCGAATTCCGCGCTCGACCGGCCGGGGCTGTTCGCGCGCGTGGTTCGCACACGCGTCGGCTCACCCTATGTCATCGCAGGCATGGAACAGGCCTCAAACGAGGGCGCAGCGGTCGTCGTCGGCTTCGAAGCCAATGGCGGTGTGCTGCTCGGCTCGAATGTCACCCGCGATGGACGCGTGCTGGCGGCCCTGCCGACGCGCGATGCGATGCTCCCGATCCTGTCGACCCTGGCTCTCAAGGCAAGGCAGGGCAAGCATCTGAGCGAAATCGCGACAGAGGCCGGCTTCGCCGTAGCGCTGTCGAACCGGCTCCAGGAGATCCCCCAGGATCGCACCGCCGCGTTGATCACCAGGCTCGATGCCGACGACGCGGCGTTTCGCAACGACAGTTTCTCCGGCCATGGCGGAGTGGTCGCCCGCGATCGCAGCGACGGTCTGCGGCTGACGCTGGCGGATGGCGGCACGGTGCATTTCCGGGCGTCAGGCAATGCCCCCGAGCTGCGCGTCTATGTGGAGGCTGCCACGCCGGCCCTCGCCGAAGCGCTGCTAGCCGAGAACCTCGCCTTCGCCGCCGCTCAGACCCGTTGACGGACCGAGAACCGGGCGGCGGGGTTCGATGATGAAGGACGTCCCGTCGGCAGAAGATGTGCACGGCGCGAAAGAGCTATTCGGCTAAGCACCCGGCAACGCGGGCCGCGAAAGCCCGTTGGGTAGCCCGAGCCGCGGCTGCCTAATCCCGATAATCTCCGCATCTCCGATCACAATGGTGCTGAGCGCTGCGCTTGATGGCGCGTTCTTCAGGCACGAAACCCGAAAGGCTCGTTCGCTTCCACTTCAAGGCTCTGGGCTTTCATCAGTTTCTTGAACGCTTGGACCGAAAGATGCCGCCGTTTTGTCTGCAACACGGGTTCGCCACGCCGAAGGCGCTGATCGAGGGCGCGTTCGGCCCAGGCGTGCCAGGAGCTTTGAAGCGCGACGTAGGATTTTGTGGTGCCATGGGAGCCCTGGAGACAGGCGAGTGCCTTGCGAATGCTGACGCAGACGCGCCTGCTACCGCTCTTGTGGGCTTCCTCGAAAAGCGGGGCGCAGAAAACGTCGGCGACCGCGCCGCCGGCTTCGTCGAGGTCCAACCGGGCACCGAAGATTGACTTCCCGCCGGCCCAAGTTTCAACCCAGGCGAGCGCCTCGTCAAAGAGCGCGACGTTGCGGGGATTGTCCACGGCGTGGAGTGACCCTGTTTCCTCCACCCATGCTGGCGAAACGCCCACGAGTAGATGCAGGCCGAGGGCCGCACGCTTGCGAATATGGGCACTGTGCTCGTGCAGATGCAGGTGCAGGTTGGAGCGGTAGTCGCGCCCGTCCTCGAATTGCGGCGTGTTGGGTGGTTGCCATACGAGCGCTGTGCCGGCGATCGCATCGCAGCGAATTTCGCTTCGCCCATCGAGACGCCTGGCATGGCGGCTCATCGCGGTCAGATAATTGGCATTCTTGATCGGAGCGGCGCGAACGAAGGCAAACATGTCTGTCGCCTCAGCCTTCGCGGTCGCGCTTTTCGATCGTAATGAGGCGCTGCAGGTAGGCCTTGACGACCTCCGGCGGCGTCAGCAGCGGCGTCTTTGCCTGAGCCGCGATCTCCCCGACGAACTTCTCGACCCCCTTCCTTGCATCGATCATGTAGGTCGGCGCGAAAGGCGAATAGATGAGGGTGGTCTTGTTGTTCTGGGGCGGCCTGACATGTCCGAGCCAAACGCTGATCTGCCCGGGATCGATGCCCTCGCGTGTCATGAAGCGGCCAAGGCTGTGACGCACCGAATAGCTGTTGATGTCATCGGGCAAGCCGGCGCGGGCGATAGCGCGCTGAACCCCGGTCTTGACGCTAGCGACAGGCTTCTCGCGCCAGGTGATCAGGCGTCCCTGAGGAATAAGAGCCAGCCATGGCTGCAGCGACCGCTGGATCGGCAGGATGGGGCGATATTTGTCCGTCTGGACGCGGCCCTTTGGGTTGAGGTCGATTAGCGAATGCTCGCGATCGATCTGGTCGCCCTCAACTTCGAGAACCGACGATTGGCGCCCCGCAGTGGCAAACAGCAAAGCCCAGTACAGCAGGAGATGGGGCTCGTTGGTGGCATCGTAGAGTTTGGCCAGGGCCGCAGTGCCGCAGGGGTCGGCCTTGGGCTCGGCCGTGCGCACATGGTTGGCGGTCCGAAACTCCGGAATCTTCGGAGCGTCCTTCGCGGAAAGCTGCTTGTTGTCGACTGCGCGCTTGATGGCGGATCGCAGTGTCGAAAGCCGTCGGCTGACCGTGCGGATCTTGGCGCCTTTCGCGACCCGGTCTTCGCGCAGTGCCTCAAAATCCCGGAGGGTCAGCGCAGCCACGCGCTTGCTGGCGATGGCGGATGCGCAGATCAGATCAATATGGATCGTCGCGGCCTCGACTGAGGCCAGGCCCTTCACATAATCCCGGTGTTCATCGAGGACATCGAACACGGTCCGGACGGGCTTTGTTGGCAGTGCAGCACTAGGGTCGCCCGTCATCCCCAATTCGCTGAGCTGCCTGACGCGGTCGGTCGCGGCGCTGTTCACCTTCGTTTTCAGGCTGCGGCGCCCAGTTTGCTGAACGTCCGGGTCGTACCAGGCGATGTAGAAGATCCCGTTCTGATGTCGAACGAGCGCGTACGCGCCGAAGTTTTCGATGGTGATGTAGGTCGCGGGCATAGTGCCTCCACGCGGCCACAGATGGTGGCCGAAACGACAGCTATCGGGATGGAAGAGAGGCCTGGTCGAGCCCCGGCTAGCGCGCAGGCAACTCGTCGCACTGCTCGGGTGGCTTCGCCGGGATGCTGCGGCCACGCTTCATGAAGAGCGCGACCTCATCCGAGACGAAAAGCAGGCGGCCAGGGACCGGCATGGCCGGCAGAGCACCGCTCCGAGCCAGGCGCGTGATCGTGGCCTTGGAGACACGCAGGCGGCCGGCGACTTCGCTTGCTGTCATCACGAGGGGCAGGTCGGGGTGAGGCGCGCGATTCGGCATGGCGATTTCCTGTTAGCGTGAATCTAACAAGAAAATACCAAAGATGAGGAGTCAAGCTTTCTGTTGCGGGATTGGTGGATAGACAGGTTTGGCGGTGAGCGGATGGCGCGCGGCCGACTGGGGCGTCGGAGCCGACGGTTAAGCCGGGCGGATCGTTTGCTTTTCGAGAAAGTCGGCCAACGTCGCGAAACGCTCGTCCCCATAGGGCAGTGTAACGTCAATGACGGGGTCGCCCTCGACCACAGAAATCACGCCGCGAAACTCGGGCTTCATCGCCGAAAATGTCCGTTCAAAGCTCGTCAGCCTCAGGTTTTTCACGACGATCACGTGGTCGCAGGTCACGACAGCTCGCAAGACCGTTGCCTCGAAGAGGGCGTCGAAGTCGCGCGCATGTGAAAGAGGGTCGCGACTGTCGGCTATCAGGATCGCCGTCCGCCTACCTGGGAATCCCTGACGGACTACCAGTGAGCTCTGTTGATGAGGCTCGTGGAGCGGGGCGATCGAAAAGCCCGGGCCCAGCGAAGCGCGATTTGCATTCGGACTATCACGAGCCGACTGAGGGAACAGGTAGGCCTGCAGAATCTGCGAAAGGGTCACCTGATGGGCGACTTCGTGCGGACTACTTGGCCTGAAAAGGTCATCCGCCGCGCTCCGAAAGCTGGCGACGCTTCCTTCGCCTGCAAGAAGGCGCCGCAGAAGTTCGTCTTCTCGACGTGGATCTTTCTTTCCGACGCGTGCGATCGCCTCCACCGACATCAAGGGTGGGTAGTTGAGCGCCAACTGGTCGAGGTCGAGACCTTTCGATAGAAGGTAGGTCAAGGCGACGAGTTGCCGGTAGACGGTGTTGGGGGCCTTTCCGACCTTCTTGCTGATCCTGTCCAGCAGCTCGGCGCGAAACGGCCGGGGCGTCGTCTGAAACTCCTTCCAGAATGGAAGCGAAAGCGAAATCCAGTTCGCGCTTCCCTTCGATTTCGCAGATGACATCGCTCAGGTCTCGCGCTGCGCAATTGACAGAGTGTTTGTTACACCACATCATAACAAGAGTGATCAACTCAGTCCGCCAACCGACCGAGGGATGGCCCGCAGTCCGTGAGGGTTATGCACAGGCGCGCCCGTCGACGCCGGTGGTCGCCGGTGATGCTTTCGGTGGCGAACCCCGAATCGCGAGGTCTGCGTTGCTCTGGGCTGCGGGCGTTCGCCAGGTGCGGCCGGTGCTGAAAAATCGCCTGCGTGTAAATTGCGTGCAAAATGGAATTTTTTTGGCCGTTGTTTCCGAGGCCAAAATCAAAAGCCCCGGAAATCGCTTTTCTGAAGCGATTTCCGGGGCTTGGAAAATGGTGGGCGCGACAGGGATCGAACCTGTGACCCCTACGATGTCAACGTAGTGCTCTCCCGCTGAGCTACGCGCCCGTTCGCCGCTGAAAGCGACTTCCGGTAGCGTGTCCGGGCCGTGTTGGCCGCAACCACGCTGCGAGGTGAGGGGGCTATAGCGGCTCGCTTCGCAGCTTGCAAGGCGTTTGCCGCATAAATTCTACGAGGCTGTTGGCATCTCCGACTGCGGGGGTCGACTGGCGGCGCATTCCGCGCTTCCGGGGCTCACATACAAGCGTATGCTTCGCTCCGGTCCTCGAAAAACACCGCCATTCGGCACGCCGCAGCACGGTGCCAAACAGCTTCTCAAGCCGCCAACAGCTTCTCGACTTCGTTGACGAGCTCGCGCAGATGGAAGGGCTTGGAGAGCACCTTCGCGTCCTTCGGCGTCTGCGAATCAGGGTTGAGCGCGACCGCGGCGAAGCCGGTGATGAACATCACCTTGATGTCGGGATCGAGCTCGGTGGCGCGGCGCGCCAGCTCGATGCCGTCCATCTCCGGCATGACGATGTCGGTGAGCAACAGCTCGAACGGCTCCTCGCGGAGACGATTATAGGCCGACAGGCCATTGTCGAAGGAAGCGACGTCATAGCCTGCATTCTGCAGGGCCTTGACCAGGAAGCGACGCATGTCGTTGTCGTCTTCCGCGAGCAGTATCTTCGTCATGGGCCTGTTCTGTCCGTCCTGAGGCCTGCGTTTCGATGCGTCTGGCGTACGGGACGTCCGCCGGGCCTTGGAAAGGGCCTGCGTACTCGCCTGTCCGCACAGTGGGAACCATACAGGCCTATAAGGCGCCATCATGGTAAACAACGGGTGAATCCGAGCATGGATTTCCACCGCTTCACGACATCGCTTCAACCGGCCGGGTTTGTGTGCTTCTCTCGTGGGACATGAGCGTGTTCTCCGCCCCTTTCCCGCCGGACCCCGACGACGTCGTCGCCGAGATCGAGCGGCCGTTCAGCCTGTATCAGCCGGCACTTCAGGTCGTGCCGGTGGTGGTCGACGTGCCCCATGCGGGACGGTGCTATCCGCGCGGTTTCGTCGAGGCGGCGCGGCTGCCGCTGCGCAGCCTCCGGCGCTCGGAGGACGCTTTCGTCGACCGCCTGTTCGGGCAAAGCGTCGCGCTGGGCGCGCCTTTGCTGGTGGCGGAATTCCCCCGCGCCTATCTCGACGTCAACCGCGAGCCCTATGAGCTCGATCCGCGCATGTTCGAGGGCCGGGTACCGCCCTTCGCCAATACGCGCTCGATGCGGGTTGCCGGCGGGCTTGGCACCATTCCCCGCATCGTCGGCGACGCGCAGGAGATCTATTTCGGGCGCATCCCGATCGCGGAGGGGCTCGCGCGAATCGACGGGCTTTACCGGCCCTATCACGCTGGCTTGCGCGGGCTCGTCCAGCGCACCCAAGGGGCGTTCGGCACCTGCATCCTGGTCGACGCGCATTCGATGCCATCAGCCGGGCTCGACCGGGACGGGCTGTCGAAGTCCGACATCATCCTGGGCGATCGCTTCGGTACGAGCGCGGCGGGCTATATCATCGACATCGCCGAACAGGCCTTCACGCGGCTCGGCTTCAGCGTCTCCCGCAACCGGCCCTATGCCGGCGGCTTCATCACCGAGCATTACGGCGCGCCGGCTGCGGGGGTCCATGCCCTGCAGATCGAGGTCAACCGGGCGCTTTACATGAACGAAGCGACGCTGGAGCCGCATGTGGGCTTCACGGCAGTCGAGCAGGCGATCGCGAGCGCGATGGCCGATTGCTTCGCGCGCTGGAGCGGCTGGCTCGACGACTGGCGCGAGGCTGCCGAATAAGGCTGCCGACGATCGGAACCAGAGCCGGCAGACAAAAAAAGGGCCGCACACTTGCGTGGCGGCCCAAGTCTAGGGAGGAAACGCCCAAGGAGGGCAATGAAGGTTTGAGGTCATCTCCCCTTCGCAGTGCACAATATGAGAGTGCGCTGCAAAACACAAGCGAAATTGACCAAAATCGCAGGCGTCATGCGCGTGTCGCATGACAGCGTGCTAATTTTCGGGTTTTTCGTGGAATTTTGGCGATCGAGCCTGTTTCGGAACTCGTATTCTACGGCATTGATGCTGCAGAGCAGCAAATTGGAGACCGGTTCATGAGCGCAGTCGATTTCGGCTCTTTCGTCGCGGAGCTGGCGACGCAGTCGGGGCGGGCGATCCTGCCGTTCTTCCGCGCGCATCATGCGACCGAGGACAAGTCGCAGGGCGGCGTGTTCGATCCAGTAACGGAGGCCGACCGCGCCGGCGAATCGGTGATGCGCCACATGATCAGGCGGCAGTTTCCGGCTCATGGGGTGCTCGGCGAGGAATTCGGGAGCGAGAACACCGAGGCCGACTATGTCTGGGTGCTCGATCCGATCGACGGAACGCGGGCCTTCATTTCCGGCATCCCGGTCTGGGGCACGCTGATCGGCCTGACGCGCAAGGGCGTGCCGGTCTACGGCATGATGCATCAGCCCTTCTCCGGTGAACGCTATTCCGGCGACGGGCGCGAGGCGCGCTACGAGGGGCCGGGCGGGCCGCGGAAGCTGCGGACGCGGGCGACCGCCGATCTCGCTGCCGCAACGCTGATGACGACCTCGCCGGGGCTGTTCAAAGGCGAGGAGGCGAAGGCTTTCGGCCGTGTCGAGAAGCAGGTCCGGCTGTCGCGCTATGGCTGCGACTGCTACGCTTATTGCATGCTGGCGGCAGGCCATGTCGATCTCGTCATCGAGAGCGGCCTCAAGCCCTATGACATCGTCGCTCTGATCCCGATCATCGAAGGAGCCGGCGGCGTGGTCACCTCATGGGACGGCGGCAGCGCCGCCGGGGGCGGACGCGTCCTCGCCGCCGGCAGCAAGGCGCTGCATGAGGTCGCCCTCGCGCGGCTCGCCGGCTGAGGCGGCCGCAGTCTGGTCCTCGCCGGGAATGAAGGCGTCGAAGGCGGCCCAGAACTGGGCGCGGATCGCGTCGTTCTCCATCAGGATTTCGTGTCGCGCCGTCGGCAGGACCAGCGCGGAGCCGGTCTTGAGGCGTGCGGCGAAACGCTCGATTGCAGGTGTCGAGACCACCGGGTCCTGCCCGGCGGCGATGATCAGCGTCGGCACCTTCACCTCCAGCGCGGCCGAGGGGGCGTTGAGACGGGACATCAGGCGAAAGGCTGTCCGGACCCAGGCGATGGTCGGGTCGCCGACGCTGAGATGGCGTGCCTCGGCCGAGAGCGCACTGTTGCGGGCGTAGCGGACGGCATCGCTCGTCAGCCGGTTGCCCTCGAAGGGTTTCGTCGCGATGGCCGTATCGCCACCGCCCGGGACGAAGGCACGGCCCAAACCCAGCCAATAGAGAAGGCTCGCGAGGCGGCTGGCCCGGGCCGGGTGCGCGATCATGGTGAGGCCGAGCATGGGGGCGAGCGCCACCATGCGCGACACCGGCAAGGCGTCATGACGGGCGGCGTCGAGGCAGAGTGCTGCCCCCATCGAATGCGCGAGGACGAAATAGGGCGGCGGGAACTTTGCCTGCATCTGCGCCATCACAAGAGCGAGATCGGCTTCGTAGTGCTTGAGACGACCGACATGGCCCTTGCGTTCGCGCCGGACGAAACGCTGCGAGCCGCCCTGGCCGCGCCAGTCGAAGCTCAGCACATGGAAGCCTCTGCGGCGTAGCTCCGAGATGGTTTCGCTGTAGCGCTCGATGAACTCGGCCCGGCCTTGCACGACGACGATCGTGCCGCGCGCTGGCTTGACCGTGGGGCGCCAGCTGGCGAAGCGCAAATTGGCGCCATCATTGGTCTTGGCAAACCAGACCTTGCTGTGGCCCGGCACGGGATAGCCGGCATGGGCAAAAAGAACGGCCTCGGCCATTGGCTCTCTCCGCATCGCGACCGCCCGCCCGCATCGGTCGCCGAACTGCTTCCGAGCTTTGCTTATGCCCGTCGGCGGGGGCTCTTGAAAAGCGGGAAAGCCAACCCAGATCATGGATGCGCAGGCCGGAACCGGCTGCGCAGACCCAAACCAGGCCCGCGCTCAGGCGAGGCGGGCCGACTAAATTGTCGCTTCTTCGGAGGACATATCATGCGTCAATTCGATCTTTCCCCTCTCTATCGCTCGACCGTCGGTTTCGACCGCCTGTTCAATCTCCTCGATCAGGCGACGAGCAGCGACGCCGCGCCGGGCTATCCGCCCTACAATATCGAGCGGACTGCCGAGAACGGCTATCGCATCACCATTGCGGTTGCGGGCTTCGGCGAGGCTGACCTCGCCATCGAGGCCAAGGAAAATGCCTTGACCGTCAAGGGCGAGAAGCAGGTTTCCGGCGGCGCCGAGAAGCGCGAAGTTCTGCATCAGGGCATCGCCGCCCGCGCCTTCGAGCGCCGCTTCCAGCTCGCCGACTACGTACAGGTGACCGGAGCCAGCCTTGAGAACGGCCTGCTCCATATCGACCTCGTCCGCGAGATTCCCGAGGCCAAGAAGCCGCGCCAGATTCCGATCGGTGCCAGTTCGGCCAAGGTTCTCGAAGCCAAGATCGAGACCGCCAAAGCCGCGTAATCCGATCGGCCTTTGGGCCAAAAGAGAAAGGCTCCCGGAAACGGGAGCCTTTTTTGCTAGATCGCCGCGCATCTTCCGATGCGATCGTGCCTGTCAGTTCAGCGGAACGACGGGAGCGATCGGCGTCTCCGGCCTGGGCGTGGATGGCGATGGATCGATCTGCTGCACGGGCGGGATCGACGGCACTTGGGTGGCCGGCGCTGCGGTCGTCAGCGGTGGTTTGCGTTCCGCCTCGTCGGTTCCGCGCACATCGCTGGGATTGACGAGCTTGGGCTTGTCGGCACCGGTCTCGGGGTTGGTCGCGCCCGGCGAAGGCTCCGCCGGTTTCGCCGGCTGCGGCGGAGAGGATGTCGCGGGCGCGCTGGCCTCTAAGGGTGGTTTCTCGGCAGGCTTCGCAGATTCCGGCACGGGTGGCGCTGCGGGCGAGGGCGGTGAGGCCGTGGCCGGAGCGTTCGCTTCGATCGGGGCCGTTTCAGCGGGCTTAACGGGCTCGGAGGCGGGTGGTGCGGCCGGCGATGGCGGAGCGGACGTCGCCGGTGCGCTGGCTTCTGCCGGCGGCTTCAGCTCGGCCGGCCGTTCGGGCGGCTGGGGCACGAGACGCTGGCGCGGTGGCGCCTGCTCCTGATGCGGGTCAATGCGGGCGACATTCGGCGCGGGCACGGCCTGGCCGCGCAGCGGGATGCGGCGGATCAGCTCGCCGGCATAGGCATCGAGAACCAGGCGCAGGCGCTGACCGCCAGCCGTAACGCCATCGACAACATAGGTGTCGTCCCGGCGGATCGAGCGATCGATTCTGACAAGGCCGTAGTTGCGGGCGGCGATGCGGCTGACCGTATTGGGGGATACAGGTGCCGGCGCACGCGGAACCACCGCCGGCGGGCGGGGCGCGTAACCGTAGTCGTAACGATAGCCGTAGCCATAGGCCGGATAGGGGGCGTACCCGTCGTCGTAATAGTAGTATTGGGCCCCGGCGGCTCCCATCGTGCCGGCCAGAGCGCCGGCCACGACCAACCCCATCAGCGCGCTGCGCCCCGGCGCCGTCGAACGATTTGCCATGCCACCCTTCCTTAACGACTGCTTTCGTGACGGGCAGTCTTGTTAACGATTGCGGCAGGCATGGGGTTGGAAACGGGGCTGAAATGCGCCGTTTCAGCCGGCGATGGCGGCGATCAGGCGCTCGACATGCTCCGGCTCGGTCGCAAAGGACATGACGAAGCGGCCGACGATCTCACCGTCCTGAAGCGGGGCCTCCGGCGGGAGCGAGCGAGCCGACCAGTCATAATAGCCGACGCCGGCCGCCTTCAGGCGCTCCTGCACGGCCGGGGGCAGCACAATGAAGACCTCGTTCGCCTGGCAGGGCCAGGCCAGACGCGCCGCGCTGCCCTGCGCGACGGAATCCGCCAGGCGCCTGGCCTGAGCGTTGGCATGGCGGGCGAGGTCGAGCCAATGACCGTCGGCGAGCAGCCCCTCGAACTGGGCGCCGAGGAAACGGCCTTTCGACAGGGTCTGGCCGGCGCGCTTGCGGCGCCACTTCATCTCCTCGGCATGGCCGGGGTCGAAGAAGATCACGGCCTCGGCCGCGAGCGCGCCGTTCTTGGTGCCGCCGAAGGAGAGCACGTCGACGCCGGCCTTCCAGGTGACCTCCGCGGGCGTGCAGCCGAGCGTGACCAGTGCATTGGCGAAGCGCGCGCCGTCCATATGCAGCTTGAGACCGCGCGGCGTGATCGCCTCCTTCAGCGCCCGCACCTCGGCGGGCGTATAGACCGTGCCGCATTCGGTCGCCTGCGTGATCGTCAGCGCCTGCGCCTGCACCTGATGGAAATCGCCGTCGCGCAGATGCGAGAGCGCCTTCGTCACGGTTTCCGGTTTCAGTTTGGCGCCGGTGCCGGGCAAGTCGACGAGCTTGGCGCCGTCGCTGAAGAATTCGGGGGCGCCGCATTCGTCCTCGACGACATGGGCCTCCTCATGGGTGAGGACGGCGCCCCAGGGCCGCACGATGCTGGCCAGAGCGAGCGCATTCGCCGCCGTGCCGGTGAGGACGAGGAAGACCGAGACCTCGTGCTCGAAGATCTCCGCAAAACGCTCCTCGACGCGGCGCGTCCAGTCGTCCTTGCCATAGGGCGAGGCGTTGCCCTCGTTGGCGGCGGCGAGGGCGGCCATGACGCGGGGGCTGGCGGCGGCGGTGTTGTCGCTGAAGAAATGCATGACCGAGGGTTAGGCGGATGGCGGTGTTCTGCCAAGCGAGCGTTAGGAAAGGGGGGCTTGCGCGCGGCGCCGGGCCGAAACCTCGCCGCATGCCCAAAAACAAGAAGCGTGCTGCCGGAGTTAGGCTTTCGTCTCGGAAATGTCTGGCATGGATTCAATTTTGCAATAAAATTTCGCCGCGGTGCAAAATCGACGCTTGTGCGTAGATTGGAATTCTGGCAAGTTCATCTCGATAGGACAGTGTTGCTGTCCCATTTTTCACCGCGCCGACCGAAAGCCGATGCAGGTTGGGGGTCGCGCCGTCGCAATGGAGCGGAGCATGACGAGAGGCCGGGCTAACGACGCCAAAGCCGACCGTACATGCGCCGTCCGTAAAACGACGGCCTGAAGACAGGCGCGAGCGGGCGAGAGCCGCCCGAAGCGCCTGCGGAGGACGCGGGCGCGGTGGAAACAAAGCGCAAGCAAGCCTCTCACAAGACGACGGCCGAGCCGCCTTGGCCCCATCCTTGCTGCCGATACGTCGGCGCCGGGGCCGGAGCGGATGGGATTGTGGACTGACGGGTCTGCCCGCAGGCGGCGCGCCAGCGGGTTCTGAGAAGCGGGGTTTGACGATGAGCGTGACCAGCAAGTCGAGCGGCGCAGAGGGCTTCGAGCGTTTTCCGGCCGTGCGCGACCCGGCAATGCCGACGCATCAGGGCCTGTACGATCCCCGCAACGAAAAAGACTCCTGCGGCGTCGGCTTCATCGCCGACATGAAGAACCGCAAGAGCCACGCCATCGTCCAGCAGGGCCTGCAGATCCTGCACAATCTCGACCATCGCGGCGCAGTCGGCGCCGATCCGAAGCTCGGCGACGGCTGCGGCATCCTTACTCAGATCCCGCATCTCTTCTTCAAGGAGGAGACGGCTAAGCTCGGCATCGACTTGCCGGAGCCCGGCTTCTACGCCATCGGCCAGTTCTTCATGCCGCGCGACCCCGCGATCCGCGCGCTCTGCGAGGAGATCATCTCCCAGACGGTCGAAGAGGAAGGGCTGAATTTCCTCGGTTGGCGCGACGTTCCCGTCGACAACTCCGACCTCGGCAAGGCGGTGTTGGAGACCGAGCCGGTGCATCGCCAGCTCTTCGTCGGCCGTCCCGACGACATCGCGAACGAGGACGAGTTCGAGCGGCAGGTCTATGTCCTCCGCAAGTCGGTCTCGAACAAGGTCTACAAGCATCAGGAACGCCGGACGGCGGAATATTATCCCGTCTCGATGTCCTGCCGCACCATCGTCTACAAGGGGATGGTGCTGGTGAACCAGCTCGGCTCCTATTTCAAGGATCTGCAGGACGAGCGCTTCGACAGCGCCATCGCCCTCGTCCACCAGCGCTTCGCCACCAACACCTTCCCGTCCTGGCGCCTCGCCCATCCCTACCGGATGGTCGCCCATAACGGCGAGATCAACACGCTGCGCGGCAACGTCAACTGGATGGCGGCGCGGCAGGCGAGCGTCGATTCCGACCTGTTCGGTTCGGATATCTCGAAGCTCTGGCCGATCTCCTATGAAGGCCAGTCCGACACCGCCTGCTTCGACAACGCGCTCGAATTCCTGGTGCAGGGCGGCTATTCGCTCGCCCATGCCATGATGATGCTCGTGCCGGAGGCATGGAACGGCAACCCTCTGATGAACGAGGAGCGGCGCGCCTTCTACGAATATCACGCCGCGCTGATGGAGCCCTGGGACGGGCCGGCGGCGATCGCCTTCACCGATGGCCGCCAGATCGGCGCGACGCTGGACCGCAACGGGCTGCGCCCCGCGCGCTATCTCGTCACCGATGACGGGCTCGTCGTGCTTGCCTCGGAATTCGGCGTGCTGCCGATCCCGGAAGAGAAGATCGTCGAGAAGTGGCGCCTGCAGCCCGGCAAGATGCTGCTGATCGACCTGGAGCAGGGCCGCATCGTCGGCGACGACGAGATCAAGACGTCCTTGTGCCTCGCCAATCCCTACAAGGACTGGCTGAAGCGAACGCAGATCGTGCTGGAGGATCTGCCGCCGGTTGAGGCGCGGGCCTCGCGCACCGACGTGCCGCTGCTCGATCGCCAGCAATCCTTCGGCTACACCACCGAGGATGTCCGCCTGCTGATGGCGCCGATGGCGGTGACCGGGCAGGAAGCCGTGGGTTCGATGGGCACGGACACGCCGATCTCGGCGCTCTCGCTCAAGTCGAAGCTGCTCTACACCTATTTCAAGCAGAACTTCGCGCAGGTGACGAACCCGCCGATCGACCCGATCCGGGAGGAGCTGGTGATGAGCCTGCTCTCCTTCATCGGGCCGCGCCCGAACATCCTCGACCTCGAAGGCACCTCGCGGCGCAAGCGGCTGGAAGTGCGCACCCCGATCCTGACCAATGACGATCTCGAGAAGATCCGCTGCATCGGCCATTACGAGGATCGTTTCGACACCAAGACCATCGACTTCACCTACCCGGCGCGCGAGGGCGCGGCCGGCATGGAAGGCGCGCTGGAGCGGCTCTGCGAGCGTGCCGAGGCCGCGGTGCATGGCGGTTACAACATCATCATCCTGTCCGATCGGCAGGTCGGGCCGGACCGTATCCCGATCCCGGCGCTGCTGGCGACGGCGGCGGTGCACCATCACCTGATCCGCAAGGGCCTGCGCACTTCGGTCGGCCTCGTCGTCGAGTCGGGCGAGCCGCGCGAGATCCATCACTTCTGCTGCCTCGCCGGCTACGGCGCCGAGGCGATCAACCCCTATCTCGCCTTCGACACCCTGCTCGATCAGCATGAGCAGGGCGCCTTCCCGGAGGAGGTCGACGCCGACGAGGTGGTGAAGCGCTATATCAAGTCGGTCGGCAAGGGCGTGCTGAAGGTGATGTCCAAGATGGGCATCTCGACCTACCAGTCCTATTGCGGCGCCCAGATCTTCGATGCGGTCGGCCTGAAGACCGCTTTCGTCGACAAGTTCTTCTTCGGGACGGGCACCGCGATCGAGGGTGTCGGCCTCGACGAGATTTCGGAAGAGAGCCTGCGCCGCCACCGCGACGCCTTCGGCGACTCGCCGCTCTACCGCAACAGCCTCGATATCGGCGGGGAGTACATGTACCGCGTCCGCGGCGAGGACCATGTCTGGAAGCCGGACGTCGTCGCCTCGCTGCAGCACGCGGTGCGCCTCAACGCGCAGGATCGCTACGAGGAGTTCGCCAGGCAGGTCAACGACGACGCGCAGCGGCTCAGCACCATCCGCGGCCTGTTCAAGGTCAAGATGGCGGAGGATGACGGGCGGGCGCCGGTGCCGCTGGAGAGCGTCGAGTCCGCCGCCGATATCGTGAAGCGCTTCGCCACCGGCGCGATGTCCTTCGGCTCGATCTCGCGCGAGGCCCATGAGACGCTCGCCATCGCGATGAACCAGATCGGCGGCAAGTCGAACACCGGCGAGGGCGGCGAGGAATCGATCCGCTTCAAGCCGATGCCGGACGGCCGCTCGAAGCGCTCGGCGATCAAGCAGATCGCGTCCGGCCGCTTCGGCGTCACCACCGAATATCTCGTCAACTCCGACGTGATGCAGATCAAGGTGGCGCAGGGTGCCAAGCCCGGCGAGGGCGGCCAGCTCCCCGGCCACAAGGTTGACGCCAAGATCGCGCGGACCCGGCATTCGACGCCGGGCGTCGGCCTGATCTCGCCGCCGCCCCACCACGACATCTACTCGATCGAGGATCTCGCCCAGCTGATCTTCGACTTGAAGAATGTGAATCCTGCGGCCGATGTCTCGGTGAAGCTCGTCTCCGAGATCGGCGTCGGCACGGTGGCCGCCGGCGTCGCCAAGTCGCGCGCCGACCACATCACCATCTCCGGCTTCGAGGGCGGCACGGGCGCGAGCCCGCTGACCTCGCTGAAGCATGCCGGCTCGCCCTGGGAGATCGGCCTCGCCGAGACGCAGCAGACGCTGGTGCTGAACCAGCTGCGCGGGCGCGTGGCGCTGCAAGTCGACGGCGGATTGCGGACGGGGCGGGACGTCATTATCGGCGCGCTGCTCGGGGCCGACGAGTTCGGCTTCTCGACCGCGCCGCTGATCGCGGCCGGCTGCATCATGATGCGCAAGTGCCATCTCAACACCTGCCCGGTCGGCGTCGCGACGCAGGACCCGGTGCTGCGCAAGCGCTTCAAGGGCCTGCCCGAGCATGTGGTGAACTACTTCTTCTTCGTGGCCGAGGACGTTCGCCGGATCATGGCGGAGATGGGCTTCACGAAGATCGAGGAACTCGTCGGCCGCTCCGATCTGCTCGACAAGCAGGACGCCATCGCGCACTGGAAGGCGAAGGGGCTCGATTTCACCAGGCTCTTCCACAAGGTCGATCTGCCGGAGGTGGCGATCCGCCATGTCGAGCGGCAGAAGCACCCGATCGACGAGGTGCTGGACCGCAGGCTGATCAAGGCGGCGGAAAATGCGGTCGAGACCGGCACCCCGGTCGTGATCGAGGAGAGCATCTGCAACGTCGACCGCTCGACCGGTGCGATGCTGTCCGGCACGGTGGCGAAGAAGTACGGCCATGCCGGCCTGCCCGATGACACCATCACGGTGAAGCTCAAGGGCACCTCCGGCCAGAGCTTCGCCGCCTTCCTCGCGGCGGGCGTCACCGCCGAGCTGACCGGCCAGGCCAACGACTATGTCGGCAAGGGCCTCTCCGGCGGCAAGCTGATCGTCAGGCCCGACCCGGCGGCCAGGGCCGTGCCGGAGCGCTCGATCATCGTCGGCAACACCGTGCTCTACGGCGCGATCGCGGGCGAGGCCTATTTCCGCGGCGTTGCGGGTGAGCGCTTCGCGGTGCGCAACTCCGGCGCCATCGCGGTGGTCGAAGGCACCGGCGACCATGGCTGCGAATACATGACCGGCGGCGTCGTCGCGGTCATCGGCCAGACCGGCCGCAACTTCGCGGCCGGCATGTCCGGCGGTATCGCCTATGTGCTGGACGAGGACGGCACCTTCAAGTCGCGCTGCAACCTCTCGATGGTCGATCTCGAACCGGTCGAGGAGGAAGAGGAGCTGATGGAGCGGCTGCACCATCATGGCGGCGATCTTGAGCATAAGGGCCGCATCGACATGACCAACATGTCCGGCCATGACGAGGAGCGCCTGATGCAGATGCTGACGAACCACGCCAACTACACCGGTTCGCAGCGGGCCCGCACGATCCTCGACAATTGGGCGGATTACCGCACCAAATTCGTCAAGGTGATGCCGGTCGAATACCGCCGCGCGCTGCGCGAGATGGAGCAGGCCCGCACCTTGCAGGCTGCCGAATAAGGCACGGAACCTCCGGGGCCGTCAGGCCCCGGTCACGCGATCAGGTTAAGGCACGCGCGCGGGAAATCCCGGGCACACGGCGAGAGAAACGGCATGGGCAAGGTCACAGGCTTTCTCGAATTCGACCGGCAGGAGCAGAAGTATCAGCTCGCCGGCGACCGCATCCGGCATTTCCGCGAGTTCACGCTCCCGCTGGAGGAGCGCGATATCAAGAAGCAGGCGGCGCGCTGCATGGATTGCGGCATCCCCTTCTGCCATGGCCCGACCGGCTGCCCGGTCCATAACCAGATCCCGGACTGGAACGAGCTGGTCTATTCCGGCGGCTGGGAGGATGCGCTGCGCAACCTCCACTCCACCAATAATTTCCCGGAGTTCACCGGGCGCATCTGCCCCGCGCCTTGCGAGGAAGCCTGCACGCTCAACCTCGAGAACATGCCGGTGACGATCAAGACGATCGAGCAGGCGATCGCCGACAAGGGCTGGGAAGAGGGCTGGATCGCGCCGGAAATTCCGGCCAAGCGCACGGGCAAGCGCATCGCCATCGTCGGCTCCGGCCCGGCCGGAATGGCGGCGGCGCAGCAGCTGGCCCGGGTCGGCCACGACGTCCATCTCTATGAACGCGAGGCCAAGGCCGGCGGCCTGCTGCGCTACGGCATCCCCGACTTCAAGATGGAGAAGGGGCATATCGACCGCCGGGTGAAGCAGATGGAGGCGGAGGGCGTCACCTTCCACTACAACGCCCATGTCGGCGTGACCCTGCCCTTCGCGACGCTCGTGGGCGAGCACGACGCGGTGCTGATGACGGGCGGGGCGGAAGCGCCGCGCGATCCCGGCCTGCCGGACACGAACCTTGCCGGCGTGCATTACGCGATGCCCTACCTCACCCAGCAGAACAAGCGCATCGGCGGCGAGGATATTTCAAACGAGGCGCCGATCCTGGCGGCCGGCAAGCACGTCGTGGTTGTCGGCGGCGGCGATACGGCGTCCGACTGCGTCGGCACCGCCTTCCGGCAAGGCGCGCTCTCGGTGACGCAGCTCGACATCCGGCCGATGGCGCCGGAGATCGAGGACAAGCTCACCGTCTGGCCGTATTGGCCGACGAAGTTCCGCACGTCGTCCTCGCAGGCTGAGGGCGCCGAGCGCGAATTCCAGGCGGCGACGCTCGGGCTCGAAGGCCGCAACGGCCGGCTGACCGGCGTGAAATGCGCCCGCGTCGACGAGAAGCGCAAGCCCATTCCCGGCACCGAATTCGTGCTGCAGGCCGATCTCTGCTTCCTCGCCATCGGTTTCGCGGGATCGCTGATCGAGGGCATGATCGCCCAGTCAGGCGCGGTGGTCGACAAGCGCGCCAACGTCGTCGCCAATGACCGCGACTACAGGACGAGCACCGAAAAGGTCTATGTCGCCGGCGACATGCGCCGCGGCCAGTCGCTTGTGGTCTGGGCGATCCGCGAGGGGCGCCAGGCAGCGCACGCCATCGACAAGGAGCTGATGGGCGCGACGATCCTGCCGGTGTGAGGACATCGCCCTCCGGCACGATCGCGAGCCAATCGCTGTCCAGCAGCCCGGTCGGCCGATATGCCGGCCCGGGCGCTGTGCTTTTTCCACCAGAGACAAGAAGGCAGTGGGGTGAGGTCCTTTAGCCGGATTTTCAGCCGGCCGAAGCGTGGAGTTGTTATGAATTCATTGATACGGGCGATATTCGCCTAGAGAAGCGGCAGGGTCTGCCGTTGCACCGAATTAATACTTGACCTGAGAGCCGAGGTGGAGTGCAAGCGCGCTTGTGTCCTTTCGTTGTCGCTTGGTCAGATGACGCCGGTTATTTTCACAACGGTCGGCCTGCCCCAAGCGAAGCAGCTGGATGCTTGGCGCGGGTGGTTCGACGCCGTCTTCGATGTCGAGGTCGACGATCCTCAGGCGGGCTTTTCCGCGACCAGCGAAACCTGGAACTTCGGCGGTTTCGGCCTGAGCCGGGTCCGGGCGCCGAAACTGCGGGCGTTCCGCACGGCCGATCTCGTCCGGCGCAACCCCATCGACCACTGGAACATCACGATCGGCCACGCGCGGACGTTGGGCGAGGCGGGGCGCCTGCGCTCGATCGACGTGCCCGCCGATACGCCCTTCGTGGCGTCGCTGGGGCGCGAGCTCGTCAGCTTCCGCGAGGCGGACGACCGGCTGCAGCTCTATCTGCCGCGCGATACTTTTCCGGAGGTGACCGCCGTTCTGGAAGGGGTCGAGGGCAGGCCGATCAGCGACGCAATGGGCAAGCTGCTCGCGGAATTCATCACGCTGCTGGCGCGCAACGTGTCAAGCTTCTCCGATGCGGATCTACCCGCCCTCCAGACCACCGTCCGCGGCATGCTGCTCGCTTGCATCGCGCCGTCGTCGGATCACAGTTTTCTTGGTGCCGTTCCTGTGGCGGTGGCCCGCAAGGAGATCGTCAGGCGCATCGTCGACCTCAATCTGCACTGCAGCACTCTCGGGCCGGATCTGCTGTGCCGGGAGGCTGGCATGTCCCGCTCCCAGCTCTATCGCCTGCTCGAAAGCGAGGGCGGCGTGAGGAACTACATCCAGCGGCGGCGCTTGAAGCAGTGCTACGCAGAGCTGTCGAGCGGCACCAATTTCCGCTCGATCGCCGCGATTGCCGAGGGGCTGGGCTTTCCCGATCCGTCGAGCTTCAGCCGCTCCTTCAAGAAGGAGTTCGGCCTGACGCCGAAGGATGTGATGTGTGCGACGCTGTCGGGCATTCCCGCGAGCGCCGTCCATGGGGGCAGATCCGAGGCCGAATTGAACCTGCGCGACCTTCTTGCGCAGATCGCGCGAGGCTAGACGCCTGGTCCAAGTCGGGCGGCGGCTTCAGCCGCGTCCTCGCTGCCGGTCGAGTGCTCCCTGCAGTTGCTCGACGCGGATGGCCAGCGCTTCCTTCGTCAGGTTGATTCCTTCGGGCGCCCCGTCGATCGACAAAAGGACGCCTCGCTCGGCCATGTCGAGTTGCTCTTGAGCGAGCTCCAGGTGCTTCTTCAAGACTTGTGTGACGCGGTCCTTGGCCGCCTGGTCCGTATCCATTGCGCCCTCGCTCGTTCGTTCGCGATCCGGCGACGATCGCATAGCCGAGGCGACGAGCCAAATCGTCCGGAACCTTGCCGCCAGCATGCAGCCGGCGCCCGCGTTCTCCCAATCGCCGGAGCAGGCCCTGGACGGTCGGCTCCGATGCCGGGCGGACGCGGGGCTCCTGTAGCCCTAACCCGGCTGCTCCAACGGCCAGATCTCGACGACCCCGTGTGCGACGGCACAGGGAACCCGAGAAACCAGATCGATGGCCTCGGCGAGATCGGCAGCCTCGATGATAGCGAAGCCGGCCACGGGCAGCTGTGACGACATGAAGGCACCTGTCTGCGTCCGGACCCCGGAGGCGTCGGGGTTGCGGACCTGTACCGCTTGCCCGGCAATGCCGATCACGGCACCGCGTTCGAGGAGCGCCGCATCCTGGGCGTGGGCTGCGTCACGGATGGCCGGAGCCGTGCGGTCATAGCCCGCCCGGTCGCCATAGCCGATCGTCACGAATCTGGGCATCGTCCGGCCTCCTCTCACGGGCGATCAATCCATTGCAGACGCGGCGGTTCCGTCGGCGCCGCACCGGCTGCGTCGCGATGACCAGCGTCGCGATGGCGACCGTTATGCCGTGGGCGCAGTGTTCATCCGGGCCGGCGCCGCTATGGTGGCGGCCATGGAATCGAAACAGAGGGGGAAGCTGGCGCTGAGCCAGGGCTTCCATTTCCGCACCCGAGGACCTGTTTCCGCCCCGCGCTTCATCTCGCGGGGCTGACCGGGAACGCATCGCCGTCTCATCGTCAGCCCTTTTCGGCGCGTTTGTTAGCGCCTGCCTGACTTCATGAGATTCCGATGTCCCTGATCGCCATCAAAGATTTTTCGCTCGTCCGCAGTGCCCCGCTTTTCGCCGGGCTCAACCTCTCCGTCGCCAAGGGCGACCGCCTCGGTCTCGTCGCCGCCAATGGGCGCGGGAAATCCTCGCTCCTGCGTATCCTGGCCGGCCAGGAATCGGCCACGGACGGGACGCTGACCCGTGCCCGCGGTCTCGTCACCGCCTTCGCGCCGCAAGACCCGCACGCGCGCCTCTTGCCGATGAGCTTCTACGAGGCGGTACGCGATGCGCTCGACGCCGAGGCCGCCGAAACCGAAAGCTGGCGGGTCGACGTGCTGCTGGACGACCTCATGGTTGACGAGGGGCTGCGCGGCCGTGCCGTCGCCAGTCTGTCGGGCGGCTGGCAGCGCACGATGCTGCTGGCGCGCGCCGGGGTGGTCGAACCAGATCTGCTGCTGCTGGACGAGCCGACCAACCATCTCGATCTCGAGCGCATCGGCGTGCTGCAACGCTTCCTCGCCGCCCTGCCGCGGGATTGCGCCGTCGTCGCCGCGAGCCATGACCGCGCCTTCCTCGACGATGTTAGCACCCGCACGCTCTTCCTGCGTCCGGCGGAGAGCGCCGACTTCGCCTTGCCCTATTCGCGCGCATTGCAGGCGCTGGAGGAGCGCGACATGGCGCGGGGACGGCAGTTCGATAACGACATGCGCAAGGTCCGGGCGCTCAGGCAGCAGGCGGCCAAGCTCAAGAACATCGGCATCAATTCCGGCTCAGACCTGCTGGTGGTCAAGACCAAGCAATTGTCGGAGCGTGCCGACAAGCTGGAGGAGAGTGCCAGGCCGGCGCATAAGGAGCGCTCGGCCGGGGCGATCCGGCTCGTCAACAGCGGCACGCATGCCAAGGCGCTGGTGGCGATCAAGGATACGGGGATCGCCACTCCCGACGGCAGGCCGCTTTTCCGCACCGGGCAGCTCTGGATCGAGAACGGGGATCGCATCGCGCTGCTCGGCGCGAACGGCAGCGGCAAGACGCGCTTTGTCACGCGGCTGCGGGCGGCGCTCGACGGCTCGGATGCGGAGATCCGCGCTGCCGCCAGCCTGAAGCTTGGCTTCTCCGATCAGGCGCTCTCGCAACTCGATGTCTGGCCGACGCCCTGGGCGGCCGTCAAAGGCGCGAGCGATGTCGGCGACCAACTGGCGCGGACGCTGCTCGCCGGGGCCGGCATCGCCAGCGAGGCCCAGGGCGCGCCGCTCGCCCGTCTGTCGGGAGGGCAGAGGGCGCGGCTCGCCATGCTGTTGCTGCGCCTCGCCCAGCCGAATTTCTACCTGCTGGACGAGCCGACCAACCATCTCGATATCGAAGGGCAGGACATGCTGGAGCGCGAACTCACCGAGCATGGCGCGGCCTGCCTGCTGGTCAGCCATGACCGCGCCTTCGTCCGCGCCGTGGCGACTCGGATCTGGGTGATCACCGGCAAGCGGCTCATCGAGGTGGATGATCCCGATCCGGTGTTCGACCGGTTGATGGCGGGCTGAGCTCAGCGCGGCCAGCGATAATCGTCGAGCCGGCCAGGGACCGGATCGGGCGCGATGCCCTGGCCGAAGACGCGCTCGAGCTGCAGCTCGGCCTCGCCGCGCCCGCGCGCCTCGGTGACCGAGGCCAGCAGGGGCTGCCCGGATGTCGGGGCCTGCCCGGTCAGCGGCTGGATAGGCCCCGCCAGCGGGCGCGCCTGCAGGGCCGGGGGCAGGCCGATCGTCGGCACGCCGGCGACCATCTGATCGATCAGGCGCTCGACGCCGCCGGGCTGTAGCTCGGGGGTCGAGGGCGCGCCCGTCTCGGGCGAGACGGGCAGAGCGATCACACTGTTCTGCGGCGCGGCCTCGATGATGCGGCGGATGACGAGGTCGACGAAATGCGCGGCCTTGCGGGCACCGGCGGCAGTGAAATGGATGCCGTCGCCGAGGCGCAGCCGCGTCAGCTGCCCGGAAACGTCGGGACCCGTCGCGGTATAGCGGTTTTCGGCATCGACGAAGCCGCCCCACAGATCGACATATTGCCCGCCGGCCTTCTCGACGCGCTGGCGGTAGAGCTCGTTGAACGAGACGAAATCAGCCGAGAGCCGGCCGTTCTGCACGGGTGGCGCGCCGACCCAGATCAAGGGAATGCGGCGGGCTGCGAAGGCGTCGGCGATGAGGTCGATGCGGTCCCGATAGAGCTCGAGCCAGCGTGGGCTCAGGGGGTCATGGACGGTTTCGCCCTCGCGGATCGGCTGCCGGTCGTTGAGGCCGACCAGCATGACGCCCAGGGTGATCTTCTGGTCACCGGCCAGGATATCGGAAACCGCCTTCGGCCAGTCGTAGAAGTCGGTCCGGACGAGGCCCGAATCAGGCTTGGACTTGTGGAGAACCTCGACATCCGGGCGGTCGTTCAGGGCCTCGTCGAGGCCGTTGGCCAGGAGGTTTGCGAGCGAATCTCCCATCACCACGATGTGGCTGTTGACATCGACCTTGGGAATGACCGGGTCGTCGCGGACGACGACGGGGGCCTCGCGACGGCGGACGACGGGCGCGACACGCTGGCGTGGCTGCGGCGCCGCGCGCTGCTGGGCGGCCGGCAACTGCCAAAAGAGCTGAAAGAGGTTGCGCTGTTGCTGCTGGGCAAGGGAAACCGGCCCGCCCGTGATCAGGAGCATGCAGGCGGCAGTCAGAACCAGGGCGAGCGAACGCAGACGCATCTGCCTATCCGATCCAGCGGCCCCTATGCCCCGCACTATAGGGCGCAGCGGCCCGAAAGTCAGCGCTTGCCACGCATCCGGACCAGCAGAGCCGGGGTCGGATAGCCGTCCGGGATCTCGCCGGCGCTGATCTGGTACTGGCGCACGGCCTCGCGCGTGCCGGTGCCGATGCGCCCGTCGGCATCGTGGTTGTAATAGCCGAGCACCTTCAGCCGGTGCTGCAAATCCTTTGTGCCGGCCATGTCGAGCCGGGCGGCCTTGACGGGCCAGCCCGCCTGGATCGCGGGGCGGCCCATGATCCTGTCGCCGAGATGCCCGACGGCGAGCGCATAGGCGTCGGAGGAATTGTACTTCTTGATGACGTCGAAATTGGCGGTCAGCAGCATCACCGGCCCGCTATGCCCGGCCGGGTAGAACAAGCGGCCTTCGCCCGAGGAGGGCAGCGCGCGTCCATCGGCCCGGCGCACCCCGGCGGAGCGGAGGGAGGAGAAGCTGCCCTTGTCCAGGCGATGGTCGAAGCCATCAGGCAGCGTCACCTCCATGCCCCAGGGCAGGCCCGGCACCCAGCCATAGCTCTTGAGGTAGTTGGCGGTGGAGGCGATGGCGTCGCTGGACGAATTCCAGATGTCGGCGTGGCCGTTGCCGGTCCAGTCGACGGCGTATTTCATGTAGCTCGACGGCATGAACTGGGTGTGGCCCATCGCGCCGGCCCAGGAGCCGCGCAATTCGTCGCGCTCCGCATAGCCCTTCTCGATCAACTCGAGGGCGGTGAGCAACTCGTCGCGGAAGAAGTCGCCGCGGTAGCGGATCGAGGCGAGGGTAGCGAGCGAGCGGATGACGTCCTTGCCGCCCTTGAAGGAGCCGTAATTCGTCTCCATGCCCCAGACGCCGAGGACGACTTCCTTGGGTACGCCGTAGCGGGCTTCGACCTGCGCGAGGACGGTGGCGTTCTCCGCTGCTGCGTCGCGGCCGCGCTGGATGCGGGCGCCGCCGACGGCATTCTCCAGATAGCTCCAGATCGGGGCGCTGAACTCGGCCTGCTTCTTGGTCAGGGCAATGATGGAGGCGTCCGGCGTCACGCCGCGGAAGGCGAGGTCGAAGGTCGCGCGCGAAATGCCGCGTCCTTGAGCCTGCGGCCAGAGTCGCTGCAGGAAGATGTCGAAGGAGGCGCTGGCCGGCGTCGCCTGCGCATTGCGGGCATGGGCGCCGGAAACATTGATCGAGCCGGTGGTCTGCGCCAGCGCAGGCGCCAGGCTGATCAAGGCCGAAGCTGCGACGACGGACAGGCGCATGGACACTCCCTGCGGATGCTGGATGGAAACACCATCACAGCGCCTGAACAAGATTAACCGCAGGTTAAGCCGACCGCGGCAGCGACGCCACCTCTCTGATTTGACAAGCCCGGGGGATTGGCGGATTCTGGCGGGATGTATAGCGCCTCACCCTTCCGCCGCGGTCTGCACCGCTCGGGCAACGTCATCGCGGGCTTCTAGCCCCGGGTCTGTCGCGCTTGGCGCCTCCGGCTCGGGGGCGCTCCCTCAATTCCGTTCACCTGCGAGTTCGCCCCTTTGATGCCGCGCGGTTCTGGTCCGTCGGCAGGCGCTCGCCTTTTCGATGAAAGACCCGTCCTCATGACTGCCAAGCGTCCCGCCATCACTGTTACGGCCGCGGACCATGCCATGCTGAGCCGCATCGCGGCCGGCGCGGCCAACACCATGCCGGAGCTCGCCGCCGAGCTGAGCCATGAGCTCGACCGTGCCCGCATCCTGCCGGAGGGGCGGGTTTCGGTCGATCACGCCCGGATCGGCAGCGTGATCGTCTATCGCGACGAGAGCACCAAGCGGGAAAGCACCATCACGCTGGTCTGGCCGCAGGACGCCGATATCGAGAAGAACCGCATCTCGGTGATGACGCCGATCGGCGTCGCGCTGATCGGCATGGCCGCCGAGCGTTCGATCGACTGGACGACGCGCTCGGGCGATGTGAAGCGCCTGACCGTGCTCGAAGTGCGCGAGCCGGCCGAGGACGACCCCGCCTGAGGGTACCAGATCGGCGGCTGTCCGGCATCCGGCGGCCCTCATCCTGAGGAGCGCTTCGCAGAAGCGCGTCTCGAAGGATGCTCCCGATGTCCCTGCAGCCTCTTGGAGCATCCTTCGAGGCGCCATTCCCAAGGGAATGGCTCCTCAGGATGAGGGCTCGGGGTGTACTGGGGAAGGGTCGCTCAGCTCGAGGCGTTCCGTGTCCTGAGCTTCTCCTCCCAGGCCAGCGCCTGGCCGACGATCTCCTCGAGGTCGTCATGCTCCGGCCGCCAGCCGAGTTCGGCCTGGATCCGGTCGGCACGAGCGACCAGCGAAGCTGGGTCGCCCGCGCGGCGATCGGCGAGGGTCACGGGGAAATCGATCCCTGAGACCTTCTTCACGACTTCGACGACCTCCTTCACCGAATAGCCCCGGCCATAGCCGCAGTTCAGCGTCAGGCTTTCCTTGCCGGCGCGCAGATGGTCGAGCGCGGCAAGATGGGCGCGGGCGAGATCGGTGACGTGGATGTAGTCGCGCACGCAGGTGCCGTCCGGCGTCGCATAGTCGGTGCCGAAGACGGTGAGGCCATCGCGCTGGCCGAGCGCGGCCTGACTCGCGACCTTGATGAGATGCGTGGCGTTCGGCGAGGACTGGCCGGAGCGGAGCTTCGGGTCGGCGCCGGCGACGTTGAAATAGCGCAGCGCGACGTAGGTGAAGCCGTGCGCCTTCGCCGCATCCTGCAGCATCCACTCGCTCATCAGCTTGGAGCGGCCATAGGGGTTGATCGGGTTGAGCGCGATCTCCTCCGGCACCGGCGAGACCGGGGGCTCGCCATAGACCGCAGCCGTGGAGGAGAAGATGACGTGCTTGACGCCGCCGCGGACGGCACTTTCGATCAATGCTCGGGTTTTCACAGTATTATTGAAATAATAACCAAGCGGATCGCTGACCGATTCCGGGACGACGATGCGTGCCGCGAAATGCGCCAGCGCCGTCACGCCATGCTCGGCGATCAGCTTCTCGACCAGCTCCTGATCGCCGATATCGCCTTGAACGAATGTCGCTTCCGGCGGAACGGCCCACCAGAAGCCGGTCGACAGGTTGTCGAGCACGACGACGCGCTCGCCCCGATCGAGGAGTTCGAGGACCATATGGCTGCCAATGTAGCCAGCCCCGCCGGAAACCAATATCGCCATTGCGTCTCTTGCCTCATCTTTGTCATGACGCCGCACTATCGAATGTCCGTTGACGGGTTCTCAAGGCCTGTCAACTATAAGCACAGATGGCTGGCAACAATGACAGTTGTGCGGCTGTTTCCGATCACTGCCCTGCCTTTGGCAAAGGCCGCCGTGCCCAATGGATTTTTCATGACGAAACGCATCCGCAAGGCCGTTCTCCCCGTCGCCGGCCTCGGCACCCGCTTCCTGCCCGCCACGAAGGCGATCCCCAAGGAGATGCTGACCATCGTCGACCGTCCGGTCGTGCAGCATGTCGTGGACGAGGCGCGCGCCGCCGGCATCGAGCACTTCATCTTCGTCACCGGCCGCAACAAGGCGGTGATCGAGGATCATTTCGACATGGCCTATGAGCTCGACGACACGCTGGCCAAGCGCAACAAGGTGAAGGAGCTGGAGGCTCTGAAGGCCGATCTGCCGGCCGCCGGCGCCACCAGCTTCACCCGCCAGCAGGCGCCGCTCGGTCTCGGTCACGCCGTCTGGTGCGCGCGCGAGCTCGTCGGCGAGGAGCCCTTCGCGCTGCTGCTACCGGACATGCTGCATTACAGCGCCGGCAAGGGCTGCCTCGCCGAGATGATCGAGGCCTATGACGAGCATGGCGGCAACCACATCGCCGTGGCGCCGGTGCCCGACGACCAGACCCATCAATACGGCATCGTCGGCGTCGAGGACGCCAAGGCCAAGGTCTCGAAGATCACCGGCATGGTGGAGAAGCCGCCGAAGGGCACCGCGCCCTCGAACCTGCACATTTCCGGCCGCTACATCCTGCAGCCGACGATCTTCAACCTGCTCGCCAACCAGGAGAAGGGCGCCGGCGGCGAGATCCAGCTCACCGATTCCATGATCGCGCTCTCGCGGCAGGAGCCGTTCTATGCGGTGCGCTTCGATGGCGACATCTACGATGCCGGCTCGAAGATCGGCTTCCTCGCGGCGAATGTCGCCTATGCGCTCGATCGGGGCGATCTCGGCCCGCAGCTGCGCGCCGAGATCGAGAAGCTGCTCGATCGCTGAGCGGCGCACGGCCCGTTCAACTCGGCCCTCGTCCTGAGGAGCCATTCCGAATAGGAATGGCGTCTCGAAGGACGGTCCAGAAAGCTCGGGAGAGGGCTGGAGCATCCTTCGAGACGCAGCCTTTGGCTGCTCCTCAGGATGAGGGCTTGTGTCTTGCTGACGGTGCAAAGTTGAGTGATCAAAGTCTCGTCTTCGACCGCGCGCTCGGCCGTTCGCGGCTCAGACGCGCGCTCGCCGGTGACTATCCGGATTTCCTGCTGCGACGCGCGGCTGATGATCTGGAGGAGCGACTCGGGGCCGTTCTGCGCGAGTTTGCCGTGGCTGCCGATCTCGGCACGCCACTACCGCTCGTTGCGCCCGTCCTAGCCGGCAAGGCGGGGCGGCTGCTGCGTATGGCGGAGGCCGAGGGGACAGCTGCCGATCTGATCGGTGATCTAGAAAGACAGCCTTTCGCCGCCGGTTCTCTCGACCTCGCCGTCTCGCTGCTGGCGCTGCACGGCGTCAACGACCTGCCCGGCGCACTCATCCAGATCAAGCGGGCGCTGCGGCCCGACGGGCTGTTCATGGCCTGCATGCTCGGTGGACGCTCCTTGCAGGAGCTCCGGCAGGCGCTGCTCGAAGCCGAGAGCGAGACGACGGGCGGGGTCAGCCCACGCGTCGCGCCCTTCGCCGATCTGCGCGATCTCGGCGGGCTCCTCCAGCGTGCCGGATTCGCCCTGCCCGTGATCGACAGCGAGATCGTGACGGTGCGCTATCGCGACGCCTTCGGACTGTTCCGCGATCTGCGGGCCATGGGCTGGGCCAATGCGCTCGTCGCGCGGCGCAGGACGCCGCTGCGGCGCGAGACGCTGCTGCGTGCCGCCACGCTCTATGCCGAGCGCTTCGCCGATGCCGACGGGCGGCTGCCGGCGACCTTCGAGTTCGTCTGGCTCTCCGGCTGGGCCCCGCATGAGAGCCAGCAGAAGCCGCTGCGGCCGGGCTCGGCCAAGGCGAGATTGGCAGATGCGCTCGGCGTGCCCGAGATCAAGACCGGCGAGAAACCGGGGGAAGGCTAAGAATGGTTGTGCCCGCGCCGTCATGGTGGTCGGGCTTGTCCCGACCATCCGCGTCCTCCTTCCTCGAATGCGGTGTTCAAGACGTGGATGCTCGTCACAAGTGCGAGCATGACGGGGGGAGGATTTGCCGGATATGAGCGAGCGACAGCCCCGCCTCACGCGCGCCGACTTTCGCGTCTTTCGCGCCATTCCGACGCGATGGCACGACAATGACGCCTACGGCCACGTCAACAATGTCGTCTATTACGGCTGGTTCGATACGGCGGTGAATGCCTGGCTGATCGAAGGCGGTTTTCTCGACCTCGCGGGCAGCGAGATCGTCGGGCTCGTGGTCGAGACCGGCTGCACCTATTTCGAGAGCGTCGCCTTCCCGGAGACGGTTGAGGCGGGGATCGCTGTCGAGCGCCTCGGCAACAGCTCCGTCACCTACCGTATTGGCATCTTCCGACAAGGTGGCGCAGAGGCCGCGGCGCAGGGGCGCTTCACCCATGTCTATGTGGAACGGGCCGGCCAGAAGCCGGTTCCGATTCCGGCGCCGCTCCGGGGCGCTCTGGCCGCCATCCAGTGCTGAAAGCGCCGTTCGCGCTGCGAATGTTGTCTCGCGGGCGCAGGCAGGCTATGCCCCTGCCAAATCCCCTCGCCGGACCGCCAGGAACCCTGAGCCCGTGATTCCGAACGATACCAAGATCACCCCGCAGCTCGTCGCCGAGCACGGCCTGAAGCCGGACGAGTATCAGCGCTTCCTGCATCTGATCGGCCGCGAGCCGACGATCACGGAGCTCGGCATCGTCTCGGCGATGTGGAACGAGCACTGCTCCTACAAGTCGTCGAAGATCCATCTGAAGACGTTGCCGACCAAGGCGCCCTGGGTGATCCAGGGTCCCGGCGAGAATGCCGGCGTCATCGATATCGGCGATGGGACGGCCATCGTTTTCAAGATGGAGAGCCACAACCACCCGTCCTTCATCGAACCCTATCAGGGCGCGACGACGGGCGTCGGCGGCATCCTGCGCGACGTCTTTACGATGGGCGCCCGGCCGATCGCGGTGCTCGACGCGCTGCGCTTCGGCGATCCCGACCATCCCAAGACCCACCATCTCGTCTCGGGCGTCGTCGCCGGCATTGGCGGCTACGGCAACTCCTTCGGCGTGCCGAATGTCGGCGGCGCCACCGGCTTCCACACGCGCTATGACGGCAACATCCTCGTCAACGCGATGGCTGTGGGCATCGCCCAGGCCGACGAGATCTTCTATGCCAAGGCGTCGGGCGTCGGTAAGGCGATCGTCTATCTCGGTTCCAAGACCGGGCGCGACGGCATCCATGGCGCGACCATGGCCTCGGCAGAATTCGACGACAAGTCGGAGGAAAAGCGCCCGACCGTGCAGGTCGGCGACCCCTTCGCCGAGAAACTCCTGCTCGAAGCCTGCCTCGAGATCATGGCCGCCGGCCATGTCGACGCGATCCAGGACATGGGCGCGGCCGGCCTGACCTGCTCGGCCGTCGAGATGGGCGCCAAGGGCGATCTCGGCGTCGAGCTCGACCTCGACAAGGTGCCCTGCCGCGAGGAGGGCATGAGCGCCTATGAGATGATGCTCTCGGAAAGCCAGGAGCGCATGCTCATGGTGATCAAGCCGGGGCATGAGGACGCCGCCGAGGCGATCTTCAAGAAATGGGGGCTCGATTTCGCGGTCATCGGCCACACCACCGACACGCTGCGCTTCGTCATCAAGCACAAGGGCGAGGTCATGGCCGACCTGCCGATCAAGGAGCTCGGCGACGAGGCCCCCGAATACGACCGGCCCTGGATCGAGGCCCCGCCGCAGCAGCGCATCGCCGCAGAGAGCGTGACGCCGCCCTGCGGCAATGCCGAGGCGCTGAAGAAGCTGATCGGCTCGCCGGATCTCTCCTCCAAGCGCTGGATCTGGGAGCAGTACGACACGCTGATCCTCGGCAATTCGGTGGTGACGCCGGGCGGCGACGCTGGCCTGATCCGCATCGAGGACGGGCCCAAGGGCCTCGCAATGACCGCCGACGTGACCCCGCGCTACTGCGAGGCCGATCCCTTCGAGGGCGGCAAGCAGGCCGTGGCCGAAGCCTGGCGCAATCTCACCGCGACCGGCGCGACGCCGCTCGCGATCACCGACAACCTCAACTTCGGCAATCCCGAGAAGCCCGAGGTGATGGGCCAGCTTGTCGGTTGCATCCGCGGTATCGGCGAGGCCTGCAAGGCGCTCGATTTCCCCGTCGTCTCCGGCAACGTCTCGCTCTACAACGAGACCAACGGCATCTCGATCCTGCCGACTCCGACCATCGGCGGCGTCGGTGTGCTCGCGGATGTCACCCGGCACGCGACAATCGCCTTCAAGGGCGAAGGCGAGGCGATCATCCTGATCGGCGAAACGCAGGGCTGGCTTGGCCAGAGCGCCTATCTCGCGACCGTTTGCGGCCGCGAGGAGGGCGCGCCGCCGCCGGTCGATCTCGCGACCGAGCGCCGCAACGGCGACTTCGTGCGCGGGCTGATCACAAACGGCAAGGTCACTGCCTGCCATGATCTCTCGGATGGCGGCCTCGCCGTCGCGCTCGCCGAGATGGCGATGGCCAAGGGCATCGGCGCGGCGATCGAGACACTGCCGGCCGGCCCGGCCCATGCCGCGCTCTTCGGCGAGGATCAGGCGCGCTATGTCGTGACGGTTCCGGCGGCTCAGGCCGATGCCGTGATTGCCGAGGCGAAGACGGCCGGCGTGCCTGCGCTCGCGATCGGCCGCACGGGCGGCGCGACGCTTGCGCTGCCGGGTGAGACGGCGCTGGCGCTCGCCGATCTCAGCAAGATCCATGAAGACTGGCTGCCGTCCTACATGGCCAGCAAGGTCGACTGAGGAGTTCGGACCATGGCGATGGACGCTCACGAGATCGAGCGCATGATCAAGGCGGCGCTGCCGGATGCAGCGGTCGAGATCAAGGATCTGGCTGGCGACGGCGACCACTATGCCGCGACGGTCGTCTCCGCCGCCTTCAAGGGCAAGACCCGGGTGCAGCAGCACCAGATGGTCTACGCCGCGCTCCAGGGGAATATGGGCGGCGTGCTGCATGCCCTTGCGCTGACGACGGCGGCTCCCCAAGATTAGAACGAAACCATCCGGCGGGCCTTGAACCCGCTTCAGGAGACAGACGATGTCCGACGTCAACGCCCGCATCGATGCGGAAGTGAAGAACAACGACGTGGTGCTCTTCATGAAGGGCACGCCGCAATTCCCGATGTGCGGCTTCTCCGGCCAGGTCGTGCAGATCCTCAGCTATGTCGGCGTGCCCTTCAAGGGCGTCAACGTGCTCGAGGATCAGGAGATCCGCGAGGGCATCAAGGCCTATTCGAACTGGCCGACGATCCCGCAGCTCTACGTCAAGGGCGAGTTCGTCGGCGGCTGCGACATCACCCGCGAGATGTTCCAGGCCGGCGAATTGCAGCAGCTCTTCGAAGAGAAGGGCATCGCGGTGAAGCAGGCGAGCTGAGGCTCGGTTTCCCGATCAGCTTTCTGATCTGACCGCTTTTCTCAAGCCGCAGCGCATTGCGGGTGCGGCTTGCGGACGCGTTCGGTCGAGGCCGGGTATTTATCCAGCATACGCTCGGGCCTAATCGGCCGGCGTACGAGGTCGCCGCCGCAATTCGGGCAGGTGCCAGCGAAGCGCGTCTCGGCGCAGTCGGCGCAGAATGTGCATTCGAAGGTGCAGATCAGGGCCTCGCGCGATTGCGGCGGCAGGTCGCGGTCGCAGCATTCGCAGTTCGGGCGCAGTTGCAGCATGGCGTCATCTCCTTGCGATCGGCCCGGAGAATGACCGCAAACAGGGACGAAACCAGCGATTTCGCGTGATCCGACCGATCAATGGCGCGGATCGATGAGGCTGGCCGTCATACTCGGGCGAAGCGAAGCGCAGACCCGAGAATCTCCTGCAGGATAAGGCGCCCCCTACGGCCAGAGATGCTCGGGTCAAGCCCGAGTATGACGGCACGCCATGTCCGTGGCGGGCGGCGGTCCGGCCCTCACTTCACCAGCAGCCAGTCCTCGATTACCAGCGCGTCGAGCCCGCTGGTGTAGAACATCAGGATCGCATCCTCCGCCGTGTGCAGGATCGGCTTGCCCATGATGTTGAAGGAGGTGTTGAGGACCACCGGCACCCCGGTCAGCTTGTGGAAGGCCGAGATCAAGGCGTGGTAGCGCGGATTGCGCTCCGCCGTGACGCTCTGGAGGCGGCCGGTCGCGTCCTCATGAACCACGGCCGGGACGCGCCGGCGCACCGCTTCCTTCCAGACGAGCGTGCGCTCCATATAGGGCGCGTCCTGATAGTTCTCGAACCAGTCGGCGGCGTGCTCGGCGAGGATCGAGGGCGCGAAGGGCCGGAAGGCCTCGCGGTACTTCACCTTGGCGTTGAGGATGTCCTTGGCGTCGGCCGGGCGGGGATCGGCGATGATCGAGCGGTTGCCGAGCGCACGCGGCCCGAATTCGGCACGGCCCTGCACCCAGCCGATCAGCTTGCCCTCGGTGAGAAGTTTCGCCGTGGCCGGCGCGATCTCTTCGGGCTGGAGCTTGCGCAGCCGCTTCTCCCAGAGCTGCATGCGCTCGAAGGGTTCGGTCGAGACGCCTGAGCCCAGATAGGGGGTGAGCGGGCCCTTCGGCGCACGCCAGTCCGGATTCGTCTCGGCATGGGCGAGCCATGCGGCACCGATGGCGTTGCCGTCATCGGCCGGGGCAGAGGGCACGAAGACGGTGCTGAAGCCGTGGCGGCCGGCGATCTTGCCATTGAAGGAGGAGTTGAGCGCGCAGCCGCCGGCCAGGACGAGGTTCTCGCTCGGCACCAGCGCTGCAGCTTCCCCGAGCAAAGCCTCCATCATCTCGGCGAAGACGTCCTGCCCGCAGCGGGCGAGATCGGCCCAGCCCTGATCGAGTGCGTCGGCCGGGCGCCTCGCCAGAATTTCGGCCGCAACCGCCTGCACGACATCGGCCTTGGCGAAGGAGAGCTTGTGGCCCTCGATCAGGTAGAGCTTGCGCAGCAGCGCCATCAGCTCCGGGGCGGTCTTGCCGTAGGGGGCTAGCCCCATGATCTTCCATTCCTCGCCCTTGGCCTGGTCGAAGCCGGCGAGATCGGTGACGAGCCCGAAATAGAAGCCGATCGATTCCCGGCCGCGATGGCGCTTAACCTCGCGAAGTCGGCCGTTTTCTAGCGCGAAGATGGCCGAGGCCCCGGTCTCGCCCATGCCGTCGACGACGAGGCAGGCGGCATTGTCGAAGGGCGAGGACCAGCAGGCATAGGCGGCGTGGCTGAGATGGTGGCCGTAGCGCTTCAGGCCGCTGACATTGGCCTTGCCATGAGCGCGGTCGAGTCCAAGCAGCACGCCCATGCCGGCGCGCTGCTGGGCGTGATGGAGCGAGGTGATCAGCGCGCGCTCGGTGCGCTCGGGCACGAGCGAGCGGTTGAGCTCCGGCGAGAGCTTGAGCAGCGCATCGAGGGTGAAGGAGCCGGCGCGTGCCATCTGGTCGAGGAAGCCGGTGAAGTCCTCGCTCCAACTGGTGGCGATGGTTACTTCGGCGTCCTTCGGGATGTAGCGCTTCAGCAACCCCTCCATGCGCAGCGCCGAGTCGGGCTCGCAATTGGGCGCGCGCTTGTATTGCAGGTAACGCTCGGTCGCCTCGGCGAAGAGCACTTCGCCGCCGGGGCCGATGATCGCGATGGCGGGATCGTGGAAGGTGGTGGCGAGGCCAATAGTATAGCGCATGGACATGCCTTTACCCGTGCCGGGGCACGGCGCCAATCGGGTCGGAGCCGCAGGGAGAGGCCCGGAGCTGGCGAATGGCTACTTTGCCGTAAAGGCGATGCTCGCCGCCGTCTGGTCGATGGCGGGCTGAAGCTTCGGCATCTCGCTTTCGTCGGCCATCACGATCAGGCGGACGAAGCGTCCGTCTGGTCCTATGGCGAGATATTGCGCGAAGGCCTTGTCGCCGCCGCCGGGATGTTTGAAGCGGCCCGTGAGCGCCATGCCGTCGGCGCCGGCAAAGGGCACGCGGTTGCGTTCCATGATGGTGGCGTTTTCGAGGTTATGGGTGCTCTTGAGCAGCGTCTCGGACAATTCCTGCTCCTGGCCGGGCTTCGCCGGCCCCGAGGCCTGATAGGCGACGACCATCAATGGCTGGGTCCCGGCAGGATCGGTGTTCTTGTCGCCGACAGTCATCATGACCCCGGAGCCGCCGATGGTGTCGATCACGCGGAACGGCGCGCCGGCCTTGATGGCGAAGGGCAGGGCGGCGAGCTTGTCGTCGAGCGAGGGCTCCTTGCCGAGAGAGACGGAGGCGAGCATGGCCTTCACCGCGGCAGGGGCGAGCTTGGCCTTCTGCGGAGCCTGCACCGTCAGCATCACGGTCTTTTCGCCCTTGTACAGGGCGATCCATTTGTCGAACCGGTCGCCGGTGGGAGCGATCTGCGTGCCGGTGAGCAACGGCACCTTCTCGCCCCCGACATCGATCCGGGCCGCGGACGTGATGGTGATGTTCTGCCGGGCAAAATTCGCCTTGGCCATGTCGGCATTGCCGAACAGGGGCGAAAGTTGCGGATAGGCCTCGGGCGGGAGCTCGACGATCAGAACGGTTGCCTGGGTCGCCTTGTTCATCAGCCCCGCGAAGCCGGTCGCGGGCTCAAAACCCTTCGGCACGGCAAGCGAGACGCTGGTGCCGGCGATGGGCCTGCGCTCCTGGGCGCCGGCCGGTCCCGCCGCCAGCAGCACGAAGGCGATGGCGACAGCTCCCAATCCGCCGAAGCGTCCCGCGCGGAATCGGTCAGTCGACATGGTTCGTCCTTCTCGTGCTCGATCTCGTCCGCAACAGAACGCCGCAATGCGACGAGAGTTCGTCAACATGCTGCGATTGCGGCGACGTTGCGGTCAGGGCTTGCCGATCGCGGCCTTCATCAGCGCCTTCGAATCAGCACTCGCCCAGTCGGCCGGGCCCTGGATGATGCCGAGCTCGCAGCCGGATTTGTCGACGATGATGCTGACGGGCATGCCCTCGACCTTGTGGGCGGCGCGCAGCGCCTGGAAGGTCGCTGCCTGCGGGTCGCTGTAGAAGGGCAGGTTGGTGACCTTGTTCTCCGCGAGCCAGCTCTTTGGCTTGTCGAGATTGCGCGTGTCGATGTTGATCGCGACGACTGCGAAATCCGGCCCGCCCATCTCCTTCTGCAGGGTGTCGAGCGCGGGCATTTCCTTCAGGCAGGGCGCGCACCAGGTAGCCCAGAGATTGACCAGCAGCGCCTTGCCCTTCAATGCCACGAGCGTCATCGGCTGACCGTCCGGCCCGGTAAAGGCGAGCTCCGGCGCCGGCTGCGGGCGGGTGCGCAGCTCGACCGCGGCGACCTCGCCCTTCACCGAAGGCTTCGTGCGCTCGGCGGTGGTGCGTGCCGCACTGCATGATCCGTTGCCGGCATCGCCCGTGACGGAGTAGAAGGCGGCCACGCCAGCGAGGCCGAGCACCGCTACGACCCCGAGGGCCAGTCCGATCTTTTTTTCAGACGTCATCGTGCGTCCTCAAAAGCAGGAAAGACCGTCGTGAGCAATCGCATGTGGGGTGGGCGTTTCGCCACAGGTCCAGGCGCCATCATGGAGGAGATCAACGCCTCCATCGATTTCGACAAGAAGCTCTGGCGCCAGGATATCCGTGGTTCGCTCGCCCATGCGGCTATGCTGGCCGAGACCGGCATCCTGACGAAGGACGATGTCGCGACCATCATCGCCGGCCTCAAGCAGGTCGAAGGCGAGATCGAGAGCGGCGCCTTCACGTTTTCGCGTGCGCTCGAAGACGTCCACATGAACGTCGAGTCCAACCTCAAGGACAAGATCGGCGCCGCCGCCGGCCGGCTGCACACCGCCCGCTCGCGCAACGATCAGGTCGCAACCGACATGCGGCTGTGGGTGCGCGACACGCTCGACGAGATCGACGGCCAGATGGCCGATTTGCAGCAGGCGCTCGCCGAGAAGGCCGACAGCTATGCCGGCGCGGTGATGCCGGGCTTCACCCATCTGCAATCGGCGCAGCCGGTTACCTTCGGCCATCATCTCCTGGCCTATGTCGAGATGCTCGGCCGCGACCGTGGCCGTGTCCGCGATGCCCGTGCGCGCCTCAACGAATGCCCGCTCGGTGCGGCGGCGCTCGCCGGCACCTCTTTCCCGATCGACCGCCACATGACGGCGAAGGCGCTCGGCTTCGACCGCCCGACGGCGAACTCGCTCGATTCGGTCTCGGATCGCGATTTCGTGCTGGAGACGCTTTCGACGGCCTCGATCTGTGCCATGCACCTCTCGCGGCTTGCCGAGGAGATCGTGCTCTGGGCGACGCCGCAATTCGGCTTCGTCAAGCTCTCGGACGCCTTCTCGACGGGGTCCTCGATCATGCCGCAGAAGCGCAACCCCGATGCGGCCGAGCTGGTACGCGGCAAGGCAGGACGCGTCTTCGGCGCGTTGCAGGCGCTGCTGACCATGATGAAGGGCCTGCCGCTCAGCTATTCCAAGGACATGCAGGAAGACAAGGAAGGCACTTTCGACGCCCTCCAGACGCTGTCGCTCTGCCTCGCCGCGATGGCCGGCATGATCCGCGACATGCAGCCCGACCTCAAGGCGATGAAGAAGGCGGCGGGTTTCGGCTACGCCACCGCGACGGACCTCGCCGACTGGCTGGTGCGCGTGCTGAAGATGCCGTTCCGCGACGCGCATCATGTCACCGGCCGGCTCGTCGGAATCGCTTCGGAGAAGAGGGTTGGGCTGGAGAAGCTCTCGCTCGCCGAGATGCAGGCGGTGGAGCCGAAGATCACCGAGGCCGTCTTCGCCGTTCTCGGCGTCGATCAGTCGGTCAAGAGCCGCGTGAGCTATGGCGGCACGGCTCCGGCCAATGTCCGCAAGCAGGCGCGGCGCTGGCTAAAGCAGCTCGCGAAGTAGCGCGTCATGCTCGGGCTTGACCCGAGCATCTCTTGCAGGGGATTCTCGGGTCGGCGCTGCGCTTGCCCGAGAATGACGCTTCCGGAAGCCTCGCGCTGCGCCGCATCCTCCGCTACTGTCTCGCCACGCTTCGTTCCGAGGGTTCGCTTTCGTGCTTGATTCCCGCCTGAAATTCGGCCGCACCCTGCTGGTCGTCGGCCTGCTGGCCGTTGCACTCGCCGCCTGCGGGCGAAAGGGGCCGCTCGAGGCGCCGCCGAATGCGACGGGCGCGCTCGATCTGCCCGACGATCAGGTCGGCGCCCAGGAGAACGATGTTTCCTCCTACGGTTCGGCCTCGGTGCTGGCGAAGCCGGTCAAGGCCAACAAGGCGATCGTCGTGCCGAACAAGCCGTTCATCCTCGATCCGCTGATGTAACGATCATTTTTGCTGCCGCGTCGGTTTCGCGCGTCATGCTCGGGCTAGACCCGGGCATCTCCTGAGAGAGATTCTCGAGCCTGCGTCTCGCTGCGCCCGAGAATGACGGCGGGTGCACCGCGTCTATCATTGCGAGCTTAACCCCATGCATCATTTCGCCTATCGCGACGGCTCGCTCCATGCCGAGGGCGTCGATCTCAAGCGCATCGCCGACGAGGTCGGCACGCCCGTCTACGTCTATTCCACCGCGACGATCGAACGGCACTACAAGCTCTTCGCAGCGGCGATGAAGAAGGCCGCCGGCAAGACGCATGTCTTCTACGCCATGAAGGCCAACGGCAATCTCGGCGTGCTGAAGACGCTGGGCGCGCTCGGCGCCGGCATCGACACGGTCTCCGAAGGCGAGGTGCGCAAGGCGCTCGCTGCCGGCATCCCGCCGGAGAAGATCGTGTTCTCGGGCGTTGGCAAGAGCGAGCAGGAGCTGCGCTTCGCGGTCGAGGCCGGGCTCTACCAGATCAATATCGAGAGCGAGAGCGAGCTCGACCTGCTGTCCAAGGTTGCGGCTTCGCTCGGCAAGCGGCAGGAGGCCGTGTTCCGGGTCAATCCCGATATCGGCGCCGGCGGCCATGCCAAGATCACGACCGGATCGTCGGAGAACAAGTTCGGCGTCTCCTTCGAGGAGGTCGGCAGGCTCTATGCGCGGGCGGCCAACATGCCGGGCGTCCGGATCATGGGCCTCGCCGTTCATATCGGCAGCCAGATCCGCGAGATCGATGCCTTCGAGGCGGCCTATTCCAAGATGGTCGCGCTGGTCGGCTCGTTGCAGGGAGAGGGCCATCGCGTCGACCGGCTCGACCTCGGCGGCGGGCTCGGCATCCCCTACGACATCCCGAAGACCTTCGACTATGGGCCGGGGCTGATCGATGCCTATGCCGAGATGGTCGGCAGGGTGACGAAGGGCCTCGATGTCGAGCTCGGCTTCGAGCCGGGCCGCCTGATCGTCGGCAATGCCGGCATTCTGCTGACGCGGGTGCTGCACCTCAACCCGCGCCCGACCAAGCAGTTCCTCGTCGTCGACGCGGCGATGAACGACCTCGTCCGGCCGGCGATGTACGAGGCCTATCACGAGATCTGGCCGGTGGCGGAGCCTGAGATCGGCGGCCCCGAGGTTGCCTACGACGTCGTCGGGCCGATCTGCGAATCCGGCGACACCTTCACGGCCGGCCGGGTCCTGCCGCAGCTCAGGCAGAACGATCTCATCGCCTTCATGACGGCCGGCGCCTACGGCGCCTCGATGTCTTCGACCTATAACCAGCGGCTGCTCATCGCCGAGGTCATGGTCAAGGGCGACGATTATGCCGTGACGCGGCCGCGCCAGAGCTACGAGGACCTGATCGGAACCGACAGGCTGCCCGGCTGGTTCGCGTAAACCCGTGCGTCATTCTCGGGCTTGACCCGAGAATCTCATGACCAGCGGGCTCTGGTTTCGGAGATGCTCGGGTCAAGCCCGAGAATGACGGCGTGTGCGTCCGTTCACGAAACGTCGAGCGTGGTGCAAAGACCGTCTTCGCACTGGCAATGCCACATTCCCGTGTTAGCCTGACCCGGTCAGGCAAGTTCAGACAGGAATGGGAGCCGCCCGGAGCGATGGCATGAGCGAGGCAGAGCGCCGCAAGGCGCCCGATACGATCGACGGCATCCGGCAGCGGCTTCGCCGTCTCGCGCTCGCCTCGCGGGTTTCGCTCGGCTGGGAGCGGCTCTGGCCGCGGCTGTGGCTGACGCTTGCCGTCCTCCTCGCCTTTCTCGCGGTATCCTGGTTCGGGCTGTGGACGCATTTGCCCTGGTATGGGCGGCTCATCGGCGTGCTCGCCTTCACTGCGGCGTTGATCGGCAGCCTCTGGCATGTCGCGCGGCTCGTTCTGCCGACACATCGCGATGCGCTCATCCGGCTCGATCGTTCCTTCGCCGGGGGCCACCGTCCGGCCTCGGCGCTGGAGGATAGCCTCGCCGTCGGCTCCGCCGACCCGGTGTCGCAGGCCCTGTGGAAGCTGCATGTCGAGCGCCAGAGCCGGCAGGTCGCGTCGCTCAAGGTCGCGCCGCCGCAGCCGCGCATGGCCGGGCACGACAAGCTGGCGCTACGCGCCGTGCCGCTGCTCGCCGCCATAACCGCCTTCTTCGTCGCTGGCCCTGAGGCGACGCAGCGCATCTCCGCCGCCTTCGACTGGAAGGGCCCACCGGGCAGCGCGCCCTCGACGCGCATCGATGCCTGGATCGACCCGCCGGCCTATACCCGCCTGCCGCCGATCCTGATCGATTTCAACAAGCTCGCCAGCCCCAATCTCAGCGCTCCCGAGAAGTCGGTCATCGTCGTGCGCATCGCCGGCAAGACCAATATGGACGTTGCCACGACCGGGCGGCTCGAGCTCCTCAAGCCGGAGGCGAAAGAGGGCGAGGGGGGGGATGCCCAGCCCAAGGTTTCGCAGGCGAAGGATGCGGCCCCGGCGAAGGCGGCCCCGTCCGGGGCGCCGCAGCAGGCGGTGCTGGAGAAGCGCTTCACGCTCGCCGGAAACGGCACGTTGAAGCTCACCGGCAGCGGCGCGCCCGGCGCGACGCTCCACATCACCTCTATCGCCGACCAGCCGCCGACCATCGCCTTCACCGACCCGCCGAAGCCGGTGACCGGCGCGCAGTCGGGCGGTCTCGCCATCACCTACAAGGCCAAGGACGACTATGGCATCGCCTCGATCGAGGCGACGGTCTCGCGCCCTGATCCGACTGCGGCCGGGCGTTCGCTGGTCGAGCCGCCGAAGCAGAACCTCGCCGTGCCGCCGCCCTCCGCCGCCGAGGAGGAGATGAAGAGCACGGTCGATTTCTCGGCCCATCCCTGGGCCGGCGCGAAGGTCCGGATGGTGCTGATCGCTAAGGACGAGGCCGGCCAGGAAGGGCGGACCGAGCCGATCGAGGTCTTGCTGCCGCAGCGCACTTTCACCAAGCCGCTGGCCAAGGCGCTGGTGGAGCAGCGGCGCAAGCTCGTCATGAACGTCGAGGACCGTTCCAAGGTGCAGCTCGCCATGGACGCGCTGATGATCGAGCCTGACCTCTTCATGAAGGAGACAGGCGTCTATCTCGGCATGCGCATGCTGGGCGAGCGGTTGCGCCGATCCGGCAGCGACGATGAATTGCGCGAGGTTTCCGAGCTGATGTGGGCGATGGCGCTGCAGCTCGAGGACGGCGACATGTCCGATGCCGAGCGGGCGCTGCGGCAGGCGCAGGAGAACCTGCAGCAGGCGCTGGAGCGCGGCGCCTCCGAGGAGGAGATCAAGAAGCTGACCGACGAGATGCGCCGGGCCATGGACAATTTCATGCGCCAGCTCGCCGAACAGATGATGCGCCAGCAGCAACAGAACGGCGACCAGAACCAGGCGCAGCTGCCGGAGAATTTCCGCACGGTGACGCCGCGCGACCTGCAGAACATGCTCGATCGGATCGAGGAACTCTCCAAGCGCGGCGACATGGCCGAGGCGCAGCGCCTGATGGAGCAGCTCAACCAGATGCTCAACAATCTGCAGATGGCGCGCCCTGGCCAGCGCGATCCGCGCCAGAACCAGATGAACCAGGCGCTGGGCGATCTCGACAGGATGACGCGCGACCAGCAGAACCTGCGCGACGAGACCTATCAGAACGAGCAGCGCCGGCAGGGCCAGGGCCAGACCCAGCGCGGCCAGCGGCCGGGCCAGCAGCAGGCGCGGCCGGGCCAGCGTGGCCAGCAAGGGCAGCAGGGACAGCAAGGACAACGCGGCCAGCGTGGCCAGCAACCCGGCCAGCAGCCGGGCGAGCAGGGTGAGGATGGCGAAGGCGGCGAGGGCATGCAGGGCCAGAACGGCCAGGGGCAGGGCCTCTCCCAGCGCCAGCAGGCCTTGCGTGAGCGGCTGCAGGATCTGCAGCGGCGGATGCGCGGCATGGGCGCGCCGCAGAACGGAGAACTCGGCGAGGCCGAGGACGCCATGCGCGATGCCGAGCAGCAGCTCGGCCAGGGACAGGGCGAGGGCGCGCTCGATGCGCAGGGCCGCGCGCTCGATGCGTTGCGCCGCGGCGGCCAGAATCTCGCCCAGCAGATGCAGGGACAGCCCGGTGAGGGCGAAGGCGAGGGACAGGCCTATGGCGAGCCGGACGGACGCCAGCAGGGCCGCCCTTCGGCGCAGCAGCGCGGCAGCGAGGATCCGCTCGGCCGGCCGCAGCGCCAGCGCGACTGGGCCGATGGCCGGGTCAAGGTGCCCGGCGCCGACGAGAGCGCGACCCAGCGGGCGCGGCGCATCCTCGAAGAGCTGCGCAAGCGCCTGGGCGATCCGCTGCGGCCTGCCGAGGAACTGGATTATCTGGAGCGGCTGCTCCGGCGGAATTGACGCCTGCTACGCGCCGCCGAGCCGTCATGCTCGGGCTTGACCCGAGGATGACGGAGACCTGTTTCATTTGGTCACGAGATTCTCGGGGGTGCGCTTCGCTTCGCCCGAGAATGACGCGTTCTCGCTAAGCCTTCTTGCCCCCGCTGCTCGCCACCAGCGCGCCCACCACGATGAGCGCGCAGGAGGCGCCGAGCAGCCAGCTCGCCGGGGCATAGTCGAAGAGTACGAGGATCAGCGTCGAGAGCACCAGCGCGGCATAGGAGGCAACGCCGAGCAGGGCGACGTCGCCCTGCTTCATGCCGATGTCCCAGACGACGAAGGCAAGCCCGATCGAGCGCAGTCCAAGGCCGAGCACGCCGGTCCATTCCGTCGCCGTCAGCGACCAGAGCGTGGTCTCGAAGGCAAAATGCACGGCGAGCGCCGGCACGGCGCAGCCCAGCATGGTGACGCACAGGCTCTCCGAAGGCACGCCCGCGAAGCGCCGCGAGGCCACCGAATAGCTCGCCCAGACGAAGGCGCCGAGCGCCGCGAGAACATGGCCGAGCGCGATCCCGCCGCCCGTTCCGAGCCCGCCGGAGACCAGAAGCCCGGTCGCGACGAGGCCGATCAGCGCGCCGATGAGGTGGCGAGGCTTCAGGCCACCGCCCGGCAGCAGCGCCGCGAAGAGCACGATCAGCAGCGGCCAGAGATAGTGGATCAGGTTCGCCTCGGCCGGAGGGGCGTTCTTCACTGCCGCGTAGTACAGGGCGGTATCGCCGAACGGGCCGTAAAGTCCGAGGGCGAAGGAGGCGGGCGTCGGCCGGATGCGGGAGAGCTCGCCGCGCAAGGCGGTGATCGCGAGGATCAGCAGACCGCCGATGACGAAGGTCATCGCCACGAGTTGGAAGGGCGGGACCCGCCCCGACATTGCCGTGAAGAGGGCGAGCGTCGACCAGAGCAGGATCGCGCAGAAGCCGATGAGGGTGGCGGTGCGGGAGGTCATGGGAGGAGCCGGGCTTCGAACAGGGCGGCGGTAGCAGATTTGTTGCGCCTTGCCGATGGGTTGGCGCCCAGGCGGTGTGCAGTGAGCGCGGGGGAACTCTCTCCCGGCGGTAGAAGTCACGGGAGGAGACGGCCGTTGGACGATTGGTTCTGACCTTGCCGCCGCGCCGCCGAAATGGAGAGCTCTATCGGTCCGATGGCCAAAGCCTCAGCCCTACTCCTCTCCTGACAGAAAAGGGGGGTCCCCCCGTTTACCTTGGGAAAGGCGCATGCGAATGATGAGTTCTGCTGCGCCGCAGCATGGCTTCGGTGCCATGGGCGCCATGTTCCTGGCGCCGTGCCGGGGCGTTGACCGCGTCGGCAAGGAGGATCATTCCTCGAAAATGACCTCGATCCCGCTGCAATCCGTCACTCGCCGTCCGTTGATGCCGGTTCTGGCCGCGCTGAGCGTCGCACATCTGCTGAACGATCTCGTCCAGTCGATGATCCCGGCGCTCTACCCGCTGATCAAGGACGCCTATCAGCTCGATTTCGTGCAGATCGGCCTGATCACGCTCGCCTTCCAGGTGACCTCGTCGCTGCTGCAACCGCTGCTCGGCTACGTCACCGACCGCAGGCCCTGGCCCTATGCGATGGTCGCCGGGATGTGCGCGACGCTGTCGGGGCTGCTGCTGCTCTCATTCGCTCACAGCTACGGCGTCGTGCTGATCGGCGCGGCGATGATCGGCCTGGGCTCGGCCGTGTTCCATCCCGAGGCCACGCGGATGGCGCGCCACGCTTCCGCCGGCCGGCAAGGGCTGGCGCAGGGCGTCTTCCAGGTCGGCGGCCATGTCGGCTACGCCATCGGCCCGCTGCTGGCGGCGATGATCGTGGTGCCGCGCGGCCAGCAGAGCCTGTCCTGGTTTTCGGGCGTGGTGTTGGTAGCGATGCTGGTGATGGGCTGGCTCGGCTCGCGTTATTCGGCGATGCGTCGCGAGCAGAAGGCATCCCCGGTGCATGCCGAGGAGATTGCGAGCCATGGCCTGCCGCACGGGCGCGTGCTGCTGGCGATGGCGGTGCTGGTCGTCCTGCTGATCTCGAAGAACGGCTACACCGCCGCCTTCACCTCCTACTACACCTTCTATCTGATCGAGCGCTTCGGCATCACGCTGCAGCTCTCGCAGATCATGCTGTTCCTCTATCTCGTCGTCGGTGCGGCGGGCGTCATCCTCGGCGGCATGATCGGCGACCGCATCGGCCGCGACCGGGTGATCTGGCTGTCGATCCTCGGCTCGCTGCCCTTCGCGCTGATCCTGCCCTATGCCGATCTGTTCTGGACGGGCGTGCTCAGCGTCATCATCAGCTTCGTCATGGCGAGCGCCTTCTCGGCGATCCTGATCTACGCGATCGACCTCGTGCCGCACCGCGTCGGCCTGGTCGGCGGGCTGTTCTACGGCCTGTCCTTCGGGCTGGGCGGCATCGCCGCGGCCGGCATCGGCGCGCTCGCCGACCAGATCGGCATCATCCAGGTGTTCAAGATCTGCGCCTGGCTGCCGGCAGTGGGCCTGCTGACCTTCCTGCTGCCGAGGGGCAAGCGCCAGGGCTGAGCGGCGCGGCTCGGTGTCGAACGTTTTGCAGGGCCGCCGGCATTCCCGGCGGCCCTGACGCATTGAGCCCACATTCGGCCGCTAGCCCTCTGTGCATCCGGCCGATTGCTGCGGCCGCTGCGGAGAGGTTGGCCGATGCTGGTTCAGATCGGAACACTGATCGCCGCGACGAGCCTGGTGCAGCTCGCGAACGGCTTCTTCAACACCTTCCTGTCCTTGCGCGTGACGCTCGAGGATTTCGGCCCGGCCGCGACCGGCATCGTGCTCAGCGCCTATTTCATCGGCTTCACCATCGGCGCCGTGACCAGCGGCGGGGTGATCCAGCGCGTCGGCCATATCCGCGCCTATACGGCCTTCGCCGGGCTGGTGGTGGTCGCGACCGCGCTGATGCCACTCTGGACCTCGGCGCTGGTCTGGGCGGGCTGCCGGGTGGTGATCGGGATCGGCTGCGTCGGGCTCTTCGTCACCACCGAGAGCTGGCTGAACGCCAAGGCGGTGCCGGACCAGCGCGGCCGCGTCTTCTCGACCTATATGGTCGGCACCTTCCTGGCGCTGGCGATCGGCCAGCTCGCCATCGCCGGCCTCACGATCCAATCTGCCGGTGCGTTCCAGGTCATCATCGCGCTCTTCGCGCTGGCGCTGGTCATGGTCAGCACGACGCGGGCGGAGGCGCCGGGCCTCGTGCCGGAAGCGACGCTGCGCTATGGCGAGCTGACGCGGCAGGCGCCGATTTCCGTGATCGGCTGCGTCGTCAGCGGCATCATCACCAGCTCCTTCTATGCGCTGGTGCCGGCCTGGATGCTCAGCAACGGCGTCCAGCAGCAGACCATCGCGCTGTTCATGCTGGTTGCGGTGCTCGGCGGTCTGGCGCTGCAGGTCCCGGTCGGGCGCCTGTCGGACCGCAACGACCGCCGCCTCGTGCTGGCGGGGCTGGCCGTCGGCTATGCGGCGGCCGTCGTGCTGCTGCTGGCGATGCCGCGTTCGCTCGCGACGGTGCTGCCGGTCGCGGCGCTGCTCGGCGGCTTCATGTCGACGCTCTATCCTGTCTGCGTCGCCCATGCGCTGGACCGGATGCCGGCCGACCGCGTGGTGGCGGTGAGCGGGCGGCTCATCCTGGTCAGCGGCTTCGGTTCGGCGCTCGGGCCCATGATCGGCGCCGGCATCATGGCGCGCTTCGACATAGACGGGCTGCTCTACTTCATGGCCGCTATCGCGCTGGCGCTCGCCGCCTTCGCTGGTTTGCGCATGCGGATGCGCGAGGCGCCGGACAAGGTCGAACGACCGTTCGAGGTCATCGATCCGCTCAATCCACCGATCGCGCAGGAGCCGGAGGCGACCGAGATCGACGGCACACCGCGCCCCGTCATGGCCTGATTGATAAGCAAAACCGCCGCCCGTTGCCGGGCGGCGGTCCTAAACTATTGATAGAGCACGCGTGCTTCGGTCAGGCCATGAACTGGCCGCCATTGGCCGAGAGGGTGGAACCGGTGATGAAGCCGGCATCGTCGCTGGCCAGGAACACCACCGCCCGCGCGATCTCCTCGGGCTCGCCGAGGCGCCCGACCGGGATATGCGGCAGGATCGACTTCTCGATCACGGCCGGATCGATCGCCTTCACCATCTCGGTGGCGATATAGCCGGGGCAGATCGCGTTTACCGTGATGCCGGCCCGCGCGCCTTCCTGCGCCAGCGCCTTGACGAAGCCGATGTCGCCGGCCTTGGCGGCTGAGTAGTTGACCTGGCCCATCTGGCCCTTCTGGCCGTTGATCGACGAGATGCAGATGACGCGGCCGAACTTGCGCGCGCGCATGCCCTCCCAGACCGGGCGGGTCATGTTGAAGAGGGAGTTGAGATTGGTGTTGATGACGGCGTCCCACTGATCCTTGGTCATCTTGTGGAACATGCCGTCACGCGTGATGCCGGCATTGTTGACGAGCACGTCGACAGGGCCGAGATCGGCCTCGACCTTGGCGATGCCGGCGACGCAGGAATCGTAATCCGAGACGTCCCATTTATAGGTCTTGATGCCGGTCTCGGCGGAGAACTTGGCCGCTGCCTCGTCATTGCCGGCATAGCTCGCCGCCACATTGTAGCCGGCCGCCTTCAGGCCTTTCGAGATCGCAGCGCCGATGCCGCGCGAGCCCCCCGTAACCAGCGCTACTTTCGTCATAGCCATTCTCCCTCTTTGTGAAGACCTGCGCGGCTTGCTGCCGTCATTGTTCGGACAGTTTCAGAGTGGGCGAGTAAGGCTCGTCCACATCCTTGATAATGGCCTGGCCGCAGATGACGCGGCCTTGCGTTGGGTCAAAGGTGAGCGTCGGCTGGCCGAAGAGACACCAGCCCTGGCTCAAGGCCTCGCTGACCCGATGACAGAACGAGGCGTCATCGGGGCCGGTGAGATAGCGATAGAGCGTCGTGCGCTTCGCCATCGGCAGGTGCTTCTCAGCGCTCGACCGCCATGGCGACGCCCATGCCGCCGCCGATGCAGAGCGTGGCGAGGCCCTTCTTGGCGTCGCGCTTGGCCATCTCGTGCAGCAGCGTCACCAGCACGCGCGCGCCGGAGGCGCCGATCGGATGGCCGATCGCGATGGCGCCGCCATTGACGTTGACGATGTCGGGGTTCCAGCCGAGGTCCTTGTTCACAGCCAGAGCCTGCGCCGCAAAGGCCTCGTTGGCCTCGACGAGATCGAGGTCGCCGACCTTCCAGCCGGCCTTCTCGAGCGCCTTGCGGGTCGAGGGGATCGGGCCGGTGCCCATGATCGCCGGGTCGACACCGGCGGTCGCCCAGGAGGCGATGCGGGCGAGCGGCGTCAGGCCGCGGCGGGCCGCTTCCTTGGCGGTCATGATGACGAGAGCGGCGGCGCCGTCGTTGATGCCGGAGGCGTTGCCGGCGGTCACCGTGCCGTCCTTGGAGAAGGCGGGCTTGAGCTTGGCCATGGCCTCCAGCGTGGCGCCATGGCGCGGGTACTCGTCGCTGTCGACGACGATGTCGCCCTTGCGCGTCGAGATGGTGAAGGGGACGATCTCGTCCTTGAAGCGGCCGGCCTTCTGGGCGGCCTCGGCCTTGTTCTGCGAGGCGACGGCGAAGCGGTCCTGCTCCTCGCGGCTGATCTGGTACTTGGTCGCGACGTTCTCGGCGGTCGTGCCCATATGGTAGCCGTGGAAGGCGTCCCAGAGCCCGTCCTTGATCATGGTGTCGACGAACTTGACGTCGCCCATCTTGGTGCCGTTGCGCAGATAGGAAGCATGCGGCGCCAGCGACATCGATTCCATGCCGCCCGCGACGATGATGTCCGCGTCGCCATTGGCGATCTGCTGCAGTCCGATGGCGACGGTGCGAAGGCCCGAGCCGCAGAGCTGGTTGAGGCCCCAGGCGGTCTTCTCCTGCGGGATGCCGGCGGCCATGGCGGCCTGGCGGGCCGGGTTCTGGCCCTGGCCGGCGGCGAGCACCTGGCCGAGGACGACCTCGTCGACCTCGCCGCCCTCGACCTTGGCGCGCTTCAGCGCTTCCTTGATCGCGGCGGCGCCGAGCTCATGGGCGGGGGTGTTGGCGAAGGCGCCGTTGAAGGCGCCGACCGCCGTGCGCGCAGCGCCGACGATCACGATATCCGAATCTGCCATGAGAGGGTCCTCACTTGTTGTTGCTGCTGCACCGCTCCCGCCGATGCACCATTCCCCGCCACCTTCGAAGCCTGTTGCGACGCCGTCAAGACGGGTGAGCAGCGAATTCGAGACCGCGACGGCGCGTGTGTGGTTGTGGGGAGGCGACGAAAGTCGCAGACCGCGCCTCACTTCCGACAGATTTTTGCGGCGCGCGCTCAAAGAGCTTGCGGTGCAGCACCGACAGTCTATCGTCGGGGCAGGGAGACCGCTCCGCCGAGCATGCCGGAATCAACCGTGGCCGCGGAACAACGTCAAGTAGGACCGATGGCTAGCGAAAAAGAACCAACCGTCATCAAGAAATACGCCAACCGGCGTCTCTACCACACAGGTACCAGCTCCTACGTCACCTTGGAGGATCTCGCCGGTCTGGTGCGCGCGGGCGAGGATTTCGCCGTCTACGACGCCAAGTCCGGGGAGGACATCACGCGTTCGGTGCTGGCGCAGATCATCTTCGACGAGGAAGCCAAGGACGGGCAGAACCTGCTGCCGATCGCTTTCCTGCGGCAGCTCATCCGCTTCTATGGCGACAGCATGCAGGCGCTGGTGCCGCGCTACCTCGAATTCTCGATGGACAATTTTACCCAGGACCAGAACAAGTTCCGCGAGCAGATGGCCAAGGCCTTCGGTGGGACGGCGTTCGGCGGCAATGCGCTCGACGCCATCCAGGCGCAGACGCGTGCGAACATGCAGATGTTCACCGAAGCGTTCCGGCTGTTCAACCCGTTCACCGCGGCGGCCCAGGCCCGTCAGGAGGCCGAAGGCGCGAAGCCGGCCGCCGCCCAGTCAGGCGGGAACGAGATCACCGATCTCAAGCGCGAGCTCAACGAGATGCGCGAGCGTCTCGACAAGCTGTCCCGCACGCGCTGAGCCGCTTCTGACGAATTTGAGCCGCGCCCTCGCAGGAGAGGGCGCGGCTTTTCATTGCCCAATGAGGACCGATGCGGCGGGTGCCCCGGCAGGGCGGAATCTGACATCGGCGAAAGCTGGCCGTCAGGCCTGACGCGCGCGACGCTCTGAGGTTGGGAGATTTCCGGCAAGCAGACCTTCGCCGTCGGGCTCCGGGTCGGCCCTTGGCAGGCCTTCTCGCTTGCAGTTCTCCAGAGGCCCTTCCGCGGGTTTGCACGCCGATCCAAGCGGCCTTCATTCACGCGCGCAAGTCGTTGTCGTGAAGCGCAATGCGAGCCTCGCGCGCGAGATCTATAAGAGAGGCGCAGAACATCAGCAAGGCTGCGATGAACAGGAGCGCGACGCCATATTCATGGGCGAAGTGCAGAAATGCACTGATGAAGGCGACGATGATGATGAGCGCCGTCAATATTGCCGACACGATGGCGCAAAACAACGCTCTGTTCAAAAGCGCGGCCCGGTGTCTCAGGCGAGGCAGGTCGGCCCGGAGGAAGGATTTCGAGGAATCGCTTTCGGGGATGGAATGGATGAACTGCGAGCGGTCGATCACGCGGTTGATCCGGACCATCAGCAACGAGATGAAAGCGGCCACGGCGCCCAGCAGGAATGCCGGGGCCGCGACATTGGCGATGATGCGGCCGAGCTGATCGATCGAAGGCGTTACCGGCAGCAGTTCCGTCATGCTTTGCACGTTGCGACCACCGGTGGACCGATCGGCGAAGATGGGGCGCCTATTGCAGCGGCTCGATTTTCGCCGCCATGTCGGGGGCGAAGCTCACCCGGTACGTCGCGTTGCCGCATTTGAGAATCCACACCGCATGGTCCGGCCTGGAGCGCTCCGCATCTCGTGTCGCGTTAAGCGCCTTGTCGCACGCAAAACCCTGCGTGCGGATTTGCGCGGCGATCATTTCCGGCGGCAGGTCTTCGGCTGCCTGTGCCGCCGGAAACACCCAGCCCGATGCGCTTCCGGTCGAGCCCGGGCCCGCGGCCAACGCGAAACCGACGGCGCTGAGGCCGGCGATCCAGCAGGCCCAAACTGGCAATGTACCGCGATGCTCCATATTGCCTCCAGTTCTACGGGTGCCGATTGGCCGGAATGGTGATTGTGGCCGCCGGAGAACCCGGCGGCGCGTGATCGGCTGCGCCTGCTGCGCGGACGCCGCAACCGGCGCCGTCGATGTCGAAAACAAGGCGGGGATAATCGCACGGAGGCTCATCTGATGACCTCTCTGCAAAGGTGCGCAAGCGCGCGAATACTGCCATCGGGGGGTACATATCGCAACGTCAGCCGGCCGCGAGCTTCCGGCGCTGTGCCTGCTGCGCCGGCGCATGCAGCTCGGCACGGCCGACGAGGTGCCCTTGCAGATAGGTCACGCCCCAGTCACGCAGCATGGCGGCCTGCATCTCGTCGTCGACCCACTCCGCCACCGTCTCGACGCCGAGATGGCCGGCGAGATCGATGAGCGTGCGAACATAGAAGCGGTCGTCGGTCGAATGCCGCAGATTCTGCGTGAAGGCGCCGTCGATCTTCAGGATGTCGATCGGGAAAGCGCGCAGATGGCGCAGCGAGGTGTGACCGGCGCCGAAATCATCGATTGCGATGCGCGCGCCCTGCGCCTTGATGCCTCCGAGCAGCTTCGCCACCCGCATCGGGTTCTCGATCGTCGCGGTCTCCGTGACCTCGACGATCAGGCGTGAGGCTTCGCTTCTGGCGGCAGCCGTGCAGGCCACGAAGGCGTCGAACCATTCCGGATCGGTCAGCGAGCGGGGAGAGACGTTGACCGACAGCACCAGGGCGGGGTCGTCGCACAGCATGTCCATGGCGAGCTCGAGCACGCGATGGTCGAACAGCCGTACGAGGCCGCGCCGTTCCAGCATGGGGATCAGCTCGGCCGAGGAGAAGTAGAGCCCGGTCTCGTCCTGGCCGACCCGCAGCAGCGCCTCGTGGAAGGCCGGTTCGCGCGAGCCGGCCCTGACCACGGGCTGCAGGGCGAGCTGCACGCGCCTCTCGTTCAGGGCCGCGATGGCCTGCACGTCGAAGCCGATCTGGTCGGACGCCGCTTCGCGGCGCGGGCGCGGCTTGGCGGTGACGGCGGTGTCGATGGCGCCGGCGCGAGCTGCGGCCAGGGCTCCCTCGGCCGCGGCCAGCAGCGAGCCGGCATGGGTTCCCAGCTCCGGTGCGCTGGCGGCGCCGACACGCAGGCGTACGAGCGCGATGCCGCGCGCGGTCTCGATCGCCGATTGGGCGACGATCTTGATGAAGCGCCGCGCGGCCGATTCGATCTGGTCCTGCGGGCAGCCGACCAGCAGGATCGCGAAACTGTTGCCGGCGTAGCGGACGAGATGGTCCCGCCGGCGCGTGACCGAGCGCAGCCGCTCATGCACGGTGCTGATGATCTCGTCGGTCGCCTCATGGCCGAAATCGTCGTTCAGGCGCGCGAGCTCGTCGATCGCCGCCACCAGGATCACGACGGGGCGCTCGGCCGGCGGCTGCTCCTTGAGCGCCGCGTCGATACGCTCCAGCAGGGCTGGGCGGTCGCAGAGTTCGTTGCCGAGGCGCTCCAGCTCGTCGGCCCGTGCGGCACGCTCGAGCCGGAGGATGCCGCGCGCGCGCGCCGGACGGCCATCAGTGCCGGCGAACCAGCGGCCGGTATCCTCGGCCCACATCTTGCGGCCGGCGAGGTCGACGGCATAGCGGGTGCGATAGATCACGCCGTCGCCCTGGTCGCGCTCGCTGGAACCGAAGATCGCATCATAGCGGCTCGGGCCGCTGCCGGGCTCGACGAGGCCGGCGAAGGCGAGGCCGCGCGCCAGCGTCGGTGCCGGGACCGGGCCCAGGACCTCGCCGACATTCGGGCCCCAGGTGAGCGCGTCGCTCTGGACGTCCCAGCCGTAAACCACTTCGCCGATCGAGGAGAGGATGCTGCGGGGGTCGACCGGGCCGCCGTTCTGGAAGCTGAAGATCGAAGGGGTGGGCATCGCTCGGCCTCAGAGGGATGGCCACGCAGCGCCGTCCTGGTGCTTCGTCGCCCGTCCGGATGGTAGGAAGTGCCTCGAAACGATGCGGCAATTTTGATTAACGCGCCGTTAAGGCTGGCCACCGGATTGCAGCTTGCACGCCGTCACATTGAGTTTGTGCCGGAGTGAGACATGGTGGAGGCCCGAGTTTGGCCGGGGCGCAATGCAGCCCATGTCGAGTCATCTGCGCTGCTGCTGCTGCAGGCTGCCGCAGCGCGGGCGGAGATCGGCCCTTTCGCGCGCAAGGGGATAACGACCCCGCAATCAGCCGCCGGGTGCTACCGGGCGGCGGCGCAGCTGCTGCCGAGGGGCCGGCTGCCACGGCCGCGCACGTCTCCCCGCGGCTGACGGAAAGCGCGCAAAGAAAAACCGGCCTCGCGGCCGGTTCGCATTGATCGTCGCTGGAGCGGCATCGCTGCCGCCTCCGGCTCAAGCCTCGGTCTTGACCTTGAGGACCTGACGGCCGCGATACATGCCGCTCTTCAGGTCGACATGGTGCGGACGGCGCAGCTCGCCCGAGTTCTTGTCCTCGATATAGGTGGGCTGCTTCAGCGCGTCGGCCGAGCGGCGCATGCCACGCTTCGACGGCGACGTCTTTCTCTTCGGAACGGCCATTGTACTCTCCATCGTGCCACCGTTCGGACGCAGGCCATAAGGCCACGCCTCCGCCACGGCGACGGATCAATCTCATGAGGCGTTGCCCATACACCGGCGAGGCGGCGATGGCTAGTGCAGAATCCGGATTTCTTCGGAATGACGGCGGGATCAGTCGGGAAGTGCGCAATCTCCGAGAGATCCCAGCTGCCCGAGTCGGCGCTGCGTGCGTGCCGCGGCCGATTGCAGCCCCCGGTTCGGCCGCCCGGGGTCGCGCAACAGGGGATTCGGCAGCGCCGCCGCCAGCCGCGCAGCTTCGGCGGGGCTGAGTCGCGCAGCGGATTTGCCGAAATAGCGCTGCGCGGCGGCCTCGGCCCCGAACAGGCCATGGCCCCATTCGGCGACGTTCAGATAGACCTCGATCACCCGCTGCTTGCCCCAGGCGAAGTCGATCGCCAACGCCAGCGGAATCTCCAGCCCCTTGCGGATATAGGAACGGCCGGGCCAGAGGAACACGTTCTTGGCGGTCTGCATGGTCAGCGTCGAGGCCCCGCGGCTGGGGCCGTCCTCATCCTCCAGAACGGCGTTGAGCTCGATCCAGTCGACGCCGCGATGGCTGCAGAAGCGCTGGTCCTCGGCGGCGATGACGGCGCGGATCAGATTGGGCGAGATCTGCGCCAGCGGCACCCATTCGCGTTCGACAGGGCGCAGCGTCAGCCAGCGAGCCAGCATCAGCGTCGAGGGCACGGGCACGACCCGGTAGAGCAGGATTGCCACAGCGAGGAGAAGGAGCAGCCAGCAGGCGAGCCTGACGCAAAGGCCGATGAACCTGCCCAGCACGTTGCTTCGCCCTCCTCGCCGGTCGATCGGCCGATCCGTGATGTCCTGCGTCATGGCGGCGCAGCTTGACGATGCCGCCATCGTCCGGCAAGGCCCCCGTCCCGGCAGCGAACGCGAGATCCGCGCATGAGTTCCGTCACCACTCCGCCCAGCCATGGCGACCTCGACCGGCGGCTCGCGCAGAATGCGGAGGCCATCGAGGCGCTGCTCGGGGCGCTGCTCGCGTCCGAGCCGGCCGAGGGAGAGATCGCGCGCCCGCCACGCCTCGTTGCGGCGATGCGTCACGGCGCGCTCGGCGGCGGCAAGCGCCTGCGCCCCTTCCTGACGGTCGAGACGGCCCGGCTCCTCGGCGCCGCTCCCGAGCAGGGGCTGCGGGCAGGCGCGGCCGTCGAACTGCTGCATTGCTATTCGCTCGTTCATGACGACCTGCCAGCCATGGATGACGATGATCTGCGCCGCGGCCGGCCGACGGTGCACAAGGCCTTCGACGAAGCCACCGCGATCCTGGCCGGCGACGCGCTGCTGACGCTGGCCTTCGAGGTTCTCGCCGATGAGGCGACCCATCCTGACGGCGCCGTGCGGGCCGCACTGGTGAGCGCGCTGGCGCGCGCCTCCGGGCTCGGCGGCATGGTCGGCGGCCAGATGCTGGACCTCGCCGCCGAGGGGCGGTTCGAGGCGCAGCGCGGCTCGCTGTTGGAGGCCATGATCCGCCAACTCCAGGCGATGAAGACCGGCGCCTTGCTGGCTGTCAGCGTCGAGATCGGCGCGCGCCTGGGTGGTGCCGATGCGGCGGCGCTGGCGGCGCTCGGCCAGTACGGCCGCGCGCTCGGCGCGACCTTCCAGGTCGCCGACGACATCCTCGATGTCGAATCGGACGCCGCCCGGATGGGCAAGGCGACGGCGAAGGACGAGGACAAGGGCAAGGCCACCCTGATCGGCGCGCTCGGCCTCGACGGCGCCAAGCGCGAGCGCGACCGGCTGAGCGAGGCCGCTGTGGCGGCGCTTGCAGGTTTTGGCCCGCAGGCGGATGTGCTCAGGGCAGCCGCGTGCTTCGCGGCGCAGCGGAAAAGCTGACGGTATTGCGCCGTCAGGCTCGGGCTGGACCCGAGCATCTCTTGCCGAAGGAAACGGCTGCTCCCTTGTCAGGGGATCCTCGGGTCGGCGCTTGGCTGCGCCCGAGGATGACGGCTCGCTTACCGCCAGCGGTTGAAGGCGTCAGTCAGCGTCTGGCTGCCCGAGACACCCTTCTCGAAGGTGATGATACCGCGCCGGCCCGAGGTGAACAGCACGGGGATATCGATCCAGCTGCGGTTGAGGATCAGATCGATGTTGCGCTCGACCTCGACCGGCACGTTGGACAAGGCGGCGACGAAGAGATTGTCACCCAGCGCCGAGTTGATGGCCGAGAGCGGTGCGCCGCGCTCGCCTTCCTCGGTCTTGAACTGCGGCACGCCGATTTCCTTGATCGCCTGCGACGCCGGGTCGCCGCTGTTGGTGAAGCGCAGTCCGATGATGTGCGAGGCGGGGAAGGCGGAATCCGTGTTGCGGCGGACGGTGAAGTCGAGATTGAGCCCGGCATCGGGAATCTCGACGGTGGCGCGCACGATCGTCTCGACCGGACGGCCCTGGCCGGCGCTCTCACTGTCGAGGCGCCAGAAGACGCGGCCGGTGACGGCCCTGGGCTGCTGCGGGTTCTCGGGCGCCTCGGTGTAGAGGATGGCGCGCTGGGCGACGGCGATCTCGCCGCCCGGCTGCGGGACCGGAACGCCAGGGGAGGCGCTGGCCGTATTGCTGCCGGTCCGGCCCTGGGCAGGCTCGCCGACGCGGTCGGCGATCTTGCCGTTGCCTTCAGGCTGGGCCGGCTGCGCCTGCTGGGTGCTCGCCTCGCCGTTCGGGCGGGCTGCGTCCTGCGGCTTCAGCTTGTGGACATAGATCGCGGTGGCCGCGATCGCCGCGACCGCGATCGCGACGACGCCGCCGACCACGGCGGAACGGATATGGCCGGGCTTTACCCGCGATTCGCGCGGCGGCTGCACGCGCGGGCGGGCGGCTTGTGGCGGGGCCGGCTCAGGCAGCGGCTCGCCCTCATCCTCGCCGGCGGGTGCGGGCAGCGGGGCGAATGCCGGCTGCTTCTTGGGCTCGGGCGGGCGCGGCGGCTGCGGGGGAGCCTCGACAGGGCGAATCACCGGGCCTTCGATGATCGGCTGCTCGGCCGGTGCCACCTCGTAATCCGCCTCGATCCGGGCGACGGCCTCGTCGAGCGCCAGGCGCTCGCGCATGATCTCGGCCTCGCTCAGTGGCGGGTCGAGGCCGCGCAGCTGCGCGACGAGCGCCGTCCGCGCCCGGTCGTAGATGGAGCGGCGCGTCTCGGCGGAGTTGTCGGGCAGCCCGGCGACGGCACGCGCCAGGATCGGGTAGAAATCGGCCATTGGCCTCACTTGTCGCTGATGACGGGCCGCGTCAACCCTCGAAGGGCAAGGTCACCCTTCGAACGGATTGTGGACGAGGATCGTGTCGTCGCGCTCCGGGCTCGTCGAAAGCACGGCGACGGTGGCGCCGATCAGCTCCTCGATGCGGCGGACATATTTGATCGCCTGCGCCGGCAGATCGGCCCAGGAGCGGGCGTTGGCGGTCGAGCCATGCCAGCCTTCGATGGTCTCGTAGATCGGCTCGACGCGGGCCTGGTCGGCCTGGCCGGCCGGCAGGTGTTCGAGGATCTGACCGTCGAGCTTGTAACCGACGCAGACCTTGATCTCCTTGAAGCCGTCGAGAATGTCGAGCTTGGTCAGGGCGATGCCGTCGATGCCGGAGGTCTTGACCGTCTGGCGGACGAGGCACGCGTCGAACCAGCCGCAGCGGCGCTTGCGGCCGGTGACGACGCCGAATTCCTTGCCCTTCTGGCCGATCAGCTCGCCGATCTCGTCGAAGAGCTCGGTCGGGAAGGGGCCTTCGCCGACGCGGGTGGTGTAGGCCTTGGCGATCCCCAGCACATAGCCGACGGCGGAGGGGCCGAGGCCCGAGCCGGTCGCAGCCTGGCCGGCGACGATGTTCGAAGAGGTGACGAAGGGGTAGGTGCCGTGGTCGACGTCGAGCAGCGCGCCCTGCGCGCCTTCGAACAGGATGCGCTTGCCGGCGCGGCGCTGCGCATCGAGGAGTGCCCAGACCGTGTCGGCATAGGGCAGTACCTCGGTGGCGATCGCCTTGAGCTGGGTCAACAGCTCCTTGGCGTCGACCTCGCCGATGCCGAGGCCGCGGCGCAGCGCGTTGTGGTGGGCCAGCAGCCGCTCGATCTTGGCTTCGAGCAGGGCAGGGTCCTTTAGGTCGATGACGCGGATGGCGCGGCGGCCGACCTTGTCCTCATAGGCCGGGCCGATGCCGCGCTTGGTTGTGCCGATCTTCATGCCGGCATTCGAGGTCTCGCGGAAATGGTCGAGCTCGCGATGCAGCGGCAGGATCAGCGTGGCGTTGTCGGCGATGCGAAGGTTATCCGGCGAGATCGCGACGCCCTGGGCGCGCAGCCGGCCGATTTCCTCGACGAGATGCCAGGGATCGACGACGACGCCGTTGCCGATGACCGAGAGCTTGCCCGGACGGACGATGCCGGAGGGCAGCAGCGAGAGCTTGTAGGTGACGCCGTCGATGACGAGGGTATGGCCGGCATTATGGCCGCCCTGGAACCTGACCACGACATCGGCCTGGCTGGAAAGCCAGTCGACGATCTTGCCCTTGCCCTCGTCGCCCCACTGGGCGCCGACCACCACAACATTCGCCATGAGCGAGGTTTCCCTGCTTGTTCCGCGTTGACCGCGCAAGCACCCACGGAAATGCAAAACCCCGGCGCAAGGCCGGGGTTCGGGGCAGGTCCTTGCAAGCCCTCATGGGCCAATGTGGTCCGCAGGTCAAGGTTTCATGGCGCGGGAGCCTTGATTCTGCGCGACAAAACACCGGAGCATGGCGGGTCTGCAGCATCTGCGCAGTAATGCTGCCGCAATCGGGCGTAAGGGCTATGCAGCGGATCGGGACATCGCGCCCAGCCTGCTTCCCGATGCCGCAGGAGAGGGGAATTCATCGATCATGACCAAGCTCGACGACTGGCTCGGCCAGCACCATGCCGCGTTCACGGCGATCCGCCGCGACATCCACGCCCATCCCGAACTCGGCCTGGAAGAGGTGCGCACCGCCAAGCTGGTCGCGGACAAGCTGCGCGAATGGGGCGTCGAGGTCACGGAGGCTGTCGGCAAGACCGGTGTCGTCGGCGTCATCCGCGGCAACCAGCCGGGCGAACGCGCCATCGGCCTGCGCGCCGACATGGACTGCCTGGCGCTGGAGGAGACCACCAACCTTCCCTATTCCTCGCGCAACCACGGCCGGATGCATGCCTGCGGCCATGACGGGCACACCACGATGCTGCTCGCGGCCGCGCAGTACCTCGCCGAGAACCGGGATTTCGCCGGCACCGTCAACCTGATCTTCCAGCCGGCCGAGGAAGGCCGCGGCGGCGCCAACGCCATGCTGGCGGATGGCCTGTTCGACCGCTTCCCCTGCGACGCGATCTACGGGCTGCACAATACGCCGGGCATGCCGGCCTGCAGCTTCGGCACGACGGTCGGCCCGTTCCTCGCGGCGGCGGATTCGTGGAAGGTCACTTTCCACGGCGTCGGCGGTCATGGCGGCTCGCAGCCGCACCGCTCCACCGACATCACCTATGCGCAGGCGCATTTCGTGCTCGGCCTGCAGGGCATCATCGGCCGCAATGTCGCCCCGCTCGACACGGCGGTGATCAGCGTCGGCTACATCCATGGCGGCGACGTCAACGCCTCGAACGTCATCCCCTCCGAGCTCGTCATCGGTGGCACGGCCCGCACCTATTCGCAGGACGTGCGCGACACGGTCGAGCAGCGCATCGCCGAGCTTGCGGCTGCGACGGCCCAGGCCTGGGGCTGCAGGGCGGAAGCCCATTACCATCGCGGCACGAGCCCGCTGGTCAACGAGGCCGAGCAGGTTCGGGTCGCGGTTGCGGCGGCTTCCGCCGCCGTCGGCGCCGAGCATGTCAACGGCCAGCTGCGGCCGGGCACGGGCGGCGAGGATTTCGCCGAGATGATGCTGGTGCGGCCGGGCGCCTTCATGCGCATCGGTAACGGCGTCAATCCCGACGGCTCCTTCGTCGGCCTGCACACGCCGCTCTACGACTTCAACGACGCGATCATCCCGGACGGCGTGCGCTACTGGGTCGGCCTCGTCGATCAGGAACTCGGCCAGGGCCTGCGGGCGATCGCGGCGGAGTAAGACATCACTGCGGCCGGCGTCGGAGATGCCGGCCGCAGCTTTGACGGGGTGCCCGTCGTTTCCGGCGCTTGCGCTGCCGGTGGAACGGACCTAGGCGACGGGCTCAGCAGCGGAGCCATGCCATGAAGACCCTTGCCATCTCGACCCTGACGATCTGCGGCATCGAGGAACTGCCGGGCAACAGCGCCCGCGAGGTGACGCATGTGCTCTCGGTGCTCGATCCCGACCGCGCCGAGATCGAGGCCTTCGGCACCTATGGTGAGCATCATCGCGTGACGCTGCGCTTCCACGACATCATCGATCCGCGACCCGGGATGATCATGCCGGAGCCGGGGCATGTCGATGAGGTTCTTCGCTTCGGCGAGGGCTTGCAGGAAACGGCGGCGGCCCGCGTGAAGGGGCATCTGCTGGTCCACTGCCATATGGGCATTTCGCGCTCCACGGCGGCGATGCTGACGTTGATGGCCCAGGCCGATCCCGCCGAGGGCGAGGACGCACTGTTCGAAAGGCTGCGCCATATCCGCCCGCAGGCCTGGCCGAACTCGGTGATGATCGGCTTCGCCGACGAGCAGCTCGGCCGGAGCGGGCGCCTGACCGAGGCGCTTCGCCGGCACTACGCCCATCAGCTCAAGGTCCAGCCGAAATACCGGACCTGGATGGCCGATCTCGGCCGCGGGCGGGAAGTGGAGATGGCGGTCTGAGGCAGGGCGCCGTCATGCTCGGGCTTGCCCCGAGCATGACTTGCGGCATTATGCTCCTGCGCTCGCTGCGGCCTGAGCTTCCCGGGTCTGCGCCTCGCTTCGCCAGGGAATGACGCCTGGGAGTCCGGCTCACTTCGGCAGCGGCTGCTCGTCATAGGAGAGTTCCCGATCGCCCGGCCATTTGATGCGGTAGGCGAGCTTGAGCTCCTTCTCGGCGCCGGGGGCGAGGTCGAAGGTCCAGGCCGAGATGCCGCGGCGGTCGCCGACCTGCTTCTCGGTCGGCGGCGTCGTCTGGGCCGCGATGGTCTCGACCGCGATGGCGGTGCTCTCCGAGTAGGGGATGCGCCCGAGCACCGTCACCTTCACCGGCCTCGCGTGCAGGCTCTTCACCACCGTGCGGAATTCGCGCTGGTCGGTGCGGCTTTGTCCGAGCCAGGCCGGCTCGTTCTCGCGGCGCTTCACCGGGGCATAGCTCACCTTGATCCGGTCGTCGGCGCCGAAGCCGAGCTCGAGCCGGTCGCCCGGCGCCACCAGCCCGAACTGGCCCATGCCGACATAGCTGCCGTCGCGATGCAGCGCGACGCGGCCGGGCAGGAGCGGGGCCTCCTCCTCATGGACGAAGCCGGCTTCCAGATAGGCCTTCTGCTCAAGCTCGGGCACGGTGCGGGCGGCGAGCGTCGCCTCCGCCTTGCGCTGGGTGAGGACCACGGTCTTCGGCGAGCCATCCTGCGGGATCGAGGCGCGGCCGGGCACCTGGAAGTTGGCCTGATAGGCGCCGGCCTCGATCGCCGCGACCTCGACCTCGGCCGGGCGCGCAGGCGCGGGGGCCGGAGTGATGGCGCGCTGCGACTGTGCGGCCAGCGCCTCGGCCTCGGCCTTGGCGCGCGCGGCGGCCATTCCAGCAGGAGCCGCGCCGACACGCGCGCGGCTTTCATAGATGGCGGGTAGCTCGAAGAAGGCGACCTGCATCGGCGAGAGATCGGGCGCGCGCGTGCCGCCGGCCGAGCGTGTCGTCGACAGCGTCAATGCGACATCGTCCCAGGCCTCGCCGCTGCGCTGGCGGATCTCGGCGCGGCGCGTCAGGGCGATCTCGGGTTTTTCGGCCGTCGTGGTCAGCCGCGCTTCGTAGGTCGGCGTCCAGTTCGCACCGGTGACGCGGTAGCTCACGGTGAACTCGGCCGCGACCGGCTGCGGCGCCTCGACTGCGATGGCGACGTCACGCTTCGGCGCGCCGGGGCGGCCAGCCTGCGGGCGCGCGCGCTCGAGCGAGGCGATCTCGGCCTCGACGTCGGAAAGGCGATTGCGCACGCCGCGCAGCTCGTCCTGGACCTTAACCAACGCGGTGCCGATCGCCTCGAACACGGCCGGCCAGTCGTTGACCGGCAGGGCCTTGCCATCGGGGCCGAGCTTGTCGGGGCCGGTTTGGGCGAAGCGCTCGATGGTGGCGCGCTTGGCCTCGATCGCGGCGATCTGGCTCTCGAACTTGCCCTTGTCGTCGCGCAGCGCCTTGAGCTTGTCCTCCAGCACCGTATCGAGCACCGGCTTGGCCTCGCCCGGCGTGGTGCGGACATCAACGGCGCCGACCGAGAAGGCGCCGCTGCCCTTGCCCTCGATGCGGATCGAGGCGGGGTCGATCGTCGCCGGCAGACCGCGCAGGACGACCTGCGAGACGCCCTGCAGCAGCTCCGCCTTGCCAAGCCGCGTCACCACGGCGCCGTCGGGATAGATCGTGACCCGGTCGATCCGGCTTGCGAGCTCGGTCTCGGCCGCGTTGGCGAGGCTCGGAGCAAGAAACAGGGCGGCGGCAATATAATTCTTCACGACATCATCCCCCGGAATCGCAGTCACGCGGCCACGATGAGCGCTGCCGAATCCGGCGCGCCCAAGGCCGAATTTGGCCGGAATGCGGATAGGAAGCGAGAGCGGATCGAGCGTCCTGCATTTGCAGGATCATGGGCCAGGGCGGCGAACGCCGCCGGGCTCCCCCGCGGGCGACAGCCTCTGCCGCAGATTACCAAAATGTAATTTCGATATATCTTGATTTGAGATATATCGCGATATAGTTTGTGCGGGCATGAAACACACAGACAGAGACGGTCACGACCGCCATCCCGACGCCCTCCGCGATAGGCGCGAGCATCGTCGGGGCCACCACCACGATCATCATCATGAACATGAGCGCCGCGGCCGCAGAGGCCGGCATGGCGGCCGGATGTTCGACTATGGCGAGCTTCGCCTGCTCATCCTCGCGATGCTCTCCGAGCAGCCGCGCCATGGCTACGACCTGATGCGCGGCATCGAGGAGCGCACGGGCGGCAGCTACACGCCGAGCCCCGGCGTGATCTATCCGACGCTGCAATGGCTCGAAGACATGGGCTATGCCCGCGTCGCGGATGAGACCGGAAGCCGCAAGAACTTCCTCGTCACCGCGGAAGGAGCTGCGTTCCTCGTCGCCAACCAGGCGGCGCTCGACAGCCTCCTTGTCCGCGTAAGCGCGGCCGGCGCGGCAACTCCCGGAGACGGCATTCCCGAGCGCGTCACGCGCGCCACGGAAAATCTCAAGATCGCCCTGCGCCTGAGGTTGCGGCGCGGAGGGCTCGACGAGCCCGCCGCCGAAGCGATCGCCTCGGCCCTCGATGCGGCGGCGCTCGCCGTCGAGAGAAGCTGAAGGATCGGCGAGGCCCGGCCCGCTGGGAAGCGCAGGGCCATCTTCGCAAGTGCGATCAGTGCGCCGACAGCTTCATCATGACGAGGCCTGAGACGATCAGCATGGCCGCTGCGATGCGCATCGGCGTCAGCGCCTCGCCGAGCACGGTGACGCCGACGATGAAGGCGCCGACCGCGCCGATGCCGGTCCAGATCGTATAGGCCGTGCCGAGCGGAAGGGTGCGCATCGCCAGCGAGAGCAGGGCGAAGCTGCCGATCATGGTGACGATGGTGATCGCCGCCGGCACCGGGCGGGAAAACCCATCCGATTGCTTCATGGTGAAAGCCCAGACGACTTCGAGAATGCCGGCCGAGAACAGGTAGAGCCACGCCATAGCGGTCCCCCATGAGTTGCCGGGTCGTCCCGGCACATTGCCCAGGGTGGGGGAGGTCGTGGCCTCGCTGGCGCGTACCTAGCCATCGACCGTCGCTGTGGCAAGGTTGCGAGGCGGATCGAGGGTGAGCCGATTCAGGCGCGGCCGCGCGTGCTGGCGTGCGGCTTGATGCGGTGTTCGACGAAATTGCGCAATTCGGTGACGCGGCGTTCGGTGTCGAGCACCTCCCGGTCGAGCCCATGCGCCCAGGCGAGATCCTGCCGGGCGGCCGGTTCGGCGTCGAGCGTGCGCAAATCGTCGAGCCAGGCCTGGGTCGAGGTCTCGTCCCGCCGGAAGCCTTCTTCGATCAGGAGCGGCACCATGCGTCCGAGGATGGAGGCGACCTGCTTCAGCGGGAATTCCGGATGGTACTGCACGCCCCAGAAGGTGCCGCCATTGTGCCTGATCTCGGCCGCCTGCACCTGGCTGTAGGCGTTGGAGGCGAGGATGGTCGTGCCATGCGCCGGCAGGGCGATGGTGTCGAGATGGATCGCCGGGGCGTCGAAGGCGGACGGCCTGCTCTCGAGGAGTTTGTGGTTCCGGCCCGCCTCGGTCGGCGTGATCCGGCGGGCGAAGCCGACCTCGCGCCCCTTCGGATTGGCGGTGACGGTGCCGCCCGCCGCGACCGAGCCGATCTGAATGCCCCAGCAGGAGCCGAAGCAGGGGGTGCCGCTGGCATAGATCGCCCGCATCAGTTCGACCTGCCGCGTCACCGCCGGTTCGGCCTTGTAGATATGCAGCGCCGAGCCGGTGAGGAAGACGCCGTCATAGGATTCGAGCCCAGCGGCGTCCGGCAGGTTGGCGCCCTCATCGGCCGGGAGACAAATGTCGGAGACGATGCCGGGCGCGATCGCCGCGATCTCGGCGGCGTAGGCCTCGCCATAGGCCATGCCATAAGCCTTGCGCAGCCCTTCGCGATGCTCGTGCGTGTTGCCGTCGACGAAGAGCAGGCGGAGCGGGCGAGAGCTGGTCTGGATCATCGGGGGATTTCCGCAGGGGATGCGCAGGGCGATGGGCAGGCTTGCGCCCGATCTCATAGAAGAGGGGCCTCGCGCAAGGTTATTGCATGTGCCCATTCTCGCGACAGGGCGGAAACGTGCACCCTTCCCCGACTTGGCTGCAACGCGCCTGGACCAACGCCTATCTGCTGATGATCGGGACGACGCTGATCTGGGGCGGGAATGCCGTGGCCAGCCGTTTTGCGGTCGGCAACATCTCGCCGATGGCGCTGACCTCCTTTCGCTGGATCGGGGTCTGCCTGATCATGCCTTTCCTGCTGCGGCGGCAGATCGCCGAGCATCTGCCGCAGATCAAGGCGCATTGGCCCTACATCGCCCTGCTCGGCATCACCGGCTTCACCGTCTTCAACACCCTGATGTATGTGGCGGCCTATTCGACGACGGCGATCAATATCGGCATTCTGCAAGGCTCGATCCCGGTCTTCGTTCTACTCGGCGCATTCATCGCCTATCGCATCCCGATCGGCGTCATGCAGGCGCTCGGTGTCGCCGTCACCCTGCTCGGCGTCGTGGTCACCGCGAGCCGCGGCGATGTCCATGTGCTCGCGAATCTCCGCTTCGTCCCGGGCGACCTGCTGATGATCCTCGCCTGCGTTTTCTATGCCGGCTACACGGTCGCGGTTCGCAGCCGGCCGCCGATGCCGCAGCTCGTCTTCTTCACGGTCGCCGCGGCCTTTGCCTGTCTGTTCTCCTTGCCGCTGCTCGCGGCAGAGATCGCCATGGGCCGCTTCCACATGCCGAGCCCGACGGGCTGGGCCATCCTCGCCTTCACGGTGATCGGCCCCTCGATCCTGTCGCAACTGTCCTTCATGCGGGCGATCGAGTTGATCGGGCCGGGGCGGGCCGGTGTCTTCGTCAATCTCGTGCCGGTCTTCGCGCCGATCCTCGCCGTGCTGCTCCTCGGGGAGCCCTTCGGGGTCTATCACGCGGTCGCGCTCGCGCTGGTGCTCGGCGGCATCTTCATCGCCGAGCGGCTGGGGCGGTAGACGAGCCCTTTCGTCTGCAGCCGCCGTCATTCTCGGGCGAAGCGAAGCGCAGACCCGAGAATCTCTCGCAGGACAGGGCGCTTCTTATGCCAGAGATGCCCGGGTCAAGCCCGGGCATGCACGCCCCGACATCTGCGGCCTCAGCGCAATGCCGAGACTGCGAGCCGCGCGACGGCGGCATGGGCGGCGTCGCGCTCCTTCGGATCGGCCCGCGAGCCGGCGAGATAGACCACGATGACGAAGCGCCGCCCGTCCGGCAGCGTGGCGACGCCGATATCGTTGCTGGCGTGGTTGATGCCATCCGTGGTGAGGCCGAGCCCGGTGCGATGGGCGAAGCGCGAGCCTGCCGGCAGCCCGGCCTTGACGCGGTCCGCGCCGATCTTCGATTCCGCGACGATCTTCTCGATGAAGGCGGTATGGGCGGGGTCGCGGAGCCAGGTGCCCTTGGCGAAGCCCTCGAGGAAGAGCGCGCTCGCTTCCGGCGTGGCAGCGTCGCGCTTGTCGTTCAGCGCCTTCGACAGCGCGGCGATGCGGACTTCCGGCTTGAGGGCCTTGAGCTCGGCGCGGAAGCGCTTCTCGTCGACCGTCTCGCCCCAGGCGAAGCCGCGCAGGCCGTAGATCTCGGGCTGGAACTGGCGTTCATAACGGTCGATCGACATGCCGGTGATGCCGCCGTCGCGCAGCATCTTCGTCACCACCTGCGGCCCGCCAATCTCGCGCATCAGCAGGTCGGCGGCGGTGTTGTCGCTCTGGCCGGCGGCGAGCTGGACGAGTTCGCTCAGCGGATAGTCGTTGCGCTCGCCCTTGAAGGCCTTGGCCAGCGGGCTGTTGAACAGCGAGAAATCCAGGCGCGTCACGGTAATCGGCTGGTCGAGCCTGAACTTGCCGGCCTCGACCTGCTGCAACACCGCGACGGCGAGCGGCAGCTTGAACACGCTCTGCAGCGGGAAGGTCTCGGAGCCGCGATAGGACCATTGCTTGCGATCCTTGAGATCGATCAGCGCGACACCGAGCCGACCTTTCGCCTGCCCTTCGATCGCGGCGATCTCCTTGTCGAGCCTGGCTTTGTCCCAATCGGCGAGGGCGGGGAAAGCGGTGAGGCAGGCGAGGGCAGCGGCGGCGAGACGAAGGCGGGCAGGCATGGGGCGGTCCCTTGATGGCGAGGCCATCAGAGGGGAGGGACATTGCGGCAGCCTTGCGGCGGCAGGTTGGCTCAATCCGTCAGCCACAGCGGGGCCTATCGAAAGAAGAAACATGCCGCCGCCGCGGTTCCGATCGCGTGCGGCATTCGTCTTTGAAGATGGATGCCGTGCCGGCGCCTTCACTGGCCGGGAATGGTGTCCGGCAAAATGGAGGTTTGCGATATGGCGAAGAACGACGTCTCGCGCCGGGCCGTGCTGGCGGCGGGCTTTGCTGGCAGCCTCACCCTATCCATGCCCTCTCGCGCCCGGGACAAAGGAACTGCCATGGAAACCAAGACATCCGCGGCGGGCGACAGCATCGCGCTCGTCAACGTCTTCACCGTGCAGCCCGCCGACCAGCTGCGGCTTGCGGAGATTTTGCGCGAAGGCACGGAAGACTTCTTCAGCAAGCAGCCGGGGTCGCTCTCGTCCTCGGTTCTGGTCGGTCGGGACGGCCGGCGGGTCGTGAATTATTCGCGCTGGCGCAGCGCCGACGATGTCGCGGCGTTCCGGGAAACCGAGTATTTCAAGGCCTATGTCGGACGGATCGGCTCCCTGGCCACCGTCGAGACGATGTTATGCGACATCGGATTTTCCCATGGCTGACAGAGTGGCGGGCGGTGCCGCGCGGAGCGTATTGAGCGAGACGATCGCGCGGCTGCGGCCGCGCCTTCACCGCTACTGCGCCCGGATGATGGGCTCGGCGGTCGAAGGGGAGGACGTCGTCCAGGACGCGCTCCTGAAAGCTGCCGAAGCCTGGAGCAACGCCGCTCCCATCGAAAACCCGGATGGCTGGCTGTTCCGCATCGCGCATAACGCCGCGCTCGATGCGCTCCGGCGCCGTGCCCGCCGCGCGGAACTGGAAAGCGAGGATCAGGACGACATGGTTTCGCCTCGGCAGGCCGGCTTCGACCCGCTCGCGACCCGGGCCAGCCTGCAGACGCTCGCGCGCCTGCCAGCGGCGCAACGCAGCGCCGTCACGCTGCGCGACGTGCTCGATTTCTCGGTCGACGAGATCGCGCAGCTTCTGGAACTCAGCCCGCCCGCGGTCAAAGGGCTGCTGCAGCGCGGGCGGCAGCGGCTTGCGGAAATCGCGCACGAGCCGGGAGACATGCGGGCGCCGCAGCTCGCGCCGGCCGAGCGCGTGCGGCTGGAGAGTTATGTCGCCCGGTTCAACGCGCATGATTTCGACGCGGTTCGCGCGATGCTGGCGGAGGATGTCCGGCTCGATCTCGTCAACCGCCTGCAACTCAGCGGGCGCAACGAGGTGGCGCCCTATTTTGGGCGCTACGACACCGCCACGCATTGGCGCTGCGCGTCCGGGGTCGTGGACGGAAAACCGGCCGTGCTGATGCTCGACGCACAGGACAGCGACGGGCGGCCGCTCTATTTCGTGACGCTGGAATGGCGCGGCGACGAGATCGTCGCGATCAGGGATTTCCTGTTCGCGCGCTATGTGCTGGAGAGCGCCGACATCGCGGTGTCGGCGGGCTGAACGGGCGCTTCCTCGTCGCAGAGCGTAAGCTCCACCGGGCAGTCCTCGATGCCGAAGCATTCCGGCAGGAGCTGCTTAAGCCGCTCGCGCAGGGCGTCGAGCGACTCGGCTTCGGTGACGATGCCGAGCTCACCAGTGTCCATGGCGTACCAGAGGCCCGCCGCCTCGTCGCGGCGGACCTCGAAGCGGATCGGCGCCAGCGCCGCCCCCGAGCGGGAGGCGACGATGGCCCGCAGCGGATTGAGCACGATCAGAACCGCAGGCGCCGGGCGCGCTTGACCATCGGGATCTCGTGGATCTTGTCGAGCAGATCGTCCGAGATCGGCTCGTCGACGGCGACATAGCAGATCGCGTCGCCGCCCGGCTTGTCGCGGCCGAGCGCGAAGGTCGCGACGTTGACGCCGGCGGCGCCCAAGAGCGAGCCGAACTGGCCGATGAAGCCCGGCTTGTCGTCGTTGCGGACATAGAGCATGTGCGGCGCGAACTCGGCGTCAACCGCGATGTCGCGGATCTCGACGATGCGCGGCTTGCCGTCATGGAAGACCGTGCCGGACGCATGGCGCGGCATATCCTCGGCCTCGACGACGATGCGGATGACGCTTTCGAGGTTGCCGGCGACCTCGCGGGTCAGTTCCTCGACGACGATGCCCTTCTCCTTGGCGATCAGCGCGGCGTTGACCATGTTGATCTCGGGCAGGAAGGGCCTGAGCACGCCGGTGATCGCGGCGGCCGAGATCGCCTTGAGGTTGAGCGCGGCGACCGCGCCCTCATACTCGATGCGGATGCCCTTGACCGGCGCCTCGGTGAGCTGGCCGAGGAAGGAGCCGAGCTTCTCGGCGAGATCGACGAAGGGCTTGATGCGCGGCGCTTCCTCGGCCGAGATCGACGGGAAGTTGACCGCGTTGGTGATCGCGCCCTTGAGCAGGTAGTCGCTCATCTGCTCGGCCACCTGCAGGGCGACATTCTCCTGCGCTTCATTGGTGCTCGCGCCGAGATGCGGCGTGCAGACGACGTTCTCCAGCCCGAAGAGCGGGTTCGTCTCGGCCGGCTCCTGCGAGAACACGTCGAAGGCGGCGCCGGCGACATGGCCGGACTTGATGAGATCGGCCAGCGCCTGCTCGTCGACGAGGCCGCCGCGGGCGCAGTTGATGATGCGGACACCCTTCTTCGTCTTCGCCAGCGCCTCGGCCGAGAGGATGTTCTTCGTCTTCTCGGTCATCGGCACGTGCAGCGTGATGAAGTCCGAGCGCTTCAGCAGGTCTTCCAGCTCGACCTTCTCGACGCCGAGCTGCACGGCACGTTCCGGCGAGAGATAGGGGTCGTAGGCGATGACGCGCATCTTCAGGCCGATGGCGCGCTCGGCGACGATCGAGCCGATATTGCCGGCGCCGATCAGGCCGAGCGTCTTGGCGGTGATCTCGACGCCCATGAAGCGGTTCTTCTCCCACTTGCCCGCTTGCGTGGAGCCGTCCGCGGCCGGAATCTGGCGGGCGAGCGCGAACATCATGGCGATGGCGTGCTCGGCGGTGGTGATCGAGTTGCCGAAGGGCGTGTTCATCACGATGATGCCGCGCGCCGTGGCGGCGGGGATCTCGACATTGTCGACGCCGATGCCGGCGCGGCCGATCACCTTGAGGTTCTTGGCCTGCTCCAGCAGCTTGGCGGTCGCCTTGGTGGCCGAGCGGATGGCGAGGCCGTCATACTCGCCGATCACGGCGGCGAGCTTGTCCTTGTCCTTGCCGAGGGCAGGATCGAAGGTCACGTCGATGCCGCGATCCTTGAAAATCTGGACGGCGGCGGGGGAGAGGGCGTCGGAAATCAGGACTTTCGGTGCGGGCATGGGAGGCTCCGGCTGCGCCGCGCTGCACGAGGAGCGTTTCGGCGCTGAGAAGGGGGAGGGCGCCCCCGCCTGTCATTCCGGGGCGGCGAAGCCGAACCCGGAACCCACGACGGGGTGCGACGCTGCGGTTCTGGTTGAAGCGGTGGAAAGGGCTCGCCCGGTCGTGGGTTCCGGGTTCGCGGGCGAAAGCCCGCGCCCCGGAATGACAGGGTGAAGCGCTCTTTACGCCGCCTTCTTGCCCAGCCCCGCCTTGGCTTCGGCGAAGGCATAGGCGATCCAGGGCAGCAGCGCCTTGACGTCGCGTGCCTGCACCGTCGCGCCGCACCAGATGCGCAGGCCGGGAGGGGCGTCGCGGTAATGGCCGAGATCGTAGCCGGCGCCGGCCTTCTCGATGATCGAGACGACCTGCTTGGCGAAGGCCGCCTGCGCGTCCGCCGGCAAGGCCGTCACGGCCGGATCGGTGAACTTCAGGCACACTGATGTGTTGGAGCGCGTCTTCGGCTTCACGGCCAGGAAGTCGATCCAGTCGTTTTCGCGCACGAACTTGGCGATGACGCGGGCATTGCCGTCGGCGCGTTTCACCAGGCCGTCGAGCCCGCCGACCTTCTGGGCCCATTCCAGCGCGTCGATATAGTCCTCGACCGCGAGCATGGAGGGGGTGTTGATGGTCTCGCCGGTGAAGATGCCCTCGATCAGCTTGCCGCCCGAGGTCATGCGGAAGATTTTTGGCAGCGGCCAGGCCGGCTTGTAGCTTTCGAGCCGGGCGACGGCGCGGGGCGAGAGCACGATCATGCCATGCGCGGCCTCGCCGCCGAGCACCTTCTGCCAGGAGAAGGTGACGACATCGAGTTTCGGCCAGTCGAGGCGCTGGGCGAAGGCGGCCGAGGTGGCATCGCAGATGGTCAGCCCCTCGCGGTCATCCGCGATCCAGCTGGCGTCGACGACGCGCACGCCGGAGGTGGTGCCGTTCCAGGTGAAGACGACGTCGCGGTTCTTGCTGTCGACCTTCTTCAGGTTAGGCAATTCGCCATAGGGGGCGTCGAAGGTGCGGACATCGGCGAGCTTGAGCTGCTTGACGACATCGGTGACCCAGCCGGCGCCGAAGCTCTCCCAGCTGACCATGTCGACGCCGCGGGCGCCGAGCAGAGACCAGAGCGCCATCTCGACGGCGCCGGTGTCGGAGGCCGGCACGATGCCGATGCGGTAATCGGCGGGAACATCAAGCACCTCGCGCGTCAGGTCGATCGCGCGCTTGAGCTTGTCCTTGCCGATCTTGGCGCGGTGCGAGCGGCCGACCGGGGCGTCTGAGAGGTTCTTGAGGGCCCAGCCGGGGCGCTTGGCGCAGGGGCCGGACGAGAAATTAGGCACGCGCGGACGCACGGCCGGAGCAGTATTCGCCATCGATGTCTCCATCCTTACAGATGGGCGCGCCCCGTTGGGGGGGCGTGTCCCGTCGATGGGGGTAGGCGCGACGGGGTGGAGAGTCAAGGCTGTCAGTATACCACGTGTGCTAGCACCCCATATCGGCCTGCGGCCGCCCTATTCCCTTGGGGACGAGGCGATTGTTTGCTTGCAATCTCTCGCCCCTCATCGTGTGTCTTGAAGGGGGGTGAAACGAATGGCCAAAATTTCTCAGATTGATTGGGATATTATCGATGCGCGAGTTCGCTCGGTGTCCGAGGCGCGCAGACTTCCAAATCTTTCCATGGCGATGCTTTGGCTAGTTCTAGATCAATTTTTTCCTCAGCTTGAGGATGAGACTTGGGAGTCCATAACGGATGGCCCGGACGACCGCGGTGTTGATGCTATTCACATTGTGGAAGGTGATGGTCATGTCGAAGTGTATTTATTCCAATCAAAATACCGGGAGACGGCGGCGGCTACAGATAAGACAATTAACGATTCCGAGGCTCTTAAGCTGTCGTTATTTATCGAAGAGTTGTTTGATAAATCAGAGCATTTAGGAAAATCTGGTAATTTACGACTTAGAGAGGCCGTGAATCGAATTTGGAAGTTGCATGAAGATGGAATTATATGCCGTTATCGAATTGTATTTTGCTCTAACGATAGAGGGATATCTTCTTCTGCGCGCGAGATAATCGATCGGGTGTGCTCTAAGCATCTTCAGGTTGGATTCGAATGTTATGGCCCTAGCGAGCTTATACGTGATTTGGGGTCACGCGATAAGCATCGTGAGACAGGGTATCTTCAAGTGGTGGGCCGGGAAGCTTTCGAGCGCACGGACGGGGATGTGCGCGGTGTCATAGCATCCGTTGATGCAAAATCGTTTGTTGAGCTTATCCAGACACCAGATCGCCGATCGGTGAAGCGATATCTGTTCGATGATAATCTTAGAGTTTTCTTGGGTTCTAACGGTGGATATAATCAGTCTATTATATCAACGGCTACATCAAGTGATAGCCATTTATTTTGGTACTTGAACAATGGCATAACTATAACGTGCAAGAATTACTCATATAATAAAGGCCACGTCAACCCAAAGATTAAGATCGAGGATTTTCAGATAGTTAACGGCGCTCAAACATCGCATTCTCTTGTTGAGGCAAGTCGTTTAAATTCGGATTCTCTTGAGAATGTAATTCTAATGGTTCGCGTCTATGCCACGGACCGAGGGGATATTGCTGAGCGAGTTGCTGTTGCGACAAACAGCCAGGCTCGCATACAGAGTCGAGATCTTCGAGCTAACCATCCAGTTCTGAAAAAATTAGAACTTGCATTTGCTGAAAGAGGATATTTCTTTGAGCGTAAAAGAAATATGCATAGCGACAGGGATGTTGATCTAAGGATCGATGCTCTGAAGCTGGGTCAGATCATTATGACATACTATCTCCGTGAGCCTGAGCGTGCAAAGGGAGAGTCTGATTCGATATTTGAATCTAGATTTAATTCTATATTTCATGAGAGCTACGATGTTGACGATTTGTGTCGGATATTTAAGTTTCACAGCGCAATTGAAAATATGCGCGACGCCTACATCGCTAAATTTGGAAGTAGTATTGAGAGGGGTGGAGAGCTTCAGTTTCTAGTTTATGGTCATTGGTTTGTTCTATTTGCAGCCAGATTAATCCTAGCAAAAGACTCTCGTCCAATTCCTGTCGGCGAAGAGGCTGAGGCGTTAATTCTCCAAGCTATCGGTGTTGTCGCAAGAGTCTGTGGGCAGACAAAGTCCGTTGCACATTATCAAATGTTCAGAAGTTCGCGCACGAAAGATAAGATCATGGCTGAGTTCTCCGGGCGCCAAAGTGATTTTTTTGACCTGCTGAGCGGGTTATGAAAGTGCATTTTGCATTGTTTTGTAGGTCCGCCTCTTTGTCGGCTTTGCGTCTCATTTGTCCCCGCTTCTAGCCGCACACCTATAATCCAGCCACCTCGTCCCCGAGGGGCAGCCATCCGGAGATATGCCGTTGGCGGGGCGGGGGCGGCGCCTGCGGGTGGGGTTACGACGCACTCCCGGGAGGCTTTGGGGCACCGCCCAAACCGAATGATGCGCGGGGAACCCCTCTCCCGGATGGGAGAGGGGCAGGGGTGAGGGACCGCCGCTTATCATTGAGGCGCAACGGCGCCGCTGCGGCCCTTGTCGGATAGCGCAGGCCCTCATCCCTGCCCTTCTCCCACACGGGAGAAGGGTTCCCCGCGCCTCTTGAGGGACGGTTGAGGTAAGCAGGGCGCGCGCCCTATCCGCCAACGGCCTTGCGAATGGCGGCAATGACGGCATCCCTGTCATCCACGACCTCGGCATTGCCGAAGCGAATGACCGTGAAGCCGTGTCGCTCGATTTCCTCCGTTCGCGCGGCATCGTAGTCCGCTTCCCAGCGATGCTGGCGACCATCGATCTCGACGATCAGCTTTCGGTCGATGCAGATGAAATCGACGGTGTAGCCGAGTAGGGAACCTGTCGGCGGAACTTGAGGCCGTTGAGTTGGCGGTTTCGCAAGAGCGACCACAGGACTTCCTCCGGCTCGGTTGCGTGCCGCCGAAGCTGCCTGGCGAATTGGCGCCGTTCGGTTGTCATCGAGCGGAGGCTGAACACATTCGCCTCGACGATCAATGGCGGTCCCTCACCCCTGTCTCTTACTGATCTCGGGCTTGCCCGAGATCAGCACTCAAAGTGTCGAAGTCGGCAACAGCCGACTTCGATGCGGGAGAGGGGTCCCCGCGGTCCCTTCGCGAAGACTTATCCCCGCCCGCGCAAACCGCGCCTATTCTCGGCCCACCTCGTCCCCGAGGGGCAGCCATCCGGAGGTATGCCGTTGGTAGGGGCGGGGGCGGCGCCTGCGGGTGGGGTTACGACCCACTCCCGGGAGGCTTCGGGGCACCGCCCTGGGGGTACTACGGCCCCTGTGCGAGGAGCTCGCTGGAAGGCTCGGCCGGTGACGGTCGGCACGGCAGGACGCGACGACCCGATGAGGGGAACTGGCGTCCGAGCCCGCCGATCCCTAGCAGCCCAGCCGTATAAGCGCGGCCCGGAGTCCGAAATCGCCGATGAGCGGAGCGCCACGGGGCGTGCGGAAGGTGGCTCAATCCTTCCGCGCCGCATCCTGGCTCAACGGAAGCGGCCCGATACCCAACGCGCCTCGCGGCGCTCCGCTGCCCCTCGTTCGAACCCGCCGCGTGGAAGCGCGAGCGGGATAAACCCATGCGTCATTCTCGGGCGGAGCGGAGCGCAGACCCGAGAATCTCGGGCAGGAGAGGCGCCAGAGCCTCCTTCGGGAAGAGATGCTCGGGTCAAGCCCGAGCATGACGCAGAGAGGGCTTTTGGTCGAGGAGAAGGGAAGTCCCGCCCGTTCAATCCCCCGTCATCGTCATCTCGGCATCGACAGCCTTCATCTTCGGGTGAGCGGCACAGAAGGCCCTGATCTTTTCCGCAACGGCGGCGGAGTATTCGCTCTTCCGATGGGCGCCGGACTTCAGATAGTCGGCGCAGCTCAGCTCCCGGTCGGTAATCCCGGCAGTGGCCGGGGCGACCAGAGCGGCGAGGATGAGGAGGCCGGCGAAGGCGGCGAGCAAAACGCGGGAGAGGCGGGGCATGGTCTGGTCCTGAACGGGCAGCCGCATCACAGGTCTGCCTCAAGCGGCGCTCCTGCCTTGCGTCGCGCCCGCTTGCAAATGCGATTGTCGCGGCCCCGATGCGCGGGCAGGGCAGTGCGGCCGCGGGATCGTTGGCGGGAGGGGGAAGGCGGGGCCGGCATTTCGTGATAGGCAGCGGCTCATCCCGCTAGAGCATGTCCGGCGAACAGGGTTCGCCTCCAAAGCTCCAGCCTTTCGCTTTGTCGCAATTCCGGACGCAAAACCGCTTCGCATTTTTGCTGGAATTGCTTGGAGGTAACGAGACCATGGCCAAGAAGACCCCCGAACAGCTCGCCCGTGAATTCGAGGGCCGCAAGGCCAAGGGGCTGGCCAAGGGCGGGGCGGCGTTCTGGCCCAACATCCTCGCCAATGCCGTGCTGAAGCTCACTGCGACGCGCGCCGCGATCACGCCGGAGGCGCTGATCGAGATGATCGAGCGCGAAAGCGAGGCGCTGGACGTCTCGGTGAAGGCCGGCGCGACCGAGGCCGTCGCGCGGCTGAAGCAGGCCGTCGCCAAGGGGGCGTGAGGCGCCGGCTAGATCGCCGCGCGTCCTACCGGACGCGAAGTGGCGATCTAACTCTTTGTTCAAGCATCGGATTTGTCCGAAAAGCGGATTCCACTTTTCGGTCCGATGCTCTAGCCCGGCACGCCGGCGATGACGCCCTTGCGCAGCAGGAAGCAGCCATAGGGGCGGGGGTCGCCGACCTGCACCACGGCGAAGGCGCGCCGCGCCGCCTCGTAGAAGGCGAAGCGCTCGATGCCGGCGAGCGGCGCCGGGCGGCCGAGCGCCGCATCGATTTCGGCCTGCACGGCGCGCTGGACGTCGGGGATCGCGGCGGCATCGCCGACGACTTCCATGCGCCTGACAGGCTCAGGCTCGAAATCGTCGATCGGCAGCACCGAGAGGATGGCGCGGGCGGCGCGCTGCATCGTCAGGCCGGGCAGGCGGATCAGCTTTCCGCTGGTGGTGGCGCTGGCGATGGTCTGGGCCGGGTGGTTGGCGTCGACGAGGGCGAGGTCGTCGCCATGGCCCATGGCGGCGAGCACCCAGAGCAGATCGGCGGAGAGGACGGGATCGAGCGATTTCAGCATGGCGGGCGGCGCCCCCTGTTCGCGAGATAGATGCGGGCGGCGTTGCCGCCGAAGAGCGCGGCGCGCTCGGGTTCGCTGAGCGTGGCGGTGAGGCGTTCGGCCGAGGCGTGCCATTGACCGTAGGAGGAGCGAAGCGTCGCGACCGGCCAGTCGCTGCCCCAGAGCAGCCGTTGCGGGCCAAAACAGGCGAGAAGGTGTGACACCGCCGGCTCCAGCGTCGCGTCGGTCCAGCCCGGCCCGGCTTCGGTGACGAGGCCGGAGAGCTTGCAGGCGGTATTCGGCCGGGCGGCGAGCGCGGCGATGCCGTCGCGCCAGTCGGAGAGGTCGGCGCCGGCGAGATCGGGCTTGGCGCCGTGGTCGACGATGACGGGCAGTTCCGTCTCGCGGTCGAGCAGCGCGAGCAGCGCCGGGATCTGCGGCGGCTTCACCAGGGCGTCGAAGACGAGGCCCTGCGCCTTCATCGCGGCGAAGGCGGGGGCGAGGTCGGGACGAGCGAGCCAGTGCGGATCGGGGATGTCCTGCACCATCGGCCTTAAGCCCACCAGCAGCGGGTCGGCGGCGAGTGCGGCGATGCGTGTGGGGGCATCGGGCGCTTCGAAATCGGCCCAGCCCACTACCCCGGCGACGAAGGGCGTGGCGGCGGCGAGATCGAGCAGGAAGCGAGTCTCTGCCTCGGTCGGCGCGGCCTGGACGAGGATGGTGGACGTGATGCCGTGTTCGGCGAGATGCGGGGCGATGTCGGCAGGCCCGAAGTCGCGATAGAGGGGCTTGAGCGCGGGCGTCAGCCAGCCATAATCGCCACGGGCGAGCCGCCAGAAATGCTGGTGCGAATCGATGCGGGGCGGGCTCTTCACGGGCGGCTCTCGCGGGCGGGCTCTGCACCGGGGTGGCCCGGCGTGGCGCTACTATGTGCACGCCAACATGTTAGCTTGCAACCGGCTCGAAAGCGGATTAGCGTCCAGCCCGATCGCGGGTGGCGGAAGCGCCGCTTCAGGACATCCCGCGCGAAGGCAAGCCCGCAAAGGGCGGCATTTATAGTCCGTGGGAGGACGCCGATGACCGACAGCATTCTCAAGCCGACCCGACGCGTCCTTCTGAGCGGTGCCGCTGCCGCGCTCGCCTCGCCGCTCGTGCTGCGGAAGGCGCAGGCGCAAGGAGCGTTCGACTGGAAGAAGTTCTCGGGACAGTCGATCGACGTGCTGCTGGTCAAGAACCCGCGCTCCGAGCTGATGCAGGCGGCGGAGAAGGAGTTCACCGAGCTCACCGGCATCAAGGTCTCGTCCGAGCAGGTGCCGGAGCAGCAGCAGCGCCAGAAGGCGGTGATCGAATTCGCCTCGGGCAAGCCGAGCTTCGACGTCAGCGGCATCTCGCTGCACGTCCAGAAGCGGATGGCGGCCAAGGGCAAGTGGTTCGAGAACCTCGAGCCCTACATCAAGAACGCCGCGCTGACCGCGCCGGATTTCGACTTTGCCGATTTCGGCGCCGGCCCGGTCGCCTATGCGCGGCAGGCGGACGGGGCGCTCGATACGCTCCCGTTCTTCGTCGACTACTGGATGATCTACTACAACAAGGAGCTCTTCGACGCGAAGAGCGTCGCCTATCCGAAGACGATGGACGAGATGTTCACGGCGGCGCAGAAGCTGCATGACCCGGCGAAGGGCGTTGCCGGCTTCGTCTCGCGCGGCCTGAAGAACGCCAACATCCCGGTCTGGACCTCGCTGATGCTCGGTCAGGGCATGGAGACGGTCTCGCCGGAGGGCAAGCTGCTCACCGACACGCCCGAGGCGATCTGGGCGGCCGAGCTCTACAAGAAGCTCAACAAGGAGACCGGCCCGGTCGGGCAGGTCGGCTTCAACTGGAACGAGTGCCAGACCACCTTCATGCAGGGCCGCGCCGCGATGTGGCTCGACGGCATCGGGTTCGCCACGCCGCTGGAGGATCCGTCGAAATCCCGCATCGTCGGCAAGGTCGGCTATGGCGTGACGCCGCCGGGGCCGAAGGCGCATTATGCCGGCATGTTCGCCGACGGCATGGGCATCTCGCGCGGCTCCTCCAAGAAGGAGGCGGCCTGGCTCTACCTCCAGTACATGACCAACAGGAAGAACCAGATCGCCATGCTCAAGGCCGGCGCCGGTGCGCCCGGTCGCTCCTCGGCCTATCTCGACACCGAGACGATCCAGCAGTCGAAATTCGGCAAGCAGTATTTCGAATGCCTGCTGGCCTCGGCCAAGATCGCGCGGGCCGGTCTGCCGCAGATCGTGCCGGTGACGGAGTTCCGCGACGTCTTCGGCGTGGCGCTGACCAATGCGATCGGCGGGGCGGATGTTGCGGCCGAGCTCAAGAAGGCGACCGAGACCTTCGCGCCGGTGCTCGCCAAGAGCGAGCAGGCCTGAGGAAGACAAGCGTCATGGCCGGGCTTGACCCGGCCATCTCGTGACAAATGCGCACTCTCGAAGAGATGCTCGGGTCGAGCCCGAGCATGACGGTTTCAGACGCATGACCAGCACGTCCCTGCCAGCAAGTCTCGCCAGTGCCGCGCCGCCCGCCGCCGCGGAATCTCACGATTTCACGCCGCGCTATTGGCTGTTCTCGCTGCCGGCGGTGCTGGTGATTGCGGCTGTCATCGTCTTCCCCTGGCTGTTCACGCTCTTCATGTCCGGCCAGGACTGGAAGATCGGCGGCGGGGTCGAGTTCGTCGGCTTGGGCAACTTCGCCGAGCTGGCGAAAGATGCGCGCTTCATCGAGTCGATGGGACATACCCTCTACTTCACGGTGCTGGCGGTGGTGCTGCCGATCGTGTTCGGCACCGCGGCGGCGCTGGTCTTCCACCGCGAATTCCCGTTCCGCGGGCTGCTGCGCACCATCTTCGTCATGCCGATGATGGCGACGCCGGTGGCGGTCGCGCTGGTCTGGACGATGATGTTCCATCCGCAGCTCGGCGTGCTCAATTACCTGCTCTCGCTCGTCGGCATCGGCCCCTCGGGCTGGGTCTACGATCCGGCGACGGTGATCCCGACGCTGGTCATGGTCGAGGTCTGGCACTGGACGCCGCTGGTGATGCTGATCGTGCTCGGCGGCCTCGCCGGGCTGCCGCGCGAGCCTTATGAATCCGCGCTGATCGACGGCGCCAATGACTGGCACATGTTCCGCCACATCACGCTGCCGCTGGTCTGGCCCTTCATCATGGTGGCGATCGTGATCCGCACCATCGACGCGCTGAAGGCCTTCGACACCATCTTCGTGATCACGCAGGGCGGGCCCGGCACGGCGTCGGAAACGCTGAACATCTTCCTCTATCTGCAGGCCTTCCAGTTCTACAAGATCGGCTACGCCTCGGCCGTCGTGGTGATCTTCTTCATCATCATCATCATGCTTTCGCTGCTGCTGCTCTATGCACGGCAGAAGTCGAAGTGGAACGCGTGATGAACCGCTTCGCCAAAAAGTTCGGCTTCTGGGCCTCGGTCTTCGTGCTGGTCTCGCCGGCTGTTCTGGTCTTCCTCTGGATGATCTCGCTGTCGCTGAAGAACGAGCTCGACAACACTGCCTTCCCGCCGATCTTCATCCCGAACCCGCCGACGCTGAAGAACTATGTCGACGTCTTCGCGCAGAACAATTTCGGGCTCTATCTCTGGAACTCGATCCTGGTGACAGGCGGGGCGGTTCTGCTCGGGCTCCTCGTCGGCGTGCCCGCCGGCTACGGCATCGCGCGGGGCAAGGCGCATAAATTTGCGATCCTGATCCTGGTCGCGCGTATGACGCCGGCGCTGTCCTATCTCATCCCGCTCTTCCTGCTGTTTCAGATCACAGGATTGGTGGGCTCCATCACTGCGCTGGTCATCACCCATCTCGTGATCACCATCCCGATCATCGTCTGGATCATGATCGGGTATTTCGAGAACGTGCCGATAGAGCTGGAGGATGCCTCGCGCATCGACGGCGCCACGACGTGGCAGGCCTTCCGCCATGTCGCACTGCCGCTGGCGAAGCCGGGTATCGTCGTCGGCGGCATCCTCGCCTTCATCTTCTCCTGGAACAATTTCATCTTCTCGGTCGTGCTCGGTGGCAAGGCGAGCCGGACGCTGCCCTCGGCCGTCTACAACTCGCTGACCTTCGAGCAGATCTCCTGGGGACCGCTGGCGGCGGCGGCGCTGCTGGTGACGCTGCCGGTGCTGCTGGTCACCGTGATCGCACAGCGCCAGATCGTCGCCGGGCTCTCGGCCGGAGGCCTCAAGGACGGCTAGATCGCCGCGCGTCATATCGGACGCGAAATGGCGACCGAGCTCATTGTTTGAGCATCGAGCCTCTCCGGAAAGTGGATTCCACTTTTCGGTCCGATGCTCCAGCAAAACCAATGCGGGGCGCTTGCGGGCGCTTCTGTCTTCATACTAACATGTCAGTCAACGTTCAGCCCTGAAAGCTCCCTCACATGGCCACCGACAAGACCCGCTTCGGCCTTTCCTGCGCGATCACGACCCCGATGCGGGAGGGCGGCAGCGTCGACCTGCCGCGCCTCACCCATCACGCCCGTCACGTTCTGGCTGCAGGCTGCGACTCGGTCACGCTGTTCGGCACGACAGGCGAGGGGGCGGCGCTCGGGCTGCCGGCACGGACGGCAATGATGGGCGCGCTGATCGGGGCGGGGATCGATCCTGCCAAGCAGATCTATGCCGGCATCGCGGCTGCCTCGCTGCATGAGGCGGTCGAGCAGGCGCAGCTGGCGCTCGATGCCGGAGCAAAGGGCCTGCTCGTCGCGCCGCCCTTCTACTTCAAGGGCGTCAGCGATGACGGGCTCTATGTCTGGTTCTCGCAGTTCTTCGAGAAGCTGGGGCCTTCGGCGCGCAATGTCGTGCTCTATCATATCCCGTCGGTGACGGCCGTCGATATCAGCGTCGGGCTGGTGCAGCGGCTGAAGACGGCGTTCCCCGGCCTCGTCATCGGCGTGAAGGATTCGTCCGGCAGCTATGCCAACACCGAAGCGCTGCTGAAGGCGCATGGCGAACTCGCCATCCTGGTAGGCGACGAGCGCCAGCTCGCCAAGGCCGTGCGCAACGGCGCTGAGGGTACGATCTGCGGCGTCGCCAATCTGGTGCCGGAGCTGCTCCGCCCGATGGTCTATGAGGGCAAGGACAGTCCGGTGGTGAATGCGCTGGTCGACGAGATCTGCTCCTATCCGGTGCTGGCGGCGGTGAAGGCGCTCACAGGCCATATCCATGGCGATCCGGGCTATGGCGCGATGCGTCCGCCGCTGGAAGCGCTGGACGAAGCGACCCGCAAGCGGCTCTTTGCGGCCTTCGATTCGATCAAGCAGGCAAAGGCTGCCTGACAGGGATGCCGGAAGGAGGGATCGTGAGCGAGCCGGAGCATGAACCGCGCGAGGGCGAACCGCTAAAGCTGAGGGAGCGCGCCTATGCCTCCTTCACCGAGCGATTGCTGGCGCGCGAGATCAAGCCCGGCCAGTTCGTGACCCAGCGCGAGCTCGTCGCGATGACGGGCTTTCCGCTCGGCGCCATCCGCGAGCTCGTGCCGCGGCTGGAGGCGGAGGGCCTGATCAAGACCGTGCCGCAGCGCGGCATGCAGGTCGCCCATGTCGATCTCAACCTGATCCGCAACGCCTTCCAGTTCCGGCTCTTCCTGGAGAAGGAGGCGACGGCGCTCTACACCCAAAACGCGACGGACGCGGAGATCGCCGAGCAGCGCGCCCGCCACGAGGCGATCATCGCCCGGGCCGAGGCCGGCGGCGACGAGCGCCTGATCGAGGATGCCGAGGATGTCGACCGGCGGATGCACGAAGCCATCATCGACCATCTCGACAACGACATCGTCAGTCAGGCCTTCCGCGTAACCTGGCTGAAGATCAGGCTGATCCGGCAATACGAGACGCGCATCCAGAACCACATCCTCGTGCCGGTGATGCAGGACCATCTCAAGATCATCGCTGCGATCGAGAGCCGCGACCCGGAACGCGCCGCGGACGAAATGAGCATCCATATCGGCAACGCCCGCGCGAGGGCCATGCAGTACTGACACCACCAATCATCACGAGCCGGAAGAACCGGCCGCTTCCCGGAGGGAACAGGCGATGAAGAAGCAGACGAGGCGCGAATTCATGGCCGCTGCGGCGGCGGGGACGGCTGCGATCGCGGCGCCCAACATCCTGAGAGCGCAGGCGCTGGTGCTGCGTTGGGCCGACGGCCAGCCCGCGAGCCATCCCTCGCCGCAGAGCGCGGTTAAGGCGGCGGCCGAAATCAAGGAGAAGACCGGCGGACGCGTCGACGTCCAGTCCTTCCCGAACGGGCAGCTCGGCTCCTCCCGTGACATGGTCGAATCCGTTGCGAGCGGTGCCCTGACCATGGTGACGGAAGGCGCAGCGCAGCTCGGCCAGTTCGTGCCGCAGCTCTCGATCATCGAGGCGCCCTATATCTGGAAAGATGCGGCGCATATGACGCGGGCGCTGAAATCGCCGCTGATCGACGAGCTCAACAAGGCGCTGGTCGAGAAGCGCGGCATGCGGATGATCGGTGTCAACTATTACGGCGTCCGCCATCTCACCAGCGGCAAGAAGCCGATCAACTCGGTCGAGGACATGAAGGGCTTCAAGCTGCGCGTGCCGGAGGTCGACACCTTCCGCGCCATGGCGGAAGCCTGGGGCGCGCGGCCGACGCCGCTGAATTTCTCCGAGCTTTATCTCGCGCTCTCCCAAGGGGCGGTCGACGGTCAGGAAAACCCGCTGCCGACCATCGCCTCGGCCAAGCTGGCGGAGGTGCAGAAATACCTTGTGCTGACCGCGCATATCATCACGCCGCGGCTGGTGATCGTGAACGAGGGCGCCTGGCAGAAGATCCCGCAAGCCGATCGCGACATCGTCGTGGCCGCCGTCGACAAGGCCGCGATCTGGCAGGACAACGAGATCCTGGAGCAGGAAAAGGGCCTGGCCGACAGCATGGCCAAGGGCGGCATGACGGTGACGAAGCCCGACAACGAGGCCTTCCGCAAGCCGGTCCTGGCGAGCGTGCCGGCCAAGTTCGAGAGCAAATGGGGCAAGGGCCTCTGGGATCGAATCCAGGGGCTGTGAGGGTGTCTGTTCCCTGCATTCCCACGCTGTCATTCCGGGGCGCTGCGTAGCAGCGAGCCCGGAATCCATGAACACCGGTTTCGATCGGTTGAGCGCGGCATTCGTCCGCTTCATCCGGCGATCATTGTGTTCATGGGTTCCGGGCTCAGGCCTTCGGCCTGCCCCGGAATGACGGTTGCGATGTCAGATCCAAGATAGCGAAAGCATCCCCATGACGCTCTTGCCCAGGGTATTCGACCGGGCGATGGAGGTGATCGCTGCGATCCTCCTCGTCGCACTGCTGATCACGGTGACGCTCGGCATCGTCACGCGGGCGCTCGGCGAGCCGCTGATCTGGACCGACGAGGTCTCACGCTTCCTGATGCTTTGGGTCGCGGTGACCGGGTGGATTCTGGCCAGCCGACGCCGCGCGCATATCCGCATCCGCTTCTTCCACGACATGCTGCCCGCGCGCGGATGGCGCTCGGCCGAGGCGATCATGCAACTCGCCATGATCGTCTTCGGCCTGCTGATCGCCTGGTACGGCGTGCATCTGGTCGAGGCCAACCACGATCTCGAGGCGACGACAGTGCCGCTGTCGATGGGGCTGCTCTACGCGCCGATGGTGCTCGCCGGGATCGTGACGGCGCTGCAGGGGGTCGGCGAATTCGTCGGCAGCCTGCGAAACTGGCGGACCTCGCCTTACGAGCCGGTGGCGGCGACGCTGCAGGAGCCGGCGGAATGAGCGCGCTGATCTTCAAGATCACGGCCGTCTGGCTGCTCTCGATCCTCGCCGGCTTTCCGCTTTTCGCCTCGATGGGGCTCGCCGCCTTCGCCTTCGTGCTGATCGGCGATCTCTCTGCCTCGATCGTGCCGCAGAAGATGGCGCAGGCGATGAATTCCTTCCCGATCGTCGCGGCGCCGCTCTTCATCCTGATGGGCAACATCCTCGCCGCGGCGCGCATCACCGACCGCATCGTCGCCTTCGCGACCTCGGTGATCGGCTGGCTGCGCGGCGGCTATGCCCATGCCTCGATCCTGACCAGCATGATCTTCGCCGGCATGGTCGGCTCGGCGGTGGCCGATGCGGCGGGCTCGGGCGCGATCGAGATCCGGGCGATGCGCAAGGCCGGCTATCGGCCGGAGACGGCCGCCGCGATCACGGCCGCGGCTGCGACGATCGGCCCGATCATCCCGCCTTCACTGCCGATGGTGATCTACGGCGTGACGGCCGATGTCTCGATCGGCCGGCTCTTCATTGGCGGCGTCGTTCCCGGCGTGCTGATGGGGCTGTCGCTGATGGTGATGGTCGCGATGATCGCCGGGCGGCAGGGCTTCCGGAAGGAGAAGTTCGCGGGCTTCCGCGAGATCGGCCGCACCTTCTTCAGCGGCTTCTTCGCGCTGATGACGCCGCCGCTGATCCTGGGCGGCATGTTCTCCGGCATCTTCACGCCGACGGAGGCGGCCGCGGTCGCCTGTCTCTATGCGCTCTTCCTCGGATTCTTCGTCTACCGCACGCTGGAGGTGAAGCAGCTCTGGCCGATCCTGATCGACACGGTCGAGACCATGGGGCTCGTCGCCGTGCTGGTGATGGCGGCCGGCGCGCTGGGCTGGTGCATGTCGATCTCGCGCGTGCCGCAGACGCTGACGCCGATGATCGTCGAGACGATCCGGCACCCGCTCGTCTTCCTGCTCGTCTGCAATCTCATCCTGCTCGTCGTCGGTTGCTTCATGGAGGCGCTGGCTGCGATGCTGATCCTGATCCCGATCCTGGTGCCGGCGGCGAACAGCTTCGGTATCGATCCGGTGCAGTTCGGCATCATCATGATCCTGAACCTGATCCTGGGCACGATCCACCCGCCGATCGGCGTGGTGCTCTTCGTGGTGACGCGCATCGCCAATGTCTCCTTCGAGACGATGTCGAAGGCGATCCTGCCCTGGCTGGTGCCGCTGCTGGTCGTGCTCGCGGCGATCACGCTGTGGCCGCCGCTGACGACATGGCTGCCGAACCACATGATGGGGCCGTGAGGGAAGCCGCGATCGTTCCATCGGCCCTCGTCACGAGGGGGCCCGGAGGGCCGTCTCGAAGGATGGTCCAGATGGATCGGGAGCCTCGCGAAGCATCCTTCGAGACACGCTCTGCGAAGCGCGCCTCAGGATGAGGGCTGAGAGGAAGAGCTCGGAAGCCCTCAGCTCTCCGGCTCGCCGCCATGGTCGAGATAGCGCGCGACGGGGATGACGATCTCCTCGTCGAGCTTGCCGATCGCGGCTTCGTCCTTATCCGCGTAGGGGATCGCCTTCAGCACATAGCGGATGGCGTTGAGCCTTGCGCGCAGCTTGTCGTTGCTGCGCACGACATGCCAGGGCGCAGCGTCGGTCGAGGTCCGGCCGAGCATCTCGTCGAAGGCACGGGAATAGTCGTCGAAGCGCGGGATGGCCTCGAAGTCGATCGGCGAAAGCTTCCAGCGCTTGAGCGGATCGTGCCAGCGCGCATGCAGCCGGGTCATCTGCATCTCGCGGCCGATGGTCAGGAAGAGCTTGATGAGGCGGATGCCGTCCCGCGCCAGCATGCCCTCGAAGACGGGGGCCTCGTGCAGAAAGCTCTCGGTTTCCGCGGGTTTGCAGAAGCCCATGACATGCTCGACACCGGCCCGGTTGTACCAGGAGCGGTCGAAGAAGACGAGCTCGCCGGATGTCGGCATCTCGCTGGCATAGCGCTGGAAATACCACTGGCCCTTCTCGGTGTCGGAGGGCTTCGGCAGCGCGACGGTGCGCGCCTGGCGTGGATTGAGATGCTGGGTGAAGCGGCCGATCGTGCCGCCCTTGCCGGCGCCGTCGCGGCCCTCGAAAACGATGACGATGCGCTCGCCCTGCCTGGAGGCCCAGCGCGTCAGCTTTTGCAGCTCGATCTGAAGCGGCTCGAGCTCACGATTGTAGCGCTTGCGCTTCATTCGCTTGCCGTATGGGTAGTCCCCGCTGTGATAGGCGGCGTCGATGATGGCTTCCGACAGCGTGTCGGCCTCGATGTCGAAGCCTTCGGGTTTGGAGGCGGCCTTCGCCGGTTTGCCGTTCTTGCCGGCAGGCGGCGCGATCGACCCGTTGGGGTTTGAACCTGAGAATTTCTTTGCCATCGCGGCCTCCGCTTCAGGCGAAGCGTAGCCGGCTGATGCGTGGAAGGGAATTGACGCCTCTTCTCGTTCCGCTCAGGAAGGGTTGGCCGGCGGAACCGGCCGGCTCCGAGCGCTCCATGGTCGACATTGCCACTACCTCTCCCGCGACGATGCGGTCCATGATCGAGGCGCTCGGCGCCCCCGTCGTACTGCTTGACGAACAGGGCATCGCCCAGGCCCTCAGCCCTGCGATGCACGCGCTCGTTCCGGGGCTCGAGGTCGGAAAGTTCCTGGCGCTGGTGCTGCGCGACCCCGATCTCAACGATGCGATCGAACAAGTCGCGCATAAGGGCGGACGCGACACCGTCGAGCTGGTCGAACGTGTGCCGTTCGAGCGCGCCTTCCGCATCCATGTCGCGGCGCTGGGCGGCGGGCGGCGCCGGCCGACGCTGCTCACTTTCCAGGACCTCAGCGAGCAGAGGGTGATCGAGCGCATGCGCGTCGATTTCGTCGCCAATGCCAGCCATGAGCTGCGCACGCCGCTCGCTTCTCTGCTCGGCTTCGTCGAGACGCTGCAGGGGCCAGCGCGCAACGACGAGCGGGCGCGCGAGCGCTTTCTCGGCATCATGCGCGAGCAGGGGCTGCGCATGGCGCGCCTCGTCGACGATCTCCTCTCGCTCTCGCGCATCGAGCAGCGCGCGCATGTGGCGCCGGACACACCGGTCGATCTTGCCGGGATCGCGCGTGAAATCGTCGACTCGCTGACATTGATGGGGCGCGAGCGCGAGGTGACGCTGACGCTCACCACGCCGCGCGAGCCGCTGCTGGTCCCCGGCGACCGCGACGAATTGCTGCGGCTGATGGAGAACCTCGTCGAGAACGCCATCAAATATGGCAAGCAGGGCGGCGAGGTGAAGATTGCCGTCGAGGCCGGCGAGGACGAAGCCGGCTTCTATGTTCGTGACGACGGGCCGGGGATTGCGCCGGAGCATCTGCCGCGCCTGACGGAGCGCTTCTACCGCGTCGACACCGCCGCGAGCCGGGAAGCGGGCGGCACGGGCCTGGGGCTGGCGATCGTCAAGCACATCGTCCTGCGTCATCGCGGCAGGCTCACGATCGAAAGCAAGCCGGGCGAGGGGGCGACCTTCAAGGCGATCCTGCCGCGCTTCGAGGCCCGGCGTTGAGGCGGCTGAAACGCCGCCTCAACGCTTTGTGACAGTTTTCATGACGTCATGTCATCCGGCCGTCATATAGGAAGTGTTCTGACAGGGGCGCTGTAAACAGCGACCTAGAGAGGACATCTCCATGCGCAAGATTCTCGTTCTGGCGGCCGTGGCCGCCGGGATTGCCGGTTCCGCCCAGGCTGCCGACATCACCGGCGCCGGCGCGACCTTCCCCTTCCCGATCTATTCGAAGTGGGCCGAGGCCTACAAGAAGGACACCGGCACGGGCCTCAACTACCAGTCGATCGGCTCGGGCGGCGGTATCCGCCAGATCAAGGCCAAGACCGTCGCTTTCGGCGCGACCGACGCCCCGCTCAAGGGCGAGGACCTGACCAAGGACGGCCTGATCCAGTTCCCGACCGTGATGGGCGGCGTCGTGCCGGCCGTGAACATCGCCGGCGTCGAGCCGGGCAAGCTCAAGCTCTCGGGCGAGATCATTGCGCAGATCTATCTGGGCGACATCAAGAAGTGGAACGACCCGAAGATCGTCGCGCTCAACGCCGGCGTCACCCTGCCGGATGCCAACATCAACCCGGTCTACCGTTCGGACGGCTCGGGCACGACCTTCGTCTTCACCGACTACCTCTCCAAGGTTTCGGCTGACTGGAAAGCCAAGATCGGCGCCAACCAGTCGGTCCAGTGGCCGGTCGGCATCGGCGGCAAGGGCAATGAGGGCGTCTCCGCCTCGGTCAAGCAGGTCGCCAACTCGATCGGCTATGTCGAATACGCCTATGCCAAGCAGAACAAGCTTGCCCACGCCCTGGTGAAGAACGCCGACGGCAACTTCCCGGCTCCCGAGGAGAAGGCCTTCCAGGCTGCCGCCGCCAACGCCAACTGGCAGGAGCAGCCGGGCTTCGGCATCTCGCTCAACAACCAGAAGGGCGCGGATGCCTGGCCGATCACTTCGGCGACGTTCATCCTGGTCCATGCCAAGCCGGAGAAGCCGGAAGAGGTGCAGGCCGCGATGAAGTTCTTCGACTGGGCCTACAAGAACGGCGACAAGCTGGCGAGCGAGCTCGACTACGTCGCCCTGCCGTCGAATGTGAAGGATCAGGTCCGCAGCGCCTGGAAGGGCGTGACCGACACCGCCGGCAAGCCGATCTTCTGATCGCTGCCAACTGACAAGGCGAGGCGGGCCAGTCCCGCCTTGCCGCTCTCTTCAAGCCCTCATCCTGAGGGGCGGCCCCAGCTGGCCCTCCCGCAGGATGCTCCTCAGGATGAGGGCTGGGATTGATCGGGACGGGCGACCGGCCATGGCAATCCCGGCAACGAGACCGGAGCCCCCGCGGATGACCGCAGCAACCGATATGACGAACGTTCCCGGCACAAGGCCGGTCGTCCGCAAGGCGCCGAAGGCGGGGTTCGACCTCTTCTTCCGCAATGCGAGCTTCGCCGCGGCGCTGCTCGTGCTGGTGCTGCTCGCCGGTATCATGATCTCGATGATCATCGGCGGCTGGCCGGCCTTCCGCGAGTTCGGCCTCGGCTTCATCACCTCCAGCGTCTGGGATACGCAGAACGAGCAGTACGGCGCCTGGCCGGCGATCGTCGGCACGCTCTCGACCGCGCTGATCGCCCTCGTCATCGGCGTGCCGCTCTCGCTCGGCATCGCGGTCTACCTGACCCAGCTGGCGCCGGGCTGGTTCAAGAAGCCGGTCGCCACCGCGATCGAGCTGCTCGCTGCGGTGCCCTCGATCATCTACGGCATGTGGGGCCTGTTCGTCTTCGTGCCGCTCTTCGCGGCCTATGTGCAGATCCCGCTCTCGAACCTCGTCGAGGGCATTCCGATCGTCGGCACCGTCCTCTACTCCCGGTCCCCTTCGGGCCTCGGCATCTTCACGGCCGGCATCATCCTGGCATTCATGATCGTGCCCTTCATCGCCTCGATCACCCGCGACATGCTGGAGCAGATCCCTTCCGTGCTGCGCGAAAGTGCCTACGGCATCGGCGCGACGACCTGGGAGGTCGTGCGCCATGTGCTGGTGCCGCAGGCCGGCGTCTCGATCATCGGCGCGATCATGCTCGGCCTCGGCCGCGCCCTCGGCGAGACGATGGCCGTCACCTTCGTCGTCGGCAACGCCAACCGCCTGTCGGCCTCGATCCTCGATCCCGGCTCGACCATCGCCTCGCGCATCGCCAACGAGTTCAACGAGGCGATGGGCCTGCAGCTCAACTCGCTGATCGCGCTGGGCTGCATCCTGTTCTTCGTCACCTTCGTCGTCCTCGTCATCGCGCGGCTCCTGGTCGCCCGGGTGAAGCGCTACTGAGGTCCTGAGAGATGAGCATGACGACCGCCTCCACGCCGCGCGAACTGCCCCACACCCCCTGGGGGCGCGTGCGCCAGTCCCGCCGCACAGCCGACCGGCTGATGAAGATCATCGCCACGGGCTTCACCTTCTGCGCCATCTTCGTGCTGTTCTGGATTCTCGGCATGCTACTGGTGAAGGGCATCGGCGGGCTCTCGCTCGCGACCTTCACCGAAGTTACGCCGGGCCCCGGCTCGCAGGGCGGCGGCCTCGCCAACGCCATCGTCGGCTCGGTGGTGCTGACCTTTCTCGGGATCGCGGTCGCGACCCCGGTCGGCGTGCTCGCCGGCACCTGGCTTGCCGAATACGGCAAGGGCTCGAAGCTCGCGAACCTGATCCGCTTCATCAACGACATCCTGCTGTCGGCACCGTCGATCCTGATCGGTCTGTTCGTCTATGTGATCCTGGTCGAGCCCTTCCGCGGCTATTCCGGCTGGGCCGGCGGCGTCGCGCTCGGCATCATCGCGATCCCGGTCATCGTGCGCACCACCGAGGACATGCTGAACCTCGTGCCCGGCCCGCTGCGCGAAGCCGGCTCGGCCCTCGGCGCCCCGCCGTCGGTCGTCATCACCTCGGTGACCTGGCGCGCCGCCAAGGCCGGCATGGTGACCGGCATCCTGCTGGCTCTCGCCCGTATCGCCGGCGAGACTGCGCCGCTGATCTTCACCGCGCTGAACAACAATTTCTGGTTCTCGCCGACCCTGGTCGGCGGCGTCTCGAACCTGCCCGTCACCATCTACCAGTTCGCCTCCGCTCCCTATGAGAACTGGCAGCAACTGGCCTGGGCGGGATCGCTGATCATCACGGTCTCGATCCTGCTGCTCTCGATCATTGCCCGCCGCTTTGTCGCCGGCGGCAAATAAGACTTGAATCCAACCCGGTCGCGTCCGACCTTGAGGACCATGTCGATGCTTTCGACCCTTGAACTCTCCCCGCAGACGCTCGATGCCGAGGCGCCCGTCCGGATCGCGGTGAAGAACCTCGATTTCTACTACGGCGAGCACAAGGCGCTGAAGAACATCAATCTCGATTTCCGCGACCGGCACGTCACCGCGCTGATCGGCCCGTCGGGCTGCGGCAAGTCGACCCTGCTGCGCATCTTCAACCGGATCTACTCGCTCTATCCGGAGCAGAAGGCCACCGGCGAGATCATGCTCGACGGGCGCAACATCATCTCGAACGATGTCGATGTGAACGAGCTGCGCTCGCGCGTCGGCATGGTGTTCCAGAAGCCGACGCCCTTCCCGATGTCGATCTACGACAACGTCGCCTTCGGTATCCGCCTCTACGAGAAGCCGCCGAAGTCCGAGCTCGACGACCGCGTCGAGGGCGCGCTGCGCCGTGCCGCGCTCTGGGACGAGGTCAAGGACAAGCTGAAGAGCTCCGGCATGGGTCTCTCCGGCGGCCAGCAGCAGCGCCTGTGCATCGCGCGAACCATCGCCCAGAAGCCTGAAGTGATCCTGTTCGACGAGCCGACCTCGGCGCTTGACCCGATCTCGACCGGCAAGATCGAGGATCTGCTGGAGCAGCTGAAGAGCGACTTCACCATCGCCATCGTCACGCACAACATGCAGCAGGCGGCCCGCATCTCGCAGTATACCGCCTTCATGTATCTGGGCGAGGTCGTCGAATTCGCGCCGACCAATACCATCTTCATGAACCCTGCCAAGAAGCAGACGCAGGACTACGTCACCGGCCGGTTCGGCTGAAGACCGGTTTCAAACCAGCAGCCCTCATCCTGAGGAGCCGCGCGAGCGGCGTCTCGAAGGATGGTCCAGGAGGCTCCGGAACCAACCGGAGCATCCTTCGAGACGCAAGCTTCGCTTGCTCCTCAGGATGAGGGCTGAGGGTTGAGCATGCCGACCTGAAAACGACGACGCTGCACCGGCGCTAATGATCTAGAGGACACGCCGCCCATGACCGACCACATCGTCCGCTCCTACGATACCGATCTCGAAGGCATCCGCCGCAGCCTCGCCGAAATGGGCGGCATGGCCGAGCGCATGCTCGGCGATTCGACCGTGGCGCTGGTGCGCCGGGACACCGGCCTTGCCCAGAAGATCATCACGGCCGACCAGCGCCTCGACAACCTCCAGCGGGACGTCGAGGAAAAGGCGGTACTGACCATCGCCCGGCGCCAGCCGCTCGCCAACGACCTGCGCGAGCTGATTTCGGCGATCCGCATCGCCGCCGATATCGAGCGCGTCGGCGATCTCGCCAAGAACATCGCCAAGCGCGCCGTCGCCATCGCCGGCCAGTTCCAGCCGCCGCACCGCGCCGTGGTCGGGCTCGAGCACATCAGCCGCCTGGTGCAGGCGCAGCTCAAGGACGTTCTCGACGCCTACGCTGCCGGCAACGAGCAGAAGGCGCTCGACGTCTGGCGCCGCGACGACGAGATCGATGCGCTCTACACCTCGCTGTTCCGCGAGCTCCTGACCTATATGATGGAGGATCCGCGCAACATCACCTTCTGCACGCATCTCCTGTTCTGCGCGAAGAACATCGAGCGCATCGGCGACCACACCACCAACATCGCCGAGACGATTCACTATCTCATCACCGGCGACTCGCTCGACGTGAACCGGCCGAAGCTCGACACGACCAATATCGAGGTCGAGGCGATCACCGGGAACTGAAGCAGATCATCATGGCCGCACGCATCCTGATCGTCGAGGACGAGGAGCCGCTAACCCTGCTGCTGCGCTACAATCTCGAGGCCGAGGGCTTCGAGGTCGACAGCGTCGCGCGCGGGGATGACGCTGAACTGCATCTGCGCGACCACACGCCTGATCTCGTGCTGCTCGACTGGATGCTGCCGGGCCTTTCTGGCATCGAACTCTGCCGCCGCTTGCGTTCGCGACGCGACACCGAACGCGTGCCGATCATCATGCTGACGGCGCGCGGCGAGGAGACCGAACGCGTCCGCGGGCTCGCGACTGGCGCGGACGACTATGTGGTGAAGCCCTTTTCGTTGCCAGAGCTGATCGCGCGCATACAGGCGCTGCTGCGCCGCGCCAAGCCGGGCCATGTCGCGGGGCTGCTCGCCGCCGGCGATCTCGAACTCGATCGCACGACCCGGCGCGTCCGCCGTGCCGGCAGCGAGCTGCATCTCGGCCCGACCGAGTTCCGGCTGCTCGAGTTCCTGATGCAGGCGCCCGGCCGCGTCTATTCGCGCGCTCAGCTCCTCGATGCCGTCTGGGGCCGCGACGTCTATATCGACGAGCGCACCGTCGACGTTCATGTGGGCCGGCTGCGCAAGGCGATCACGCCGGCCAATACCAAGGATCCGCTGCGCACCGTGCGCGGCGCCGGCTACGCCTTCGACGAGACTTTTGCGCGCAGCTGAGCGGCGCTCCAGCTCTCCTCCTCATCGCAACTGGCGGTGAACCTTGCCTGCTCGCTCGCGTTGATCCTGAAAGTCAGCGCGAGCCAGAGGAGGTCGCCGTGAGCAAGATGCCGCCCATCCCGCCGGCCAATCGAAGCGACAAGGGCCCGGGCGAGCCGGATCATGCCGAGCGCGATCTGCGCAGCGCCAGAGGTGGCGAGCGCCGACCGAGCCAGCCTGATCAGCAGGGCCAGCAGGGCAATACACGCATCAACACGACCCATCAGGGTCTGCAACAGGATCGTTGAGAAGGTTGCCGAACGTCGACCTCGACCAAGGCGCCGCAGACCATCCGGCACGGCGGCCCCGGCTCATCGCATGAGAACGCGAAGAAGCCGCCGGACATCCGCTTGCCGATGACAACCGGCGGCACGCTCGCGTTTCGGGTGGCGGCGGCGAACGCGACAGCCACCACTCGCATGATCCGGCGCGCAAGGGAGGCAAGGCGCCATGAGAACCGGCCTTCAGGTCGATCCCCTGAAGGGCGACGGCAGGCGCTTCAGCCCTCTCGGTGGAAGAGGCGGCGCAAGCTGTGCTTGGCCGCTTCCAGAGTCCTGCGGCGCTCGGCCGGCAGTTTCCGGCCGGCGCGGTTGATGTAGAAGGTGAGCATCGACATCGCCGAGCGATAGGGGCCCGATTTGCGCCGGCGGCTGTGCTCGGCCGACCGCTTCAGCGAGCGCGCGATCTGGCGCGGATCGCCACGCGTGAACACGGCTTTCTCGAAATCGAGCGCGTTGCTCCGGCTGGTGATATCGGCCGACCATCTGTGCTTGTGGACGGGCATGGCGTCCTCCTGTCGGTCAGGCGTTTGGTCCGCCCTCGATGTCGCCGGCCCAGGTCAATGCGGTCTCGTACTCCTCCGGCTTGAAGGTGCGGACAGTCACGAAGGGGATCGCCGGATTGAGCAAGTCAACGAAGGCCGCAAGCCAGCCCCTGTCGGTGATCACCGCCTCGCGCGGGAAGCGTTGCAGCTCCCACAGCTTGCCGAGGCTGTAGCGCGCATCCTTCCAGGCGGCAGCCAAGGTCATATCGGTGAAATCGGTGAGGTCGGCGAGGATGCCGACTTTCTCGTGTCGTGCGAGCTTCGCGTCGATATCGGCCATGATCCCGTCGAGATCGTCGCTGGTCAGCGTCTGCGACAGGCGGTAGGCGCCGACATGGTCCGGTGCGGGCAGGATCGTTAACATGACTCCTCCTTGATCCAGACAACGCGGGGCAAGAGCGGATGTTTCGCCCGATGATCAGGCGGCTGAGGATCCACGGGTGGCGGCATCGAACCGCGCGGCTTCGGAGCGCAGCCAGCCGACGAATTCATCGAGGCCGGGGCGTTGCGGCTGGCCCAACGGGCGGATGAGCCAGCAGCCCGTAGCGCTGGTGAAGCCGAGTCCGAGCGGGTTGACGAGCGCGCCCGAGGCCAACTCGTCCGCCACGTAACAGCGCGGCGTCAGCGCGACCCCCAACCCCGCCACGGCGGCGCTGATGATGACGGAATAGTAGCCGTAGCGCACAGTATGCTCCGGCACCGCGCCGCGCAGGTCGTGGGTCTCGGTGAACTCGGCCCAGAAGGTCGGCATCTGGAAGTGCTGCAGCAGCGTCATCTTCTGAATGTCGGCGGGGCGGCGAAAGCCGCCCATGCGCTCGACGAGGCCGGGCGCGGCGACGAGGGCGACATCGCGGCCGAAAAGATAGTGGGCCTCCCTGTCGGGCCAGGGGGGGACGCCGTGAGAGATCTCGATATCCGGCTCCTCGGTCTCGCTCTCGCTCACATAGTTGGTGAACTGGACGTCGACACCGGGATGCGCCGCCGCGAAGGCGGGAAAGCGGGCCATCAGCCAGCGCTCACCCGCGATCGCGATCATGTGCAGGCGGATCGGCCGGGCAATGGCGCTGCGCTCGGCGAGGCGCCTGGCACCTCGCTCCATCTGCTCCAGCGCGGCTTCGGCATAGGGCAGATAAATCGCTCCGGCCTCGGTGAGCTTGAGGCCGAGCGGGCTACGGTCGAACAGCACCGTGCCGAGGTGGTGCTCCAGCGACAGGATCTGCTTTGAGACGGCACTCTGGGTCAGGTTGACGACCAGGGCGGCGCGGGCGGTCGAGCCCAGGCGCGCAACCGTGGTGAAGGCCCGCAGCGCGGTCGATGACGGCGGAGCCCGGCCGGCGGCCATGGGGTATTCCTTTTTAGACTATCTCTGCGGAGATCGTTTCGTTTGCCGGGCTTTCGGTCAAGAGGTCATTCTTCCCTAACGGGAGGAGCCAGCATCATGAACCAGACGACCCGCCTGTGGGGCGGACGCTTCCGCAAGCCGCCGGATCCGCGGCTGATGAAGCTGTCGAGCGCGGCCAGCGAGCACGCGAGGCTGGTGCCGCAGGATGTCGCGGGCGGCAAGGCGCATGCGGCCGAACTGGCCCGCGCCGGGCTGCTGACGGCGCAGGAGCTCGACACCATCCTGACCACGCTCGATGCGATCGCGCAGGATACGGTCGAGGGGCGGATCGCTCCAGGCCCGCAGGACGAGGACGTTCACACTTTCATCGAGCGCATCCTGACCGAGCGGATCGGCTCGACCGGCGCCAAGTTGCGTGCCGGACGCTCGCGCAACGACCAGGCCGCCAACAACCTCAAGCTCTATCTGCGGGCCAAGTCGCGATCGCTGGCGGGCATGCTGGCCGAGCTGCTGACCGCGATCGCCGACCAGGCCGAGTTGCATGCAGCCTCGGTCAGCCCCGGCTTCACGCATCTCCAGAGCGCGCAGCCGGTCACCTTCGGCCATTGGCTGATGGCGCACGGCCAGGTGCTGATGCGCGACGCCTCTCGCCTGACCGACTGGGAGAAGCGCTCCGGCCAATCTCCGCTCGGGGCGGCGGCGCTTGCCGGTTCCGCGATCACGCTCAATCCCGAGCTCAGCGCCAACGCGCTCGGCTATGACGGGCCGTTCGAGAATTCGGTCGACGCGGTCGGTGCGCGCGACCATGTCGCGGAGTTCCTGTTCGTCGCGGCCATGCTGACGACCAACCTGTCGCGTCTCGCCGAGGAGGTGACGCTCTGGGCCTCCAGGCAATTCGCCTGGGTGACGCTGGACGACGCCTTCGCCACCGGCTCCTCGATCATGCCGCAGAAGAAGAACCCGGACATCGCGGAAATCTCGCGCGGCCGGGCGGCACGACTGACCGGCGACCTCGTCGCCATGCTCGGGGCGTTGAAGGGGCTGCCGCTTTCCTATAACCGCGATCTCGCCGAGGACAAGCGCGCCGCTTTCGACGCCGTCGACGTGCTGGAAGAGGTGCTGCCGGCCTTCGCGGGGCTGATCGCCAGCATGAGCGCCGACGCCGGGACGATGCGCGCTCAGGCCGGTTCCGGCTTTGCGCTGGCGACCGAGGTGGCTGACTATCTCGCCCGCAACGGCGTGCCTTTCGCCGAGGCGCATGAGATCACGGGGGCGCTGGTGCGCTATTGCGAGGAATTGGGCCGGGAGCTGGAGTCGCTCGACGCTGTCGATCTCAGGGCGGTCGATCCGCGCCTCGATGCCGGCGTGCTCGACCATCTGACGCTCGACGCCGCGGTCGCTGCGCGCAGCGGCCATGGCGGCACGGCGCCCGACCGCGTGCGCGAGCAGATCGACCGCTTCCGCGGCAAGCTCGCCGCCCTCGAAACCTGGAGCCGGGAGACGGGCCGATGAGTGCCGCCACCTCGCCGATCAGCAGCCGCGATCTCGCCCACGTCTCGCATCTCAGGATCGTGCCGCGGCGCTTCTACGGGCGCTGGGTCGCCTCGGCGATCATCCTCGCCATCCTCGCCTGGCTGGTGATGGCCTTCGTCGAGGGCGACATCGCCTGGCCGGTGGTCCGGCAGTTCTTCACCGCGCCCGCCATCATCGCCGGCCTCGGCAACACGCTGATCATGACGGTCTGTGCGATGACGCTCGGCGTCGTGCTCGGCGTGATCTTCGCCATCATGTACATGTCGCCGAACCCGGTGCTGCGCAGCGTGGCGCTGTTCTATATCTGGTTCTTCCGCGGCACGCCGCTGCTGCTACAGCTCCTGATCTGGTTCAATCTGGCGCTGGTCTTCCCGACCATCGGCATCCCCGGCCTGTTCTCCTGGCGCACGATCGACATCATCGGGCCGTTCATGGCAACGCTGCTCGGGCTCGGCATGAACCAGGGCGCCTATACGGCGGAGGTGGTGCGCGGCGGCATCCTCTCCGTCGACCAGGGGCAGACCGAGGCCGCCAAGGCGATCGGCATGACCCGGCTGACGACGCTGCGCCGGATCGTGCTGCCGCAGGCGATGCGCGTCATCATCCCGCCGGTCGGCAACGAGGTGATCAGCATGGTCAAGCTGACCTCGGTGGCGAGCGTGATCCAGTACGCCGAGATCCTGCGCAATGCGCAGACGATCTACTATGCCAATGCCCGGGTCATCGAGCTGCTGATCGTCGCTGCCGGCTGGTATCTGCTCGTGGTGACGCTGCTGCAGATCGGACAGTATTTCCTCGAACGTCACTTCTCGAAGGGGCGGGGAGGGCGGCGCACCAAGCGCGCGGCGGTGCAGGAGCAATCGGCATGAACGCGACGGCGAACACGGCCATGAGCGACAACGCGATCGTCACGATCGCGAACGTCAGCAAGTTCTTCGGCGAGTTGAAGGCGTTGAACGACGTCTCGCTCTCGATCGAGCCCGGCATGGTCCAGTGCATCATCGGGCCGTCGGGCTCGGGCAAATCGACGCTGCTGCGCTGCATCAACCAGCTCGAGAAGATCGATCAGGGCGCGATCCGCGTCGATGGCGAGCTGATCGGCTATCGCCGCGTCGGCGACGAGCTGCACGAGCTGAACGATGTCGAGATCGCGCGCCAGCGCCTCGTCACCGGCATGGTGTTCCAGCGCTTCAACCTGTTCAACCACATGACCGCGCTGCAGAACATCATCGAGGGGCCGCTGACCGTGCTGAAGCGGCCGCGCAAGGAGATCGTCGCCGAAGCGACGGCGCTGCTGGAGCGGGTCGGGCTCGCCGAGAAGCGCGATTCCTATCCGAGCGAGCTTTCGGGCGGGCAGCAGCAGCGCATCGCCATCGCACGGGCGCTGGCGATGAAGCCCAAGCTCATGCTGTTCGACGAGCCGACCTCGGCGCTCGACCCCGAGCTCGTCGGCGAGGTGCTGGGCGTGATGCGCGATCTTGCGGCCTCCGGCATGACCATGATCGTGGTCACGCATGAACTCGGCTTCGCCCGCGAGGTGGCAGGCGACGTCGTGTTCATGGACAAGGGCGAGATCGTCGAGCAGGGTCCGCCACAGACCGTTCTCGTCGCGCCCAAGCAGGCGCGCACGCGCGACTTCATCGCCGCCGTCCTGAAGTGACGGCTGCGGAAACAGTTCACTAGAGGGAGAGACCCATGCTTCGTTTGACCATTGCCGCGGCCCTGCTCGCCGGCACCGCGCTCGCCGCGCAGGCCCAGGCCCTGCCGGACCGCATCAAGACCGCCGGCAAGATCGTGATCGCGACCCAGCCGAACTATCCGCCGATCGCCTACAAGGACGTGGCGACCAACCAGCTCGCCGGCTTCGACATCGAGCTGGGCGAGGCCATCGCCAAGGAGCTCGGCCTCAAGGTCGAGTGGCAGGAGACCGCCTTCGCCCAGATGCTGCCCTCGCTGCAGACCGGCCGCGTCGATGCGGTGATGGCTGGCATGAGCGACCTGCCGGCGCGGCGCGAAAGCGCCGATTTCGTCGATTACATGGATTCCGGCGCGCAATTCTACACGGTCACGGCCTTCAAGGACGCGATCAAGACCCCGGAAGACCTGTGCGGCAAGAGCGTCGGCGCCAGCCGCTCGACCAACTGGCCGCGCCAGATCGGCGAGTGGAGCGAGGCGAACTGCGTCGCCAAGGGCAAGCCGGCGATCAACGTGGTCGGCACCGAGGGCTCGGTCGACGCTCGCACCCAGCTCAAGACGCAGCGCCTGCAGGGCGGCGTCCAGGGCAGCGAAACGATGAGCCATTTCCAGAAGCTCGAGCCCAACACCTATATCCCGCTGGGCAAGCCCTTCACCCACTCGCTCGCCGGCATTCCCTTCGCCAAGACGGCTGAGGGCACGCAGTTGCGCGACGCCGTCAAGGCGGCGCTGGACCGCCTGCAGGCGAACGGCACCTATGACGCGCTGATCCAGAAGTACGGTCTGCCCGACAACGCGATCAAGCCGATCACGGTCAACAAGGGCGAGTAAGCCGCCTTTTGATCGGGGGCGCAGCAGCTCTGGCGATCTCGACGACAATCATCCCGGCCGGGTCCGCCCGCGCCGGGATTTTCGTATCGGCCGCCCCGCCGGCTCATCCTCGCCTGGCATCGGATGGGCTTGCCCGGGCGGCCGCGCTGCCGTAACCCGGTCAGGTCTATCCTGGATCGCCCCCCGCACGCCGCCATGTCAGCCTCGATTACCGACCGTTACGCCGCCCTGGTCGAGGCGGGCGCCATCGAGCGCGATCCGGCGCAGGTGGCGGCGGTGAAGAAGCTGGAGGCGCTGACGGAGACGCTTGCCGCCCGCCGCCTCGCCCGCAAGGGCAGCGCGCTGGGGTGGCTCTTCGGCAAGAAGCCGGATACTGCGCAGGCGCCGAAGGGGCTCTATATCTGGGGCTCGGTCGGCCGCGGCAAGACCATGCTGATGGACATGTTCTTCGAGGCCGCGCCGGTGAAGCGCAAGCGCCGGGTGCATTTCCACGAATTCCTCGCCGACGTTCACGTTCGCATCAACGCCTACCGACAGAAGATCAAGAGCGGCGAGGTCAAGGATTCCGATCCGATCGCGCCGGTTGCCGCCGATCTCGCTGATGACGCCTATCTGCTCTGCTTCGACGAGTTCACGGTCACCGACATTGCCGATGCGATGATCCTCGGGCGCCTGTTCACGGCGCTGTTCGCAGCCGGGATCGTCGTGGTCGCGACATCGAATGTCGAGCCGTCGCGGCTCTATGAGGGCGGCCTCAACCGGGCGCTCTTCCTACCGTTCATCGCGCTGCTGCAGACCAAGGTCGAGGTGCTCAAACTCGATTCGCGCACGGATTTCCGGCTGGAGAAGCTCGGCGGCGCGCCGGTCTACCATGTGCCCGCCGATGCGAAGGCCAGGGCCGCCCTCGATGCGGCCTTCAAGGCGCTCTCGGGCGTGGCGCACGGGCACCGGACGGCGCTGCCCGTGCAAGGCCACGAGCTTGTCCTGCCGCAGGCGGCGGGTGGCGTGGCCCGGGCGGGTTTCGGCGATCTGTGCAGTCAGGCCTATGGCGCCTCCGACTACATCGCGCTGGCGCAGCGCTTCCACACGCTGGTACTCGACGATATTCCGATCCTCAATTTCGATCGGCGCAACGAGGCCAAGCGCTTCATCATCCTGATCGACACGCTCTATGAGCACCATGTGAAGCTCGTCGCTTCGGCAGCGGCCGAGCCGCATGAACTCTACCATGCGAGGCAGGGGCGCGAGGCCTTCGAGTTCGACCGCACGGTCTCGCGGCTGATCGAGATGCGCTCGGAGGATTATCTGGCCCTCCCGCATGGCAGGCCGGACTCGGCGGCGAGCGGCGACACCACCGGGCTGGTAGAGACCTGAACATGCCCCAGCGCGAACCGAGCGAGACCCGCATCCTTTCGGTCGCCAGCGAGCATCTGCGCAAGTTCGGGCTGAAGCGCTTCACCGTCGTCGCCGTGGCGGAAGAGGCGGGCATGACCCATGCCAATGTCTACCGCTACTTTCCCTCCCGCGTGGCGCTGATCGATGCCGTCGTCGATGTCTGGCTGAAGGCGACCGAGCGCAGGCTCGCCGACGTCGCCGACGGCCCCGACCCGGCCGACGACAAGCTCGAACGCCTGATCCTGGCGCTGGCCAAGGCCAATCGCGACCTGTTGCAGGAGGACCCGCATCTCTTCGCGGCGCTGTCGCTTGCGGTCGCCAAGCGTCATGCCATCAGCCGGCGCAACCGCACGCGGGTGAGGGCTCTGTTCGAGCGCGTCGTCGACGAGGGGGTCGCGACGGGCGTCTTCGAGCCGCGCGACCGCGAGCGCGCCGTCGCCTTCGTCATCGATGCGACGAACCGCTTCATTCATCCCGCCTCGCTGGCGCTGGAAGCCGACGTGCCGCAGGCCTCGGTGGATACGCGGCTGTCCACCCTGATCCGGGTGATCCTGCGGGTGCTCGGCAGCGGGATCGTGTGAATAATCTGGTTACGAATTACAATATGTGTATGTTGTAACTTGTGGCCTTTGTCCCAAATGGAACCGAGCGCGCGAAGCCTTCTCCGATAAGTCGTTGAAAAATCGAGCTTGGCGCTGCGCTACCGTCCGGTCTGCCTGCAATGCCCGAGAAAAGCCGCTTTTTGGGCAAGGGTTGCGGCAAAAGCCCGGTTTGGGCCAAAGGAACGCACGCTTCGGCCGGCCCGCCGGCCAGTCGCAGAGCCAAGGCATTGTGGATGTCGAAGCCGGCAGCGGCCGGTCTCGATGGTAGCGCCAGAAACAAAAGGACTAGGCAATGGCCCGTAAGAAGATCGCCCTCATCGGCTCCGGCCAGATCGGTGGCACGCTCGCCCACCTCGCCGGCCTCAAGGAACTGGGGGACGTCGTCCTGTTCGACATCGCCGAGGGCATCCCACAGGGCAAGGGCCTCGATATCGCCGAGTCCGCTCCGGTCGACGGCTTCGACGCCGGCTACAAGGGCACGAACTCCTATGAGGACATCAAGGGCGCCGACGTCGTGATCGTCACCGCCGGCGTGCCGCGCAAGCCCGGCATGAGCCGCGACGACCTGATCGGCATCAACCTGAAGGTGATGAAGTCGGTCGGCGAGGGCATCAAGCAGTACGCGCCGAAGGCCTTCGTGATCTGCATCACCAACCCGCTCGACGCCATGGTCTGGGCGCTCCAGAAGTTCTCCGGCATCAAGCCGAACATGATCTGCGGCATGGCCGGCGTGCTCGACTCCGCCCGCTTCCGCCACTTCCTCGCCGAGGAGTTCCAGGTCTCGGTCAAGGACGTCTCGGCCTTCGTGCTCGGCGGCCATGGCGACGACATGGTGCCGCTGGTCCGCTACTCCGGCGTCGCCGGCATCCCGCTGCCGGACCTCGTCAAGATGAAGTGGACGACGCAGGAGAAGCTGGACGCCATCGTCGAGCGCACCCGCAAGGGCGGCGGCGAGATCGTCAACCTGCTCAAGACCGGCTCGGCCTTCTATGCGCCGGCGGCCTCCGCCATCGCGATGGCGGAGAGCTACCTCAAGGATCAGAAGCGCGTCCTGCCGGCCGCGGCCTATCTCAAGGGCCAGTACGGCGTGAAGGACATGTTCGTCGGCGTGCCGGTGGTCATCGGCGCCAAGGGTGTCGAACGGGTCGTGAAGATCCGCCTCAATGGCGCCGAGAAGGAGATGCTGGCGAAGTCGGTCGCCTCGGTGCAGGGCCTGGTCGACGCCTGCAAGGGCGTCGACGCGTCGCTGGCCGGCTAAGGCGAGCGATGCGCCGGGCGCAGGCACATAGGCAGCAGACTATCGGGGGACGGCTGCGGCCGTCACCCGAGGTGCAGCACCTTCTTGACCATGTGGGTGAAGGAGCCGCGGCTCTTCTTGCGCTCGACGTCGGCCTGGCTCCGGAGCCAGGTCATCTGGACGACGCGCCGCTCGCCGACGAAGGATGTGTGCCCGTGCCAGGAGTTGTCCGCGCGACGGAACGCGAAGAGCGAGCCGGTGACCGGGCTGATCTCCTCCTTCATGTTCTCGAAGTCGGTGCCGTTGTAGAGCACCCGCAGGCGTCCGGCGGGCGAGTCCTGCCAGGCGTCGTTGAGGTAGACCAGCAGGGTCGCGATCTTCGATTCGCTGTCGGTGTGGATGCGTCCATCCTTCGCGGCGGAGACCTTGCGGATCGTGATCATCTTCGGCTTGTCGACGAGGTCGATGTCGAGCTTCTCGGAGACGATCTCGGACATCTCCCGGCCCTTCATCTCTTCGAGGAGTTTCGCGAAGGCGCCATGCCGGTCGAGATCTTCCTCGGGATGGTAGCCCGATTCACGGATGTCGGGGAAATCGCTGCGCAAGCTGTCGACAGCGCCCGGCAAGATGACGTTGCCGGCGACCAAGTAGTTGTAGGGTTCTCGCTCGGTGCGCGCGGAGCGAACGGAATCGATGTTGATGCAGGAATACGACATCGGCATAGGTTGATCCTCCAGTCAGATCTTCAGTCTGATTGCTCCGTCCTATCATCGAAATCCTCGGCCACGCAATCGGCCGCGAGGGGCGCTCGCGCCGGGGTTTCGCCGTCTTCGATCCGATGGGGTACGGTGCCCGGTTCCGGCCCTTCATTTTCCAAAGCCCAGTCAGGAGCTACCGGATGAATATCCACGAATACCAGGGCAAAGCCATCCTCAAGGAGTTCGGCGCGCCCGTTTCGGCCGGCTTCCCGGCACTAACGGTGGCGGAGGCGGTCGAGGCCGCCAAGAAGCTGCCGGGGCCGCTTTACGTGGTGAAGTCGCAGATCCACGCCGGCGGCCGCGGCAAAGGCAAGTTCAAGGAACTGCCCGCCGAAGCCAAGGGCGGCGTGCGCCTGGCCAAGTCGGTCGAAGAGGTCGAGTCCCACGCCAAGGAAATGCTCGGCAACACGCTGGTGACCGCGCAGACCGGCGAGACCGGCAAGCAGGTCAACCGCCTCTATATCGAGGACGGCTCGGACATCGAGAAGGAGTTCTACCTCTCGGCGCTGGTCGACCGCGAGACCTCGCGCGTTGCCTTCGTCATCTCGACCGAAGGCGGCATGGACATCGAGGCTGTGGCTCATGACACGCCCGAGAAGATCGAGACCTTCTCGGTCGATCCCGCGACCGGGATCATGCCGCATCACGGCCGCTCCATGGCCCGCATCCTCGGCCTCTCCGGCGACCTCGCCAAGCAGGCCGGCACCGTTCTCAGCCAGATCTATGCGGCGTTCATCGCCAAGGACATGGACATGCTGGAGATCAACCCGCTGATCGTGACGACGCAGGGCCAGATCAAGTGCCTCGACGCCAAGATCTCGTTCGACTCCAACTCGCTCTACCGCCATCCCGAGATCGTTGCGCTGCGCGACATCACGGAAGAGGATGAGAAGGAGATCGAGGCCTCGAAGTACGACCTCGCCTATATCGCGCTCGATGGCACGATCGGCTGCATGGTCAACGGCGCCGGCCTCGCCATGGCGACGCTCGACATCATCCAGCTCTATGGGGAAAGCCCGGCGAACTTCCTGGACGTCGGCGGCGGCGCCTCGGAAGAGAAGGTGACGGCGGCGTTCAAGATCATCACTGCCGATCCGAAGGTGAAGGGCATCCTGGTCAACATCTTCGGTGGCATCATGAAGTGCGACGTCATCGCGCGCGGCGTCATCGCCGCGGTGAAGGCGGTCGGCCTTCAGGTTCCGCTGGTCGTGCGCCTCGAAGGCACGAATGTCGAGGAAGGCAAGACGATCATCCGCGACTCCGGCCTCAACGTCATTCCCGCCGATGACCTCGACGACGCCGCGCAGAAGATCGTCGCCGCGGTCAAGAAGGCCTGAGGAGCAGACATGTCCATCCTGATCGACAAGAACACCAAGGTCATCACCCAGGGCTTCACCGGCAAGAACGGGACCTTCCACTCCGAGCAGGCGATCGCCTACGGCACGCAGATGGTCGGCGGCACCTCGCCGGGTAAGGGCGGCTCAGTCCATCTCGGCCTGCCCGTCTTCGACACGGTCGCCGAGGCCCGCGACAAGACCGGCGCCACCGCCTCCGTCGTCTACGTTCCGCCCCCGGGCGCCGCGGACGCGATCTGCGAGGCGATCGACGCCGAGATCCCGCTGATCATCTGCATCACCGAGGGCATCCCGGTGCTCGACATGGTCAAGGTCAAGCGCTCGCTCTCGGGCTCGAAGTCGCGGCTGATCGGGCCGAACTGCCCGGGCGTCGTCACGGCGGGCGAGTCGAAGATCGGCATCATGCCGGCCAACATCTTCAAGCCCGGCTCGGTGGGCATCGTCTCGCGGTCGGGCACGCTGACCTATGAGGCGGTGTTCCAGACCACCCGCGAGGGCCTCGGTCAGACGACCGCGGTCGGCATCGGCGGCGACCCGGTCAAGGGCACCGAGTTCATCGACATGCTCGAGATGTTCCTGGCCGACGACAAGACCGAGTCGATCGTCATGATCGGCGAGATCGGTGGCTCGGCCGAAGAGGACGCGGCCCAGTTCATCAAGGACGAGGCGAAGCGCGGCCGCAAGAAGCCGATGGTCGGCTTCATCGCCGGCCGCACGGCTCCTCCCGGCCGCCGCATGGGGCATGCCGGCGCGATCATCTCGGGCGGCAAGGGCGGCGCCGAAGACAAGATCGCGGCGATGGAAGCGGCCGGCATCCGGGTCTCGCCCTCGCCGGCGCGCCTTGGAAAGACCTTGGTCGAGGTGTTGAAGGGCTGAACCCCTGAAGCCTCGCCGGCGCACGTCATGGTCGGGCTTGCCCCGACCATCTCGTCCCGGAGGAGGCGACGGCAAAAACGGCATGAGATGGTCGGCTCAAGGCCGACCATGACGGCAAATTAATGGATGTCCGGGCAAGGGTTCGGACATGTCGCAAGCGGTGAAGGAAGGCAGGAGCATCATGGCTCGCCAGGATATCAACGAGGCTCTCGCACAGACCGGGTTCCTCTACGGCGGCAACGCGGCCTATATCGAGGACCTCTACGCCCGCTACGAGGCCGACCCCAAGTCGGTCGACGAGCAGTGGCAGAGCTTCTTCGGCGCGCTGCAGGACGACAAGCAGTCGGTGCTGGAGAACGCCAAGGGCGCCTCCTGGAAGAAGCCGAACTGGCCGGTCGTCGCCAATGGCGAGCTGATCTCGGCGCTCGACGGCAACTGGGCCGTGGTCGAGAAGGTCGTCTCCGACAAGCTCGGCGCCAAGGCAAAGGCCGCCGGAACGGTGCTCTCGCCGGCCGATGTCCAGCAGGCGACCCGCGATTCCGTGCGCGCGATCATGTTGATCCGCGCCTATCGCATGCGCGGCCATCTCCATGCCAAGCTCGACCCGCTTGGCATCGAGAGCCGCAACGATCGCGAAGAGCTGTCGCCGACCGCCTTCGGCTTCGGCGAAGCTGATCTCGACCGCAAGATCTTCATCGACAACGTGCTCGGCATGGAGTTCGCCACCGTCCGTGAGATGGTCGCGGTGCTGCAGCGGACCTATTGCGGCACGGTCGGCATCGAGTTCATGCACATCTCCGACCCCGAGCAGAAGGCCTGGCTGCAGGAGCGGATCGAGGGGCCGGACAAGGAGATCGCCTTCACCAAGGAAGGCAAGAAGGCGATCGTCAACAAGCTGGTCGAGACCGAGGGTTTCGAGAAGTTCCTCGACCTCAAATTCACCGGCACCAAGCGCTTCGGTCTCGACGGCGGCGAGGCGCTCGTTCCGGCGCTGGAGCAGATCATCAAGCGCGGCGGCGCGCTCGGCGTGCGCGACATCGTCTTCGGCATGGCCCATCGTGGCCGCCTCAACGTGCTGACCCAGGTGCTCGGCAAGCCGCACCGCGCGCTCTTCCACGAGTTCAAGGGCGGTTCCTTCGCGCCTGATGACGTCGAGGGCTCGGGCGACGTGAAGTACCATCTCGGTGCCTCCAGCGACCGCGAGTTCGACGGCAACAACGTCCATGTCTCGCTGACCGCCAACCCCTCGCATCTCGAGATCGTCGACCCCGTCGTGCTCGGCAAGGTGCGCGCCAAGCAGGATCAGTTCGGCGACATCGTCGAGCGTTCGAAGGTGCTGCCGCTGCTGATCCATGGCGATGCGGCCTTCGCCGGCCAGGGCGTCGTGGCGGAATGCCTCGGCCTCTCCGGGCTGAAGGGCCATCGCACCGGCGGCTCGCTGCACTTCATCATCAACAACCAGATCGGCTTCACCACCTATCCGCGCTATTCGCGCTCCTCGCCCTATCCGTCCGACGTGGCGAAGATGGTCGAGGCGCCGGTCTTCCATGTGAACGGCGACGACCCGGAAGCAGTGGTCTTCGCCGCCAAGGTGGCGATCGAGTTCCGGCAGAAGTTCCACAAGCCGGTCGTGATCGACATGTTCTGCTATCGCCGCTTCGGCCATAACGAGGGCGACGAGCCGGGCTTCACCCAGCCGCTGATGTACCGCAAGATCCGCGGTCACAAGACCACGCTGGAACTCTACGCCGCCAAGCTCGAGGCCGAGGGCGTCATCAACGCCGGAGAGCTCGACGAGATGCGCGCGGCCTGGAAGGCCAAGCTCGAGGTCGAGTTCGACGCCGGGCAAGCCTTCAAGCCGAACAAGGCCGACTGGCTCGACGGCCGCTGGGCCGGCATGAAGGCGATCCGCGCCGATGAGGACGATCCGCGGCGCGGCGCCACCGGCGTGCCGGCGGCGGTGCTCAAGGAGATCACCGAGAAGATCACGGCGGTTCCGGCCGGCTTTAACGTGCATCGCACGATCCAGCGCTTCCTCGACAATCGCAAGAAGGCGGTCGAGGCGGGCGAGGGCATCGACTGGGCGACCGCCGAGGCGCTGGCCTTCGGTTCGCTGCTACTCGACGGCAACCCGGTCCGTCTCTCCGGGCAGGATTGCGAGCGCGGCACCTTCTCGCAGCGCCACTCCGTCCTGATCGACCAGGAAACCGAGGCGCGCCACACCTCGCTGAACCATATCCGCGAGGAGCAGGCCCGCTACGAGGTTATCAACTCGATGCTCTCGGAAGAGGCGGTGCTCGGCTTCGAATACGGCTACACACTGTCGGAGCCGAACGCGCTGACGATGTGGGAGGCGCAGTTCGGCGACTTCGCCAACGGTGCGCAGGTGGTGTTCGACCAGTTCATCTCCTCGGGCGAGCGCAAGTGGCTGCGCATGTCCGGCCTCGTCTGCCTGCTGCCGCATGGCTATGAAGGCCAGGGGCCGGAGCATTCCTCCGCCCGCCTCGAGCGCTTCCTGCAGATGTGCGCCGAGGACAACATGCAGGTCGCGAACTGCTCGACGCCGGCGAGCTACTTCCACATCCTGCGCCGTCAGCTGAAGCGCGACTTCCGCAAGCCGCTGATCCTGATGACGCCGAAGTCGCTGCTGCGCCACAAGCGCTGCGTCTCCGACCTCGGTGAACTGGCCGAAGGATCGACCTTCCACCGCGTGCTGCATGATGACGCCGAGCGCGGCAAGTCGACCACCAAGCTGGTCAAGGACTCGAAGATCCGCCGCGTCGTGCTCTGCACCGGCAAGGTCTATTACGATCTGCTGGAGGAGCGCGAGAAGCGGGGTGTCGACGACGTCTATCTGATGCGCGTCGAGCAGCTCTATCCGTTCCCGCTGAAGACGCTGGCGCAGGAGCTCGCACGCTTCAAGGCCGCCGACGTGGTCTGGTGCCAGGAGGAGCCGAAGAACATGGGCTCCTGGACCTTCGTCGAGCCCTATCTCGAATGGGTCCTCGGCCATGCCGGCTCCAAGTCGAAGCGGCCGCGCTATGTCGGCCGCCCGGCCTCGGCCGCGACCGCGACCGGCCTGATGTCGAAGCACACCGCGCAGCTCAACGCATTCCTCGACGAGGCCTTCGCGGCCTGATCAACCCCCGGCGGCACCGCTTCGGTGTTGCCGGGTTCGATGCCGCATCGGCGCCTGAAGGCCGCTCCCGGGCTTCAGCCGATGCCGAACCGACCGCCAGAGAACGAGACAACAGAGGCCTGACATGGCGACCGAAATCCGCGTACCCACCCTCGGCGAATCCGTTTCCGAGGCCACGATCGGCAAGTGGTTCAAGAAGCCGGGCGAGGCGGTGAAGGCCGACGAGCCTCTCGTCGAGCTGGAGACCGACAAGGTGACGCTGGAGGTCAATGCCCCGGCCGCCGGCGTGCTCGGCGAGATCGTCGCCAAGGAAGGCGAGACGGTCGGCGTCAACGCGCTGCTCGGTTCGATCGCCGATGGCGGCGCTGCCGCCGCTGCGGCGCCCGCTCCCAAGGCGGAGGCCAAGCCCGCCGCTGCCGCTCCGGCCGCCGAGGCGCCGAAGGCGGCTGCGACCAAGGCTGCGGATTCCGGCCCGGCCGTGGCGCGCCTCGCCGCCGAGAGCGGCATCAACGCCTCGTCGGTCCTGGCTTCGGGCAAGGATGGCCGCGTAACCAAGGGCGACATGCTCGCCGCGATCGCGACCGGCGTCGGCGCCGCGCCTGCGGCGGCTCCCGCCCCGGTTCAGGTCCGCGCTCCGTCGGCGCCGGACGACGCCTCGCGCGAAGAGCGCGTCAAGATGACGAAGCTGCGCCAGACCATCGCGCGCCGCCTCAAGGAGGCCCAGTCCAACGCCGCGATGCTGACGACCTTCAACGAGGTCGACATGACCAACGTCATGGCGCTGCGCAACCAGTACAAGGACGTGTTCGAGAAGAAGCACGGCGTGAAGCTCGGCTTCATGGGCTTCTTCGTGAAGGCCTGCGTCCAGGCGCTGAAGGAGATCCCGGCTGTGAATGCCGAGATCGACGGCACCGACATCATCTACAAGAACTACTACCACATCGGCGTCGCCGTCGGCACCGAGAAGGGCCTGGTGGTTCCGGTGGTGCGCGATGCGGACATGCTGTCGATCGCCGGTGTCGAGAAGAAGATCGGCGAGTTCGGCAAGAAGGCCCGCGATGGCCAGCTCAAGATCGAGGAGATGCAGGGCGGCACCTTCACGATCTCGAACGGCGGCGTCTACGGCTCGCTGATGTCGACTCCGATCCTGAACGCGCCGCAATCGGCGATCCTGGGCATGCACAAGATCCAGGAACGTCCGGTCGTCGTGGGCGGCAAGATCGAGATCCGCCCGATGATGTATCTGGCTGTGAGCTACGACCACCGCATCATCGACGGCAAGGAAGCGGTGACCTTCCTCGTCCGCGTCAAGGAAGGCCTCGAAGACCCGGCGCGCCTCGTGCTGGATCTCTGAGACCGGCCAACATGATGATCCCGGCAAAGCTCGTCTCCGGCGGCCTTGCCCTGGCCGGGATCGTCAATCTGCTACCTCTCATGGGCGCAGCCGGCGTCGACTGGCTGCGCTCTCTCTATGGTTTCGAGATCACCTCGCCCGATCTTGAGATACTGCTGCGACATCGCGCGGTTCTGTTCGGAATTCTGGGGCTGTTGCTGCTTGCGGCGGTGGTCCGTCCCGGGCTGCGCGGTGCGGTGGGACTTGCTGCCGCGGCAAGCATGGCGAGCTTCATCGCGATCGCGCTGATGGTCGGTGGCTATGGACCCGCCATCACGAAGATCGTGTATGCTGACATCATTGGCCTCGCAGCCCTCGTACCAATGGGGCTGTCACGGTTTGCGCCGCCGCATCGATGATCGGGGTGATGCGGCGTGGTGGTACGATCTGATCTGATCGTTCAGCCCGGGCAGGGGACGGCACATGGCTTTCGGACCCAATCCTCCATCGATCCAGCCACATCTTTGCGTCAGGGGCGGTGCTGACGCGATCGCCTTCTATGAGAAGGCTTTTGATGCCGAATGCACCTTCAAGGCGTTGGCCGAGGACGGCGTCAGACTGATGCATGCCAATCTCGCCCTGTTTGGCGGCGAGATCATGCTGCATGACGAGTTCCCCGAATTCGGCGGCCATGTCACGGCGCCGACGAGCCTGAAGGGCACGGGCGTCGCCATCAGCATCAACCTGCCCGCGCCGGCTGATGTCGACGCTGCCCTCGCGAAAGCCGAGGCCGCCGGCGCCGACGTGTTCATGCCGGCGAGCGACGTGTTCTGGGGCGCCCGCTATGGCCGCCTGCGCGATCCCTTCGGCCATGTCTGGGCCTTCAACGCGCCGCTATAGCCGATACCGAGCCTTTGCTTGGCCGGCCGGATTGGCCTCAGCCGGACAAGCTGTCATCCTCCTCTTCCCCAGGCTGGAGGGAGCCATGACAGCACTTCCCATGACCACTGAAATCACCGTTCTCGGCTGGAGCGTGGTGCTCCTGCTCGTGCAAGTCGTTCTACAGGCGGGGACATCCGCCGATCTCGGGCCCGGCTATCTCTTCAGTCCGCGCGATGAGCGGCGTGAGCCGCAGAACATCGTCTCGCGGCGGCTCAAGCGGGCGCTCGACAATCTGCTCGAAACCTATCCGGCCTTCGTCGCGCTGGCGCTGGCGCTCACGATCACCGGCAAGGCGGGCGGCAGCGCCGCCACGGGCGCCTGGATCTATCTCGCCGCGCGGGTGGTCTATGTCGCACTCTATGCTGCCGGCGTCCCGGTGCTGCGCACCCTCGTCTGGGTCGCCTCGTTCGTCGGTCTCGTCATGATGCTGTCGCGCCTGCTGGGCTGAACGGACGGCGCGCGGCAGCGATGGCGGCCGCGCCCCGCGACGCTATTTCACGACCATCGCCGAGAAGGGATGGACATAGGCCTGCAGCATCACGAAGCCGCCGACCAAGCTCGCCAGCGCGATGGAGTGCCAGAAGACGAAACGCAGGATGACGCCCTCGTGGCCGAACCAGCCGGTCGCCGTGGAGGCGACGACGATCGATTGGGCGTCGATCATCTTGCCCATCACGCCGCCGGAGGAGTTCGCGGCGCCCATCAGGATCGGCGAGAGGCCGAGCTGCTCCGAGGTGACCCTCTGGAGATTGCCGAAGAGCACGTTCGAGGCGGTGTCGGAGCCCGTCAGCGCGACGCCGAGCCAGCCGAGCAGCGTGCCGAAGAAGGGATACAACACCCCCGTTCCGGCGAAGGCGAGGCCGAGCGTGGCGTCTATGCCGGAGAGCCGTGTCAGCGTGCCGATCGCCAGCATGGCGGCGATGGTGATCAGCGAGTAGGCGCAGAGCCGGATCGTCTTGCCATAGACCGAGATCATCCTGCCGGGGCCGAAGCCCATGGCGAAGCCGGAGAGGATCGCCGCGATCAGCATGCCCGAGCCGGTATAGGAGAGCCAGGTGAAGGAGAAGATGGCTCCTTCTGGCGTCGGTTTGGCCGCGACGGGCGCGACCTTGTTGATCATGTTGTGCAGATCGGGAACGGCGTAGTTCCAGGTCGCCCAGGGATTGACCGCGTTCTTGAACCAGCCCGTGCCCCAGATCAGCAGGATCACGCAGACGATGATCCAGGGCATCAGCGCCATCCAGACTTGCGACGAGCTCGGCCTCGCCGCGGCGGCGGGCGGCGTCAGGCTGCCGTCGTCGGAGACGTCGTGGCCGCGCAATTTGGGTGAGATCCAGACCTCCCTTGGCTTCCAGATTTTCAGGAAACCGATCAGGCAGGCCATCGAGATGAGCGAGGCGCCGATATCGACGATCCAGGGATTGATGAAGTTCGAGATCAGGAATTGCGGCACGGCGAAGGAAACGCCGGTGACGAGGACTGCCGGCCAGATCTGCAGCATACCGCGCCAGCCGGCGAAGACGCAGATCAGCCAGAACGGCACCAGCATGGAGAAGAACGGCAGCTGCCGCCCGACCATGGCGCCGAGCAGGAAGGGATCGATGCCGGTGACCTGGCTCAGGCCCTGGATCGGCGTACCCAGTGCGCCGTAGGCGACGGGCGCCGTGTTGGCGATGAGCGAGAGGCCCGACGCGGCCAGCGGCGAGAAGCCGAGCCCTATCAGGATCGCACCGGTGACGGCGACCGGTGTGCCGAAGCCGGACGCGCCCTCGAAGAAGGCACCGAAGGCGAAAGCGATCAGCAGGAGCTGGATGCGCCGGTCGTCGGTGACGCCGCCGATCGTGGTCTGCAAGGTCTTGAAGGCGCCTGTCTCGACCGTCAGCCGATAGAGGAAGATGACGTTGAGGACGATCCAGCCGATCGGGAAAAAGCCGGTGACGGCGCCGAGCACCGTGGCGCGCAGGGACATGCCGGCCGGCATGGTGAAGATAAAGATCGCGACGAGATTGGCGACGATGAGCGCGATGACGGCGGCGATATGCGCCTTGACGACGTTGGAGGCGATGAGGCCGAGCAGAACGGCGACAGGTAGCACGGCTGCGAGCGTCGACAGGGCGCTGTTGCCGAATGGATCATAGACCTGATTCCACATGACGGCGTGCTCCTCCAGTGGGCTCACCTGCATTGCGCTTCAGCGAATGGCGTTTCTTCCTTTTGTCGCGATTGTGCGCAGTAAGCGCTCATAGGTGAGCCGCGACAAGCACCGCGACATGCTGTCGACGCATGAATGACGTAGCGCTTGCTGCGGAACCGATGTATTCCGGCCGCCATCCGCCGCGGCGTTCGCTCGCGGCCTCTCAGCGGATCAGCGGAAGGACGTCATGGCCTACGATCTCGTCGTCATTGGAACCGGCCCCGGGGGCTATGTCTGTGCCATCCGTGCCGCCCAGCTCGGCCTCAAGGTCGCGGTGGTCGAGAAGCGCAAGACGCATGGCGGCACCTGCCTGAATGTCGGCTGCATCCCGTCCAAGGCGCTGCTGCACGCCTCCGAGATGTTCGAGGAAGCCGGCCACACCTTCGAGAAGCTCGGCGTCGTCGTCGGCACGCCGAAGCTCGATCTCAAGGCAATGATGGCCCACAAGCAGGAGACTGTCGACGCCAACGTCAACGGCGTCGGTTTCCTGCTCAAGAAGAACAAGATCGAGGCCTTCCACGGCACGGCCTCGATCCCGGCCGCCGGCAAGGTCGTCGTCACCGCCGAGGACGGCAAGACGCAGGAGCTGGAGACCAAGAACATCGTCATCGCGACGGGGTCGGAGTCGGCGCCGCTGCCGGGCGTCGAGATCGACGAGAAGACGGTGGTCACCTCGACCGGCGCGCTTGAGATCGCTTCCGTTCCGAAGGAACTGGTCGTGGTCGGTGCCGGCGTGATCGGCCTCGAGATCGGCTCGGTCTGGGCCCGCCTCGGCGCCAAGGTCACGGTGGTCGAGTTCCTCGACCGTATCCTGCCCGGCATGGACGGCGAGGTCGCCAAGCAGTTCCAGCGCATCCTGGAGAAGCAGGGCTTCACCTTCCAGCTCGGCTCCAAGGTCACCAAGGTCGACGTGGCCAAGAAGGGCGGCGCGACCGTCACCGTCGAGCCCGCCGCCGGCGGCGAAGCGAGGACGCTCAACGCCGATATCGTGCTGGTCTCGATCGGCCGCCGTCCGAACACCGATGGCCTCGGCCTCGACAAGGCTGGTGTCGCGACGGACCGTGGCCGCGTCGTCATCGACGACCACTTCAAGACCAATGTCGCGGGCATCTACGCGATCGGCGACGTGGTGCGCGGGCCGATGCTGGCGCACAAGGCCGAGGATGAGGGCGTCGCGGTTGCCGAGATCATCGCCGGCAAGCACGGCCATGTGAATTACGACGCCATTCCCGGCATCGTTTACACGGCGCCGGAAGTGGCGGCGATCGGCAAGACCGAAGAAGAGCTGAAGGCGGCCGGTGTCGCCTACAAGATCGGCAAGTTCCCGTTCACGGCAAATGGCCGCGCCCGCGCCATCCGCCACACCGACGGCTTCGTGAAGGTGCTGGCCGACGCTGCGACCGACCGCGTGCTCGGCTGCCACATCATCGGGCCGCATGCCGGCGACCTGATCGCCGAGGTCACGGTGCTGATGGAGTTCGGCGGCTCGGCCGAGGATCTCGCCCGCACCTGCCACGCGCACCCGACACTGGCCGAGGCGGTGAAGGAAGCCGCGCTCGCCGTCGACAAGCGCCCGATCCATATGTGATCGGCAATCCGCGCCGCGCCTTCGGCGCGGTTCCGAGGCTGGTTGGGATTTCGAAGGAGCTGCAGGTTTGCAGCTCCTTTTTTCGTTCGGGCGCGATCCTTAGGAGACGGCGGGCAGCCTGCGACGGCCCCCGCGGAGTTTAACCCCGCCGGGCGTGGAAGGCCGTCAGCGTGTTCTTGAGCAGGCAGGCGATGGTCATCGGGCCGACGCCGCCGGGGACCGGGGTGATGGCGCCCGCGACCTTCACCGCCTCGGCGAAGTCGACGTCACCGGTGAGCTTGCCGTCCGGCAGGCGGTTGATGCCGACATCGATGACGGTCGCGCCGGGCTTGATCCAGTCACCCTTGACCATGCGCGGCCGGCCGACGGCGGCGACGACGATGTCGGCGCGGCTGATGACGCCGGGGAGGTCGCGCGTGCGCGAATGGGCGATGGTGACGGTGCAGTCCGCCTGGAGCAGCAATTGCGCGACAGGGCGGCCGACCAGCTCCGAGCGGCCGATCACCACGGCGTCGAGCCCGGACAGCGACGGCAGCGTCTGCCTCAGCAGGAGCATGCAGCCGAGCGGCGTGCAGGGCACCAGCCCGTTCTTGCCGCCGGCAAGCAGGCCGGCATTGATCGGGTGGAGACCGTCGACATCCTTGGCGGGATCGATGGCGTCGATGATGCGGCCGGTGTCGATATGCTTCGGAAGTGGCAACTGGACGAGGATGCCATCGACGCCGTCGTCGGCGTTCAGCTCGGCCAGTTTGGCGAGCAGCTCCGCTTCGGTCGTCTCAGCCGGCAGCCGGTGGGCGACCGAGTTCATACCGATCTCGACGGCCAGCTTTTCCTTCGAGGCGACATAGACCTTGCTCGCCGGGTCTTCGCCGACGAGGACGACATGCAGCCCCGGCACGAGTCCGCTGGTGGCTTTGATCGCCGCGACCTCCCGGCCGATCTCGGCCCTGAGCGCGGCGGCGGCGGCTTTGCCGTCGATGATGCGGGCTTCGCCGGTCATGATCCGACCTCATGCTTGGTGGTGACGCCGCCGTCATGCGCGATCCGGCCGGCCCGGACAAGCCCGAATGCGACGGCCGCATGGCCGCAAGCGCCATCGGCGGGGGAGGAGCGGTCGGCGCAACTTGCAGGCTTCCGGACGGCCCGGTATTTCCGAACCGAGAGTGGCTTGGCAGGAAGGGCAGGGATAACGTGACGACCGGTTTCGCCCGCTTGCCCGACGCGCCGGCCTTCCGCCTGAACGATCTGCGTGTCCCTGCCTGCCTGCTTGAGGATAGCGACATCCCGGCGGACCGCCATGGGCTGGCGCGGGTGGATCTCGCCATCGCCGATGGCCTTATCGAGGCGATCGAGCCGGTTGGCGCGGCGCCTTCCGGTATGGCCCCGCATTGCAATCTCGACGGCGGCATCGTGCTGCCCCGGCTGGTCGACTGCCATACACATATCGACAAGGGCCATATCTGGCCGCGCAGCCCCAACCCGGACGGCACCTTTCCGGGCGCGCTCGCAACCGTCGGGGCCGATCGCGAGGCGAACTGGTCCGCTGTGGATGTGCGGACGCGAATGGATTTCTCGCTGCGCACCGCCTTCGCTCATGGCACGGCCGCGCTGCGGACGCATATCGATTCCGTCGGCAGGCAGATCGGCATTTCCTGGCCTGTCTATGCCGAGATCCGGGCGGAATGGGCCGGGTGCATCGCCCTGCAGGCCTCGCCGCTGTTCGGGGCCGATGCCGCGCTCGATCCGGCACATATGGCGGCTGTGGTCGCGGCGGTGAAGGCGCATGGCGACCGCTTGCTCGGCTGCGTCACCTACATGATCCCGGAGCTCGACCGGGCGCTCGACATCCTGTTCCAGGCAGCGATTGAGAACGGCTTCGACCTCGATTTCCATGTCGACGAGACCAACGACCCGGCGGCGCGCTCGCTGGAGCACATCGCCGATGCGGCGCTGCGCCATCGCTTCACCGGCCGCATCCTCTGCGGGCATTGCTGCTCGCTCAGCCTGCAGGCGCCGGAGGACGAGGCGCGCATCATCGCCAAGCTGCGCGAGGCCGGCATCGCCGTGGTTTCGCTGCCGATGTGCAACATGTACCTGCAGGATCGGCAACCAGGCCGCACGCCGCGCTGGCGCGGCGTAACCGCCCTGCATGAGCTGAAGGCCGCGGGCGTGCCGGTCATGATCGCCTCGGACAACACGCGCGATCCGTTCTACGCCTATGGCGATCTCGACCTCGTCGATGTCCTGCGCGAGGGCACGCGCATCCTCCAGCTCGACCATTCCGGCCCGGATTGGGCCAATGCCGTGGCCCGCACGCCGGCCGAGGCGATGGGCCTGCGGAATGCCGGCATCGTCGCCGTGGGCGCGCCAGCCGACCTCATCCTGACGCGGGCGCGCGACTGGACCGAACTCTTCTCCCGGCCGCAGGCCGACCGCAGCGTGCTGGTTTCCGGCCGGGCGATCGACCGGACCTTGCCGGATTACCGCGAACTCGACCATCTGATGGCGAGCGCCACGTGACGATCTTTCCCGCCATGACCTTTCCCGTCATGGTCGGCCTTGTGCCGGCCATCCACGTCTTCCTCCGTCGCGGGCGGTGTTCAAGACGTGGATGCTCGCCACTGGGGCGAGCATGACGCCACAGGAACGCCTCGCATGACCGAACGCTACGACATCGCCACGCTGAAGACCCGCCTGGGCGCTATCCGCACCGAGGAGAACCCGGCGCTGGTGAGGCAGAAGAGCCGTGACTTCTTCTGGTATTCGCCGGTGCTGAAGCGCCAGCTCGATCATGTCGTGGCCGATATCGTCGTCTCGCCGACCAGCGAGGCGGAGGTCGTGCAGGTTCTCGCCGCCTGTTACGAACTCGGCATTCCCGTCACGCCCCGCGGCACCGGGACGGGCAATTATGGCCAGGCGATGCCGCTTTCCGGCGGCGTGCTGCTCGATCTCTCAGGCTTCAACAAGGTCAAGGAGATCGCCGCCGGCCGCTATGTCGCCGAGCCCGGCGCGATCATGGCCCGCATCGACGACGAGACGCGCGCGCATTCGCGGCAGGAACTGCGCCTGCATCCCTCGACCTACCAGACGGCCTCGATCGGCGGCTTCATCGCCGGCGGCTCCGGCGGCGTCGGCTCGATCAAATGGGGCGGCTTGCGCGACTGGGGCAACATCATCCGGCTCAAGGTCGCTACGATGGAGGCAAGCCCGCGCATCCTCGAATTTTCGGGTGAGGATCTGCACAAGGTCGCCCATGCCTATGGCACGAATGGCATCATCACCGAGGTCGAGATGCCGCTCGGGCCTGCCTACAACTGGGTCGACGTCATCGTCGGCTTCGAGAGCCTGCGCGCTGCGACCGAGTTCGCCAATGCTGTCGGCGAGCAGGACGGGCTGGCGCTCAAGAACCTCTGCGTCGTGGCTGCGCCGGCCCCTCACGACTATTTCCTGCGCCACCGCAAGTTCCTGCCGCGCGACAGCCATCTCGTCATCGTCATGGCCGCCGATTTCGCCGTGGATGCGCTCTGCGCCTATGCGCGCCGCTTCAAGGGCGCGGAGCTGCTGCTGCGGACCGACAAGCTCGCGCCGGAGGATGCCAAGGGCCTGCCGCCGGCCTATGAGCTCGGCTGGAACCATACGACGCTCCGGGCGCTACGCGTCGACCCGGCGATCACCTATCTGCAGGTGCTCTATCCCTTCCCGAACCAGGTCGAGCTGGTCGACAAGATCCATGCCCGCTTCGGCGACGAGGTGACCTGCCATCTCGAATTCGTGCGCTTCGACGGCAAGATCACCTGCTTCGGCCTGCCGCTGGTGCGCTTCACCAGCGAGGAGCGCTTGGAGGAGATCATGGCTGTTCATGAGGAGATGGGCGCGCCGATCTTCAACCCGCATCGCTACACGCTGGAAGAGGGCGGCATGAAGCAGACCGACGAGACACAGCTCGCCTTCAAGCGCGAGGCCGATCCGCAGGGCCTGCTCAACCCCGGCAAGATGATCGCGTGGGAGGATCCGAGCTACGACTACCGTTCGGGCAAGACCTTCCTGTTCCGCAGCCTCACCGAGGCCGGTGTCGGCTAAGAGATTTTTTGAAGCCTCAGCCCTCATCCTGAGGAGCAGCCGCAGGTTGCGTCTCGAAGGCCGCTTCACGGCTCCTCAGGATGAGGGCTTGAGAAATGTTCGAACAGAGGCCTCAGCCATGCGCGTGCTCGTCCTCTATGCCCATCCGGTTCCGGAGAGCTTCGGTGCCGCGGCCCATCGGACGGTGGTCGCGACGCTCAGGCAGGCAGGGCACGAGGTCGATGACTGCGACCTCTACGCGGATGGCTTCAATCCCGTGCTGAGCTGCGGCGAGCGCCGCGGCTATCACGACACAGCCAGCAACACATTGCCGGTTGCCGGCTATGTCGAGCGCGTCCGGGCGGCAGAAGCGCTGGTGCTGTGCTTCCCCGTCTGGAACTTCGGCTATCCGGCGATCCTGAAAGGCTTCCTCGACCGCGTCTTCCTGCCCGGTGTCTCGTTCAGGATGGAGGACGGCAAGGCTCAGCCCGCGCTCCATAATATCCGCCGGCTCGCGGCCGTGACGAGCTATGGCGGCTCGCGCTGGCGCGCATTTCTGATGGGCGATCCGCCCCGCAAGGCAGTTTGCCGGGCGCTCCGCGCGGTTTGCCATCCGCTGGCGCGCACGACCTACCTCGCCCATTACGAGATGAACCTCTCGACGGTGGATAGCCGCGAGGCATTCCTGCAAAAAGTCGCCACAAAGCTGGCGGTCTTTTAGCTCTGACATCGAATTGTCATCTGTCTGTCATCTTGGCGCGCGACTACGCAGCCGGCGAAGCGTCTGCTTATCCGTCCAAGGATCGGCCCGAAGGATCGACCTATGACCAAGGCAATCGAGAAAAGCGTCGGCCGTGCCCTGCTCGTGACCGCCCGGCTGCATCGGTCGCGGATGGGTGAGAGACTGAACGGGCTCGGCCTGTTTCCAGGGCAGGAGCAGGCGCTCAAGGCGCTGCAGCCGGCGCCGATGACGATGGGCGAGCTCGCCTCGCTCCTGCGCGTGAAGCCGCCTACAGTATCGAAGACGATCGGGCGCTTGTCGCTGCAGGGACTGGTGACGCGCGAAGGCGGCAATCGCGACGGTCGGCTTGTGCAGGTCGCGCTGACGGAAGCCGGGCAGAAGACCGCCGTCGAACTCGATGCCGTCTGGAACGAGGTCGAGGAGGAACTTCTCGACAAGCTCGACGGCAAGGAGCGCAAACAGCTGCGCAAGCTGCTGCGCAAGGCGGCAAAGGGCCTGTCCAAGGCCGGCGCCGATCACGACGACCCGGATAGCGATATCGACGAGGCCGATAGCGACGCCTGATTTCTGCATGGAGTGCATGCGCTCCTGCACTGGCGAAGGCTACTAAATCGGTTCAATCTGGCTTCGTCATTCCTCCAGAGCATGGCGAAACCGGACGTGCCCCTGCCAACCGAGGCCCCTTCCGAAGCCGGGCGAGCCCGGCTCGCGGCCATCGGCCTGATGGGCGTGGCCGTCCTGCTGTTTTCGATGCTCGATGCGAGCGCGAAATGGCTGGGCCAGTCGATGAACCCGTTGCAGGTTGTGTTCGCGCGCTACGCCGGCAGCATGATCCTGGTCCTTGCCCTGATCAATCCGTGGACTCACCCAGGCGTGCTCAGGACCAAGCGCCCCTGGCTGCAATGGGGTCGTTCGCTGCTGCTGCTCGGCTCGACCGCGCTGAACTTCGTCGCGCTGCGCTATCTCCAACTCGCGGAGACGATTTCGATCATGTTTGCGGCGCCGCTGCTGGTGGCGCTGGTCTCGGGACCGCTGCTCGGCGAATGGCCGGGGCCGCGCCGGCTGGCGGCGATCGCAGTGGGCTTTCTCGGCGTGCTGGTGGTGACGCGGCCGGGTATCGGCGGCATGCATCCGGCCGCGCTGCTCAGCGTGCTCGGCTGCTTCTGCTTCGCCTTCTACGCGCTGTCGACCCGCGTGCTCTCGACCCATGATTCATCGGAAACGACGATGATCTATTCAGGCGCCGCCGGAACGCTCGCCACGATCCCGCTGCTGCCCTGGATCTGGGAGACGCCGCAGGGGCTGCTGCCCTGGCTGCTGATGGTCCTGGTCGGCGTGCTCGGCGGCTTCGGCCACTGGCTGCTGATCCTGGCGCATCGGCTGGCACCGGCCACTGTGCTGGCGCCGTTCATCTACTCGCAGATCGTCTGGATGGTGCTGCTCGGCTGGCTCGTCTTCGGCCAGTGGCCGGATCGCTGGACCTTTGCCGGCGGTGGCATCGTCATCGCTTCAGGGCTCTACCTGCTTTATCGCGAGCGCGTGCGGCATGTGCCGCAGGAAGCGGCTTCGGCACGGCTGGATTGAGCCTGCGATAGGCGCGTCATGCTCGGGTCGAGCCCAAGCATGACGCTCGCGAGGGTCAGACCGTGACCTGCGTGCCGACCTCGACGACGCGGCCGGTCGGGATCTGGAAGAAGTCCGTGGCGTCGGTCGCACTCTTGGTCAGGCCGATGAAGAGGTTGTCCTGCCAGATCGGCATGCCGGATTGCGGCGAGGGCTTGATCGAGCGGCGCGACAGGAAGAACGAGGTCGACATGATGTCGAACTTGAAGCCCTGCTTGCGCAGCATGGCGAGGCCCTTGGGCACGTTCGGGCTTTCCATGTAGCCATAGACCATGTCGACCCGCCAGAAATCGTCGGTGATGCGGGCGAGGCGTACGCGCTCTTCCTCGGGTACGCGCGGGGTGTCGGCCGAGCGCACGGTCAGGACGACGTTGCGCTCGTGCAGGACCTTGTTGTGCTTGAGGTTGTGCAGAAGCGAAGCCGGCGCCGTCTCCGGGTCGCTGGTCAGGAAGACGGCCATGCCCTTCACCCGGGCCGGCGGGCTCTTCGACAGCATGGTGACCAGCTCGAGCAGCGGCACATCGGTCTTGCGGGTCTTGTCGAAGAGGATCTTGGTGCCGCGCATCCAGGTCCACATCACCAGCGTCAGCGCCATGGCCAGCAGCACCGGCACGTAGCCGCCATGGAACAGCTTCAGCATGTTGGCCGAGAAGAAGGAGACGTCGACCAGGAAGAAGGGAAGGATGAGCGCGCCGGTCGCCAGCGGGCTCCAGCCCCAGTGACGGCGGATGACGATGGCCGCGAGCATGGACGAGACCACCATCGTGCCGAAGACCGAGATGCCGTAGGCGTGCGACAGGCTGGACGAGGTCCGGAACGACCAGACCAGGATCAGCACGACGACGAGCAGCAGCAGGTTGACGCGCGGCACGTAGATCTGGCCGGAGGTCTGCTCGGAGGTGTGGCGGATCTCCATGCGCGGCAAGAGGCCGAGCTGGATCGCCTGCCGCGTCAGCGAGAAGGCGCCGGTGATGACCGACTGGCTGGCGATGATGGTCGCCACCGTCGCCATGATGACGAAGGGCAGCAGCAGGCCCTGCGGCGCGAGGCGGTAGAACGGGTTGTCGATGGCGCTCGGGTCGGAAAGGATCAGCGCGCCCTGGCCGAGATAGTTGAGCCATAGCGCCGGAAAGACGACATAGAGCCAGGCGCCGCGGATCGGGCCGCGACCGAAATGGCCCATATCGGCATAGAGCGCTTCGGCGCCCGTCACGGCTAGGCAGACCGAACCGAGCACGGCGAGCGAGACGCCGGCGTGGTCGCGGAAGAAGAGCAGGGCGTAATAGGGGTTGATCGAGCGGAAAACGCTGAGATCGTCGGCGATATGGTAGATGCCGAGCCCGGCCAGCGTCAGGAACCAGACCAGCATGATCGGGCCGAAGAAGGTCGCGACGCGATGGGTGCCGTGGCTCTGCATCACGAAAAGGCCGATCAGGATCGCCGAAGCGATCCAGAGGATGTAGTCGTCGAGCGCCGGGGTGATCAGCTTGACGCCCTCGATCGCCGAGAGCACCGAAATCGCGGGGGTGATGACGGTGTCGCCGTAGAACAGGCCGGCGCCGATCATGCCGAGCAGCAGCGCGACATGGCTGCGCGCCCGGCCGAGGCTGCGCTGGGCGAGCGCGACGAGGGTGAGGATGCCGCCTTCGCCGTTGTTGTCGGCCCGCATCAGCAGCACGACATATTTCAGCGTCACGACGACGACGAGCGACCACAGGATCAGCGAGAGGACGCCGATGACGACGGTCGGCGGAACCGTGACGTTCTCCTGACCGCCGGTCGCGGCGAGGATCGTTTCGCGAAGCGCATAGAGCGGACTCGTGCCGATATCGCCATAGACGACGCCAAGCGCACCCAAGGCCAGAGCAGCGAAGCCGGTCTTGCCATGGCCGTGGCCATTGGCTTGGCCCTGGCCATCGTCGAGTCCGAAACGGGAATCCTCCGGCCGGATGGTCGCAGGATTCGGCTTCTCATGCCCCATCAGGGATCTCCGCACGCGCTGCGGTGCAGCGAAAGGCCGGGGCCTCTAGCATAATGCGAACGGTGCGCAAAGGTCGGGATCAGCCGGCGACGCCAAGGCCGGCGCCGAAGCGCCGCTCGACATAGCCTGCGACCATGGCCTTGAACTCCTCCGCAATGCCGGCGCCCCGCAGGGTCGCGACCTTCTTGCCGTCGACGAAGACCGGGGCGGTGGGCGCCTCGCCGGTGCCGGGGAGCGAGATGCCGATATCGGCATGCTTCGATTCGCCGGGGCCGTTGACGATGCAGCCCATCACCGCGACGTTGAGGTTCTCGACGCCGGGGTAGCGCGTCTTCCATTCCGGCATGGAGCTCGAAATCCAGTTCTGGATGTCGCGGGCGAGTTCCTGGAACACTGTCGATGTCGTGCGGCCGCAGCCGGGGCAGGCGGCGACGAGCGGCACGAAGGCGCGAAAGCCCATGGTCTGGAGCAGTTCCTGCGCGGTCTTGACCTCGAGCGTGCGGCCGCCGCCCGGTTCCGGCGTCAGCGAATAGCGGATCGTGTCGCCGATGCCCTCCTGCAGGAGGATGCCGAGTGCGGCGGAGGAGGAGACGATGCCCTTCGAGCCCATGCCGGCTTCGGTCAGGCCGAGATGGATGGCGTAGTTGGCCCGGCTCGCCAGCATGCGGTAGACCGTGATCAGGTCCTGCACGCCGGAGACCTTGGCGGAAAGGATGATGAATTCGCGGGCGAGGCCGAGCTCTTCGGCACGCTCGGCCGAGAGCAGGGCGGACTGGACCATCGCTTCGCGCATGATGGCGCGGGCATCGAGCGGGCGAGGGGCGCGGGCGTTCTCGTCCATCAGCGCCGTCAGCAGCTCCTGGTCGAGCGAGCCCCAATTCGCGCCGATGCGCACGGGCTTGCGGTGCCGGATCGCCATCTCGATGATCTGGGCGAACTGCTTGTCCTTCTTGTCCTTGAAGCCGACATTGCCCGGGTTGATCCGGTACTTCGCCAGTGCTTCGGCGCAGGCAGGATGATCGGCAAGCAGCTTGTGGCCGATATAGTGGAAATCGCCGACCAGCGGCACATCGACGCCGATGCGGTCTAGCCGCTCCCGGATCTTCGGCACGGCGGCTGCGGCCTCGTCGCGGTCGACGGTAATGCGCACCAGCTCCGAACCCTGCCGTGCGAGCGCGGCGACCTGGGCCACTGTGCCGGCGATATCGGCGGTGTCGGTGTTGGTCATCGACTGCACGACGATCGGCGCGCCGCCACCGACCGTGACATGGCCGACCTGCACCGGCACGGTGAGCTGCCGGGCGAGCGGCCCGGCGCGTTCCGGCGTCAGATGGGGGAAGGCGCGCTCATTCATGCGGGCTGCTCTATCACGAAGCGGCGTTCCGGCAATGCTCGCAACGGCCGACGATCTCGACCATCTGATGAGAGGGTGAGAATTGCCGGGTTTCGGCGATCGCCGCCACTGCTTTCTTCATCGCGGGCGAGGAATCCTCATCGACGCCGCCACAGACCTCGCAGATCAGGAAGGCGACGACCTCATTCGCACCATGGCCGTGCAGGCAGGCGACATAGGCGTTCTTCGATGAGAGCCGGTGGACGAAGCCCTGCTCGACCAGGAAATCGAGCGCCCGGTAGATTGAGATCGGAGCGAGGCGTCGTCCGCCTGCCGGCGAGATACGGTCCGCGAGATCATAGGCGCCGACCGGGCGATGATCGGCATGGAGCGCTTCCAGCGCCTGCCGGCGGATCGGCGTCAGGCGCAGGCCGCGCTCACGGCAAATCCGCTCGGCACGTGCCAGCGCCTCGGCGGCGTGGCGACGGTGGTCCTCGGCATGGCGGCAGTCTTCGCCATGTGTATGGTGCACATGGTCGTCATGCATATGCGTGTTTGGCTGCATTTTCGTCATGTTGCGTTGCAAAGAGTCATCGGGCAACCTGCGGGTGCCTGTCGTTGCGGCATTGCCACGTTCAGCCCGAACCTAAGCATTTTCTCCTCGATTGTCAGGGGCCTTGACGCTCATGTTCCTCAAAGACCGTACTGCGGCCATCACCGGCTCGACCTCCGGCATTGGCCTGGCCTATGCGCGCGCACTTGCTGCCGAAGGCGCGAACCTCGTCATCAACGGCATCATGCCGCCAGCCGATGCAGAGAAGCTGAGCACCGATCTGGAAAAGGAGTTCGGCGTCAAGGTGTTGTTCTCGCCGGCCGACATGACCAAGCCCGCCGAGATCGCCGCCTTCATCGCCGAGGGCGAGAAGAACTTCGGCGCCATCGACATCCTGATCAACAATGCCGGTATCCAGTTCGTTTCGCCCATCGACGAGTTTCCGCCCGAGAAGTGGGACCAGATCATCGCGATCAACCTGTCCTCGGCCTTCCACACGATCCGCGCCGCCCTGCCGAAGATGAAGGAGAAGGGTTGGGGCCGCATCATCAACACGGCTTCCGCCCATGCGCTCGTCGCTTCGCCGTTCAAGTCGGCCTATGTCGCAGCCAAGCACGGCATCGCCGGCCTGACCAAGACCGTGGCTCTGGAGGTCGCGACCAAGGGCATCACCGTGAACGCCATCGCGCCCGGTTATGTGTGGACGCCGCTGGTGGAGAAGCAGATCCCCGACACGATGAAGGTCCGCGGGCTCACCCGTGAGCAGGTCATCAACGACGTGATGCTCGCGGGTCAGCCGACCAAGGAATTCGTCACGGTCGAGCAGGTCGCGGCGCTTGCCGTCTTCCTGTGCACCGACGGGGCGAAGTCGATCACCGGCGCGACGCTGCCGATCGACGGCGGCTGGACCGCCGAATGAGCGGGCGCCCCTCGCGCAAGGCCGAGCCGACCAAGGGACTGGCCGGGCCGAAGGCGGAAAAGACAGTCTCGCTGGCCCTGCAGGGCGGAGGCGCGCATGGCGCCTTCACCTGGGGCGTGCTCGACGTCATCCTGGAGGATGGGCGGCTCGGCATCGAGGCGCTCACCGGGACCAGCGCCGGCGCGATGAATGCCGTCGTGCTGGCCGAGGGCTGGATCGACGGCGGCGCCGATGGAGCGCGCGCCAAGCTGGAGGCGTTCTGGCGGGCGATCAGCGTCGACGGCAAATATCGCGGTTCCGAGCGCCCGCTGCTCGACACGATGCTCGGCGCCTGGGGGAGTAACGGCACGCCGCCCGGCCTGCTGTTCTTCGAGATGTTCGCGAAGGTGGCGAGCCCCTATGACGTCAACCCGCTCAACATCAACCCGCTGCGCGGCGTGATCGCCGACCTGATCGATTTCGAGAAGGTGCGCGCGCACGATGCGGTGAAGCTCTTCATCGCCGCCACCAATGTCCGCACCGGCAAGATCGCGGTGTTCGAAGGCGACCGGCTGACCCCGGACCATGTGATGGCCTCTGCCTGCCTGCCGATGGTTTTCCAGGCGGTGGAGATCGACGGCGAAGCCTATTGGGACGGTGGCTATATGGGCAATCCGGCGCTGTACCCGCTGTTCTACAAGGCTCATTGCGACGACATCCTGCTGGTGCAGATCAACCCGGTCCAGCGCAAGGAGCTGCCGACCAAGGCGCGCGAGATTCAGGACCGGATCAACGAGATCACCTTCAACGCCTCGCTGCTGCGCGAGCTGCGGGCGATCGACTTCGTCAACCGCCTCATCGACGACGGCAAGGTACCGGTCGACGAGTACAAGCGCGTGCTGATGCACCGTATCGACGGCGGCCCGCCGCTGGCGGAGCTGACCTCCTCGTCGCGGATGAATGCCGAATGGTCCTTCCTGCTCCGGCTGCGCGACATGGGCCGCGCAGCGGCCAAGCGCTGGCTGAAGCGCAACTACGCGGCGATCGGCAAAACCGGCACGATCGATCTCAAGGAGGCGATCACCTAGAGCCTATTGGTTTTGCGCGAATTCCCTTCGTTCGGTTGATGCCAGCCGAACGGGAAGCGCGCCGAGGGGGCGGCGGCCCGGCGTGTCGGCTTTCTTCACGTTCCGGCGTCTCACTTGTTCCGGGGACCGCGCTTGCGCGAGGGCGAGACGAAATGTCATTCACCGGTCCGGGATCCGTTTTCAGAAGGACAGGGATTTTCCATGAGCAGCAAGCTGATCGTCACCGCCGGCCCTTATAGCTTCGACGCAAAGCTCGAGCTCGAGGCCGCGCCGAAGACTTGCGCCGCCTTCCTGCGGCACCTGCCCTTCGTCAGCAAGATTGTGCATGTGCGCTGGAGCGGCGAGGGCGTCTGGATGCCGCTCGGCGATCTCGATTTCGGCGTCGGCTACGAGAACAATACTGCCTATCCGGCGCCCGGCCAGATCATCCTCTATCCGGGCGGCGTCAGCGAGACCGAGATCCTGCTCGCCTATGGCGGCGTGCAGTTCGCCAGCAAGGCCGGCGTCCTCTCCGGAAACCACTTCCTCACCCTGACCTCGGGACTTGAGAACCTCTACGCGCTCGGCCGCAAGACCCTCTGGGAAGGCGCGCAGGACATCCGCTTCGAGATGGCCGGCTGAACCGAAACCTGCACCTGGGCTGGGACAACAAGGGCGGGACGCATGGCGTCCCGCCCTTGCTTTTTCATGCGGCGGCCGGCGGATCCTCAGAGGGGCTCTCCGCCGTCGGCTTGCGCGGCCTCAACATGCGAGGCTGGGCCGCTTCGGTTGGCGATGGTGCCTCGTCGGCCTGCGTCTCGGGCGCCGCGGCCCTGGTTTCCGCTTCGGCCTCGGGCTCTGCCGTGACGACCAGGTTCTGGCAGAGGCCCAGCATCGCCCGCGCGATCTCGGCCTCGCCCATGATCGTCAGCGTCGCGCCGCATTTGGTGAGATGGGCTACCTCCGCATCGGAATGGGCGCGGGCGACGATCGGCAGCGTCGGATTCTCGGCCCGCGCCTGCTCGCAGACCTGGCCGGCCTCGAAGCTGCCGGGTATGGCGACGAAGAGACGGATGGCGCGGTCCACCCCGGCGGCGGAGAGCACCTCCGGGTCGGCCGCATTGCCGACGAGCAGCTCGGCGCCGTCACGCTTGGCCGTTGCGACCGCGTCCGGATTGTCTTCGATCACGAGCAGCTTCGAGCCCTGTGCGAGCAGGCCCGCGCCGAGCAGGCTGCCGACGCGCCCGTAACCGACCACGACGATGTGACTCGACAGGCTGGTCGGGGTGACGTCGCGCTCCGGTTCTGCGGTCGGTTCGGGCTCGGCAGGGACTTCAGCCGCCATAGGTGCGGCCGCAGGGGATTCCGGCTTCGGCTTCGATGCGGAGGCGTCGGTCGGCTTGAGGCGCTCGGCCAGCGCGAACATCAACGGGTTGAGCAGGATCGACAGGATCGCGCCGGCGAGGATGAGGTCACGCCCCTGCGCCGGCAGGATGCCGAGACTCGTGCCGAGGCCGGCGAGGATGAAGGAGAATTCGCCGATCTGGGCGAGCGAGGCGGAGATCGTCAGCGCCACCGCGTTCGAGCGGCCGAAGGCGCGCACGATCAGCCAGGCCGCGACCGATTTGCCGATCAGGATGATGGCAAGCGTGCCGAGCAACGCCCAGGGCGCCCGCAGCAGGATGCCGGGGTCGAACAGCATGCCGACCGAGACGAAGAACAGCACCGCGAAAGCGTCGCGTAGCGGCAGCGTCTCTTCGGCGGCGCGCTGGGAGAGCGGCGATTCGGAGAGGATCATGCCGGCGAAGAAGGCACCGAGCGCGAAGGAGACGCCGAACAGCGTCGCCGAAAGGAAGGCGACGCCTAGCGCGACCGCCAGCACCGCGAGCCGGAACAGCTCGCGCGAGCCGGTATGGGCGACCCAGTGCAGCACCCAGGGAATGACCCGGCGCCCGACGATCAGCATGAAGGCGATGAAGGCGGCGACCTTGGCGACGGTGACGCCGAGCACGCCCCAGAGGCCGAGATCGAACTGCGTCGAGAGCGGAGACGGCGTGCCGGGCTGCCCGCCGCTGATCGCGTTGGCCACGGCCGGAAGCACGACCAGAGCCAGCACCATTGCCAGATCCTCGACGATCAGCCAGCCGACGGCGATCTTGCCCTTTTCCGTCTGGACCAGCCGGCGCTCCTGCAGGGCCCGCAGCAGCACCACGGTGCTGGCGACAGAGAGCGCGAGGCCGAAGACGATGCCGGCGATCCAGTTCCAACCGAGCAGCAAGGCAAGGCCGAGGCCGAGCAGCGTCGCGACGGCGATCTGGACGATGGCGCCGGGAACAGCGATCATTTTGACCGACAGCAATTCCTTCAGCGAGAAATGCAGGCCGACGCCGAACATCAGCAGGATCACGCCGATTTCGGCCAGTTCATTGGCGAGGTTTTGATCGCCGACGAAGCCCGGGGTGAAGGGGCCGGCGGCGACGCCGGCCAGCAGATATCCCACCAGTGGGGATATGCGCAGTTTCTGGGCAATGGCCCCGAAGACGAAAGCAAGGCCGAGGCCCGCGACAACGATGGCGATCAGCGGGCCGTGATGCATGGGTCTCCCGAATCCGAAACGTCAAGAAATCGAAAATGTTGGAACGCTTTGGAGCATGGGGACTGCAGCCGCCGATTTCAACCGAAAGACGTACGTCTTTCGGGCTGGCGATGCCGAATTTTCCGTCGCTTAGCCGGGGCGCGCCGGCGGTGGAAACGCGAGCCCGGCCGCCGAGCTGACGGCAACGCCCACGCCGGTGACCGATATGTCCTACGCCTTGGGCTTCTCGAGCAGGATCTGGCCTTGCTTCTCGACCCCGATCTTCAGCTTCTCGGCAAAGACGGCAAGCATCCAGGGCAGCGTCACCTCGACGCGGATAAGACGCTCCTCGACCTCGACGCGGCCATGAACGGTGTGACCGAGCGCGCCCACGCCGAAATGCAGGCTGTCGTCCTCCCAGCGCTCCTCGACGAGCTGCATCCTGACCATTCCGAGCCTGTCGCGGATGCGGTCGATCCCGCTGCGCAGGCGATTGAGCGCGGTCTCGCGGCCAAGATCATGCGAGATGGTTATGGAGACGGGTTTGCCCATGGCGCCTCATCGAACAGCAGGAACGAAAGCCAGTTGCAGCCGAACATGGCGACGGCGCCGGAGATTTTCCAGCGCCGCCCAAAGCCCGCCGAAGGACGGGCGTGATCATCGAAGGTCGTCTTGTAACATGAGCGCGCGTGGGCCCAGCGGTCCGCCGGGAGCTTAGCTGCGTTGGCTCAGGCGCTGCTGGCCGCTTTGCGTGACGCGCCAGGCGGCCCCATCCGACTCGACGAGCCCGCGATCGCGCAAGGCGAGCAGCATCGTATCGTCGAAGATGAAATGCTGGGTCTTTTCTTCAATGCTTTCCAGCGCGATCCATTCCGGATCCGAAAGAACCCAGGGATGTGCGATCTGGAGGTGCTGAACGTGCATATAGCGTCTCCTTCTCGTTGATGGCCCCTGTTGGCTGGGAGATCGCATCCAAACATGACCGGGTTATGGCCGAACAGCGAAGAATCGTGACCCATACCCGTTCGCGCCGGCCGCCTTTTTAGCGAGCGGTGGGAACCCAGTCGCATCATCCGTCGTTCCCTGGTCATGTCCCTTTCAGGAACGGAGAAACCGTCATGGCGATGGCCAACAAATTTCCGCCGGATGTGCCGGACAATGCCGAAGAAGCTCAGGAACAGGTCGAGTCCACAGTGAGGGCGCTCCGCGGCAAGGCGGCGGATATGGCCGACAAGGCGAGTGAGACCGTGAAGGACCACTATGAGCGGGCAAAGGACGCCTGGGACGAGGCCGATCCGATCGAAACCGTCCGCGAAGGCGGGCAGGCGGTGGCGCGGACGGTGGAACGGCATCCGCTCGCGACGCTCGGTCTCGGTGCCGCGAGCATCGGGCTGATCGCCTGGGCGACGCTGCGCCCCCGACCTGAATCGCGCTGGGAGCGCTATCAACCCGACTATGGCCGGGTGCGTGGCTGGCTCAACGATTACGGCTCCGATGCCGCGGAAGCCGGAAGCCGCGCCCTGAAGGCCGGCAGCAACTGGCTGAGCGCTCGCCGCGACGCCGCTGACGACTATGCGGATCGCGCCAACGACTACGCATCACGAGCGCGTGAATATGCCGACATGGGCGGGCGCATGCTGGTCAAACGGGCCGAGCGCGAGCCGATGGCGGCCCTGGTCGGGCTCGGGCTCGCTGTCTATGTGATCGGTTCGCTCCTGGCCTCGGCCTCGACCAGGGAGGAGCCGGCGCCCGCTCCGGCCCGCAGGCGCTCAGCCAAGCGCTGAGACGAAATCGCGGGTTCGACGCATCAGAAAAAGCCCTGCGGCGCGAGGCGTCGCAGGGCTCTCGAATTGCTGGCGCGGCGCCTCCGAGTGGCGCCGCTCAAATATTACCACCAATAGCGGCGCGGGCCGTAATAGCCATAGCCACGATAGTAGCCACGGTCGGCGCTGGCGGCGATCGCGCCACCGACGACGCCTGCGGCCACGCCCGCCGCTACCGCGCTGCTGGCCTCGTTCGAAGCGCGACGGTTCTCGACATAGTTCGCCGAGCGGCACTGCTGGTAAGCGCGGGTGCCGGGACGGAAGCCCTGGGCCTCACAGGTGACTTCAGCGTCAGCCATGGACTCCTGCGCGGTCTGGCAACCGGCGAGAAGCGCGGCCATCGCGCCGACGATCAGAATGCTACGCATATTTTATCCCTTTTCAGCCTCCCATTGGCCTGCGGGGACTTAAAAGCAGCCATCGTTGCAGGTCAAGAATGTCTCAGGTCTTGCGTTAAAGTTCGCACAGCCGAAATCATTCAATAGCCGCAGAATTCCACTCGGATTGAGTAAGGGCCGATCTGGTGAAGGCACGCGGAGCGTCCTGCACAGATCGGGCTTGCATTTGCGCGACAGCAGCGGAACATGGCGGCCGAACCGATCAGGACAGCCTGGACCATGTCGATACCGCGCCTCATCCTTCTTCTGCCGGCTTTGTTTCTTGGAGCCTGCGCCTATCACACTTCGCGCAGCAGCGCGGTCGTGGTCACGGATGCGGAGAAGGTCGTGGAGGGCTGCACCAAGCTCGGCGTGATCGACGGCAAGTCCGAGCTGCATTCGGTGCTGCTCACCGATACCGCGCGCGATACGATCGTGACGCGCCTCAAGATCAGGGCGGCGGAGATGGGCGGGAGCCATGTCGTCTCCAGCGCCGCCGACATCAAGTGGAAGGGCCCGGACACATCGGGCACGGTCTACAAGTGCGAGCGGTGAGCCGCTAGCCGGCTCATTCCGGGTTGAGCCCCGCTCGCACGGGGCCAACAATCAGCTCTTCAGCAGCCACTCATGCTCGGCCGCGTTGTGGAATTTCCAGGTCCGTTTCGGGCCGGCCATGACGTTGAGATAATAGAGATCGTAGCCGTGGCAGGTGGCGCAGGGGTGATAGCCCTTCGGGACCAGCACGACATCGCCGTCCTCGATCGCCATGGCCTCGTCCAGGCTGCGGTCATCCGTATAGACGCGCTGGAAGCCGAAGCCCTGCGGCGGGTTGAGGCGGTGGTAATAGGTCTCTTCGAGGTAGGATTCCTGCGGCAGCTCGTCGCGATCGTGCTTGTGCGGCGGGTAGCTCGAGGTGTTGCCGGCGGGGGTGATGACCTCGACGACGAGCAGCGAATCCGCCGGCTCGCCTTCCGGCAGGATGTTGGTGACGTGGCGGGTGTTGGAACCCTTGCCACGGATCTCCTGGCCGAGATCCTCTGGTGCGATGACGCGCACCGGCAGGCCGCCATGCAGGCCAGGCGCCGTGCAGATCGCCAGCTCAAGATCGGTGGTGGCGGTGACCGACCAGTCCGAGCCCTGCGGGACGTAGACCGACCAAGGCTTGCCCTCGAAGGGGCTCATGCGCTGGCCGAGTTCGCCCAGCGTCTGGCCGCCGGCCGTGGCCTTGCCCTTGCCGGTCACGAAGACGAGGCAGGCCTCGCGATCGCCGGTCGGGGCGGAGACGGTCTCGCCCGGCTTCAGGCGATGCAGGTCGAAGCCGACATAGGTCCAGCCGGCATTTTCCGGCGTGACATGGGTGACGCGGCCGTGGGCGCCGTGCGGGCGAACCTTAAGACGGGACATGGGGGCTCTCCAGCGCATTCTCGGTGGGCTCGTCATGCTCGGGTTCGACCCGAGCATCTCCGGCAAGAGATTCTCGGGTCTGCGCTTCGCTTCGCCCGAGAATGACGCTGTGTTCAGACCAGACCCGCTTCCTTGATGAAGCGCGTCAGATTGGCATGGCCGAGCTTGGCGTAGCGGGCGGGCTCTGCCTTCTTCGGATCCTGCTCGGCCTCGACCACGATCCAGCCGGAGTAGTCCCAGAGCTCTCTCAGCACGCGGACATAGTCGATCAGACCGTCCCCCGGCACGGTGTAGACGCCGGCGAGCACGGATTCGAGGAAGGACCAGTCCTCGCGATTGGAGCGCCACATCACCTCCTCGCGGATATCCTTGCAGTGGACGTGGTGGATGCGCGCCTTCCAGTGGCGGGCGATGCGGGCGGGATCGCCGCCGCCCCAGGTGGCGTGGCCGGTATCGAGCAGGAGGCCGACAGCCGCGCCGGTGACGCCCATGAACCGGTCGATCTCGGCCTCGGTCTGCACCACCGTGCCCATGTGATGATGATAGACAAGCTGCAGGCCGTACTCCGCCTTCACCGCCTCGGCGAAGTTGGTATAGCGCGCGCCGAAATCGTCCCAGCGCGCCTTGGGCAGGACGGGGCGGGCCGAGAGCGGCTTGGCGATGTCGGAGTGGATCGCATTCGAGGTCTCGGCGGCGATCAGCACCGAGCAGCCCATGTCGCGCAGCAGCGTCGCGTGAGCCTTCACCGCTGCCATCTCGGCGGCGACGTCGCGGACGAGCAACTCGGTCGAGTACCAGCCGGAGACGAGCGCGTGACCGTGCGCGTCGAGGATCGGCTTCAGCCTGGCGGCTTCGCGCGGGAACTTGTTGCCGAGTTCCATGCCGGTGAAGCCGGCTTCGCGAGCCTCCTTCAGGCAGGTTTCGAGCGGGATGTCGCCGCCGATCTCGAGCATGTCGTCGTTCGACCAGCCGATGGGGTTCGCGCCGATGCGGATCATGTGTCGGGTCTTTCTCGCCTATGGGAACGGCTTCAGTTGCCGATGTGCTGGCGCTTGCGCTGCGTATCGTAGTTCGCCCGCGCCGTGCGGACTTCCATGCGGTCGCTGACCTCCGGCACGGCGACGTCCCACCAAGCGCCGCCGGAACCGGTCGAGATCAGCGGGTCGGTGTCGATGACGACGACGGTGGTGCGGGTGTTGGCCTTCGCCTGCGCCAGCGCGGTTTCAAGCTCGGCAATCGAGGCTGCCTTGGTCGCGATCGCCCCCATGCTGGCGGCGTGGGCGACGAAGTCGATCTCCGGCAGCGTCTCGTGCCTGCTGTCCTTGAGCAGATTGTTGAAGCTCTGCCCGCCGGTCGCGTTCTGCAGGCGGTTGATGCAGCCGAAACCGCGATTGTCGAGCAACACGATCGTGAGCTTGAGGCCCAGCATCACCGAGGTCGCGATCTCGGAATTGAGCATGAGATAGGAGCCGTCGCCGACCATGACGACGACTTCCTTGTCCGGCCTCGCCATCTTGGCGCCGAGCCCGCCGGCGATCTCGTAGCCCATGCAGGAAAAGCCGTATTCGGCATGGTAGGAGCCGGGCGTGCCGGCCTGCCAGAGCTTGTGCAACTCGCCCGGCAGACCGCCCGCGGCATGGAGCAGGACGACATCCGAGCCCAGCGCGCGCTGGACCGCGCCGATGACCTGCGCGTCCGAGGGCAGGGCGGAATTGGTGGCGGCAGTTGCCTTGTCCGCTTCCTTCAGCCAGTCGGCCTTGCCGGCCTTGGCATCGGCCGTCCAGCTTTCCGGTGCCTTCCAGCCACCGATGGCCTCGGACAGTTCGGCCAGGCCTTCGCGGGCATCGGCGACCAGGGGGAGGGCTCGATGCTTGCCGGCGTCGAAGGATTGGACGTTGAGGCCGATGACCGTCTTCTGCGCGGCGCCGAACAGCGCCCAGGAGCCGGTGGTGAAGTCCTGCAGCCGCGTTCCGACGGCCAGGACGAGATCCGCCTCGGCGGCGAGGCGGTTGGCGGCAGCCGTGCCGGTGACGCCAACGGCGGCCATGTTGAGCGCGTTGTCGTCGGGCAGGGCGGATTTGCCGCCTTGCGTCTCGCAGACCGGGATGCCGGTCGCTGCCGAGAAGCGGGCGAGTTCGTCGCAGGCACCCGAGTAGAGCACGCCGCCGCCGGCGACGATCAGGGGCTTCTTTGCGGCCTTCAGCGCTTCGGCTGCGGCCTTCAGCTCGTTGCGGTCGGAGCGAGGCCGACGCGGTGTCCAGAGGCGCTCAGTGAAGAAGCTCTCGGGGTAGTCGTAGGCTTCCGCCTGCACGTCCTGGCAGAGGGCGAGGGTCACAGGTCCGCATTCGGCCGGGTCGGTCAGCACCTGCATGGCGCGGGCCAGCGCCGGAATGATCTGCTCGGGCCGGGTGATGCGGTCGAAATAGCGCGAGACGGGCCGGAAGCAGTCATTGGCCGAGACCGTGCCGTCGCCGAAATCCTCGACCTGCTGCAGGACCGGATCGGGAATGCGGTTGGCGAAGACATCGCCCGGCAGCAGCAGCACCGGCAGGCGGTTGACATGGGCGAGCGCGGCGGCGGTGACGAGATTGGTCGCGCCGGGGCCGATCGAGGTGGTCGCAGCCATGAAGCGGCGGCGCATGTTCGCTTTGGCGTAGGCGATGGCCGCATGTGCCATCGCCTGCTCGTTATGGGCGCGGAAGGTCGGCAGGCGCTCGCGCTCGTGCCAGAGCGCTTCGCCGAGGCCCGCGACGTTGCCATGGCCGAAGATCGCCCAGACGCCACCGAAGATCGGCAGGCGCTGCCCGTCGATTTCGGTCATCTGCGCCGCGAGGTAGCGCGTCAGCGCCTGCGCCATGGTGAGGCGGACGGTGGCAGTCATGGTCGTCGATCTCCGAGCGGGAGTCTTCTTAGCATCGGCTTGGTCCGAAAACCGGTTCCCACTTTTCGGGCCGATGCACTAGGCCGCCTTGCGGCCGCGCGTGGCAAGCCAGAGGCCGGTCAGTGCCTCGAAACGCTTGGCCATATCGGCAATGGCCGCTTCGTCGTCGAGCTTGCCGGCGAGCCAGCCTTCCGCCGCGGCCATGAAGATGGTGCGGCCCACGGCGAAGCCCTTGACGATAGGCGTGCCGGCCGTGGCGGCGAATCCGGCCTCCAGCTCTTCGGCCGGGGCGTCGAGGCCGAGCAGGAGCACGCCGCGGCACCAGGGGTCGTGCTTCGCGATGGTCTTCTCGATTGCCGCCCAGGCGGCCGGGGAGGATTGCGGCTCGAGCTTCCACCAGTCCGGCTTGATGCCGAGCGCGTAGATCTCCTCCAGCGCGCGGGCGATGGTGTCGGGCCCGAGCGGGCCGTTCTTGCTCGCGATGATCTCGATCAGCAATTCGCGGCCGACCTTGCGCGCCGCTTCGAACAGGCCGCGCAGCTTCTCCTGCTGGGCCTGCTTCAGCTCTTCGGAATCGTCCGGATGATAGAAGCAGAGAGCCTTGATGCAGTGATCGACCGGCCATTCCGGCAGGAGCGAGCCGATGTCCTGGCTCGTCTCGAAGCGCAGTGGCCGCGAACCCGGCAACTCGACGGGACGGCCGAGCCAGGCGAAGGGATGGCGGGCGAACTCGAACATCGCCTCGCGCCCATGCTTCTCGTCGAGCAGCATGCCGTAGCCGGGCCGGCCATCGGCGACGCGAGCGGCTGCCTTGACCGCGAGCACCTTGAAGTCGCGGATGCGGGCCGGATCGGCGCCGAACTTCGCCGCAAGCTCTTCCAGCTGGATGCGGTGGTCGCAGGCGAGCGCCATCAGCGAAGGAATGTCGCTCTGGCGTGTCGTTGCCCAGTGGATGTGGTTGATGGCCTCGTCCTTGCGCAGGGCGCGGTGCGGGCTGCCGTTCTTGAGGAAATATTGCAGTTCCTCGAAGGTCGGGCTCTCCGGCGAGCAGAGCAGGCGGGAAACGGCGAAGGCGCCGCAGGCATTGGCCCAGGTCGCGGCTGTCTGCAGGCTTTCGCCGCCGAGCCAGCCGCGCAGGAAGCCAGACATGAAGGCGTCGCCGGCGCCCAAGACGTTGTAGACCTCGATCGGGAAGCCCTTGCCGACGATGCCGTCCTCCAGATCGTCCGGGATCGCTCCCTCATAGACGATGCAGCCCATCGGGCCGCGCTTGAGCACGATGGTGGCGGGGGTGAGGGAGCGGATTGTCCTCAGCGCCTGCAAGAGCTCGCTCTCGCCCGAGGCGATCAGGACCTCTTCCTCGGTGCCGATGATCAGGTCGCAGCCGGGCAGCACGGTCTTCATCCGCTCGGAGACGGTTTGCGAGGCGATGTAGCGGTTGTCGCCGGCGTCGTGGCCGGCGAGGCCCCAGAGGTTCGGCCGGTAGTCGATGTCGAGCACGACCTTGCCGCCGTTCTCGCGCATCAGCTTCATCGCCTTGCGCTGGGCGGCCTCAGGCTTGGGCCGGGCGAAATGCGTGCCGGTGACGACGACGGCGCGGGCCTTCGCGATGAAGGCGGGATCGATATCGCCTTCCTCCAGCGCCATGTCGGCGCAGTTCTCGCGGTAGAACAGCAACGGGAAGGATTTGTCGCTCTCCACCGAGAGGATGGCGAGCGCGGTGAGGCGTTCGGAATCAGTCTTGAGGCCGTCGAGGTTGACGCCTTCGCGGGCGAGCTGCTCGCGCAGGAAGCGGCCGAAGTGCTCGTTGCCGACGCGGGTGAGGAGCGCCGAGCGCAGTCCGAGCCGTGCCGTGCCGATCGCGATGTTTGCCGGGCAGCCGCCCACCGATTTGGCAAAGCTGGTGACGTCTTCCAGGCGCGAGCCGATCTGCTGGCCGTAGAGATCGACCGAGGCGCGGCCGATGGTGATGACGTCGAGCGCCTGCGCCGATCCGCCGAGCGGTCCCGTCATATGCTCCTCCAGCCCTTGTCGCTTCTGGTGACATGCGGGCGGCCTGACAGGCCCCGCCTTGGCGACATGAAATAATAATTCCATTATTCCGTCAATGCGGAATGTCTATTCCTGCTCGCGCGACCGGCGGCGGCGGCCGCGTCCGGCCCGGCGGGCGTCGCCGATGCCGACGGCGAGCGCCATGGCCAGGGCCATGGTGGAGGACAGCGTGCGGAAGCCGCCGAAATCGGCCTCGGCCACCTCGAACCAGGTCTGGGCGAAGCTGGCGAGCGGCGAGAAGGCGCTGTCGGTGATGGCGATGAGTGGCACGCCGCGCTCGGCGAGGCCGCGCGCGTCCTCGACGGTGGCCGATGCGTAGGGCGAGAAGCTGACGACCAGCACGGCGTCCCGCGGGGTGGCGAAGGCGATCATCTCGGGGTCGAGCCCGGCCGCCGATTCGACGAGCTGATAGCGGACGCCGAGCTTGCCGAGCGCATAGGCGACGTAGCTCGCCACCGGGTAGGAGCGGCGGCGGGCGAGGATGTAGATGGTTTCGGCGCCGGCCAGCAGCTCGATGGCGCGGTCGAGCGTGCCCTCGTCGATGCTGCGGCTCATCACGTCGAGCGATTTGCGCGAGGCGGTGAGGAAGCCGTCGAGAATGCGATGGGCGCCGGCCGGGCCTTCGCCGGCCCGCAAGGTGTTGAGGCGTTCCTCATAGCTCGAATTGCGCTCGCGCAGCCGCTCGCGGAAGACCACCTGCAGACTGGTGAAGCCGTCGAAGCCGAGATGCTGGGCGAAGCGGATCAAGGTCGAGGGTTGGACGCCAGCGGAGACCGCGATGCTCGCCGCGGTGCCGAAGGCGATCTCGTCGGGATTGTCGAGCGCATAGGCCGCAATCTGGGCGATGCGCTTCGGAAGGCTCTCGCGCTGGGCGAGAATCAATGTGCGCAGGCCGTCGAAATCACGCGGCAGTTCCGCAACGGCGGTTTCGCTCATTCTCGATGTCCGTTGCCGTCCCTGTTGCAACAGTTCTGGCAGCGAAGCGTAAATGGAGCAAGCGTTCCAGTAGGGGAATGAACAATCGATATCAGCCCGGCAGGCCGGCGGTACAGCTCTGGCCGCCATCTACCGGCAGGCAGACGCCGGTGATGAACTTCGCTTCGTCAGAGGCGAGGAAGACGGCGGCGTGGGCGATGTCCCAGGCGGTGCCCATCCTGCCCATCGGCACCTGCGCGTTACGGGCGGCGACCATCTCCTCGACGGAAGCATATTGCGAGGAGATCTGCTTGTAGATCAGCGGCGTGTCGATCAGGCCCGGCATGATGCAGTTCGCGCGGATGTTCTGCTTCGCATACTGCATCGCGAGCGCGACCGTCGCCTGGTTCACCGCCGCCTTCGTCGCGTAGTAGGCGAAATAGGGATAGCCGGTCCAGCGAATGGCCGCGAGCGAGGAGATGTTGACGATGGCGCCGCCGCCGCCCTTCAGCATTTCGGGAATCGCGGCCTTGGCGCAGCGATAGACCGAGCCGAGATTGAGCTGGAGCGAGGCCTGGAACTGCTCCTCGGAAAGCTCGACCGGCCCGCCCATATGGGTGACGCCGACATTGTTGTGCAGGATGTCGATGCGGCCAAAATGCCGCGCGGTTTCCGCGACGCAGGCTTCGACCGAGCCGAGATTCGTCACATCGGCGGCGAGCGCCAGCGCTCTGCCGCCCTCGCCGGTGATGATGGCGGCGGTCTCCTCGGCGGCGGCCAGGTTCAGGTCGATGCAGGCGACCCCGGCGCCCTCGCGGGCATAGGCGACGGCTGCCGCCTTGCCGTTGCCCCAGCCGGGGCCGGAGGAGCCGGCGCCGAAGACGATGGCGATCTTGTCCTTCAGCCGGTCGGCCATGGGAGTTCTTTCCGTTGTGCAGGGTACGGCGCGCCGATGGAGCGCCGTCATGCTCGGGCTCGACCCGAGCATCTCGAAAACCAGAGCTGGCTGGTCATGAGATTCTCGGGTCGAAGCTTTGCTTCGCCCGAGAATGACGGTTGCGGACGGATCAGCTCAGCGAGCTGCCGACGGCCTTCTCCAGGATGCCCCAGGCCTCGTCGCCGTACTTCTTCTTCCACTCGGCGTAGAATCCGGCTTTGCGCAGCGCCTCGCGGAAGGCGTCGGCCTTGGTCTCGTTGGCGACCATGCCCTTCGAGACGAGCTCGCCCTGCAAGCCGGCATTGAGCTTGGCGACGTCTTCGCGCTCCAGCAACGCAGCGGCGTTGATGTTCTTGGCGACGATGGCGCGCAGGTCTTCCGGAAGCTTCTCCCAGGCGCGGCGATTGGCCAGGAACCAGAAGCCGTCCCACATATGGTTGGTCAGCGAGAGGTACTTCTGCACCTCGAAGAGCTTGGCGGTCGCGATGATCGCGAGCGGGTTCTCCTGGCCATCGACGATCTTGGTCTGCAGGGCAGTATAGACCTCGGCGAAGTTGATGCTGGCGGGAGCCGACTGGAAGGCGGTGAACATCGAGGTCCAGAGCGGGGAGACCGGCACGCGGATCTTGAAGCCCTTGAGGTCTTCTGGCGTGTTGACCGGGCCCTTGGACGAGGTGATCTGGCGGAAGCCGTTGTCCCAGATCTTGTCCATGACGACGAGGTTGGCCTTGCCGATCTGGCCGCGGACATAGGCGCCGAGCTCGCCGTCCATCGCCTTCCAGACCGCGTCGTAATTCGGGAAGGCGAAGCCGATGCCGGAAAGCGAGGCATTGGCGACCAGCGTCGAGAGGATCAGCGGCGAGAGCGTGAAGAACTCGACGCCGCCCGAGCGGACCTGGCTCAGCATGTCCGTATCGGAGCCGAGCTGGTTGTTCGGGAAGATCTGGATGTGGACGCGGCCGTTCGTCTCCTGCTTGATCTTCGCCACGGCCTCGTTGGCGCGCGTGTTCATCGGGTGCGCGACGGGCAGGTTGTTGGCGTATTTATAGGTGAATTCGGCGCTCTGCGCATTGGCGCGGCCGATATGGAAGGTGCCGATGGCGGACGCTGCGGCTGTGGCCTGGAGCAGGGTGCGGCGTGAGATGGTCATGGGCGTTTTCTCCTTGAGAGCGTCTGTTGTCTTGAGGTTTCTTATGGTTGGCAGTGAGCTTCACAGCACCCAGGTCGAGAGGCCGGGCACGAGGGCGATGACGACGAGGCCGACGAGCAGGGCGATGAGATAGGGCCAGATCGCGCCCATCGCCTCGTCGGGCGAGACGTTGCCGATCTTGCAGGCGATGTAGAAGCCGATGCCGATCGGCGGCGCCATCAGGCCGATATTCATCGCGGTGACCACGACCATCGCATAGTGCACGTCGTTGATGCCGAGGCTCTTGGCGATCGGGAACATCAAGGGCGCCAGCAGCACGATCGCCGGCAGGCCCTCCAGCACGCAGCCGAGGATCATGAAGACGACGATCGACACCGCCATGAAGCTGAGCCAGCCGCCGGGCAGATGCGCCATGAAGCTGGCGAGGTCGCGGGCGAAGCCGGTTTGGGTCAGGGCCCATGCCATGGCGAGCGCGGTGCCGAGGATCATCAGGATCGCGCCGGAGAGAGCCGCCGTCTCGACGAGCATCGAATAGAACTTGCGCGGGCTGATGCCGCCATAGAGCACGATGCCGATGACGAGTGCGTAGAGCACCGCGATGGTCGAGACCTCGGTCGCGGTGGCGACGCCGCCGCCGACCGCGGCGCGGATGATGAAGGGCAGGACCAGGGCCGGCGCGGCGACGAGCGCGACCTTGCCGATCACCGCGAGCGGGGCGCGGCGAACGCCCTTCATGTCCTCTGCCGCCGCTTTCCAGCGGGCGAGGCCGGCGAGCGCGACGAGCAGCACACCGGCGATGACGAAGCCGGCATTGAACAGGCCGGCGATCGAGACGCCGGCGACCGAGCCGAGCACGATCAGCACGATCGAGGGCGGCACGGTGTCGGCCATGGCTGCACCGGTCGAGAGCAGCGCGATCAGGTCCTTGGGCTTGTAGCCGCGCCGCTTCATCTCCGGGAACAGCGCCGGTGCGACAGTCGCCATGTCCGAGACCTTGGAACCCGAGATCCCCGAGACGAGATAGAGAGAGCCGAGCAGCACATAGGACATGCCGGCGCGGACATGGCCGAGCAGCGAGGCCAGGAAGTCGACGATCGCCTTGCCCATGCCGGTGGCGTCGAGGATGCAGCCGAGCAGCACGAAGATCGGCACTGAGAGCAGGATGAGGCTCGACATGCCCTCGTCCATGCGCCCGATCATCACGAGCATCGGGACATTGGTCGAGAAGGCGAGGAAGGCGAGCGTGCCCAGCCCGAAGCAGAAGGCGATCGGCACGCCCGCGACGAGGCAGGCTGCGACGACGCCGATCAGGAAGATCAGGATGTTGTAGTAGCCGAGGCCCTTAAGCGTCGGTCCGAGCAGCCAGAAGGCCAGGCCGAAGCCGCCTATGACGAAGGCTGCGATGGCGATGTCGGTGAGCCGGGCGGTCTTGAAGAGGTAGCGGAGCGTGAGCAGCCCCATCAGCACGATGCCGACGGCGATGGCCGAGACGCGCCAGCTCACGGGGATGTTGAGCGCGGCCGAGGTGACGTAGCTCTCCTCCACCGCATATTCGATGGCAGGGTCGACCATCGCGGCGAGGAAGGCAGCAACCGCAGTGAGCGCCAGTGTCTCAGCGAATTCGCGCAGCCGCTGCGGCATCATGCCGACGAACAGCGTCAGGCGCAGATGCTCGTTGCGGTCGACGGCGATAGCAGCGCCGAGCATGGCGAGCCAGATGAAGGCGATCGAGGCGACCTCGTCGACCCAGACGAAGGGCAGCGCGAAGACATAGCGCGAGACGACGCCGAGCAGCAGCACGCCGATGATGAAGGCGACCAGCACGGCAGCAATGGCCTCGACCGGGCGCATGATGGCGGAGCCCGGACGCGCATCCGCGTTCTCGCTCAGGTTCTCGGGGATCGTCAGCGTATCGGCGACATCGCTCATGCGACGGCCTCAGATGCCGGTCGCAAGGCGCAATCCGCCCGCATAATGGGATGCCCAGAGGGCCATCGTTCCGTTCCTCCCTTCGCGCCGATCTTGTGATGTCGCCGGCGTCGATCGTGGTCCACACTGTGAATAGCCAGGCAGCGGGACGGCGGGCAGATTACACGAGGGGTGCGGCATTGCAATCCGCAATGCGCCCATCTACGGTTGGAGCACAAGAATAAGGTCCATATCATGGACTATCTGGAGGAGCGCTTGCCGCAGAATTCCGCGCCCGATGCCGGCCTGTCCGGCTCGCAGAGCGTCGACCGGGCGCTCGGGCTGCTCTCGCTGATCGGGCGGGAGCCGGCCGAAGGACTGCCGCTCGGCGAGATCGTTTCCGGCAGCGGGCTCAACAAACCGACGACGCGGCGGCTGCTGCTGGCGCTGATGCGGGCGGGGCTGGTCGAGCAGGAACCGCAGACACGGCGCTATTGCCTCGGCGAGGAGGCCTTCGTGCTCGGCGTGCTGGCGGCGCGGCGCCATGGCTTGCTCGAACTGGCGATGGAGGGCTTGCGTCGTTTGTCGGCGGAGACGCAGGACACGAGCTTCCTGACCGTTCGGCGCGAGAACTATGCGATCTGCCTGCATCGGGAGGAGGGGACCTATCCGGTGCGGACCCATGCGCTGCAGGCTGGCGACCAGCATCCGCTCGGTGTCGGCGCCGGCTCGCTCGCCATGCTGGCGGCGCTGCCCGACGACGATGTGGACCGGGTGATCGCCGCGAATGAAGCGGTACTATTGGCGCGCTATCCCGGATTCGCTCCGGACGCTCTGCGGGCCGACGTCATGGCGACGCGCGAACGCGGCTTTTCGCTCAATCAGGGTAAGGTCGTTGCGAGTTCGTGGGGCATCGGCCGGGCCTTCTGCTATCCAGACGGACGGATAGCGGGCGCGCTTTCCATCGCCGCGATCGATAGCAGGATGACACCGGCCCGACAGGCAGAGCTGGCGGTGCCGCTGGCTCGAGAAGCCGAGCGCATGGAAACGCTCCTGGCCGAGATGTTCATATCCAAGCGGGCCGGCAGGCCCATGGCGGCCACCGCGCCGCGATCCATCGAGACAGGGAGAGCCGCAAAATGAGCTCTGCAACAGCCGCCCCGACCGGGGGCGTCGTGCCGATGACGCGGCGGGTGATGAACCTCGCCCATATCGTGACGCAGAATGCGCGCCGCCTGGCAGGGCATCCCGCCTTCATCTGGGGCGACAGGACGCTGGACTGGGCCGAGATCGATGCGCAGGTTTCGGCGCTGGCGGCGGGGCTAGAGGCGCGCGGCATCGGCAAGGGCGACCGCGTGCTCGTCCATTCCAAGAACTGCGATGCGATGTTCGTCTCGATGTTCGCGACCTTCAGGCTCGGCGCCGTCTGGGTGCCCACCAATTTCCGCCTGCTGCCGGACGAGGTCGCCTATCTCGCCACGGCCTCGGGCGCGAAGGGCTTCCTCTGCCATGGCGACTTCCCGGAGCACGCGGCGGCCGTCGCGGCTGCGAAGCCCTCGCCCGAGTTCACATGGCGGATCGGGGAGGGGGCCTTCGGCGAGGACGACGTCGGCGCGGTCATCGCGCGCCATCGCGGCGAGAAGGTCGAGAACGCCGCGGTCGAGCATGACGATCCCTGCTGGTTCTTCTTCACCTCCGGCACGACCGGCCGTTCCAAGGCCGCGGTGCTGACCCATGGCCAGATGGGCTTCGTCATCACCAACCATCTCTGCGACCTCGTGCCGGGCTCGACCGAGAAGGATGCCTCGCTGGTGGTGGCGCCACTCTCGCATGGGGCGGGCGTGCACCAGCTGGTGATGTCGGCGCGCGGCGCGACCTCGATCCTGCTGTCGACCGAGCGCTTCGATATCGACGAGGCCTACCGGCTGATCGCCAAGCACCGCGTCAGCAACATCTTCACCGTGCCGACGATCCTGAAGATGCTGGTCGAGCATCCCGCCGCCGACAGCCATGATCATTCCAGCCTGCGCTACATCATCTATGCGGGCGCGCCGATGTATCGCGAGGACCAGAAGGCGGCGCTGAAAAAGCTCGGCAAGGTGATCGTGCAGTATTTCGGGCTGGGCGAGGTCACCGGCAACATCACCGTGCTGCCGCCGGCCCTGCATGAGCCGGAAGACGGGCCGCATGCGCGCATCGGCACCTGCGGCTTCGAGCGCACGGGCATGCAGGTGCAGATCCAGGACGAGGACGGGAAGGAAGTCGCTGCGGGCGTGCAGGGCGAGATCTGCGTGATCGGGCCGGCCGTCTTCGCCGGCTATTACGACAACCCGGAAGCCAATGCGAAGTCGTTCCGCAACGGCTGGTTCCGCACCGGCGATCTCGGCCATATGGACGCGCAAGGCTTCGTCTACATCACCGGCCGGGCCTCGGACATGTACATCTCGGGCGGCTCGAACATCTATCCGCGCGAGATCGAGGAGAAGATCCTGACGCATCCGGCGATCGCGGAGGTCGCCGTGCTCGGCGTGCCCGACCCGGTCTGGGGCGAGATCGGCATCGCGGTCTGCGTTGCCAGGCCGGGACAAAGCGCGACGGAAGCCGAGATCGCGGATTTCCTCGGGCCGAAGATCGCCCGCTACAAGATGCCCAAGCGCTTCCTGTTCTGGGAGGCCCTGCCGAAATCGGGTTACGGCAAGGTGCCCAAGCGCCTCGTCAAGGAGGAGTTGGAGAAGCGTGGCGAACTCGACTTCCTGAAGGGGAAGGCGTCGTGAGGCGCATCCAGCAGCCCGGCACCGGCACGCCCGAGCGCATCCAGTGGGTGGAATGCAACGGGCGTGCTTTTTCGCTGACGCTGCCCGCCGATGTGCCGTTGCTGGAGGCGGTCACGAACGGCTTCGCGGCAGAGGGTTTCGTCTCTGGCGTGGTGAAGCTCGACGGGCTCAGGCTCTTGCCCTTCGCCTATGTCATGCCGGCGCTGTCGAAGACGCCGGAGCATGCCGCTTTCTACAGCGACACCTTCCGCCCGGCGGGCGGCGCACGGCTCGATGTCGGCGCGATGACCTTCGGCCAGCGCGACGGGGCGCCGTTCTTCCATGCTCATGCCTTGTGGGTGGAGGGCGACGGCAAGCGCAGCGGCGGCCATATCCTGCCGGACGAGACGATTGTGGCCGAGACGATCACGGTGCAAGCGGTCGGTCTCGATGGTGCGGTTTTCACGGCCGAGCCCGACAGCGAGACCCATTTCAAGCTGTTCGGGCCGATGTCGGTGCCAGCGGGCGCGACGGAAGCAGGGCGCTTCTTCGCGCTGCGCGTGAAGCCGAATGTCGATTTCTGCGAAGCGCTTGAAGCGTTCTGCACCGAGCGCGGCATCCGCGAGGCGGCGATCCTTGGCGGGGTCGGCTCGACAATCGGAGCGCGGTTCGAGGGCGGCGGCGTAGTCGAGAATTTCGCCACCGAGGTTGCGATCACGGAAGGGCAGGTCGCAGATGGCGTCGACGGTTTGCGCGCGAAGATCGATGTCGCGCTGGTCGACTATAGCGGCGCGCTGGCAAGTGGGCGCCTGAAGCGCAGCGATAACCCGGTCCTGATGACCTTCGAGCTGGTGCTGGAGGCGCGGTAGCTCCTCGTCATTCTCGGGCGGAGCGTAGCGCAGACCCGAGAATCTTTTGTCGGAAGGGAGGCAGGGGTCCCTTTCTGCCTGAGATGCTCGGGGCAAGCCCGAGCATGACGGCGGGTTTCAACCACCCTGCTGCTTCTCGATTTCCCGATTGCGCAGATCCTTGCGCATGATCTTGCCGGTCGCGGTCAGCGGCAACTCCGTCACGAACTCGACCTCGCGCGGGTACTGATAGGCCGCCAGCCGGTCGCGCACGAAGGCCTGGATTTCGGCCGCCAGCGCCGGGGAAGGCGTAACTTCCGGCTTCGGCAGGACGAAGGCTTTGACGATCTCGGTGCGGACGGGATCGGGCACGCCGACGACCGCGACCATCAGCACGGAAGGGTGGCGGATGATGCAATCCTCGATGTCGCCCGGCCCGATGCGGTAGGAGCCCGAGGAGATGATGTCGTCGTCGCGGCCCTGGAACCAGAAGTAGCCGTCATCGTTGCGGGCGCCGGTGTCGCCGGTGACGAGCCAGTCGCCGATGAATTTCGCCGCGGTGGCCTCGGGCTGGTTCCAGTATTCCAGCATCATCACGGGATCGGGCCTGTTGACCGCGATCAGCCCCGGCTCGCCATCAGGCAGTTCCCGGCCTTCGGGCGAGATCACTGCGACGCGGTGACCGGGCACGGCGCGGCCCATCGAGCCCGGCTTCACCGGGTAGAGGCCTGCGCAGTTGGCGACGAGCAGGTTCGCTTCGGTCTGGCCGTAGAACTCGTTGACCGGGAAACCGAAGGTCTCGCGGCTCCAGTCGAGCATGTCGGCGCCGAGCGTTTCTCCGCCCGTGCCGATCGAGCGCATGGCGTAGCCGAAGCGCTGGGGATTGCCGACCTGCCGCATCAGCTTGAGCGCGGTCGGCGGCAGGAAGGCGTTGCGCACCTTGTGCCGCGCCATCAGCGCAAAGGCGGCCTCGGGGTCGAATTTGCGGGCGCGGGAGGCGAGCACCGGCACGCCGCAACAGAGGCTGGGCAGGAGCACATCGAGCAGGCCGCCGATCCAGGCCCAGTCGGCCGGCGTCCAGAACAGGTCGTGCGCCTGCGGGAAGAATTCCTGCGGCAATTGCACGCCCGGCAGATGGCCGAGCAGAACGCGATGCGCATGCAGCGCGCCCTTCGGCTTACCCGTCGTGCCGGAGGTGTAGATGATCACGGCCGGGTCGTCGGCGCGGGTGTCCGCGGCGACATAGCTGTCGGAGGCCTTGGCCATCTCCGCCTCGAAATCGAGATGTCCGGCGCCGCCGACGACGAAAATCCTGCGCAGGTTCGGCAGCGCGTCGCGGATGGCCTCGACCTTGCCGATGTTCTCGGCGTCGGTGACGAGCACGCTCGCGCCGCTATGGCCGAGACGGTGCTCCAGCGCCTCGGGCCCGAACTGGATGAAGAGCGGCAGCGCGATGGCACCGCGCTTGTAGGTGCCGAGATGGGCGATCGCGGTCTGCGGCGATTGCGGCAGCAGGATGCCGACGCGCTCGCCCGGCCCGATGTCGTGATGCGCGAGCATATTGGCGAAGCGGTTCGAGGCGCGAGCGAGATCGTCGAAGGAGAGCGTCGCGACCCGGCCAGCCTCTTCCTCGAAGATCAGCGCCGGACGGCCTGAGCCGTCGGCATGGGCGTCCGAGCAGGCGGTGCCGATGTTGAAGCGCTCCGGGATGCGCCAGACGAAGCGGCGCAGCGTGTCGTCATAGCTCGTGCCGCGTTCCAGCAAGGGGCGCGCTCCGGTGGTTCCATGCTTCTGCGTCGATCCTGCCCAGTCTGCAGGCGAGCTGGCAAGCCGGGTCAGCGCAGCTTACCGTCTGCGCAAAACCGCTTGGGGGAGAATTGCGATGAGCCGACCGATCTGGATCGAAGCTGCGATCAACGGGCCCTGGGGCAGGGAGCGCCAACCGGGCATCCCCATTGCCATTCCCGACATTGTCGCTGATGGCGTTGCCGCAGTCGAGGCGGGAGCGGCGATCGTCCACCTCCACGTCTACGACGTCGCCACCGGCCGGCAGCGCGACGACTGGCAGCTCTATGCACGGGCGATCGAGGGGATCCGCGCCAAGGTCGATGCCATCGTCTATCCGACCATTCCCATCCTCGGTTCCGGCTATGCCGGCGACATGCACGGCTCCGGGCGCTACACCCATCTCGAGGAGCTGGCGAAGCGTGGCCTCGTCGAATGGGGCGTGCTCGATCCCGGCTCCTGCAACTGGACGACCTTCGCCGGCATTCCGCAGGGCGAGGCCGGCTTCATCTACCAGAATCCCGGCGAGCATATCCGCGAGGGGATGGAGGTGGCGCAGCGCCACAAGGTCCACCCGAGCTATGCGATCTACGAGCCGGGCTTCACGCGACTGGGCGCGGCGCTCGCCAAGGCCTATCCGGGCATGCCCTGCCCGATCTACCGCCTGATGTTCTCGGACACTTTCGCCTGGGGCTTCCCTCCGCGCGAATGGGCGCTGGACGCGCATCTCAAGCTGTTGGCGGAGGATGCTCCCGACGCCCCGGTGATGATTGCCGGGCTCGGCGTCGATTTGTCGGAGCTGATCGCGCCCGCCGTTGCGCGCGGCGTCCATGTCCGCGGCGGGCTGGAGGATGCGCCCTTCGGCGAGACGCGCGGCAATGGGGCTGTGATCGCCGATCTCGTCCGCAAGGTCGAGGCGGCGGGAGGCCGTCCGGCAGGTGTTGCCGAGGTGCGTGCCGATCTCGCCGCGCGTGACGCGGTGGCCGGCACCTGATGGCCTCGATCGCTAAGCGGCGGTTTCGGTTTCGAGCCGGGCGCGCAGCTGATCGACGTCCGGGACGAACCACAGCGCTGGGCCGTCATTGGTCTCGCGCACGAAATCGCGCAGGGCGCCGCTGCCCTCGAGGGCAGCGCTGATATCGCCGACGATCGCGCAGCGCAGGCGATAATTCGCGAATTTCTGGAAGATCTCGCCACCGACGCGCGTGCGCAGGTTCAGCACGTCCGGGCCGAGCCGCTCCATGGGGATTGCGAGCAGGTCGGCGCTGACGGACCAGGCCTCGCCGATGAAGTCGTTGGAGTCGCCTGGGCTGGCCAGGAGCGGGCCAGTGCTGGCGAAGAGGAGGACGCGGGTGCCGCCGATTTCGATCAGTCTAGACATGGTTTCCTGCCTAATGGCGCCTGTTGCGGCTGACAAGCCGAGCTCTCCTCCGACCTACCGCCAAGCTGCCGCATTGGAATGACGGCAACGGCGTCTTAAATGCTGGGGATGACCGATCCGCGAAAGCGAGCCGATGTCCGAACGCGATAGCGAAGCCAATCGACTTTCCGCCCGTGCCGCGCGCTATGCCCGCGTCGGCGCCAATGTCGGCGGGGTGGCGGCGCGGATCGCCGGCGCCCGGCTCTTCGGCGTGGAGGGCCGCGATGCCTCGAATGCGGAGGCGTTGGCCAAGGCGCTCGGCGGGCTGAAGGGCCCGATCATGAAGGTGGCGCAGCTGATCGCCACCATCCCCGACGTCGTGCCACCGGAATATGCCGCCGAACTGCAGAAGCTGCAGTCGCAGGCGCCGCCGATGGGGGCGGCGTTCGTCAAGCGCCGGATGATGGCCGAGCTCGGCCCGCAATGGCGCGAGCGCTTCGGCGAGTTCGACCTGAAGCCGGCAGCGGCGGCGTCGCTTGGCCAGGTGCATCGCGCGACGACGCTGGGCGGCGCGCCGCTGGCCTGCAAGCTGCAATATCCCGACATGGAATCGGCCGTCGAGGCCGATATCGCGCAGCTTGAGGTGCTGTTCGCGCTGCACCGGCGCATGGGCGCGGTGATCGATACCAGCGAGATCGCCAAGGAAATCGGTGCCCGCGTCCGCGAGGAGCTCGACTATCGCCGCGAGGCCCGGCACATCGCGCTCTATCGGGCTATCCTCGCGGATACGCCGGAGGTGCGCGTTCCGGCGGTCGAGGCGGGGCTCTCGACCCGGCGCCTGCTGACCATGCACTGGCTCGACGGCAGCCCGATCCTCTCGCACAGGCAGGACGGGCAGGCGGCGCGCGACCGCATCTCGACGGCGATGTTCAAGGCCTGGTGGCGGCCCTTCAGCCATCACGGCGTGATCCATGGCGATCCGCATCTCGGGAACTACACGGTGTTCTCGGAGGCCGGCGAGCCTGATGGCATCAACCTGCTCGATTATGGCTGTATCCGCATCTTCCCGACGTCCTTCGTCGGCGGCGTGGTCGATCTCTATCAGGGGCTGCGCGACGGCGAGGAGGCGCGGGTCGTCCACGCCTATGAGACCTGGGGCTTCCAGGGGCTGACCAAGGATCTCGTCGACACGCTCAACATCTGGGCGCGCTTCATCTACGGGCCGCTGCTGGAAGACCGGACGCGGCGCATTGCGGAGGATGTCAGCCCGGCCGAATATGGCCGCAAGCAGGCCTTCCAGGTGCATCAGGCGCTGAAGCGGCGCGGGCCGGTGACGGTGCCGCGCGAGTTCGTCTTCATGGACCGCGCAGCGATCGGGCTCGGCGGCGTCTTCCTGCATCTCGACGCCGAGCTCAATTTCCACCGGCTGTTCGAGGCGGAGATCGAGCGATTTTCCGTGGAGCGCGTCACGGAGCGACAGGGGGCGGCACTTACGGCTGCGGGGCTTTCAGCGCCAAGCGCTTAGAGCGTGCTGGGCTGACGCGGAAACACGGCGTCGTCCCGGCTCTCCACTCGCTGCCGCCGGGATGACCCGCGCGGTTGCTTGCCTAGTCGGTACCTCCTAGCCCGGCTGTGTGCTCCGGGGGCGTTGGCTCAATCGCCGCCGCCACCGCCGTCCCCGCCGCCGTCGAACCAACCTGATCCTCCGTCGCCGCCAGCCGGGCCGGTGTCGCGACGCCAGGCCGCGATCTCTTCGTCGTCGCGCTTGGTCTGCCCGCGCGCCTCGGCAAACCAGCGCTTCGCCTTCTCGCGCAGGGCGGGGTCGAGCGCGGAGGGATCGTCCCGGTCGGCGACCTTCTGCGGATCCTTCACGACAAGAGTCTCCATCTCATTGCGGGGATTTTAGCCGACGCCGAAGGAATCGTCTCCGGCCCGGGCGAAACGATGTTAACGGCGACCATGCGCTGTGGCTGCCGGGGCATGTCATCAGCGGTTTAAATCGATTAAAATGAGTTGATCCGGTTGATATAGCCTGTTCTTGTGCAAGCGGCCCGCGCATTTCGCGTGAGCGGTGCGGTGCCGCGTTGCCCGTGCGTCGCGGGTGCGCTACAGGCATAAAGAGACTGTGTCTTTTTCAGGATCGAGACCATGGCCGACCACGCCCAGCATGCCGACATCCCCGCGATGGATTACGAGGAGCATGAGAGCACCTATACCGGCTTCGTGCACTTCGCCGAGGTCGGCACCGTCGCCTGCCTCGCGATCGTCGCGGCGCTCGCGGTCGGCGGCACCAAGCATGCCTGGGGCACCGCACTGATCGGTACGATTCTTGCGGTCATCGGCACCGGCATCGGCATTGCAGCTCCCTCGATCTCCTGGCGCGCACCGGTCGTCGCGCTGGTCCTGATGCTGCTCGCGCTCCTGCTGCTCTGACCGTCTTCCCATAACGCCGGAAAGGCCTGCCCCACCATGCGCATTGCTGTCCCAGCCGAAACGCAAGGGGCGGAAACCCGCGTCGCCGCGACGCCGGAGACCGTCCGCAAGTTCAAAGGCCTCGGCGCCGAGGTGGTGATCGAGGCGGGGGCGGGCAAAACCTCCGGCATCCTTGATGCGGAGTATGAGGCAGCGGGAGCGACCATCGCGAAGACGGCCAAGGAGGCGCTGAACGGCGCCGACATCGTGCTGAAGGTGCGGCGCCCATCCGAGGCCGAGATCGCCGGGCTGCCGGCGGGCGCGCTCGTCATCGCGACGATGGACCCCTACGGCAATGAGGCGCAGGTCGAGGCGCTGGCCAAGGCCAAGGTCGCTGCCTTCGCCATGGAGTTCATGCCGCGGATCACCCGCGCCCAGGTGATGGACGTGCTGTCGTCGCAGGCGAACCTTGCCGGCTATCGCGCCGTGATCGACGGCGCGGCAGAATATGGCCGGGCGCTGCCGATGATGATGACGGCGGCGGGCACCGTGCCGGCGGCGAAGATCTTCATTATGGGCGTCGGCGTCGCGGGCCTGCAGGCGATCGCGACCGCGCGCCGCCTCGGCGCCATCGTGACCGCCACCGACGTGCGCCCCGCGACCAAGGAACAGGTCGAATCGCTCGGCGCCAAGTTTCTCGCCGTCGAGGACGAGGAGTTCAAGCAGGCGCAGACTGCCGGCGGCTACGCCAAGGAGATGTCCAAGGAGTATCAGGCGAAGCAGGCTGAGCTGACCGCCAGCCACATCGCCAAGCAGGACATCGTCATCACCACTGCGCTGATCCCGGGCCGCCCGGCGCCCAAGCTGATCTCGGCGGCGATGGTCGAGAGCATGAAGCCCGGGTCCGTGATCGTCGACCTCGCGGTCGAGCGCGGCGGCAATTGCGAGCTGGCCAAGCCCGGCGAGGTCGTGACGACGGAGAACGGCGTCAAGATCGTCGGCCACCTCAACGTTCCCGGACGCCTGCCGGCCACGTCGTCCTCGCTCTATGCCAAGAACCTCTTCGCTTTTGTCGAGACGCTGATCGACAAGGCCGAGAAGAAGCTCGCGGTGAACTGGGACGACGAGCTGGTGAAAGCAACCGCCCTGACGAAGGACGGCGCCGTCATCCATCCGAATTTCGCGCCGAAGGCCTGAGCGAAGGAATTCCGACCATGGCAACTCCCTCTCCCGAGCAGGCTCTTGAACAGGCGCGCAACGCGGCCGCTCTCGCCAAACAGGCGGCCGAGCTTGCAGAGCGCTATGCCGACCAGGCCGCCGCCGCCGCCAGCATCGCGACGGGCGGCGTCGATCCGACGGTGTTCCGCCTCGCCATCTTCGTGCTCGCCGTCTTCGTCGGCTACTACGTCGTCTGGTCGGTGACGCCGGCGCTGCACACGCCGCTGATGTCGGTCACCAACGCGATCTCCTCGGTCATCGTCGTTGGCGCCCTGCTGGCGGTCGGCGTCTCGGCGGCGGATGCGCTGGGAGACGGGCCGATCTGGGCCAAGCTCTTCGGCTTCATCGCGCTGATCCTGGCCTCGGTGAACATCTTCGGCGGCTTCCTCGTCACCGAGCGCATGCTCGCGATGTACAAGAAGAAGGGCTGACGCATGACTGCGAACCTCTCGGCCCTGCTCTACGTCGTCTCCGGCGTCCTCTTCATCATGGCCCTGCGCGGCCTGTCGCACCCGACGACCTCGCGCCAGGGCAACCGCTACGGCATGATCGGCATGGCCATCGCCATCGTCACGACCGTGCTGTTCTTCCCGCCTGCCGGCTTCTCCGGCTGGCTGCTGGTTGTCGTCGGCATCGCCATCGGCGGCGGCGTCGGCGCCTATATGGCGAAGCGCGTGCAGATGACGCAGATGCCGCAGCTCGTCGCCTTCTTCCACTCGCTGGTCGGCCTCGCCGCGGTGCTGGTGGCGGCGGCGGCGCTCTATGCGCCGGACGCCTTCGGCATCGGCCGCGCCGGCGCGATCCATGGCTCGAGCCTGTTCGAGATGGCACTCGGCGTCGCGATCGGCGCGATCACTTTCACTGGCTCGATCATCGCCTTCCTCAAGCTCGACGGGCGCATGAGCGGCAAGCCGATCATGCTGCCGCAGCGCCACGGCATCAATATCGGCCTCGGCATCGCGCTGGTGGTGCTGCTCGCGGTCTTCATCAAGAGCGAGAGCCACGCGGTCTTCTGGCTGATCGTCGTGGTTTCGCTGGCGCTCGGCATCCTGCTGATCATCCCGATCGGCGGCGCCGACATGCCGGTCGTCGTCTCGATGCTGAACTCCTATTCCGGCTGGGCAGCTGCCGGCATCGGCTTCACGCTCGGCAACATGGCGCTGATCATCACCGGCGCGCTGGTCGGCTCGTCCGGCGCGATCCTGTCCTACATCATGTGCAAGGCGATGAACCGGAGCTTCATCTCGGTCATCCTCGGCGGTTTCGGCGGCGACGACGCCGCGGCCGGCGCCGGCGGCGCAGTCGAGGCGCGTCCGGTGAAGCAGGGCTCGGCCGACGACGCTGCCTACATCATGAAGAACGCCGGCAAGGTCATCATCGTGCCGGGCTACGGCATGGCGGTGGCGCAGGCTCAGCACACGCTGCGCGAGATGGCCGATCTGCTCAAGAAGGAAGGCGTCGAGGTCAAATACGCCATCCATCCGGTCGCAGGCCGCATGCCCGGCCACATGAACGTGCTGCTGGCCGAGGCGAACGTGCCTTATGACGAGGTCTTCGAGCTCGAGGACATCAACTCGGAATTCGGCCAGGCCGACGTCGCCTTCGTCATCGGCGCCAATGACGTAACCAATCCCGCCGCCAAGACCGACAAGGCCTCACCGATCTACGGCATGCCGATCCTCGACGTCGAGAAGGCCAAGACCGTGCTCTTCATCAAGCGTGGCATGGCGGCTGGCTATGCCGGCGTCGAGAACGAGCTGTTCTTCCGGCCCAACACGATGATGCTGTTCGGTGACGCCAAGAAGGTCACCGATGAGATCGTGAAGGCGCTGGCGCACTGAGATCAGGCGCCGCCGTCATCGGATTGCTGCAAAGGGCCGGCTTCATCGCCGGCCCTTTCGCTTTTCGCGGCCTGCCTCGTGATGCTCCTGCGGCTTGTGAAGTTCATCCTCGGCCTCGGCCTCGCCGGCTATCTCGGACTGCTTGGCTTGCTCTATGTCCAGCAGCGCGAGCTGATGTATCCGCGCGACCCCGTGCCGATGGACATCACCTCGGCCGGACTCGTCGCGGCTGAGGCGGCGACCATCGCGACGGCCGATGGCGAGCGGCTGATCGCCTGGATCGTGCCGCCGCGGGCCGGCAAGCCGGTCCTGCTCTACTTCCACGGCAATGCCGGCAACCTCGCACGGGCTGGCCGGGTGGCGCGCTTCCGGGCGCTGACGGAGGATGGCACCGGACTCTTTGCAGTGAGCTATCGCGGCTATGGCGGCTCGACCGGCAGCCCGAGCGAAGACGGTTTGCTGCAGGATGCAAGGGCAGCCTATGGCGCAGCCGCAGACCGTTTCGGCACGGCGCGGCTCGTCGGCTACGGCGAGTCGCTGGGGAGCGGCGTGGTGCTGAAATTGGCGGCGGAGGTGCCGCTCAGTGCCATCGTGCTGGAGGCACCCTATCTCTCGACCGCCGCCGTCGCGCAGGAGCGCTATCCCTACGCCCCGGTCGGATCGTTCATGAAGGACCAATTCCGCTCGGACGAGGTCATAGGGCGGATCAAAGTGCCGCTGCTCATCATGCATGGCGAGCGGGACAAGATCATTCCCTTCACCCAGGGAAGGGCACTTTATGAACTCGCCAACCCGCCAAAGCGCTTCCTGCGCTTTCCCGATGGCGGGCACCAGGATCTGGCGCAATACGGCTCGCTTGCCGAGGTGCGACGCTTCCTCGCCGATGTCGCGGAAGGCAGGCTGAGTGGAGCTGAAACACGGACCGTGGGCGAGCCGGCCACGAAGGCCGGCTCCGCGCCGTGATCAGCTGCGGAAGAAGCCACCGCCGCCGAGACGGGACTGACCTGCGCGAGCCTGGGCGTTGTTGCCGTCGAGGCTGAGCGCACGCTGATAGGCCTCGGAGGCCTCGGTCTTCTTGCCGAGCTTCTCGAAGGCGAAACCGCGTCCGGCCCAGGCATCGGCATTGCGATTGTCGACATTGAGCGCGGCAGTGAAATCCTCCAGCGCGGCGTCGTATTTGCCGAGCGCGTTCAGGCTCTGGCCGCGGGCGATATAGGGCGGCGCGGTGTAGGGGTTCCGATCGATCACCGCATCGAAATCGGTGACCGCGTGCTGGTGCTGGCCTTCCTTCTGGTAGACGAGCCCGCGGGCGTGGAAGGCTTCGGCCGCTTCCGGATTGAGGCGGATCGCGGTGTTCAGGTCGGCGATGGCCTGCTGGCTGTTGCCCTGCTGGCGCAGCAGGTTGGCGCGGGCGACATAGGCCGGCCCATAATTCGGATTGGCGGTGGTGGCGCGGTTGAAATCGGCCAGCGCGGCGTCGTTGCGGCCGCTCTGGCGCAGCGCGAGGCCGCGATTGGTATAGGCGGAGGCGAGGTTTGGATCGAGCTGGACCGCCTTGGTGAAGTCCCCGATCGCGTCCGAGAAGCGGCCGACGCGGGCATAGGCCGCACCGCGAAGATTGTAGGCGCCGGGATCGTTAGGATTGCGGCTGATAACCTCTGTCAGCGAGCCGATATTGACGTTGGCATCGGCGGTATCGCGCGTGTCGAGCTCCGCGATAGCGGGCTGCGAGGAGAGGCCGGAAACGGTGTCGCATCCTGCGAGCGCAAGCGCCATGCCGGCTGCTGCCAGCCAATATCTGCCTCGGGTCATGCTCTGCCTCTTTGGTTCCGTGCTTCGCCTGCCGCGCGGCCTCCGCGCGGAAGGCTCATCCGGCACGAGGCCGGACACGGCGTCTCTGCGCTCCCCAACCGACAGCGCCTCGCGGAAGAGAACGCCTGAAACCCGCCAAAACTTGGTTAACGTGGCTGAAAAGCAAGAGCGCCCGGAGGGGGCTCCAGGCGCGTTTCACTATCGGCCCTGCGTCCTGGACGGCGCAATGGCCGCCCGGGAACCGATCAGGGGCGCTTCGGCTTCACCGGCGCGGGCAGGAGGCCTTCGCGCTGCAGCTTCTTGCGGACGAGCTTGCGGGCGCGGCGGACGGCCTCGGCCTTCTCACGCGCCTTCTTCTCGGAGGGCTTCTCGTAGTGACCGCGGAGCTTCATCTCACGGAAGATACCTTCGCGCTGCATCTTCTTCTTGAGAGCGCGGAGAGCCTGATCGACATTGTTGTCGCGAACGAGAACCTGCACGTGAAACGTCCGTCCTTAGCGGGTTGATCCAAAAATGAGGGCCGGCGACGGCACGAGGCGCATCGCTCGAAGTTTTGTGCCGATAGCAGAATTCATTTCGCCTGTCCACGCTCCAAACCCCTGAAAATCGGGGTTCGCGGAGGTTTAAGACCGGCGCTGCGCCGAATGCCTAGACACCGTTGCCGGTGATGCGCGTGACATGGCCCATCTTGCGGCCGGGGCGGGCGTCGCGCTTGCCGTAAAGATGCAGATGAGCGCCGGGCTCGGCGAGGATTTCGCGCCAGCGCAGCGCGGCATCCCCGATGAGATTCTCCATCTCGACATGGCCACGGCGGGTGGCAGAGCCGAGCGGAAAGCCGCAGACGGCGCGGACATGCTGGTGAAACTGCGATGTCTCAGCGCCTTCGCTGGTCCAGTGCCCGGAGTTGTGGACGCGCGGGGCGATCTCGTTGACGACGACGCGCTCGGTGTCGCCTTCCTGCAGCACGAACATCTCGACGGCGAAGACGCCGACATAGCCCAGGGCCTCGCCGATGCGGCGTGCGGCATCGATGGCGGCGTCGGAAACTCCGGCGGAGAGATTCGCGGGGACGCGGGTGAAGGCGAGGATGTGGTCCCGGTGCTCGTTCTCGCAAACGTCGAAGGCGGCGAAGGCGCCGTCGAGGCCGCGGGCCGCGACAACCGAGACCTCGCGGACGAAGGGCACGAAGCCTTCCAGGATCGCGGGAAAGCGGCCGATCGCTTCGTGGGCCTCGCCGAGATCGCTGCCGGGCGCGATCTTGACCTGGCCCTTGCCGTCATAGCCGAAACGCCGGGTCTTGAGCACGCAGGGGCGCCCGAGCTCGGCGGCGGCAGCTTCCAGATCGGCCAGCGAATCGACGGCACGGAAGGGCGCGACGGGCAGGCCGAGATCCGCGACGAAGCTCTTCTCGGTAAGGCGGTCCTGCGTCACTGCGAGCGCGCGGGCGCCGGGATGCAGCGGGGTGCGGCCGGCGAGGAAGGCGGCGGTCGCGGCGGGAACGTTCTCGAACTCGTAAGTCACGACGTCAACCGCGGCGGCAAAGGCGGCGAGCGCGGCCTCGTCCTCATATTCGGCGACGGTGTGGCGGGCGGCGACGTCGAAAGCCGGGTTGTCCGTCTCCGGTGCGAAGATGTGGGAGCGGATGCCGAGATCGGCCGCGGCAAGCGCCATCATGCGGGCGAGCTGGCCGCCGCCGAGGATGCCGAGCATGGCACCCGGCGCAAGGCCGGTGGGAACGGGCGGGCTCATGCGTCCTCGCTGCTGGGGCGCTCGGCGATGGCGGCGCTCTGGCGGGCGCGATAGGCATCCAGCCGCTCGGCCAGCTTCGCGTCCGAAAGCGCGAGCACGGCAGCGGCGAGCAGGGCGGCATTGACGGCGCCGGCCCGGCCGATGGCGAGCGTGCCGACCGGGATGCCCGCCGGCATCTGCACGATGGAGAGCAGGCTGTCCTGCCCCGAGAGCGCCTTGGATTCGACGGGGACGCCGAAGACCGGCAGCGGCGTCAGCGACGCCGTCATGCCCGGCAGATGGGCGGCCCCGCCGGCACCGGCGATCACCACCTTGAAACCCTCGGCCTTGGCGCTCTTGGCGAAGGCGAACAGACGTTCCGGCGTGCGATGAGCCGAGACGATGCGGGCGTCATAGGGAATGGCGAGCGCGTCGAGCGCTTCCGCGGCATGGCGCATCGTCGCCCAGTCGGACTGGCTGCCCATGATGATGGCGACGGGAGGGTTGGTCTCGGCCATGGAATGCGCTCAAGGCTCCGCTTACGGAAGCGCGCGATCTAGACCGTCCGGCGCCCGGTAAGCAAGGGCGAATCGGGCCTGCGCTGCCGGAAAAGGCATCGCGTCAGGCGATGATATCGGGCGTCAGCGCGTCCTCGATCTGAGCGATGCGGTCCTTCAGGTAAAGCTTGCGCTTCTTCAGCCGCTGCACCTGGATCTGATTGACCGAACCGACCCGCTCCAGCGCATCGATCGCGCTGTCGAGATCGCGGTGCTCCTCGCGCAGCCGCGCCAGCTCCGCGGTGAAGGTCTCGACCTCTTCCGGGCTGAGCTCGAATCCCATGGCCATCTCATCATCGCCGCACTTGGGCGCGACTATGCCTTCGCCGCAGCGCGCCCTGCAAGAGCGCGCGCTGCGGCACGAAGGCCGGAAGGTCGTCCTATTCACGGCTTTCCGAGAAGGAGCAGGCAAGGATCACAGAATCTCATGAATGCCGTGTGACATCCCAGGGAAGACGTGAAGCCGGCTCTATGTAAGATTGAGACGTCAACCGCTCATCAGGAGGATCCAGATGTCGTTGCAAACCCGTCTTGCGGAACTTGAGCGCAAGCACCGTCAGCTCGAAGATGCGATCGCGCAGGCCGTGTTGAGCCCGTCCTCAAGCGACCTCAGCGTTGCCGAGCTGAAGCGGAAGAAGTTGCAACTGAAGGATGAGATCGAGCGCGTAAGGCAGACGATGCCGGTGCGCACCTTGCATTGAGGCCAGAGCGGGCGAGCCAGCCCGCCAAGGATTCGACGATTCCAGAGTTCGACGATGCGGATGAGCCGGCCCCCGAAAGGGGCCGGTTTTTTTGTCGATGCCGTCCTCGCACAGGGTCGTCAACAGGATGACGCAATCGCGCCGGAACATCTTGCTCAGTCAGCCGTTGAGGCCGGGCGTTCGTGCAAAGGGGAGGTAGCCTTGGGCATCGTCTGGACCATCATCATCGGCTTCATTGCCGGCGTCGTCGCCAAGTTCATCATGCCGGGATCGAACGAGCCTTCCGGGTTCGTGCTGACCACGATCCTCGGCATCGTCGGCGCCATCGTGGCGACCTATCTCGGCCAAGCGCTCGGCTGGTACGCGCCGGGCCAAGGCGCGGGGCTGATCGGCGCCGTCGTCGGCGCGATCGTCGTGCTCGTCATCTGGGGCGCCCTATCCGGCCGCAATCGTGCGGTCTGATCCACGCGTGCCTATTCCAGGTCAGAGGAGTGATTGCCGTGAGTGACGACAACAGCAGCAGCGGCTTCCCGTCCATGACCGCCTTGCTCGGTCTTCTGGCCGTGGCGGGCTTCCAGAACCGCGACAAGATCGCCGAGTGGCTCGGCGGTCGCGGCCAGCCCGAGCCGGGACAGATTCCCTCGCCCGTGCCGCAACAAGGGCAGGCGCAGGCACAGCCGCAGGAGGGCGGCGGACTTCTCGGAGGCCTCGGCGGCTTGCTCGGGGCGGGCGGTGTCGGCGCGGTGCTCAACAACGGCCTGGGCGAACTGGTCGACCGCTTCAACCAGTCGGGGCAGGGCCAGAAGGCCGATTCCTGGGTGAGCCAGGGGCCGAACGAGCAGGTTGCGCCGAATGAGCTGGAACAGGCTCTCGGCCCGCAGGTCATCGACGCGATCGCCCGCCAGACCGGGCTGTCGCGCGACGATCTGCTGGCACGCTTGTCAAAGATCCTGCCGGAAGCAGTCGATCGCTACACCCCGGATGGCCGCCTGGGCCGAGGCTGACGCCGACCTACGGCGCGGGCCGGTCAGAGCGCCCGCGCCATTTCGCGAAGCCGGAATTTCTGGATCTTGCCGGTCGAGGTCTTCGGGACCTCGGCGAAAACGATCGTGCGCGGGCATTTGAACGAGGCGAGGTGCTCCTTGCACCAGGCGATGATCTCGGCCTCGGTCGCGGTCTGGCCCGGCTTCAGCTCGATGAAAGCGCAGGGCGTCTCGCCCCATTTCTCGTCCGGCTTGGCCACCACGGCCGCGGCCTGCACGGCCGGGTGCTTGTAGAGCGCGTCCTCGACCTCGATCGAGGAGATGTTTTCGCCGCCCGAGATGATGATGTCCTTGGAGCGGTCCTTGAGCTGGATGTAGCCGTCGGGATAACGCACGCCGAGGTCGCCGGTGTGGAACCAGCCCCCGGTGAAGGCGGCCCCGGTCGATTTCGAGTTCTTGAGATAGCCCTTCATCACGACATTGCCGCGCATCATCACCTCGCCGAGCGTCTGGCCGTCACACGGGACGGGCTGCATCGTCTCGGGATCGAGCACGTCGAGCCCTTCCAGCGCGGGGTAGCGCACGCCCTGGCGCGCCTTCTTGGCAGCCTGATCGGCGGGGGAGAGCGCGTCCCAGTCGTCATTCCAGTCGTTGACGACGGAGGGGCCGTAGCACTCGGTCAGCCCATAGAGATGCGTTACCTCGAATCCGGCCTGCTTCATCCCGGCGAGCACAGCCTCGGGTGGCGGCGCTGCGGCGGTGAAGAAGGACACCGTTTGCGGGAAGTCGCGGCGCTCTTCAGGCGTGGCATTGAGCAGTGCCGACATCACGATCGGCGCGCCGCAGAGATGGGTGACGCCATGGTCGGCAAGCGCATCGTACATCGCCTTGGCGCGGACCTGCCTCAGGCAGACATGGGTGCCCGCGACGATCGAGATCGTCCAGGGGAAGCACCAGCCGTTGCAGTGGAACATCGGCAGCGTCCAGAGATAGACCGGATGCCGGCCCATATTGCCGGTGATGACGTTGGAGGTCGCGAGCAGGTTGGCGCCGCGGTGGTGATAGACCACGCCTTTCGGGTCGCCGGTGGTGCCGGATGTGTAATTGAGCGCGATGGCGTCCCATTCGTCTGATGGCATCTGCCAGGCGAAATCCGGGTCGCCGCCTGCGACGAAATCCTCGTACTCCACGCTGCCCAGCCGTTCGCCGGGGCCGTCATAGACCGGGTCGTCATAGTCGATGACCAGCGGCTTCGCCTCGCAGAGCGCGAGCGCCTCCTTGATCGTTTTCGAGAACTCGCGGTCGCAGATCAGCACCTTGGCCTCGCCATGGTCGAGCGAGAAGGCGATGATCGCGGCGTCGAGCCTTGTGTTCAGCGTGTTGAGCACGGCGCCGGCCATCGGCACGCCGTAATGGCATTCGAGCATGGCCGGCGTGTTCGGCAGCATCGCCGCGACGGTATCATTCTTGCCGATGCCATGCTTCGCCAGCGCGGAGGCAAGCCGGCGCGAGCGGGCATAGAACTCGGCATAGGAACGGCGCAGCGGGCCGTGGATGATCGCGGTGCGGCCCGGGAAGACCGCAGCGGCGCGCTCAAGAAAAGGAAGCGGCGTGAGCGGCTGGAAATTCGCCGGGTTGCGGTCGAGATCGGTGTCATAGGCCGAACGGGTCATCGGAAAACCTTCCACGCAAGCGCGCCAGACTTAGCGGCTAGAGCGCCTTTGCGTAATCCATCCCTTTTTCCGATGCGGCGCAATCGCGCGGATCGGGGCGGCACGTTGCAAGCCCTCGTCCTTCGAGACGCAGGCTGCGCTTGCTCCTCTGGATGAGGGCTTACGTGGAATCAGCCGAGAAGGTGCAGATCGCGCACGCCGTCGAAGACCAGCTTCGCGCCAACGAGCAGCAGCAGCCAGTAGACGATGCCGTAGAAGCGCTCGGCCGGAACCCGCCGGACCAGCCAGACCCCGGCAAAGGTCGCCGCGATGGCGAAAGGCAGCAGCTCGGAGGCCATGAGGTTCTGGCTGCTGAGCTGACCGAGCGCGAGATAGGGGATGATCCCAGTTCATCGCGGCGAAGAAGATCGCGCCGGTACCGACGAAGACGGCGGGCGGGAGCTTCTGCGGCATGACGTAGATCTGGAAGGGCGGGCCGCCGGCATGGGCGACCATGCTGGTGAAGCCGCAGAGGAAGCCCCAGATGCCGCCCGCGCTCCAATTCGCCTTGGTCGCAGCGGCGGGCTTCTTGCCGTCGCTCAGCATGCGGCGCAACGCGAATCCGACCGAGATCAGCCCGACGGCGAGAACGACGGCCGCGTCCGAGACCTTCGCCGCCAGCAGATAGCCGAGGAGGATGCCCAGCAGCGCTCCGGGCGCCAGGGTTGCAAGATTGCGGCGGTCGAAGTCCCGCCGGAAGGACCAGACCGAGACCACGTCCTGCGCGATCAGTAGTGGCAGCATGATCGCGGCTGCCGTCACCGGCGAGACGACCAGGGCCATCAGCGGCAGGGAAAGCAGGCCGAGCCCGGAAAAGCCGCCCTTCGCCAGCCCCGTCAAGACGACGGCCGGCACCATGGCGGCGAAGAAGATGAGGTCGAAGGACATGGGGTGACGCTGCGCCGCAGAGCCGAGAGGTGCAGAATGGGATGGGCGAAAGTCTTAAGTTTGCGCGCTTGCGCTGTCGGAGGGGAGTGCGCAGGATTCCCTGCAAAACCGCCCCGCCATCGCCGGCTCGCTGTGGGGCTTTAGGATGAAACCCGGCGCAGAGGAACGCTTCCGATGAATGGCTCCCATGCGGCACCCGCCCGCCCCACTGAGGGCTATCGCGAGACCTATGCAAGTTGGCAGGCCGATCCGGATGCCTATTGGCTCGAGATCGCTGAGGGTATCGACTGGATCAAGCCGCCGCAGAAGGCATTCGACGCCTCGGCCGGCATCTATGGCCGCTGGTTCCCGGACGCGACCTGCAACACCTGCTTCAACGCGCTGGATCGGCATGTGCGCGACGGGCGCGGCGACCAGGTCGCGCTGATCTACGACAGCCCGGTGACCGGGACGAAGGCCAAGTACACCTATGCCCAGATGCTGGAGGAGGTCGCGACGCTCGCGGCCGTGCTGCAGGATCTCGGCGTCGCCAAGGGCGATCGCGTCCTCATCTATATGCCGATGGTGCCGGAGGCGGCCTTCGCCATGCTGGCCTGCGCCCGCATCGGGGCGGTGCATTCGGTGGTGTTCGGCGGTTTCGCCGCCAAGGAACTCGCGACGCGCATCGACGACGCCGAGCCCAAAGTGATCCTGACCGCGACGTGCGGCATCGAGCCGACGCGCGTGGTCGAATACAAGCCGCTGCTCGACGGCGCGATCGAGATGGCCCGGCACAAGCCGCAGACCTGCGTCGTGCTGCAGCGGCCGCAGGCCGACGCCTCGATGCATGCGACGCGCGACAAGAACTGGCGCACGCTGGTGGCGGCGGCGAAGGCAGCCGGGCTCAAGGCCGATTGCGTCGAGGTTGCCGCGACCGACCCGCTCTATGTCCTCTACACCTCCGGCACGACCGGCCGGCCGAAGGGCGTCGTGCGCGACAATGGCGGGCACATGGTGGTGCTCAAGGCGACAATGGATCAGTTCTTCGACGTGAAGGCCGGCGAGGTGATGTTCACCGCCTCCGATGTCGGCTGGGTCGTGGGCCACTGCTATATCGTCTATGGGCCGCTGATCCAGGGCGCGACCAGTGTGCTCTACGAGGGCAAGCCGGTCGGCACGCCCGATCCCGGCGCCTTCTGGCGGGTGATCGCCGAGCATGGCGTCAAGGTGCTGTTCACCGCGCCGACCGCCTTCCGCGCCATCCGCAAGGAGGACCCCCAGGGCAAGTACCTCGCCGGCCATGACCTGTCGCGGTTCAGGGCGCTCTTCCTCGCCGGCGAGCGAGCCGACCCCGAGACGCTGAAATGGGCCGAGGAACTGCTGAAGGTGCCGGTGATCGACCATTGGTGGCAGACCGAGAGCGGCTCGCCCATCGTCGGCGATCCGATGGGCCTCGGCCTGCTGCCGGTGAAGCACGGCTCGCCGACGGTTCCGCTGCCGGGCTGGGAGGTGCAATGCCTCGATGAGGCCGGCCACCCGGTGAAACCGGGCACGATGGGCGCGATCGTGCTGAAGCTGCCGCTGCCGCCCGGCGCGCTGCCGACGCTGTGGAATGACGACGAGCGCTTCAAGCAGGCATATCTGACGGCCTATCCGGGTTACTACAACACCTCGGATGCCGGTTTCATCGACGAGGACGGTTATGTCTTCATCATGGGGCGCACCGACGACATCATCAACGTCGCCGGCCACCGGCTCTCAACCGGGGGAATGGAGGAGGTGCTGGCGGCGCATCCGGCCGTGGCGGAATGCGCGGTGGTCGGCATTCGCGACGCGCTCAAGGGCGAGCAGCCCTGCGGCTTCGTCGTGCTGAAGGCGGGCGTGAGCCAGTCGCCGGCCGAGGTCGAGAAGGAGCTGGTCGCGCTGGTGCGCGAGCGCATCGGGCCGGTGGCGGCCTTCAAGCTCGCGGTGACGGTGAACCGGCTGCCGAAGACGCGTTCCGGCAAGATCCTGCGGGCGACGATGAAGAAGATCGCCGACGGCGAAGATTATGCCGTGCCGGCGACGATCGAGGACGCAGGGGTGCTCGACGAGATCGGCGTGGTCCTGAAGGGCAGGGGGATCGGGTAGGCGATTCCTATCGGCGCCACCACGTCATGCTCGCCCTTGTGGCGAGCATCCATGTCTTGAACACGATCTTCTACCAGCGAAGACGTGGATGGTCGGGACAAGCCCGACCATGACGGTTGGAACCGAGCCTAAGCTCAGCCCTCGTCGTCCTCATCAGCCGGGCGCTTGAGCTGCTTCAGCTTGGCGAAGACGGAATCGACGTCGATCGCCGCCTCTTCCTCGCGCTTCGGCCGGCTCATATCGGCGAAGGGCTGGCTTTCGCTGCGCGCGGGCGCCGGAGCCGTGGTCTCTTCGGCGGACAGCAGGGTCGAGCCGGCTTCGGCCAGCGCGGCCGGACGGTCCTTGGCGGCGCGGGCAACCTCGAAGTCCAGGTCGATCTGCGAGCACAGGCCAAGGCTGACCGGGTCGATCGGGGTGAGCTGCTGGGCGTTCCAGTGCGTGCGGTCGCGGATCTGCGCAATGGTCGACTTGGTCGTGCCGATCAGGCGGATGACCTGCGCGTCCTTGAGCTCGGGATGGTTGCGCAGCAGCCAGAGGATGGCGTTCGGGCGATCCTGGCGCTTCGAGACCGGGGTGTAGCGCGGGCCCTTGGTGCGCTTGATCTCCGGCACCTTCACCTTGCGCTCGGCGAGACGCAGATGATGGTTCGGGTTCTTGGCGGCGCGCTCCAGCTCCTCGCGGGTGAGCTGGCCGGAGGTGATGGGATCGAGGCCCTTGATGCCGGCCGCAACCTCGCCATCGGCGATGCCGCGCACCTCGAGCGGATGCAGCTTGCAGAACTCGGCGATCTGCTCGAACGTCAGAGAGGTGTTCTCGACCAGCCAGACCGCAGTGGCTTTGGGCATCAGCGGGGTTTGTGACACGGGGCGTCTCCTGGAAGGCCTTCGCGCCCGATCGGGCTCGTCAAGGCAGGGTCGCGGACAAAAGCTCTCATGCGCCGACCGGCCTCCTCGGCCGGCCATCCAAATCATCGACGATGAGCAGGATGGCGCGCCTTATAGGCGAGGGCGTGGCCAGTGTCCATGGATTTGCAGGTCATTGCGGCGGCTGCCCAAACGCCGAGAGGAGGGCATCCGGGACCGGCCGGGACGGTGTCGCCTTGTCCCAGGCCTGCGCCACGATCGTCCAGGAACCGGCCTCCTTGACCAGCAGCATCATCTCGACGGTGCGGCCGGTTTCGGTGGTGTTCTCCACGGCCTCGCAGGCTGCGACTGCCACGGCGACATGGCCGAAGACGCGGATCTCGATGCCGAGCGGGCTTTCCTCGAAGGAGCGCAGGCTCGTCTGCGAGAGATCCTGCATCCGCGCGACGAACTCGGCGGGTGATTGCGGCCGGGCCGGGCGGGCGGAAGCGTAGAGCACGGCGGCGTCATGGAAGTCGGCGCCGAAGGCGGCCCAATCGGCCGGCGCGCCCGGCCGCCAGCTGAGGCTGGCGAACTGCCGTGCGATCAGCTCGGCAATCGCCTTTTTGTCATCGTCCGGCGTGGGCGCGTCGCTCTGCATGGCTACACCGTCAGTACGATCTTCCCGATATGGGCGCTGGACTCCATCAGACGATGGGCGTCCGCGGCCTGGGCCAGTGGGAATGTAGCATGGATCTGCGGCTTGCAGCGCCCGGCCTCGAGCAGCGGCCAGACCTTCTCGTGCAGTTCGGCAGCGATGGCCGCCTTCTCGGCGACGGTGCGGGGACGCAGCGTCGAGCCGGTATGCGTCAGGCGCTTCAGCATCAGGCGGCTGAAATTCGCTGTCGCCTTCGGGCCGTTGAGGAAGGCGATCTGGACGATGCGGCCCTGATCGGCCGCAGCCTCGTAGTTGCGGTCGATATAGTCGCCGCCGACCATGTCGAGGATGAGGTCGACGCCGCGCCCGCCCGTCGCGGCTTTGGACGCGGCGACGAAATCCTCGGTGCGGTAGTTGATGGCGTGATCGGCGCCGAGATCGCGGCAGGCCCGGCACTTCTCGTCGGAGCCGGCCGTCGCCAGCACGGTCGCGCCGAAGGCCTTGGCGAGTTGGATCGCGGTGGTGCCGATGCCGGATGAGCCGCCATGGACGAGGAAGCTCTCGCCCGCCTGCAGCCGCCCGCGCTGGAAGACATTGGTCCAGACCGTGAAATAGGTCTCCGGGACGGCGCCGGCCTCGATAAGCGAAAAGCCCTCCGGCACAGGCAGGGCATTGTTCTCATGGACGACGGCGTATTCGGCGTAGCCGCCGCCGGGAACAAGGGCGCAGACCTGCTGGCCGACATTGAAACGCTCCGCGCTTTCGCCGCGCGCCATGACCGTGCCGGAGAATTCGAGGCCCGGAATGTCGGAGGCGCCCGGCGGAGGAGTGTAACCGCCGAGGCGTTGCAGGACATCGGGACGGTTCACGCCTGCGGCGGCGATGGCAACCAGGATCTGGCCGGGGCCGGGCTTCGGAACGGGGCGGATCTCCGGGCGCAGGACTTCCGGGCCTCCGGGGGCGGGAATGCCGATCGCCGTCATCGTCTCGGGAATGGGGGTCATGGCCTCGTCGTCCTTCGTCATGGTGCGGCGCAGCGTGACTGTCGCCGCAAGTTGGCTAGCCTGCCGCGCGCAGTTTGAGCAGATGCGAGGCCGCCATGTCGATATTCCCGGAGGATGATCGCCCCAAACCGAAGAGTGTGCATGAGATCGGCCAGGACCTGTCGATGCTCTCGCTCGCCGAGATCGACGAGCGCATTGCCGCGCTGAAGGCCGAGATCGAACGCCTGGCCGAAACGCGGGCGCGCAAGGATGCGACCCGCTCCGCGGCGGACGCGTTCTTTCGGAAACTCGCCTGAAAAAGCGTCAAAAAGAAACGCCCGTTAAGAGGGCGTTAACTGGCATTTCTTCGAAAACTCCTATGTGGACGGCATTCTCGCGCATCGCGTTACCGCTCGCTACCGGGGGTGTTACCGCCGCCGTTTTTGCCCTGTTCCCGGTTGGACAGGCGGGCGTTGGCGAAACGACGGTGAGCTTCTAAGGCGCCACGGTCATAGACGGCGGCAGTAGTCTTCGCGGTGGTGTGACCGGCGACTTTGGCGGCGTCGTCTGTCGCCGCACCACCATCGCGCCCTTCGGTGACGCCAGAGGCTCGCAGGTCGCGCGCCCAGACATCAACCGGTATGCCGGCCACCTTCTTATCTCTCGACCAGCCGCGGCGCATGCGCTGTTCGCGATAGGGCAGCTTGCTCCGCTCGGCGACGATAACCGGGCCGACGCGCTGCTCGGCAGGGATCTTCTCGATCTCCTCCATCACCATAGGGCAGAGCTTGAGATCGGCAACGATCTTGACGTTGCTTGTGCGGCTCGTCTTTGACGGGGTGAAGCGAAGAACCATGTGCTCGTCGATGTGATGCCAGCTCAGCCCGATCCACTTTTCCTTTCCGTTCGGGCTGATGACCTCGGACAGGCCCGGATCGTTGATCGGAATCCACTGACCTATCGTGTCCCAGAGCCGGAGCAGGGTTTCGAAAGTCAGCGCATAGGCCAGAGCCCGCGACGGAGCCTTGTGATCGTGAGCGGCAGCGCGCGCCGCGATGACCTGCTCGGCTGTGAGAACCTGGGAACGGCTGGCCGGCTTCTCGAATCGCGAGAGTTTCAGGATCTCGAGCAACTGCTTCGCGCCATCAAGGCGCTTGAGCACGCCGAAGGTGCATGCAGCCTTGAGGACTGCGCGCGCCATAGCCGCGGCGGCCAGCTTCGAACGGCCCTCTGGCTCATCAGGGCTCGACCAGACCTTGTGCCACGCGATGATGTCGGAACCGTCGACAGCATCCACCCGCCGCGGGCCGATGTGCCCCTTCAGCTTGGCAAGATAGAACGTGTACGGATACCGCGTAGACGGCTTGACCGTCTGGAACGAGCTATCCGGGTGCGTCTCATAAAGCTCGAGCAGGGACTTGATCGTCCCGTCATAGGTGATCCCGTTACGGCGATAGCCAGCGCGCCAGAGCAACATGTCCGACTGGAGCGCATTGCACTTCGCGATCAGGATATCCGGCGTGTCAGCCAGGTACTCAAGGTTGACCGTCTTCGGGGAATAGCCCCCAAGCACATCCTTCTCGTCCGCGACCCAGTAGGGAACGCGCTTGTTCTTCCGCTTTTGGAATTTCAGGCCCGGCGCTTTGATCGGGTCCATGCCGATGCATCCTCTCTGCCATCAGGCGCGCCGCTCTTTCCTGTCGAGACGGAGACGCCCAGATATTCCTCATAGAACCGCTTAATCAGCCACGTTGGGCGGCCATTGTGGAAGGGGTCTACTGGTGGAAATCCTGGCTTCCCGGCGATCGTCGGCAGTCTGGTGCGCAGCCACTCCTTTGCATTGTGCGGGCCGACCACGACGCACGCGATCTGCTCGTCGCTGGCGAACAGCGGCAGTTCGTCAAAGCTGGTCGGGGTCTGGGCGCGCGCCATCTTATGCCCTCCTCAGCGCGTTGCCGGAGGAGACCATGCGAAAGCCGTCTTCGAACTCGAGGCCCACGGAGTTCATGGTCCCGCGTGCGAACACACGGCAGCGCTGGCCCTTCCGGTCGCACCGGTTCCAACGGTAGATGTAGGTGAACGACACGGGGGCAGGATGATTGGCTTTCACTTCGCGCCGCTGCGCTTGCGAGCGGGTAGCATTATTGAGCCTGGGAATTGGGGCCGGCTGCTCAATCTTCATCCCGATATCAAGCTGTTTCAGGGCGGTGCCGATGCTCAGTTCATCATGATGCGAGAGCTGACCTTTGAGATGGTTCGCGCGCAGCGATACCCTCAAAAGCCGAGCAGGTTGTCCGCGTGCTTCATCCTCCCGACGGAACCCGACGTCGAAAGATATCGGCCGGAAGCATCCTGTGCGGTTCTGCATCGGGTTGAGGCGCTCGAGTTCGACGCTCCGAGACACCGCGCCTCTCTCTCGTACTGCGCAGAACCGGAAGAGGGGGCCACCTTGCCGACTTTGACTGCGGCGGCTGACGCCTATTGGAGAGGAATTGGCGGGTTTGTGCACCACGCAGACGAATTGCTGGTTGCTGGCGCCATTCGCGTTGTTCAGTGCCTGGAGTAGAGCGATCACAGCAGCCTCCCGGCCCGATCCTCGGCGTCGGCGCGCTGGCGGAACTCGGCCTCCATCTCTTCGAAGATGCCGATCTGAAATGCGGCTTCGACTTCCTTCATGGAGCCGGCAGCGACGCGGGTCGCATAGACGCGGCGGCGAAAGCCGAGCTCGCGGGCTAAGGCCTGCTGCTTCTGGCGAGCGGTGTAGCGATCAGACATGGCGGCCCTCCGACTTCGCGCGAGCGTCGAGGCCGGCCGCCCACTGCTCGGCCGTGCATCGCCCGCCAGGATTGCTGAGGATGCCGCGCAGGGCGGCCTGCATCTCGGGCGCGGCCGCCATTACGAAGGCGTTCGCCTTCACCTCTTCCGGCGATATGTCGCCGTTGTGGACCGCGACGCCGACCGCGAGACCATCTTCCCGAAGGATGCTGACGTCTTCGAAGTAAGAATCCTCCGGCGCCTTCGGATCGGCATGCCAAGGGCTGGTGCTGTGCTTGATCTCAGCCATGGGCCTTCCTCCGAACCAGGGGCGTGTAGGCCAGATGCTCAAGGCCAAGGCGCTTCTGCATCTCGTTCGGCTCGTCCTTGCGGCGGCCGATCTCGACCAGCCCCTTGCTGTGAAGTGTGCTGATCGTGGTGGCGGAGGCCTGGGCGTATCCATCACGCTCGGGCGGCGGGTCGCCTAGCTCTGCGGAGATGCGCTTCTCGACCTCGCGGAGCGGCTCGAATTCATCCGGCACAAGGGCGAGGACGGCCTTCTCGCGATCATCCAATTCCGGCGCCGTCGCATAGCCCGCTAACGCGAAGTCCAGGCTCTCCACGATAGCGCCGTCGAGAGTCCATTTCCGCTCGCCGGTCTTGCCGAGCTTGCGGGCATGGGCGCCCTTGTAGCCATAATCGACATAACCGAGGCGCGGGTAGTCGACGAAGCGATAGGCGTAGCCGTACCCATTCGAGCCCAGATTAAGGTGAGCCTGAAGCCGAACGGTCTTGCCTGCCAAGTCTGAGATGGTGAGGGCTGTCATGCCTGCCCTCCGCCGACATCGCCCGCGGCCGGGGGCAGCGCTGCGCGCAGGTCATCGAGCCACTGCTGGCGCTCCGCGGTGCGCTGGATTTCCTCGGCGTGGCTCTTCCGCGACCGCGCCAGGCTGTCGCTGAGGTCCGACAGTTGCTCCTGCCGCCATGCTTCACCGATCTTCATAGGGGGGAGCGGGTAGGAACCGCCGATGAACCGCATCGATTCCGCAAGCTGCTCGAGCATGAACTGCTTCAGGGCTGCATGGCTTTTTGGCGCATCCCATCCTCTGACGCGCTCGGCCATGACAAGATGACGCTCAAGTCGGGCCTGATCTTCGGCCTCGTGCTCTCGGCGTTGGCGGGCCAGTTCGTTGTTCGCGGCCAGCGAAGCCGTCAGCGCGCCGTCGGCCGTCATCGCCGTCAGCTCGGCAATGCGCTTCTCGGTCGCCGCAATTCTCTCGTCATAGAGCTGCGTCGAGGGCTCGAGCTTCTCCGGGATTGGCGTCGACAGCGGCTCGTCGCGCATCATGATGCAGGCGCCGAACGCGCGGGCGCAGAGCATGATGAAGTCGCGGAGCTCAGTGATCTCGCCGGATTCGACAGGGGCGGTGTAGCCAGTAGGCATCAGACTTCCCCTCCATTCGCCTCATAGGCGAGCATGCGGGACTGGTGGCCGGGCTTGTCTCCCTTGCGCAACCAACCGCCCAGCGGACGGCCTTGGTGCCCGTGCTTCCAGATGAATACGCTAAAGTCCTTGGTGCCGCCGCCGGGGCGTTCGCCAGCGAGGAGCACTGGGCCGGGCGGCATCGACGGCCGTGGCGTGATGTCGAGGACCTCGGCGAGGGGCGTCGTCTCCAGCCACCTCGAGCGCTCGTCACCGCTGCGCCAGGTCGTTGGCAGGATGAGTGCGACGGCCTTCCGCGCCCGCTGCAGCGCGAGCCGGGCGAACTGCTCGGCGTGGCGGAAGGGCGGGTTTGAGACGATCAGGTCCGGACGGCTGAAGCGCCGGCTTTTCGCAGCCGGCCATTCCCCATTGAGGAAGTCGGCGATCAGGTAGACCCCCTGGTGAGGCTGATCGCGCCACCTAGGCGCAATGTCAGACCCCGCCGCAATGAAGCCGGCCTTGGCCGCGGAATGCACGATGCGGCCGAAGCCGCATGCTGGGTCCAGGACCGTCCGGCAGCCGTCGACCGCGCCCGAAGCGAAAAGCCGCTCGGAGACCCAATAATCTTCCACGTACCAGTCGTCGGGATGCCGGTCCCAGATGTGGCTCTTGCGGGCGCGCGTGTCGGTCATGGTGCGATGAACTCCGCGCCTGGGTTCCTGCCTTCCACCTTCGCCCGGATGCACAGGACCGTATTGAGAACCTGACGAGTCTGATTGAAGTCGACATGGAGGATCCCGACGCCACCCGCGTCGCGCCATGCGTTGATGTTCTTGGCGAAGTCGTCGATCAGCACGTCCTTCGGCGCGTGCATGAACAGCGGCTTGTTCCGGCCACCCATGACCGGGAGAACCATGATCTCCGTCGACAGGTGCTCTCGGACCCATTCCCGCTTCTGCCGGGCGACGTGCTGGTAGTTCGTCCGCGGGCATGCCGCCAGCACGATCGGATCGAGATGCTGGATCTCGCGAAAGAACTCGATCGCGCCGGGGCACGTGGGCATGTCTCGGAAGTAGCTCGGATGAGCATTGATCACGGTCCACATAGCGTCATCGGCGATGCCGCGATGATCGAGGCCGAAGACGGCCGGGAAGTGCGCGTCGAAATCGGCCATAACGCCGTCGAGGTCGAGATAAAGCCGCGTCATGCTGCCTTCCTCCGCGCGACTTCCTTCTTCATGGCGGCGACAATGTCGGCCGCCTTCAACTCGTCGATGCACCAAGAGAGGTAACGGTCGGGAAGGTCTACGATGAGCTCGCCCTTATGCTTGCCGAAGGGCATGCGGCTAATCTGTCGCGGCCTGCTGGTGATCTCGACCATTTCATCGATCGAGAGCCCGCGGCCGATGAGCGTCGCGAGGATGTGGGCCGAAGTGTAGGTGTCGGGGCCAGCGCGGTGCGCCGGCTCGCAGAGAGCCGGATCCAGCTGCAGCCCAAGATATTCGGGGAGGGCGCCGTTCTTGTGCGACGGCGCGTCCGGAAGATGGACCAGGGCGACCTTATAAGTGCAGATCCAGCGCCGATCTCCGCCACCAAAGAAGTTCTGCTCGAACTCGCAGTTGTGGGCGCAGAACACATCCGCGCCCTCCATCATCTCGCGGAATACGACGTCGGGCGATGGGCATCCCGCGACCATGGCGTCGGTGATCCCGTGGATCTTCGACACTTCTTCGGGGATCGCCCGGCCCGGATTGATCAGGCGGGCAACGGTCGGCCGGATCTCGCAGGCGTTGCCGTCGAGGATGATGTCGGTCCATCCGGATTCGCAGACGGCAGCATTAGGCGGCAGTCCCGTGGTCTCGAAGTCGATGACGCGGATCAGCATCGGGTGGTCTCTCCGTCGAGTGTCATGGCCGCCTCGGTCTCGGCCATGGTGCGGCCGCGAGCGCGGCGCGCCAGGCGCTTGGCCTCGCGCTCCTGGGGCGTTTCCATCGGATAGAGCGTGCCGCCCCAGCGGTTCACGCGCTCCGTCGGGAAGGTGATGACCGCGAGTTGGCCAAGCATCTCGTCCCAACCGAGGCCGTCGCAGATCTTGCCGCCCTGCTCGATGACGAACGAGCCAGCGAAACGCTCGTCCTCGCGCGCGATACGAATGGTGATCCGATCCATTACGCATCCTCCGCCTGGCGCTGGCCCTCGAAGCCCTCGAGCCAGGCCTGCATTTCCGCCTCGCGCCCTTCGGAGCGGTACTCGGCCGGCATGGCGCGCTTGTTGAGCCCGTCACGCTTGGCCTCAGCGCCGCGATCGCGCGCCAACTGACGGGGGCTCGGCTGATCACCGGGGAAGTCGTCGCTAGCGGGGGGCGGAAAGCGCCCATCGTCCTCTCCGCCGTCCGTCACCGCACCGTCTGCAAGCGATTGAGGAGCTGGGTCCACTGCCCGCTGGCCGGCAGTCGCGGGGGGATTCGAGGTTTCCCCCTCACCTTTGATCTCGCCCGTTTCGGGATCATGCTCGGGCTGCGCCGGTGAGCCAGCAAGTGCGTCGAGCCGGCCGGAAAGCGTCTTCGGCGCGGGAGTAACGTCGCGAGCCGCGGCCGGGTCGCGCGGCATGATCTCGTCCTCGGCATAGACGCCCAGGATAACGTCAGGGAAGTGCCGGCGCGCCAGCGAGCGGGCGCTGAAGTAGAAGTGCTGTTGGTCCGGATCCGACTTCCACAGCGGCGAGTTCTTCGGAGTGATTTTCCCGAACTCGGGCGACTCGTAATCGACCCACTGGCCGCTTCCGTCGTTGAGCTCGACCGATACCCTGCAGCGACGCTTGTCGCCTTCGCCGCTGTATTCGACCTTCGGCCGCCCCTTGATCGGAGCCCGGCTGAGAACCACCGCGTGGATGAGCTGCGCTTCGTAGGCCAACTGATCGTTGACCAGATAGCTCTTGTTTGCGACCGCATAGGGCGACATGCGCCATTCAAGCGCCTGGATCACAACACCAAGGCAGGCGCCGGGGTTGCCGCGGAGATGCTTCCTGACGGCGATACCAGAGATCGCCATCAGCTTGGCGAACTCCATCACCTCGGAGACGTTGGCGAACACCAACCCGCCGGCCCGGTCCGAAACGGCAAGCTGTCGGGTGGTTTCGTTGTCTATGCGCGCCTCGATGCGCTGCTCGATAGTCTGAACTGACTGGCTCATCTGTTCCTCAGAATCGGATAGAGGTGTGGGGGATCGAGCCCGCGCAGATCGCGAGGACGATCTGCTTCGCGATCGGCTCATCGACGCCGCAGGTCATGATCGCGGTCTTCGCCTCGCCCATGATCTTGCCCTTGTGGGCAATGTCGGCCTGCCGGCGCTCTTGTTCGGCCTTGACTGCGGCGTCGGCACGGGCCTGTGCTTCGGCCTCTTCACGCTGGCGGCGCTGCTCTGCTGCCAACGCCTCCTGCGCTTCGCGTGCCTTGCGGCGCTCTTCTTCAAGGGCGGCTTCCTGCTCGGCCTTCACGCGCGCCTCGGCCTCCGCAGCAGCGCGGCGTTCGGCTGCCTGAATACGCTCGCGCTCGGCATCCTCAGCCTGGCGCTTCGCCTCGGCCTCCCGCTCTGCGCGCTGGCGCTCTTCCTCAGCCGCACGAAGCCGGGCGAGCTCGGCGCGTTCCTCTTCGGCCTTGATGAAATTGGCCCGGCCGATGCGGAGGGCTGCGAGCGCTTCGACGTGCGCGTCCTCGGCTTCGCCTTTGAGTTCTCCGAAGTCATCGTCGATGGTGACGGCATTGACCATCGCGATATCGCGATCGAAATCCTCAAGGCCGTAATGCGCGGGCACCATCGCCGCTTGGCGGAGCATGCTGATGGCGGACTCGACGCGGGCGACGCGCGACTTCTCCGCCGTCTCCCAAGCGTCGAGCGGTGCCCGCGCCTTGTCCCGGAGGGCATCGAGGTCACGCTCGACCTGCGATTTGAGCGTGTTCACGGTCGCAGTCTTCTTGCGCCAGTCCTCGGTCAGACGCTTGCCGGCGTCGAGGATGGGCGTCTTGCGACGAGAGATGCCGTAGGCGAGGGAGGCAATCGCCTCGCGCCCGGATTTCGTCGAAACGTCGCGCTTCGATGCATCGATCTGCGCTTCGATCTCGGCAATTAGGCCCGGCAGGACGGTGTCGTCCCGATAGATCACGGCCGGCTCGGCCTCGACCATCTGCAGGAATGACGCGGAGTTATGGCCAATCGTGGCAGAGGCAAGCGCGTTCATGCGGCTTCTCCCGAAATGCTGATGCGGGGATAGGTGTAGGAGGAGGCCGGCTGGGGCTTCCGATTGACGGTGATGTTCTTGGCGCGGACGACCCGACCGTCGGCGGCCCGCGCGGAGGTATGGGCGCCCATCTTGCTGATCAGCTCGGCGTCGAGCGCCTTGCGCTTCTTCTCCGCCTCCGAGCCCGCCTTCTCGGCGATCTTCAGCGTGTTTCGCTCATCCAGGATGGCGACGAGCCGGTTGTCGGTGCTCAAGTCCAGCTCGGTGTCGTCGGTCCCGAGATAGCTGCTGCGGACATAGTCGCCATCGCGGAGATAATCGGGTTCGGGGGCGTCGCGCTGTTCGACGCGGCGCCAGAACTCGCGCACGCGCCGGACGAGCTCCGTCCAGACGCCATCATGGATCGGAATGTCGAAGAGCTTGAGCTCGGTCGTCACGCCGCCGATCATCACGGCGACGCAGGCCCAGGTGGCGCCGGTGAGCTTGGCCTCGACGATGGCCTGAACCGCGATCCAGGCGGGGATCTCAACCTCGCCGGCCTCGTTCATCCACTTCTTGCGGAAGATCAGGTTGTCGGTGGTCTTGATCTGGATGATGCCCAGCCCCTTGGCGTCTGGCCGGGTGGCGACCGCGTCCGGGGTGGCGCCGATGCGCTCGCTCGGCATCCGGTAGTAGGTGTTGCCCTCGCTGAAGATCGTCCAGCCTGGCTTCAGCATGCGCACCATCTCGATCGCGGTGCGCTCGAACAGCGTGCCCCGAATGATCGGCGGCAGCACGATGCTGTCGTCGGTCATCACCGGCGTGACCTCCTCTTGCGGAGGCGCCATGCCAGCCTTCTCGAGGTAGAGGCCCAAGGCGGTGACGTACTGGTGCTCATGGAACAGGGCGCCGGCGACCGAGGCGGTGACGTCCATCGCCCTAAGCTTCATCCAGTCGCCGCGATCGACGAACTTGACGCGTTTCACGTCGGGCGGCGTCTGCGTGGCGAGCGTCTCAGGCGTCAGAAGCATCGGCTTGTTCATGGAAGTTCACCTCGTTCAAAGGCGCGGACGGCTTCGATGTGGCGGCAGACGCAGCCGGCGAAGAGGAGCAGGAAGACGGCGATCATCACGCCGAGCTTGGCTTCGGCGGACATCAGCGGCCCTCCCTCGCCTTGAGCATGGCGTCGGCATGCAGATAGCGAACGCGGGCTTCGGCCTCGCACCACCAGAGGATGCAGATCGCTCCATCATGGGTGGTCCAGTCAGGGGCCTTCGTGCCCATGACTTTTTCGGCCCATGTCACGCTGAGCCCATCGGCGCCGAGGCTATAGGTGGCAGCGAACCAGTCGCGCAGGGACATGCCGTTTTGCGGGAGCGACACGGATTTCCCGGTAGGTGACCATGCCGCCGAGTGCGGGAAGGCGGGGCCGCCGTCATTGATCGCAACCATCACGCAGCCCTCAGAATCTTGCGGTTGCGGATCCGCAGCTTCTGCGAGACGCGAGCATGCCCGACCATGTCGGAGACGATCTCCTCCATCTGCTCGTCGGTGAGCCAGGACATACCCTCTCGAGAGAGGAAGCGATCGACGGAGGCGCGCCAGTCGAGCGCCTGAACGCCGTCGAACGTCTCGGCAAATCGCTCTTGGCGCTCTCGGGTAGCGGGGCGTAGCATCACCGCATCTCCAAGCCGCGGGCGATGTCCTTGCCCAGTTGATACTGGGCGTCGTTGTAGGCGGCGCGCGCTGCGCCTTCGATCTCATCCCGAACGTGGTCGGTGATCGCGTGGGTGAGGCGATCGTGCGCCTCGGCCGCCTTGACGATGAGCCCATACAGCGGGTCGTCGGAGGCCATGCGCTCCAGGGTGTGCTGGATCTTGAAGCGGGGCTGCGGGGTGGCGACGTCGACCCAGATTGCCTCGATCTCCCAGGAACCGTCGGGACGGGCGTTAAGGTCGAGGTGGCCGTTGAACAGGATCTGCGCGTTCTGGGTGGCCGGACGCAGGTTGAGATCTTCGGCCTGGTAGGTGACGGCGTACATGTCTTCCCCCATCGGCGGGTGGCTGATGGGATCAACATAGAAATGAACACGATATATGTCAACACAAATTATGTGCACACAGATTGCGCGTGTTCATCGGCTGTTTGCGATGCTGGCGAATCGGGCTGGACTCTTCACGAAAGCTGAGTCGTAAATGAGAACTTAAAGAGAACAAACGGCAGGGCGCGTGATGGGTTTGGCTTGGTCGAATGCGAGGGTTCCCATTCCTCCGCTGGGGCAATTGGCGGCGCTGGACGTGAGGTGCGACGGGTGCGGACACAGCGGGCGGTTGCCCGATGAGAAGCTTCAGGAGCTTGAGGCGAAAGGCTTCAGTCGCGTGCACGACCTGGAGGGCAAGCTTGTGTGCTCGTCCTGCAAAGAGCGGCATCGCCTTGCGCTACTCCCGTTCTACCGTCGGGCTGCGTAATCGCGCGCCTGGTCGTAGAGCTAGAGCTTCATCGTAAGCGTTGAGTCTGGCTCGACGGACGGTGCGGCCCTCTCTGAGGGGCCGCCTCCGGAGCCCGGGTGCATGGTCCGGAGCCGTCGAGAGTCAGGGAGTATACTGGATATAGGTTAGTAGCTGTTTCCCACGCGCCCGCGTGGCGCGCGTCGGTTAGACTCCCGCGCGCAGGGGTTAACCGATCAGCTCCTTCTTGTCGGTGATGACGCGGAAGAGGCGGTAAATCTCGTTCCGACCAAACTCCATGAAGCCGGGCGGATTAAACTGCTCGACCACGATCTTCCGACCGTCAGCCTTGACCAGTTTCTTGATGTAGGAACGGCCGGCGCCGTCCTCGACCTCCGGCTTCAACTCGACAACGACGTACTCGCCGACGGAAGGGTTCTTGAGTTCGATGTACTCGATATCGCCATCCTCAAACCGAGGACTCATGCTCGAGTTGGCGACCCGTAGAACGAACACATTGGGCCGGCGTGCCAGGCCCGGCGGCCGAGGGTGGTAGTCAACGGTCGTTCCATTCAGCTCGAAAACGCTATCGTCGTCGCCGCGACCGCCGACGGTGAGGCCGAGCTCGGGGACGTCGTGGGGCAGGAGCGCTTTGGCGGGTAGGAAAGCCGGTCCAGGTTGGATCGCGGCGTTCGGCTCCGGCTCGTAAGGGGGGCGCTCGGGCGGGGTTTCCCCGCGCATCATCGCCTCCGCTCGCGCTTCGAACTCCTCGAACGTTTCGATTGCCGTAATCTCGGGAAGCGGCTGAGGTGTTAGCCCCTGTCCGGTCAGGAGCCATCCAGGTGAGACGCCGAAGGCTTTGCCGTAAATGGTGGCCGCCTCGGGGTCGAAGTCATTCTGGCCATTCTCGTGAGCGTTATACGTCGAGACGGTCCAGCCGTGCCTAATGGCCGCGCTTCTGGCGGATTTGAAGCCAGCCCGCTCCCGCGCCTTGCGCAATCTGCTGCCCATTTCTTCCATGTTGAGATTATCACATAGCGTGTGAACATAAATCATGTTGACATCGCTGACACGATTTGTGTAAGTCTATGCGTCATGCGAACCGTAGCAGACGTCTTTGATGCCTTGGGTGGCCCCGCCGCGGTCAGCCGCGTCCTATCGGTTGGTGGATCCACTGCTTCGGAAATGAAGCGCCGCGGAGCGATCCCCCCCGAATATTGGGTGATGTTGGTAGACGCCGCGCAGCAGGTTGGACGACCTGACGTCACCTACGAGGCCCTGGCGTTCATCCATGCCAGAGCGAAGGGTCGGCTGCCGGACAGCGATGAAGCGCGAGAGGTCGCTTGAATGTCCGAGAAGCACGTCTACGTGATCGAAGCTCAAATCGGCCTCATCAAAATCGGATGTTCACGCTGGCCGGCAAAGCGCGCGGCGATGGTTTCCGCGCATTCGCCTTGCCCGGTTCGTCTCGTTGCTGTTCTCGACGGCGGACACCCCTTCGAGCGCGAGCTACACCGTCGTTTTGCGGGATCCCGTGGCCATGGTGAGTGGTTCCGGAAGGAAGGGGCTGTCGCAGAATTTTTCACCCAGTTTTTTGGGGAAGGGGTCGACACCATTCCGGCCTGGTCGTCGTTCGACCGTTCGCCGGGCAACCCGCACGACATCGACCTTCGGACCCGACGCTCCTTGGCTGCCAAAGAGCGATGGGCCGATCCCGAGTACCGCGCGCGCCACGTCTCGGCGCTGCGCAAAAGTCGGGTACGCCAAGTTAGCTATCGCGCGAGGGCAGTGTGATGCGCCCCGCGACCATTCTCCTCCTTGTCGGGGTTCTGGCTTTCACTGTCAGCCCCGTAATTCTGTTCGTGGTTCGCTGATCATGGTGGCCCTCGCGCATCCCCATCCATCGACACTGTCTCCCTCGAAATCCGGTGGGGCGCGAGCTGCAACTCGCCATCCCCGGAAGGCCGATTCCACCGTCGCCGCCAAGCGATCTGCAGTTCCGTCCTCGTCTGTGAAGCCACAGTCGCAGATGGAGAGCGGAATGTTTGCTTCGTTGAAGGGAAAGATTTCCCCCAAGTCGCAGAAAGCCAGCCCCGAAAGAGCGGTTGAATTTATTCGGAATCTCTACCCGTCGAAGACGGCTGAGAACGTCGCCTACGACACCGGGGTTGGCGCTGAGACCATCAAGAAATGGCTCGATGGGACCGCGCGGCCTGGCTGGGACGGGATCTGGCCGCTGATCTTCGCCTACGGGCCGTCATTCCTGAAGGCCGTCTATCCGAAGGCGCCGGCGTGGTTGGACGAGGCACACCGCCGCGAGCGGCAGGAATCTCTCAGAGCCGAGCAGCGCCGCATTCAAGAACAACTCGACGCCTTGGGCGCCTGAAACCTTTTGAAAGGAGGGGCCTATGCGGGGCCTTCTCGCGATTTTCTGGGCCGTGATCTCGGCGATCCTCGCCGCGGCGGCCCGCGTCACCCTCTTCCCATCCCGATGGCTCGCTGCCGGCGCCGAGTGGTGTGACCGGAAGGCGCGCGCGCTCAACGAAGGAGATCGCCATGAGTAACGGATTCGAAGGTGCCGAACGCTGGGTCAAGGAGATCGAGCGGCATCACGAGACGCTCGCCACCTACCAGGGCGAATACATGGCTCGGTGCCGCACGGTGCGCGAGTCGATCTCCGGCTGCTTCGACGCGGCGAAGGATGCTGGAATTCCAGTGAAGGAGCTTCGCGCGGTCATCACAGAGCGCAAGCTTCTCCGCAAGATCGAGGGTATCCGCGAGAAGCTGGACGAGGAGCAGGTCGAGACCTTCGACCAGATCAAGCACGCCCTCGGCATGCTCGACGGGCTTCCGCTCGGCGACGCCGCGCTCAAGCGCTCAAATGCGATCGACAGCCTGACCGATGACGACGGTGAAGACGCCGACGCCGTCGCGGGCCGCAAGAACGCCGAGGCTCTCGGCGCCGGCATCCAGCAGAAGCATTGAGGCGCGCCATGGTGCCCGATCCCGGCGCTCTCATTCTGGCCATAGCGGTCGCCTTGGCCGCTTACGCGCTCTTCCGCATGTGCACGTACCGCGACCTCTCCGACATCGACGCCCGGGAGTTCGATGAGACCTTCCAGGATCCGCAGGATGAAGCTCGGGGGAGGTGGTTCTGATGGCGGAATTCCGTTGGACGCCAGAGCACGAGGCAACGCTCCGCAAGCTGCATGCTGAGGGCTATTCGTCGTCGCAGATCGCCCTCCAGATCGGCGGCCCATCGCGGAATGCCGTGATCGGCAAGGTGCATCGCCTCGGCCTGGCCCGGCCAAAGCTGCGAGCCCCCGAACCCGAGGCGCGCAAGCCGCTGCAGACCGCGCGACCCGTCAACTTCGCCCGCAAGCCCACCAAGAGCGACGACGAGCGCCGCGAGGCTTTCCAGGCCGTGGCGGACAAAGCGCTCGACAAGTTCGACGCCACCGTCGCTGCCAGCGCAGAGCCCGTGCGCTTCCTCGACCGTGGTCGCTTCCAGTGTTCGATGCCGCAGCCCGGTTGGGACGATGCACATGTGAGGGAGAAGATGGTGTGTGGCCAGCCGGTGCAAGCCGGCACGTCATGGTGCCCAGCCTGCCTGAAGATCGTGTCGTCGCCGGCCGGCCTCGCCCGCTTCAAGCACCAGAGCACGATGCGGGGGATTGCGGCATGACGATTCAGCCATCGCCATACGAGGTCATCCGCGCGATTCAGGATCAGCAGCGCGCCACAGACCGCCTCGTCCAGATCCTTGTTGGCATGCTCGACAAGAGTCAGCCCGAGCCGCTGCTGTCGTTCCAGCCGCCGGCCGCGCACCCAGCCCAGCGCGAGCCCGCCAAGAAGCTCCGCCGCGTTACCGGCCCAGCCGGGCGACCGCCGGCCGCGTACACGCTCGACGGCATCAGCTTCACGACCACCGAACGTCGCGTGGAGGTTCTGGACGCCCTCCGGGAATCCCCGCAGGGGCTCTCCGATCTCGTCCGCCTCGGTTTCGCCCCTAGGACGAACGCGATGATGGCGCAGATCATCGACATCAATCGCGAGCTCGCCAAGGCCGGGTCGCACTATCAGATCAAGGCTCAGCCCAGGCCGACCCGGACGACGGGCCGCGGGTCGCTCGCGCCGAAGTATGAGCTGAGCAAGGTTTCAGAGACAGCAGGCAGCGCTGCACAGTTGTCGGGGAACGCTGCTGAACCCAGCCCCGTCGTCGAACCAGTGGAGAACGATTATGTAGATGGCGGCGCGAGCGCGCAGTCCCATAGCGCCGAAGGCAGGCCCGCTATCCCCTCCAAGCCGGGGGACGCGAGAACGGGGCAAGGCCCTCAAGCGGAAACTCGCAATGCGATTGTCCCACCCGGGGAGAATGCCGGGAGCGCCGTGCGAGACGGCGCACACAATCCGGATGCCGCGGCCGCCCCCCTCAGCGTGCCCGTGGCGCGTCCGCCGGAGGTTGCTATCCCCCCAGCCGAGCCTACGGCGGCCGCAGTTCTTCAGCCCGAGAGGCTCGCCGCCGTCGATGTCCCCAGATGCCGCGTCTTTGGGCCTGGTGGCGACATCTTCGTCAATGCGCGCGCGGCTCGCGCACTGGACGTCCTGAAGCACGGCGACCTGTTCGGCCTCGATCACGTGGCTGCGAGGGCGAAAATCCCATCTGCGTCGGATTGCAGGCATGCGCTCCGCATCGAAGAGACCGCGCTTCGGTCGATCGGGCTCGAGGTCTGGACGGACAAGATCAACGTGCGGCTGAGGGAGGCTTCTTGATGGTCGTCCTGCTCTGTCTTCTTTGCGTTTCCGTCGGAGTTGGCTTGGGTTTCGCGCTAGCCGGATTGTGCAATGCCGCCGGTGAGACGGACAAGCGTATGGGGCTGAAATGACGGCCCCGCTCATTCTCGCGCTCGACATCAGCAAGTCGAATACCGGCGTGGCGTTCGGCCGGGCCGGGGAGCGGCCGCGGTTCCTCTCGATCAAGGGCGCCGACGTGGACAACACGGCGGCCATGATGAAGCTCGGCAGCTGGTTGATCGAATGGACCAAGGTCGAGAAGCCGGAATGGCTCTATTTCGAAGCGGGCATCAACCCCGGCGCCTTCGTCGGCGAATATGACGAGGAGCGTGGCAAGGTCCGCATGACCTCGAATCCGCAAACGACCATCACGCTCTCAAAGATGATCGGCGTGGTCGAGTTTGTCGCCGGCATGAAGAATATCGCGACGCGCACGGCGAACGTACAGACCGCTCGCAAGGCCTTTCTGGGGAAGGGGCGGCCCCACAATCCAAAGAAGCACGCGCGGGCGATGTGCGATCTCCTCGGCTGGCCGGCCAAGAATGGCGACGAGGCTGACGCCGCCGCTGTCTGGTACTGGGCCGCGCTCCAGGTCGCCCCGCGCGCGGCGATGCTCGTCACTCCCATGCAGCAGCAGAAGATCATCAGCCTGATGGATTCCGCTGCGCTCGGGCCGAAGGAGGCGCGCGCATGATCGACGCCCTCCGAGATATCCAGACCCTGCGCGGCGGCGAGTTCATGGCGGCCTGCATAGACGCCGTGGAGCAGGAGAGCATCACCATCCGTCGGCGCGAGGAAATCGCCGCCTCGCGTGGGCAGGCGATGGAGCTCGAAAACCTGCGCCGGGCCGCTTTGCTAGCTGCGGCGGCCGAGATGCTGAGCGCCGTCAGAATCGATGGTGAAAAGTCAGCCGCCGCGGGACGCCAGCCCGTCAACGCGATCATCGCCGCTGTCACAGCCGGCAAGCAAATCTTCAAACAGTTCGACCGCGGGCTTCCGCAGCAGGAGGCAGCATGAACAAGATCGTCATCAGCGCTCGCACGCGCGCCAGCCAGATTGGCCTCCTTGCTCGCGAAGGCAAATCCAGCCGGGAGATCGCTGAGATCGTCGGCATCAGCCGGCAACGCGTTTGTCTCATCGCCCAACGTTTCAATGTCCCGTTGGCGCGTCCCGGCAGTCGGCATTTCGGCCTTTACGTCGCCGATCGCCGCGCTCGCGTCATTCAAGATCTCGCGCGCGAGGCAGGCGTCAGCCCCGCCACCATGATCGAACGCATGCTTCGCGTCGTCGCCGACGACGGGTTCGATCGTGCCCGAAAGATGCTCGGCAAGCTCGCCCTCCCACGGGAGACGCGGGGATGAGCCAGGATCCAGATATCGAGGCCTGGATAGACGAGGCGCGAAGCGCCGACATCCTGGAGATCGCCACGCAGCTTGGCGCGGTGCTCAAGCGCACAGCCGGCGAATATGTCGGGCCCTGTCCGCTCTGCAACGGCACCGACCGCTTCGCAGTGAAGCCCTCCGAGCAGGTCTTCAATTGCCGCGGCGCGCGAGGCGGCGACGTCATCGCCATGGTCGAGCATGTCCGCGAGGTCGATTTCATGGCCGCCTGCGAGATCATCGTCGGACGGCCGGCGCCGCGTCGCGAGAGCCAGGTCAAGCCGATCGATCCTGAAGTCGCCCGCGAGCGGCAGGAGGAGCGTAAGGATCAGGATCTGGCGCGGCGCGAGGCGGACGCCCAGAGGCAGGAATCGAGCGCGGCGCGCGCGGCTAGGATTTTCGACGGCAGCACGGCCTATGCTGGAACCCAAGCTGATGCCTACATGCGCCGGCGCGGGATCTACCTTTCACCCGAGATGGCCTCCGATCTCCGCTTCGCGGCCGGTCTCGAATACCGGGGCTATGCCGACCGCGAGGCCGAGGACGAAACGGCGCTCGGCGTCTTCCCCTGCATGATCGGCGCGATCCGCTCGGTCGACGGCCAGATCATCGGCATCCACCGCACCTACCTTGATCCGAACGAGCCCGCCAAGCTGAAGCCGCCGGGCGATCGGTCTCGCAATAAGGCGAAGAAGAGCTTCGGGACAGTCATGGGCGGATCGATCCGTCTCGGCGCCGTGCGCCCCATCATGGCGATAGGCGAGGGGATCGAGACGACGGGCTCCTGGTATGGGCTGGGTCGTGGCCCCGACGACGTCGGCCTGATGTGCGCGATCTCCCGCGGCAACCTCGCCGGCGCCTGTACGGGAACGATTCAGCACCCGAGCGGCCGCGGCCACATCCCGAACGGCTATCCAGACATGGACCGGCCCGGGATCATCCTCCCGCCATCCGTCAAGAGCGTGATCCTGCTGGTCGATGCCGACGCCGATCCGGCTGCGACGACGGCGTTTTTCTTAGCCGCTGGGCGCCGCTTCCGGGCCCAAGGCCTCACCGTTGAATTCCACGACCCCCTTCAGAAGAAGATCTGGAACGGCGACGGCCGAAAGGCCGACTGGAACGACGTGCTCCTCGATCAGAAGAGGGCGGCGTGAAGGTGTTCTTAGCTAACAGCTCTTCCTCCCTCGATCGCGCGTTCTTCAAACGAGCGAATGATTTCCCATGCGTCCGTGACCTGTTGACGGACCACCGTCAGCGCTTCGTTGTTGAGCTCAATGCAGGTCTCACACCTTTGTTCAACCTCCGTCAGGAGGTTTCGCGCCTGATTGAGCGTGATGTCGGGTGGCGATTTCTCCCCCTCGTCAAGCTGAATGATCAACGCCACAAGAACCTGAATATCACTCACCATTCTGCCGAGGCGCCCAGTGAAGGGATAAATTTTCCCGCCGACACTTTGAAGCTGGACCGACTCCAGCGGACTGATTACTTCGGTGTGATTGAATTGGATCGCTTTCGCGCGAGCGATCAGCCCCGGGAATTCGGGCCAAATCGGTTTAGTTGGCTGGGGGCTTCCATGAGCCTGGTGACGCCAGCCGCCGATACCCGCTCCAAATTGTTCGAGGTTTTTTCGGATTTCTTGGTAGTCGCCAATAGTATCACGCAAGGCTTGTGCGGCAGAGATCAATGCTTGTTGGTTCGCGGCCGTGGCCTGCTTGTTTGCTGCAATGAGCTGACCTGCGGCCCAGAAGAGAGCGATGCCGGCGACACCTGCTGTTATGAGGTTCCCCAGCAGCGACTGATAGCGGTTGAACCAGAATTCGAGGCAGCCGAAGTCGAACTTTTCGTTTGCGACCTGGGCGGCCGCCTTGCAGGCCGGAGCCGCGATGTCGCTGGCAATAGCCAGCGCAACCGCCCCGCCCATGGTCACAATGAAGGCAATCGTCGCCAGTCCGTCGTCGGCTTTCTTCATAGGCCATCCCCCCGTCGCAACCCTAGTTCACCGGCTTGCATGTTGGCGAGGGCGGCATGACCACAATCATCGTCTGCGGCGGGCGATCATACGGGTTGGTGCCGCCTGGCGTCGCGGTTGAAACCTATACGACATGGGAGGAGCAAGCCGAGCGCGAGCGCGGCCGCCTTGATCAGATCCTCGACGCCGCAGTTGGCCGCCTTGCGCTGAAGTTTCTCGCCTGCGGTGATGCCACCGGCGCCGACGCGCTGGCTGCTGCTTGGGCCGAGCGTCACGGGGTTCCCTTCAAGGTCTACCCCGCCGACTGGCAGGCCCACGGCAAGAACGCCGGTCCGCTCCGCAACCGGCAAATGCTCGAGCAAGAGCTACCATCCGCCGTCATCGCCTTCCCCGGCTCGAAGGGCACCCGGAACATGTGCGACATCGCCGAGCGCGCAGGCGTCCGCGTCATCAAGGTCGACTGGTGATGGCAGTCCGGATCATCAACGCCGATATGCGCGACGCCTTGGCCTCGATCCCGGACGAGAGCGTCGACTGCATACAGACCGATCCGCCTTATGGCGAGACAGCGCTCCGATGGGATCAGCGCGTGCCGGGCTGGCCGGCGCTCGTCCGCCGCGTCCTCAAGCCGACGGGCAGCATGTGGGTCTTCGGTTCATTCCGCATGTTCATGGAGACGGCGTCGGAATTCGTCGGCTGGCGCAATAGCCATGAGATCGTTTGGGAGAAGCACAACGGGACTGGGCTCTTCAATGACCGATTCCGCCGCGTCCACGAGATGGCAGCGCACTTCTATCGCGACGATGCGCCATGGGGCGGCGTCTACAAGCAACCCCAGTTCACGAATGACGCGCGAGCTCGTGTCGTCAGGAAGAAGGGACGCCCAGCTCATTGGATCGGCGCCACAGGCGAGACCATCTATCGTTCGGAGGAGGGCGGGCCGCGCCTTATGCGGAGTGTGATCTATGCCCGCTCTGAGCATGGATCGGCCGAACATCCCACCCAAAAGCCGCTGACGATCGTTGAGCCGCTTCTGCTCTATGCCTGCCCGCCGGGCGGTACTGTCCTCGATCCGTTCGCCGGCTCTGGCACGACTGGCCTTCTCGCCAATCGGCACGGGATGAACGCCATCCTCATCGAGGGCGACGAAACGTTCACCCCGGTCATCCGCGCTCGTCTCGACGGCGATGCCCCGCTCCTCGCCAGCATCGAAGGGGCGGCCTGATGCTGCACATCACGGCAATCGAGAGCTTCGAAGAATTCGAGGCCAGAGCCGAAGGGCTCATGCATCCGGCATTCCGGTCGAAGTTCGGCGCCATCTCATGGCGCGATACCTTCGCGCCCGCCAAGCAGCATTATGAGTGGCTGATCAAGGGCATCATCCCGACTCGTGAGGCCGTCCTGATCTATGGCGCCCCGCAGACGGGCAAGAGCTTCGAGACGCAGAACATCGCGATGCACATCGCGCGCGGCGTCGATTTCCAGGGGAGACGGACGAAGAAGGCCGGCGTCGTCTACTGCGCCTTTGAGGGCGGGAAGGGTTTCAAGGGCAGGCAGCTCGCCTATGCGAGCCACCACCAAATGAACCCAGAGGACGACGTCGACATGGTCGTTCTGACCAGGCGCGCCGATCTCTTCGCCGATGATACCGACATCACCGACCTGATCGCCGAGATCCGCCATTGGGGCGGCACGTTCTCTTCCGAGCTTGGCCTCGTCGTCCTCGACACATGGTCAGCGGCCACGCCGGGCGCCGATGAGAACGCCGGCAAGGACGTCTCCCGCGTCAAGGAGCGGGTGATGCGGATCGTCAATGAACTGAACACCGCCGTCATCGTCGTCCACCACAAGCCGGCCTCTGGCGGGCGGCCCCGGGGGCATGGGTCGCTCACCGGCGACTTCGAGACGACGATCGATATCGATTGGGTCACCGAGTCCGGGACACGGCAGGATGCGCCGCGCGGCCCGCACAACAGCGTCAAGGACGAGGACAAGCGCCCGATCCGAGCGGCCACGGTGACGAAGCAGCGCGAGGGCGAGCAGGGGCTTTCCTGGCGCTTCGTCCTGAAGCGGATCGAGATCGGACAGGACGCCGATGGCGATCCCATCTCCTCGTGCGTCTCCCTCCTGCCGGCCGGTCTCTCCGCAGAAGCGAAGGACGCGCCAACGTCCGGCGGCCCAGCCAAGACGGCCGACGGCCGCTTCATCCTGAAGCCGAACCTCGCCACCGCATTCCGCGCTCTCAGCAATGCCTTGGGCGAGAAGGGCAGGGAGCCGCCGCCGAGTGTCCGCGTCCCGGCCCGGACGAAGGTGGTGACGCTCGCGGAATGGCGCGACGAGTACGAGCGCATCGTCGCTGGGGAGGACGAGGATCCGGAGGCCCTGAAGGAGCGAGTCAAGAAGGCCCGCGATCGCGCGGCCGAACGCCTGCTCCTGTCCGGCTTCATCGGGAAGGATGGCGATTGGGTTTGGCGCACCGGAAAGCCGGTGATGGGAGTTGACCCGCCGAAACTGCCCGAGAAGACCGAGGCTCAGAACGAGGCGCTCGACCAGTTCGATACCGGAGAGTTCAAATGGTGATTTGTCCCTCTGGCGCGCGGTTTTGTCCCTGTGAAATCGAAAACTGTCCCTGTGAGCGGGAATTGTCCCTGTGAATGACATGAGCGCAATCCCCGGCTTCGCCGGCTGGGCCGATGACCTGAAGGCCCGTGCCGAAGTGGTGACCGACATGGGAATTCCCATGGCGTGGACGCCCGAGCACGTTCAGGCCCGCTTGGTGGAGGCCTTCGACATCCTCGCCAGATCCGGGACGCGCGTGGGCCCGCGCCAGCACGCCAACGGCTGGCCGGCCATGGTTCATGAGTTCGCCGACCTGGTTGATGCCCAGGCCCGAGCGATCGCGGAGAAAGAGAGGCAGCAGTTGCGCTCCGCTCGCCCCACCGCGGACGAACTCTCGCGCATGAACGAAGCCCTCGCCTGGCCGCTTCACCACCTCGATGGCCGGCCGCTGCAGTCGGACGCCCTGATGCTCTGGGCCTATGCCACCGCGCTCGGGCGCGACATGGCGGCGATGCTGCATGCCCGGAAGAAGCGGGCGATGGCCCTGGCCGACGAGATGATGAAGCGCCGGAATGCTCTGCCGTGGGGAGCGGGCGAGCACGGCGCAGGCGATTGCCGCGCCATGGCCGACCAGTGGCGATCTGCGCTTCGTAGGCAGATCGCGCGGGAGGTATCGGCCAGCGTCCCGGCAAGCGAAGCGCAGGCCGTGTTTAGAGCTCGCTGCGAGGCGTCCAACTGCATGCCCTATCGGGTCAAACCCCACGAGGCGGTGCCCGACCGCTGCCTGTCCCGCACCAATCTGGACCGCCAGCGGAAGGTTGCCGCGGCGGCCGTCGCTTCCGGTCTGCGGCGGGCGGGTGTCGCTGTCAGATAGCGACACGCTGCCGGTTCGCGACATGCCTCCAGCGCCTTCTCACCCGTCGTTCGACGAGTTGAGCTCGTTAGATCTCAGGCCCTCGTCGACCGGGGCCGAAACCGCCTGGCGCAGAACCTCATTGATCCGGTCCTGCCAGCCTGGGCCACCGTCCTGGAAATAGGCGAGCACCTCGCTGTCGATCCGCAGCGTGACCATCTCCTTGGCCCCTGGGACAGTCGCCCTCCGGGGGGCCGGCTCTGAAACGGTTGGCTTCGGCGCCTTGAACAGTGCCTCGGCGTTGTCTCGCGCGCTCTTAGGGCGGCGGGTGGGTCGATCGTTTGTCATTCAATCCCCCATGCAGTATCGCTGGCGTAGTCACCCCAGCTCTTGGACGACCGCCGCGGCGGCAGGGCAGCCGGGCTTCGTCGTCAGGGGGTGGCGGTTAGGTAGGCTTGATTGAGGTTTGAAGCCTGACCGTCTTCATCTTCGGCGTCGGAGCAGCTATGCGCATCGTCACGGAGATTTGGATCCTACCGGCCGAGCTCTTCGCGAGAAACTGCGCCACCGTCGTTGCGCCAGGCTCGGCCGATGCATTCTGTTTATCAAGGTCCAGGCTGGCCACAAAGCCCGACTCGTTCACGCGGTCAGGAAACTGCCAGAACTCCCCTCCGATTATCGGACCATCAAAACCATGAACTTTTGTGCCGCCGCGGGGTGAGGCGGAAACCAACCGCACCCAATCGGCAGATCGGTTGCTGACGTTGACGTAGACCCACCTCCACTCCCGGTGGGTATCGAACCGCTCAGCGGTCAGCCAAAGCAACGGCTCGCTCAGACGCGATGTGTCGCGTCGGTTCATCCACCCCACGTAACCGGATACTGCGGATGCGGCGAGCGCCAGGGTCGCTACCACGTTGGCGTAGGACAGGTCGATGTTCATTGCCGCAGCATCTGGGCGCGCAGGGCGCCCCCGCAAGGTGAGGCGCCGGCAACGCACAGGGTTGTCCACTCCAGATTCGGCAGAGGTGTCCCTGTGGGCGCCGTTTTGTCCCTGTGGCGCACCCGATCTGTCCCTCTGAGCCCGATTTTGTCCCTGTCGAACTGCTCGCCGGCAACGACCCCATGGAGCCGTTGCCACCCCGCTCCCGACCCCGAAGTAGGGTGGTTGTCGAAACCCCAGTTTGCGGGCATCACTTCGGCATCGTCGCGAAACGTGTCGCTCGGCGAAACCCGTCAAGCGAAAAGCACCCTCCGGCCAGGCGGTCCTGCACCACAAAATTCACGCGAGCGGCAACACCCCTATAGGTCGTTGCCACCTCGCCTTGGCCCCTCGCGACGGCCCCTTGCGGGGCATCGAAATTCGAGCCACACATCGCGAACCCCCTCGCGCGTGCGGCCTCAGGGAGCACGGCAGGGAGGGCGGCGCCCAGCGACGCCCCGACCGCATCGCACGAGCCGCGACCGTTCACCCAGTCGCCAGGAACCTCAACGATTCAGGATAGAGCTCTACGACACCGCGCGTGAACGCGCTGTCTTGACCCAGAGGTCGCCAGAATCAAGAACCGTCTCACCGGTGGAGAGGTTCATATGGGTAAGGTCGTTCGTCCGGTCTTCGGGACGCCTTGCCGGGAATGCGGCGATCAGGTGCCTCAGGCCCGGGTTCGCTTGCTCGATCCAAACCGCCCCGTGCTGTGCGTCTCATGCGCATCGCTCAAGGAAGCTCGTCAGCGTCGCGTCATGCAGACCGCTCGCGACAAGGACATTATCATCGTTCGAGGTTGAGCATGGGCGCGACCCAAGCGCCGAAGATTGGCAGGCCGTCCGTCTATAGCGAGGAACTGGTCGAACAGCTCTGCTATCGACTCGCCACCGGCCGCACGCTCACCAGCGTTTGCGATGACGAGGACATGCCGGATCGGATCACGGTCTGGAGATGGCAAGACAGCAAGCCCGACTTTCGCAACCGCCTCACGCGTGCGCGCGAAGAGAGCGTTGACGCCGACTTGGACGAGATGCGCGGGCTCGGGAAGCGTGTGCTCAAAGAACAGGGTCTTGATCCGCGGCGTGTCCGGGTCGCGCTCGACGCGTTCGACAAGGCGGCGCGGCTTCGGGCCCCCCGCAAGATTGAGCTAACAGGCAAGGGCGGTGGCCCCGTTCAGACAGAGCACAAGCTGCACCTCCTGAGTGATGAACACCTCGCCCAACTCAACGATATCCACGCTGTCCTTGCCGCCCTGGGCGGAGGTGAGAGCGGAGATTCGCCGCAGGGAGGTAGCGAAGGAGCGTGAGCGCCTGGCGCGCGACGCCGACGCTATCCGGGCCCGCTGCGTTTCGCTGGCCGGCTTCGTCCGCGAGGCTTGGCCGATCCTCGAGCCGAAGGCCCAATTGATCTGGGGGTGGCCGCTTCAGGTGATGGCCGATCACCTTGAGGCGGTGACCAGGGGCGAGGTCACCCGCCTCCTGACGAATTGCCCGCCGGGCCTCATGAAGTCGCTGCTAAACAGTGTCTTCTGGCCGGCATGGGAGTGGGGCCCCGCAGGTCTCCCCCATATGCGGTATCTCGCGACGTCCTATTCGCAGGACAACGTGATCCGCGACAACACGAAGATGCGGCGTCTGGTCGAGAGCGAGTGGTTTCGCTCGCTTTGGCCTGAGGTGAAGCTGGCGTCGGACCAGAACGCCAAGGGCAAGTTTGAAAACACGCGGTCAGGGGGGCGCGAGGGCAGGCCGTTCGCTTCGATGACCGGCGGCCGCGGCGACCGCGTCATCATCGACGATCCGCATTCGACGGAGACGGCCGAGAGCGAAGTCGAGCGCGGCAATGCGGTGCGCGTCTTCAGGGAATCCATCTCCGACCGCCTGAACGACCTGGAACGTTCGGCGATCGTCGTCATCATGCAGCGCCTGCACAGCAATGACGTTGCCGGCACCATCCTGAAGCTCGGGCTGCCTTACGAGCACTTGTGCCTGCCCATGGAGTACGAGGAGCCACGCCCCGCGACCAAAATCGGGTTCGTGGACCCTCGCACGGCCAAGGGTGAGCTATTGCTGCCGGAACGCTTCAGCCGATCTGCGGTCGAAGCGCTAAAGAAGGCGAAGGGCGAATACGCCTACGCCGGCCAATATCAGCAGCGCCCGACCCCGCGCGAAGGTGGATTGTTCAAGCGGCATTGGTTCGCTGACAAGACCATCGGCGCTGCACCAATTGGAACGACCTGGGTCCGTCACTGGGACTTGGCTGCCACCCAGAACACCAACGCCGCGCGAACGGCGGGCGTGAAGCTGGGCAGAGCGCCCGACGGATCATTCATCGTCGGGCACGTTGTGAAGGATCAGCTTGAGGGTCCGGCCGTCAGGCGCCTTATCAAGGCGACTGCGGAGGCCGACGGCCGCACAGTGAAGATCAGTCTGCCGCAGGATCCCGGCCAGGCCGGCAAGGTCCAGAGTAAAGACATGATCTTGATGCTTGCCGGATTCACCGCCCAGGCCGAGCCGGAGACTGGGGACAAGGTGACCCGAGCGGAGCCGTTCGCTGCCCAGTGCGAGGCTGGGAATGTCTACCTCGTCCGGGGCGAATGGAATGACGACTACCTCGACGAGCTCTGCCTGTTCCCGGGCGGGGCATTCAAAGACCAAGTCGACGCGAGCTCTGGAGCATTTGGACGTCTAATGAGCGTGCGTGGCCCTCTGGTGATCAGTGACGAGGTGCTTGCTCGTGCGGGAGCGCGCCGATGAGCTTTCGTCAACGGCTAGCGGCATGGATCGCCGGGCCGCAGCCTCCGCCTGTGGTGGCCCCTGAGGCGCCGCGGAAGCCAGTTGCTGTCAGCGCTGAAGCCGTCGCGCGTTCTCGGATTGCTCCGGCCAAGCCGGATGCGGAGAAGGTCAACCCGTTCAAGCTCCTGCCGCCGCCTGAGGGTGTGGTGCCGGCGAGCGGCATGGCGATGGACGAAAGTTCGTTGCCTGCCCAGGCATGGGCCATGCAGCAGGCCGCCGCCGGCCTCTACAACGAGGGCATGGCGTGGCTGGGATTCCCGCATCTGTCCGAGCTCGCGCAACGTCCAGAGTATCGCCGCATCTCGGAGATCATCGCGACCGAGGCGAATCGGCAGTGGATCCGCATCACGACTGTCGGCGAGGATGACAAGGCCGAGAAGATCAAGGCCATCACCGACAGGATCAAGGAGCTCGGCGTCAAGGAGCTGTTCCAGAAGATCACCGAACAGGATGGGTTCTTCGGCCGGGCGCATCTCTTCACTGATCTGGGCCAAACGGAGGGGCCCGAGCTTGCCACGCCGATCGGCAATGGATCGGACAAGGTCACGAAGGCCAAGGTCGGGAAGGGGGGCCTGAAGGGCTTCCGGACTGTCGAGGCCGTCTGGTGTTACCCGGCTGAATACGAGACGAGCAACCCACTCAAGCCGAGCTGGTACAAACCCTCCGCCTGGTATGTGCAGGGCCAGAAGGTGCACGCGACGCGACTGCTGACCTTCATCGCTCGCGAGGTGCCCGATCTCCTGAAGCCGGCCTATTCCTTCGGCGGCCTCAGCATGTCGCAGATGGCGAAGCCCTACGTCGACAACTGGCTTCGGACCCGCCAGAGCGTCGCGGATCTGATCAGCTCGTTTTCGGTGAGCGGCATAAAGATCGACCTAGCTGGCGCGCTGAACGTGGACGCCGATGGCCTGTTCCGTCGCGTAGAGCTGTTCAACAACCTGCGCGACAACCGCGGGACGATGGTGCTGAACAAGGGCACCGGCCCGAACGATCCGTCTGAGGAGTTCTTCAACGTCTCCACGCCGCTGGGGACGCTCGACCACCTGCAGGCGCAGAGTCAGGAGCACATCTGCTCCGTGGCCGGCATCCCGCTGGTCAAGTTCACCGGCATCACGCCTTCGGGGCTCAACGCTTCGTCCGAGGGTGAAATTCGCGTGTATTACGATGGCATCGAGGCGCTGCAGGAGAAGTTTCTTCGGCCGCATCTGACGACGGTCATCAACCTGATCCAGATGTCGGAGTTCGGCGAGGTCGACCCTGCCATCGGCTTCGTCTTCGAGCCGCTCTGGAGCCTTGACGACAAGGCCAAGGCCGAGAAGCGCAAGGCTGAGGCGGATACCGACGCGATCTACATCGATTCCGGCGTGCTCGACCCGCTTGAGGTCCGCAAGCGCCTCGCTAGCGACGATGAATCGCCCTACGCCGGCCTCGACGTGGACGACGTGCCGCTCCCGCCGCCAGGCGATGAGGATCCGCCGGAGCCTGAGAAGGACGAGGAGGAAACCGCAGAGGCTGAGGCATGAGCCGTCGCCATCGCCTTGCCCTGGACCGCGCAGAACCGAGCGCGAGAAGTGCGTTCATCCGGGCCCGCAAAGCCGAGGTCCAATATTCCCGTCAGCTCCGCAAGGTCGCTCGCCATATCGGCGATCTTGTCATGGGGTTGTTCGACGAAGCTGACCCGGCTTCCGTCGGCATCGTCGAGCGGGCTCTGAGGCGGTACGCGCCGACGATCGAAGGCTGGGCCAACGCTGTCGGCGGTCGAATGGTGACGGAGGTCGCAGCGCGCGACCGCAAGGCATGGATGGCTGTTGCCCGCGAGATGGGAACGGCAGTCCACCGGGAGATCGAGAAAGCCCCCACGGGGGCGCTCCTGCGGGAACGCCTGAAGGAGCAAGTTAGTCTCATCACGTCGCTACCAGCCGAGGCGGCTGATCGCGTCCACAAGCTGACCATTGAAGGGCTAAGCAAGGGGACGAGGGCGAGCGAAATTGCTGCCGAGATCCGCAAGTCGGGCGATGTCAGCATCGCCAAGGCGAACACAATCGCCCGCACGGAGGTATCCCGTACGGCCACAGCCTTCACGGAGGCGAGGGCCAAAAGTATCGGATCGGAGGGATACATCTGGCGCACAGCCGGCGACAGCGATGTGCGAGAATCGCACCGCGCCATGGCCGGCAAATACGTGCTCTGGAGTAAGCCGCCGACGCTAGACGGGATGACTGGGCATGCCGGCCAATATCCAAATTGCCGCTGTTACCCTGAACCCGTGATCCCCGACGCCTAGTCTTCGGGCTCGGAGATCCTGTCCACCCAGCGTTGGGCTATCGCCACACCATCTGCGGCACCAGCTGCGATCCTGCGGAAGTCCGCAAGCATCTCGCCGATCATGATCGCTGCTTCGCCCTCGATCGTCTCATCCTCTGGGATGTCTGGGAACGCATCCACGAAGCTGGCCCTCGCCAGCTCCTTGAGCGCGTCCATCACTTCGGTGGGGTCGGAAGGGTGCTCGGTCATGCAGGCCGCACGATAGCTGAGCGGCATCCGTCATTCAAACGAGAGATGCCATGGCGAGGGAACAGCCCGAGATGCGGACGTTGTTCGCCCGGCGCCCGGTTCTGAACGCTGATGCCTTGATCGAGTGGGCAAAGGGGCAGGGGCTCTCGAAGCCGCTGGCGTCCTCTGACCTTCACGTCACGATTGCATACAGCAAGGACAAGTTCGACTGGTTCGCAGCGCCGGACGATGTCGACCGCATCCGCATACCGTCGCTCGCTGATCACGAGGCGCAGCGCTCGGTCGAAGAGTTCGGTGACAAGGGCGCAATCGTCCTCCGGTTCGAGGCGGCGGATCTAGCCAGGCGCTGGCAGCAATTCCGAGATGCTGGGGCATCTTGGGACCACAAAGCATACCGGCCGCATGTCACCATCACCTACGGCCCCGGCGACGTCGATATCGCGACGATCGAGCCATACACCGGCCCCATCGAACTGGGCCCGGAAGAATTCTCAGAGATCGACCAGGACTGGAAGCCAAAGATGGCTGGGGATGCGCTCGCTTTCGACCGCGCCTCGACGCGCACCTACGATCAGGATGGCCATCTCCATGTGGCTCGGACCCCGATCAGCAAGGCGAATGTCTGTCCCTATTACGGGCGGGAGATCCCGGATTGGGAAGGGCTGGGGCTCAATCCTGAACGTCTCTACCAACTCCTCCGCGATCCCGAGGAACTGGAGAAGGCGGCTGCAACGTTCGCCGGCAAGCCTCTGCTGAACGTCCATCGGCCTGTCACGGCCGATGACCATGAGCATGAGGCCGTCGCCGGCTCGATCAGCAACCCCGTGTGGGAAGCCCCTTACCTCAAGGCCGATCTCTCGATCTGGGACGGCCCGGCGATCAAGGCCATCGAGGCCGAGACGCAGAAGGAATTGTCGAGCGCATATCGCTATCGCGCCGACATGACGCCCGGCACCTACGAGGGCGTCCGGTACGACGGCGTGATGCGGGACCTCTCCGCGAACCACGTCGCCCTCGTCAAAGAAGGCCGCGCCGGGCCCGATGTCGTTGTCGGCGATGAAATGCCTATCCCCAAAATCAAGGAGTTCATCAGCATGGCCAAGAAGCCATCGATCACCCGTGGTGGCGCGGCTGCGCTGACCGCTCTCTCCCTCTATCTCAAGCCCAAGCTGGCGCAGGACGCGAAGGTTGATCTCTCGTCCGTCCTAGCGAAGGTCACCTCGTCCAATTTTGCGGGGCGGAAGCCCGCGATCATCGCGGGCGTCAAGAAACAGGCGGAGGGCAAGCTGGCCCAGGATGCCTCGCTGGACGATATCGGAGAGGTCGTGGAGGCGCTTGCCCAGATCCTTCCGGAGGAGGCCGCCGAGGTCATCGAAGATGGCGACGATGCCGACGACGGTCCGGCCTCGGACGATGATGACGCCGACCTTCGCGCGCTCCTGAAGGCCAAGGGCCTCAGCGACGATGAGATCGCCCGCATCTGCGCCGGCAACGCTGCCGCGATGGATGGCGACGCAGACGACGATAAGGACAAGGTGACCAAGACAGCCATGGATGCCGCCATCGCGGCAGCGGTGAAGTCCGCGACCAAGTCCGCGACTGCCGCCGCGATCAAGACGCAGCAGGACATCCGCGACGCGGAACGCGCCGTTCGTCCCTATGTAGGTGACCTCGCCATGGCGCATGACAGCGCCGATGCCGTCTATCGCACGGCCCTGACTTCGCTCGGCGTCGAAATCGAGGGCGTCCATCCCTCGGCCTTCCCCGCGATCCTCAAGCTGCAGCCCAAGCCTGGCGATACCCCGTCGGCGCGCAAGCCGATCGCGCAGGACGCCGCTGCCTCGAAGGAATTCGAGACCCGCTTCCCGCACGCCAACCGCCTCAAGGTTTGAGGAAGGAGATACGCACATGCCTTTCCAGACCCAGGTCAATCTCACTCAGGCGCCTGCCGTCGAAGGCGACTTCGCCAGCGCCAATCCGCGGAACTCGGTGCTATCTGTTGAAGGCGGCTTCGTCGCAGGCCCGAGCGGCCTCACGATCGGCCGCTTCTGCTGGGCCGATGCCTCGACGAACCGGATCCTCGCCAACACCGGCACCGGCGCCCCGACTGGCTTCCTGCATCGCGATCTGCAGGGCCTCATCATCACCTACCTCGCGGAAGCGGGCATGGTGATCCCGGCCGGCTTCGGTATTGGCGAGCTGTTCAACGGCGGCGACTTCTGGGTGAAGAACGCCGGAGCCGGCGCTGCGACCGTCGGCATGAAGGCCTTCGCCAACAACACCAACGGCACGATCAGCTTCGCGGCTGCGGGCGCCACCGTTGCCGGCAGCACCGAAACCAAATGGTTCGCCATGACCGCAGGCGCGGCTGGGGAACTCCTGAAAATGTCCAATGTCGCGCTGGGCTGAGGAGAGCAATCACATGACCACCCGTCATTCCGACTTCGCTCGCCTTGAGCGCGAGTGGGGCATCCATCTGCCGTTCGCGATGGACTGGATGCCCCGCGAATTTCGCGGCGACTATCAGCTGGCGCTCGACGCGCAGCCGACGCTCGCCACGACCGCCAGCGGCGGCATCCCCGCCTGGCTGACGCAGTATGTCGATCCCGAGGTGGTTCGCATTCTGCAATCGCCGAACGAAGGCGCCGATATCCTCGGCGAGAAGAAGACCGGCGACTGGACCACCCAGACGGCCGTCTTCCCCGTCGTCGAGAATACCGGAGAGGTCTCCAGCTATGGGGATTTCAACACCAACGGCCGCTCCGATGCGAACGTCGTCTGGCCGCAGCGTCAGTCCTATCTCTTTCAGACGGTGGTCGAGTACGGCGATCTCCAGATCGACCGGGCCGGCGCCGCCAAGCTGAATTGGGTGGGCGAGCTCCAGACCTCCGCCGCGGCGACGCTCGATAAGTTCACCGACTTCACCTACCACTTCGGCGTCTCGGGCTTGCAGAACTACGGCATGCTCAACGACCCATCGCTGTCGGCGGCGCTGACCCCTGCCACCAAGGCAGCCGGCGGAGTGAAGTGGATCAACAACAACGCCATCGTCGCGACCGCCAACGAGGTCTTCGCCGACGTTCAGGCGATGTTCTCGCAGCTCGTGGCGCAGACCGCTGGCCGCGTGAAGAAGAGCGACAAGCTCACCCTGGCCATGTCGCCCGGCTCGGAAGTCGCGCTGACCGCGACCAACACCTTCGGCATCAGCGTCTCCGACCTGCTGCAGAAGAACTTCCCGAACCTGACGGTGAAGACCTCCTATCGGTACGGCACGGCGGCGGGCAACGTCGTGCAACTCATCGCCGGCAGCTTCGACGGCCATGACACGGGCTACTGCGGCTTCAACGAGAAGCTCCGCGATCACGCGATCGTCCGCCAGCTCTCGTCCTGGCAGCAGAAGAAGACCAGCGGCACCTGGGGCGCGATCATCCGCTACCCGCTGGCCATTTCGCAGATGCTTGGAGTTTGAACATGGCCGCAACCGTCACCGTCGCCTGCAAGCTCCCGCATGGGCTCCTCTTGCAGCTTCAGAAGCCCGTTGAGGTCGCCGAACCGACCCAGAGCAACCCCGAGCGGAAGGTCACCCGGTACGAGCGCTTCGGCAAGGTTGTTCGCATCAACGGCTGCGCGATCCCGATGGATCGGCCGTCGTCCAAGGAGCTTCGGGGCGGCTATGCCCTGACGCGCGATGTCGATGCCGAATTCTTCTCCAAATGGCTGGAGCAGAACAAGGAGCATTCGGCCGTCGAAGGTGGCTTCATCTTCGCGTCCGAACAGACGGCGGCCATCGACAAATATGTCGACCGCTACTCTGACAGGCTCACCGGCCTCGAGCCGGCGGACCCGCAGAACCTGCCCGCGGAGTTCCGCAAGATCGAGACCGCGAGCGTGGGGGGCTGACATGGCGAAGACCGTCACCATTGCCAGCCGTATCCCGATGGCAATTCGCATGGAGGAAGCGGAGCGCAATCCCGACAAACCGGGCCTCTCGAAGGAACGCCGGTCGATCGTCATCCAGGGCGCGGGCAACGAGCTCGGGACTGTCGAGGGTCTCACGCGGGATGTGGATGAAGCTCTCTTCGACGCTTGGGTGAAGGCCAATCCGAACCACGCGGCGGTCGTGAATGGGCTGCTGCGCAAGGTCGGGGCCGACGAAGAGCCGGAGGGGATCGTCTACGGCTTCGAAACGGCGCTCCCGGCGCCGGACGTTGTCCCGGCTGAGGCCCTCGCCGCCAAGGAAAAGCAGAGCTGAGGGCGTCGCCGTGGCGGTCACCTATAGCGATTTCGTCGCGGCGTTCCCCGAGTTCTCGGATGCGGCTGTCTATCCTCAGCCGCAATTCGATTTCTGGGCGACCCAAGCCTACATGCAGCTCAATGCCGGCCGGTTTGGCGCTTCGCTCGATCTCGCAGTCATGCTGTTCGTCGCGCACAACCTCGTCCTTTCGGCTCAGGCCAAGAAGTCGGCAGCGAGCGGCGGGGGGGTGGTATCAACGTCCTCAAGCCTGGTTGCGTCCAAGGCCGTCGACAAGGTCAGTGTCAGCTACGACACAACGACCACAACGATTGCCGGGGCAGGGCTCTGGAACGCCACGGTCTACGGCCAGCGCCTGTACGCCATGATGCGAGCCTTCGGCGCCGGCCTGCTCTACATCCCCAACAAGCGCGTTGCGATCCCGTGACCGTCAAGATCACGAAGGATCGCGTTCCCGAGCTGGTGAAGGCGATCCGCGAGCTGACCTCGAAAGAGGTTCTCGTCGGCATCCCTGACACGGATGCGGGCCGCGACGATAAGGACCCAATCAGTAACGCCGAGATCGGCTACCTGATGGAGACCGGCTCTCCTGTTCAGAACATCCCGCCACGCCCGCACCTGGTGCCGGGCGTGGAGGCCGCCAGCCAGAAGATCGAGAAGCGGATGAGGGCAGGGGCAGAAGCAGCCCTCGCTGGCAAGAAGTCGGACGTCGATGCCATACTAACGGCAGTGGGGATCACCGCTGAAAACGCCGTGAAGGCGAGGATCTCGGACGGGCCCTTTGCACCGCTGTCGCCGAAGACGCTGGCCAAGCGTAAGGCGAAGGGGCGGACCGGCGAAAAGCCGCTCATCGACACTGGCCAGTATCGCCGGGCAATCACGCACGTAGTTCGCAAGAAGGGTGACTGATGCCACTCCTTGACGTGTCGGACGTGCTGTCGGATCCAGATTTCGCGGACGGCGCCACGATCACGCGGACGGTCGTGACGGTCGACCCCGAAACCGGGCGCACCATCGAGACGCCGACCACCACGCCAATCTCTGTCGTCGTCACATCTGATAAGGGCCGCAACCTTCAGCGCAACCCCGAGGCGGCGCTGTCGGAAGGCTCGATCATCGTCCACACGACCTTCACACTGACCGAAGGCGGCAATGGCGTGGACGCCGACATCATCGACTGGAACGGCCGGAAATGGACCGTCGTGACGGTCGATGACTACTCCCGCTACGGCGCCGGCTTCACCTGCGCGATGTGCCGCCTGCTCGATCTGCGGTGATCCTTCATGGCCAACACTTCTGCCACGGGCGGACCTCTGGTTCCGTCATCGACGGCGCCTGTCGAAGATGACGCCTTCGAGGATCTGATCGGCAACACCATCTCGGGCCTCACCGCGATCAGCCGCAACTTGGTCCGGCCGCGTTGGCAGCCGAAGCCGCCGCCGATGCCGAAGGACGACGCCTCCTGGTGCGCCTTCGGCATCATGGAGCTCGACGGCGATTGGTCCGCTCACAATCGCCATGTTCCGGACGGCGATGGCCACACCGAGCAGACAAGGCACGAGACGCTCACCCTGCTGGCCAGCTTCTACGGCCCCAACGGTTACTCCAAGGCGTCCCAGCTTCGCGACGGCCTCTGGCTGCCTCAGAACTGGGAAGCCCTGAACGGCGTCGGCGTCGCGCTGCTGGAATGCAGCCGGGCCCGCACCGCCACGGACATCCTCAACGAGCGCTTCATCCGCAAGGTGGACCTCGAGATGCGGTTCCGCCGCGTGACCACCCGCATCTACCCGATCCTCAACCTCCTCTCGGCTCAGGGTTCGTTCACCACGGACGCCGGCCACGTGCAGCCCTTCATCGTAACGGAGACCTAGCCGATGGCTCAGGGACTAGCTGTCAGTGACGTCGTCAACGTCACCGTGAACCTGTCGCCGGTTGCGGCGCCGACCCGGAACTTCGGAGCGGGCCTGCTTATCGGCGCAACCGACGTGATCGATGTCGGCGAGCGCATCCGCCAGTATTCGAACCTGACCGGCGTCGCGCAGGACTTCCAGACCACGGATCCTGAATATCGCGGCGCGGTGAAGCACTTCTCGCAGGTGCCGCAGCCGTCGATTCTCTATATCGGCCGCTGGGCGCGCACGGCGACGCGTGCGACGCTGCGCGGCGGGGTGCTGACCACGGCTGAACAGGCCCTGGCCAACTTCACTGCGGTCACGGCCGGCGCCTTCTATTTTGTGCTCGACGGTATCCCGCGAACGGTCTCGGGCCTGAACTTCTCGGCCCAGACCAACCTCAACGGCGTCGCCTCGGTCCTTCAAACCGCCGTGGCCGCGCTGGTGGCCACTTCGACGGTCGTCTGGGACGGCGCCAACGGCCGCTTCGTGATCAAGTCGGGAACGACCGGGGCTACCTCGTCGATCACGTTCCTCTCTGATCCGACCGCCTTCGGCTCCATCGCCATTGCTGCCGGCAACGCCGCGAACAACGACGTCGTGACCGTCAACGGTACCGGCGTGACCTTCAAGACGAGCGGCGCGGCCGGCAACCAGGTCAACATCGGCGCCGACAACATCGCCTCGGCTGCGGCGCTCGCGACCTTCCTGAACGGCTCGACCGACGCCGGTATCGCCGCCGCGAGCTATTTCGCGCTGAACGGCACCGTCTACGTCGTCTACGACGTGCCGGGAACGGCCGGGAACGCCTTCACCCTCGCGAAGACGGGCGGCGCCAACATCACCCTGTCCGGCGCCACGCTCTCCGGTGGTTCTGGCTCGTCGATCGCCGGCCTCCTCAAGGGCAAGTCGACGCAGGCCAGCCTGCCCGCCAACGGCATCGCCGCCGAGACGCTGCAGCAGGCGGTTGCCGCGCTCATCAACGCATCGGGCGATTGGTACTCCGGCGAGCTGGTGGAAGCCGGCGTCGATACCGCCTCGATCATCGCCGCCGCCGGACTGATCGAAGCGCAGCAGAAAAAGCGCGTCTTCGGCGTCACCATCACGGATACCACGGTGATTGATCCGACCAGCACCAGCGACCTCGGTTATTTGCTAAAGGCCAACAACCTCGGCCGCACCTATGCGCAGTACAGCCAGTACGAGCCTCAGGCCGTGGCCTCGTTCTTCGGTCGGGCCTCAACGGTCAACTTCAACGGATCGCGCACGACGATCACGATGAAGTTCAAGCAGGAGCCCGGTGTCCGCGCCGAGACGATCACGGAAACCCAGGCCGCGGCCCTCAAGGGCAAGAACGTCAACGTCTTCGTCAATTACGACAACGGCACCGCCATCATCCAGGAAGGCGTGATGTCGAACGGAACGTTCTTCGACGAACGTCACGGGCTCGATTGGCTGGAAAACGCCGTTCAAACCGCCGTCTGGAACCTGCTCTACACCTCGGCAACGAAGGTTCCGCAGACCGATGAGGGCATGCATACTATCTGCGCCGTCATCGAAGACGTGTTGGTTCAGGCCGTCGCGAACGGTCTCGTCGCCCCGGGCAAATGGAATGCTGGCGGGTTCGGACAGCTCAAGCAGGGCGATATGCTGTCGAAGGGCTATTACGTCTATGCGCCGCCGATCGCCTCTCAGTCGCAGGCTGATCGCGAAGCCCGCAAGTCCGTGCCGGTTCAGATTGCAGTCAAGCTCGCCGGCGCCGTGCACTTCGCCGACGTCATGATCAACGTGAACCGCTGAGGACCGGCCGATGTCATCCGCAACTTACTCGTTCCTCAGCACGCAGGCTGAGCTCGTCGGGCCGAATGGTCGCGTCTCGCTCGGCAATGGTGCCGGCGCTGCCGAGGAAGGCATCACGATCAACCAGACCGAAGATCGCGACACCATGACGATCGGCGCGGATGGCAGTGGCATGCACAGCCTCCACGCCGGCAAGTCCGGGCAGGTGACCGTTCGGCTTCTTAAGACCTCGCCGACGAATGCAATCCTGATGGCGATTGCCAATGCGGACTTCGCTTCGCCGGCTGACCACGGACAGAACACCATCCTGATCCGCGATGTTCAGCGCGGGGATACAGTCGCCTGTTCCTTCTGTGCGTTCCGCCGCGTTCCTGATCTCTCCTATGCGAAGGTCGGGAACACCGTGGAGTGGTCGTTCAACTCCGTGTCGATTGATTACATCCTCGGGACCGGAACCCCGGCCGTGGTGTTCTGATGCGCGAGCCTGCTGAATTCGAGGTCGGAGCCTACCGGTATCGGTCTGCCCCTCTCTCCGCGATGGATCAGGTCCATCTCGTTCGCCGCCTGGCGCCGATCCTGACTGCGCTTCGGAAAGCCGCCCAGAGCGGCGATGCGCTCGCCATGATCGGGCCGGCGGTCGAAGCCCTCGGCTCAATGCCGGACGAGGCCGTGGACTACGTCATCAACGCCTGCATGGGCGGTGTCACGCGCCAGAAGCCCGGGGATACCGGCTGGGCGAAAGTCTGGCAGCCTTCGGTTCGGCGCCCAATCTTTGACGACCTCAGCGGCTTCGAGGTGATCTCGATCACCGCCAACGTGGTGATGGCAGAAGTCGGCCCTTTCTGGGCAGGGCTGGCGTCCAGTTTGAGCGCCGTCAGCCGGGCCTGAAGTTCGAGCCGGTCCACATGCCGGATGGCGAGGACTACGTCCTGCGCCCCGTCATGGAAGGGCTCTGCCGGTATGAGTCCGTGATCGACGGCACGTTGAGCCTGGCGGACATCGGCCGCCTCAACGACGCGCTCGATATCCGCGACGAAAACGCCCACAGGGCAAGAGAAGCCGCCAATGGCTGATGTTCTGCGCGAGTTTCTGGTTTCGCTCGGCTACAAAGTCGATCCGAACTCGGAGAAGCGTTTCGAGGCTTCGGTCCGCTCCGCGACCCTGCAGGCCGATCTCCTCGGCCGCGCCATCGCCAAGTCTGCAGAGAAGGTCTTCGAGGGCGTCCAGCAAATCTCAAAGTCCTTCGAGCAGGTCTATTGGCAGGCTCAGCGGACGCAGTCGACGGTTCAGGGCATTCGCGCGATCGGCTACGCCGCGTCGCAACTCGGGTCGTCGACTGAGAGTGCCGGCGCATCAATCGAGAATTTCGGGCGGCAACTCAAATGGAACCCCGGCTTCGAAGGGTTCCTGAAGCAGCTCGGCGTCGCGACCCGCGACAGCAAGGGGCTGCGCGCGTCGACCGATATCCTGGTCGACTTCGCCAACAAGATCAGGAGCCGACCGAAGGCTGAGCAGCTTGGCTTGGCGGAGGTCGCGGGCATCGATCTGGCGACGCTGGAAGCGATCCAGTCCGGCACGTTCCAGAAGCGGCTCGATGAGTACAATGCGAAGGTCAAAGCCCAGGGGCTGAATTCGGAGGAGGCCGCGAAGCGCGGCGCCGAGTTCACGCAGGCGATGAAATCGCTTGGCGCTTCGCTTGAAATCGTCGGCCAGAAGCTGATGAGCGAGTTCGCCGGCCCGCTCCAGCGCTTCGTCGATGCCTTCGACAAATGGACGAACGATAACGGGAAGACTTTCGTCCAGGTCATCGAGAAGATCGGCGAGACGCTAGGCCAGTTGGCCACCGTCGTGGAAAAGGTCGCCACGGCGCTTAAGCCCGTCTGGGAAGGCTTCGACGAGTTTTCGAAGAAGCTGACTGGCCAGAATGGCCTCACTACCGCGATCGAGGTTCTGATCGGGCTGAAGCTCGCGGGGTGGTTGTTAGGGGTAGCATCGGCGATCACATCGGTAGGAACGGCAGCGAGCGGAGCGCTAATCAGCGGCGCTCTCGGCCGGTTCTTCGGCTTGCTGGGCCTCGCGGCCGGTCCCGCCGCTTTCGCTCTCGGCATGACCCCGAGCGCGGCGAATGGCGGAGAGGATGCTGAAATCGCTCGCCGTCGCGCGAACGGCTCATGGGGACCGGGTACCGCTGACGAACTCAATGCTGGCGTAAAGCCGCAGGGGCAGGACAACAGCCTATGGGGTAGGGCGAAGAGATGGTGGCGCGGCGGCGGTGACCCGTCTGGCGGCGCGACCTCTGCCCCGACCGGGGGCGCAGCCCAGCAAGCGGCGGCGCAGGAGAGCTATGAGTTCTGGCGAGGCAAGGGCCTATCACATGAGCAGGCAGTCGGCATGGTCGCAAACGAGCGCGCCGAAAGCCGACACAATCCCAGCGCGCGAGGAGATGGCGGCCGAGCGCACGGGCTGTATCAGCACCATCCAGATCGCCGCGCGGCAATCCTAGCCGGTTCTGGTATCGACATGTCGACCGCGACCGCCGCCCAACAACGCGAAGGCGCATATTGGGAAATGACGAAGGGAGCCGAGCGGAAGGCTTGGGCGGCATTGAAGCAAGCCGAAACGGCAGGGGAGGCTGCTGCAATCGTCAGCAAGCTTTATGAGCGACCGCTGGACCGCGATGGTGAGGCTCAGAAGCGCGCCGCAATGGCAAACGGTTTGGCGAACGCACTGCGCATTAAGCAGGCGCAGGGGGGGCTTGATCTGCCGCCATTGGCTCGCATCAACCCTACGGCACTCGGAACCGCGGCTGACAATGCAGCAAAGGTTGGGAGTGGAACTGGCGCGGCATCTGGCGCTACGCTTACCCCATCGATCGCAGGGCGCGGCGACACGACGGTCACGATCAACCAGAATAACCGCGTCGAAGTAGTTGGCAGCGGCGACCCGTCTCTTACGGCGAACCAAGTCGGCGATGCTCAGCGCGGGCTTGGTCAGGTGCTGCTTCGCGACGTTAAGGGGGCTGTCCGCTAGCGCATCTTCGACCCGTCGAGCATCATCCAGCGCTCATTGACCCAACCTTCGCCATCCGCCGTCCTGACATGCCAGCGCGTTCCCGACTTGCCGAGCACGATCGCGGAAGCATGGTCAGGAAGGTTTCTGCAGCTGAGCTGATCGCGGTCACAGACAGCGGCCCCGGATTTGATCCAGCAGTCCTCTTGCGAGAGCGATGAGCATAGGCGGCGAACGGCGGCATCCCATGGCTCCGCCGCCCAAGCCGTCCCGCTCGCGACCAAAGCCAGGGCGATGAGGGATAATCGATACACTTCGATGCTCATGACGCAGTCGTTGAAACCGATGCTTGCGAGGAGCGCAGATGGTCGAGAATTTTCTGAAGAAGCCCGGCGACAATGCCGAGAGATAGCACGACCGCCCCGAGGCCGATGCAGAGGCCAGCTTCAATCTCGTGAATCGCGCTCTGCGCATTCAGAAGAATGATGATGCCGGCGATCATCATCGCCGCGCCAAAAAAATTCAGAACCTTGCCCATCGCCCGCTCCAGCGTCCTCGGCACAACCTATCAGTGATAGGTCGCGCGTCAACGCGGTGAGGTTCAGCAGGATAGCCCGCATGTCCCTTCTCGACGACGCATTCGCGCTGATCCGCCGCCCTGGCGTCGAGATCGGCTCGCTGATCCCTGATGTGCTCATTCGCGAAGTCGGACGCGACACGCTGATCACGACCGACCACCCCGTGGAGACCGGAGCGGCGATCACGGATCACGCCTTCAAGCTGCCGGCCGAGATCGAAATGATTTTGGGCTGGTCGGATTCGACCGGGGGCTATGTCGGCTACAGTGACGAAGCCTATGAGATGATCCTGGCGATCCAGGCGAAGCGCGAGCTCATCTCGGTTTCAACCGGCCGGCGCAATTACGAGAACATGCTGCCGGTCGGCATCCAGCAGACCCGCGACGAGACGACGGCCAACGTTCTGATGTGCGCGCTGCGGCTGCGACAAATCCTCATCGCGAATACCCAAACGACATCGGCGCCGAAGTCAGCACAAGCGAATCCAGCGAAGACAGGTTCGACCGTCGATGTTGGCCAGCAATCGCTGAAGAGCGCCGGAACGAGCGGCTTTGCATCGCCGGCCGCGAGGGCGTGATGGCAACGGTCCAGGAATTCCCTCTGCGGCCCGAAGCCCAGCAGATGACGATCGAGCTCGCTTCGGTCCTCTATACGGTGCGCTTCGGCTGGTGCGACACGCCTGACGGCGGGTGGTTCCTGGACCTGAGCACCTATGAAGGCGCCCCACTCATCCAGGGCCTGCCCCTCACTGCCGGCGAGAACATCCTTCAGCAGTTCGAATATCTCGGCATCGGCGGCGAAATCCGCGTCGAGACGGACGGCAACGACCTCGTCGAACCGACCTATGCCAACCTCGGCTCCAACGGCAAAGTCTTCTTCATCACGCCATGACGCGCCAGTGGCTCCGCAAGATCCAGCTTTCCGTCGAAGGCGGTGGCAAGACGATCGACCTGTCCCAGATGCGGGTTCGGTTCGTTGTGCAGCAGGAACTGCAGCGGCAACGGCCGGCGGTCGCGCAGATCACGATCTCGAACCTCTCTGACCAGACCGCGAACGCGATCAACAAAGAGGGAAAGGTCATCTCCCTCGAAGCGGGGTACGAGGAAGGCTTCGGCCTGATCCACAAGGGCGAGATCTACCAGAAGCGCGGCCCGGCTCGGGAAACGCCAGTCGACAAATATCTGACGCTGAACAGCAAGTCGGGCGACACGGCCTATTCGTTCTCGACGGTGAACAAGACGCTCGCGGCCGGCCATACCTTCCGCGATCAGGTCGACGTCGCTCTCGAAGCGCTCAAACCCTATGGCGTGACGGCCGGCTTCATCGCCGACCTCGGCAAGCAGACCATGCCGAGGGGGAGGGCGCTTTTCGGCATGACGCGGGACCTGCTTCGGACAATCGCGCAGTCGACGAATACCTCTTGGACGATCCGCGATCAGAAGCTCGAGATCGTCAAGAACGACAAGGCGATGGACGGCCAGGCCTTCGTCCTGAACTCGCAGACCGGCATGATCGGGATGCCCGTGCAGACGACCGGTGGCATTCAGGTGCGCATGCTGCTCAATCCCCGTGTCCGGCCGGGCACCAGATTGCAGATCGACCAGAAGTCGATCCAGCAGGCGACGCTGAACCAGGACTTCTTCAATCCGATCGAAACACAGCAGTCACAACTGCCGAGCATCGCTTCGGACGGCTTCTACAAGGTGCTCTACGTCGAGCACTCCGGCGATACGCATGGCGTGCCTTGGTACACGGACTGCGCATGCGTCGCGACGAGCGAGCAGGGTCTTGTTCTGAAGAACTTCGTCAACCAGGGCATCCCCACGGACGTGTGATGACGATCGATCTCAGAGACCGTAGCGACAGTTTCGAAGAGACGCTGCGCGCGATGTTCGACGACTTCAGGTCAGGTCAATTCACTTCGATGCCGGCTCGTGTCGTCAGCTATGACGCGCAGAAGCAGACGATCTCGGCTCAGCCGACGATCAAGGCCTATGTCCTGCAAAAGGACGGCACGTCGAAGGCCACCGAATATCCGGTCATTCCCGATATTCCGGTGCAGTTTCCGGGCTCTGGCGGCCAGACCATGACCTTTCCGGTGAAGGCCGGCGACGAATGCCTGTTGAACTTCTGCTCCCGGTCGCAGGATTCATGGCAGCAGTCCGGCGGTGTTCAAGCGCCGATGGATACTGGCATGAACAACCTGTCCAACGCCTTCGCGATGCTAGGCTTCCGGTCGAACCCGCGCGCATTGAAAGACGTTTCGAACGATGCGACGGAAGTCCGGTCGGACGACGGGAAAACCAAGATCAGCCTGTCCGGCGCCGGTGGCGTCGGCATATCGACGGACAAGCAGGTTGGGATCAGCGCGGCAAACGGCGTTTCCATTGGCGGGGGCGCAGGTGAGACCGCGATCACCGGCACCGTGCGCATCACCGGCGAGCTCATCGTGAACGACATCGTGTTCTCGACGCAGAAGCACACGGGCGTCCAGCCTGGCGGCGGCACATCTGCGGGCCCGACGAACTGAGCCATGAAATATCGCAAGCTCGATGCCTCGGGGGATTACTCCTTCGGGAACGGCAGTGCTGACTTCTGGAAGGATCAGCCGGAAGGCGTCGCGCAGGCTGTCCAGACGCGCCTATTCTTGTTCCGGGGCGAATGGTTCCTCGACACGACCGAGGGCATGACCTGGAAAACCGAGGTGCTTGGCGTCCGCACCGCCAACACCCGCGATCCAGCCATCCGCCGCCGGGTGCTCGGCACCCAGGGCTGCAAGTCGATCACTGCCTATTCGAGCTCGCTGAACCGCGACACGCGCGCCTTCAGCGTGAACCTGACCATCGACACGATCTACGGCGCCGCCACAGTGACCGGGGTGAATTTTTGATGGCCTTGCCAGTCTGCACCATCGACGAGAACGGCATATTCAAGCCGGACTATGCGGCTGTGCTTGCCTACTTGCAGGGCGAGGTCCGCGGCATTTTCGGGCAAGATATCTACATCGATCCCGACAGCCAGGACGGTCAGCTTCTCGCCATCTTTGCTGCAGCGGTCGACGCTGCCAACGCCATGGCGGTGCAAGTCTACAACGCTTTCTCACCATCTTCGGCGCGCGGCGTCGGCCTGTCCTCCGTCGTCAAGATCAACGGCATCAAGCGGCTTGTTGCGTCGAATTCGACCGTCGATCTCTTGATTACAGGACAGGCCGGCACGACGATCACGGGCGGCATTGCGACAGACGATGCCGGCAATCAGTGGCTGCTGCCTTCGCCTGTGGTGATCCCGTTCGACGGAGACATCACCGTGACGGCCATCGCGAAGGACGCAGGCGCGATCGCCGCGCTGCCTGGCACGGTGACGGGTATCGGGACGCCGACGCGAGGTTGGCAGAGCGTCACCAACCCGAACGCGGCGGTGGCAGGCCAGCCCGTCGAACTCGACGCCCAGCTTCGCAAGCGGCAGACCGTGTCGACGGCGCTGCCCTCGCTCACCGTCTTCGAAGGCACTATCGGCGCCGTGGCATCCATCACCGGCGTCGACCGCCTGAAGGGCTACGAAAACGACACCGAGACGACGGATGCCAACGGCATTCCGGCTCATTCAATCTCGCTGGTAGTGCAGGGTGGTGATGCTACTGCGATCGCTCAAGCCATTGCGGCGAAGAAGACACCCGGAACCGGCACCTACGGCACGACGAGCGTCACGATCACGGATGAGTATGGCGTAGCGCGCTCGATCAATTTCTACCGACCGACCGCCGCGACCATCAAAGTCGCCATCTCCCTAAAGGCGCTCGCGGGCTACACCACGGCGATCGAAGCCAGCATCAAGCAGGCCGTGGTCGACTTCATCAACGGCCTCGATATCGGGGGCACCAGCGGTGCGGTGGAATGGGCGGAGGTGTTCGTCCCGGCAAATCTCGCGCTGGGTGATGGCGCCAAGACTTACAAGATCACGGCTCTCACGATCGCGAAGAACGCGGGGCCATTCGGCACGTCCGATCTCGCTATCGCCTTCAATGAAGCCCCGTCGGCTTCTCTCTCCGACATCGCGATCACGGTGGCTCCCTGATGGCTCTCCCCCCGGCAGTAAACATCGGCACAGCTCCGAACAGCGGTAATGGCGATCCGAACCGCACCTCCTTCGACAAGCTGAACAAGCGCGACGACTGGCTGGATGCCAACAAGGCGCCGGTGGATTCGCCTAAGATCCAGACGCGCCTCGACTTGGCCGCCGCCGCCTTCTCCGCCTCCTTCCGCGACGACGGTTCCGGCAACCTCGGCTGGTATGTCGGGGCGGCTGGCGCGGCTGACGGAGCGCAAGTCAAGGTTGCGAGCGTCGACAAGGCGACGGGCGAAGTTGCCTTGTCCAACGAGGCTTCCGACAAGGTTTCGCTGTCGGTCAGTGGCTTCGGCTATCGGTTGGTTGCAGCCGGTACCGAGGGCTACAACGGGTTCGCGTCCCTGCGGCGGGGCGGTGACGGCCTCGAAACGGTCCGCATTCGCTCCGCTGGTGTCAGTTTTTTCAACAGCGGCAACGTCGGCATCGGGACGAGTTCGCCAGGCATGCGGCTTCATGTTGTCGCCTCTGACACTCCCACTGCTCTCATGTTTGTGGGCGCTACGAAGGGTATCAGGTTCGGGTTCGATACCGGCGGTTCAAAAATTGAGGGCGTCGACAGCACCGGTGTCGGTTCATTTCAACCGCTTACGTTGAGTGGTTCCGGTGTCTATATTGGCAACAACCTTTCGCCGACTGCCGATAACACTTTCGCATCCGGAACAGCATCTTTACGTTGGTCGGTCGTCTACGCGGGCACTGGCACGATCAACACCTCCGACGCTCGCGAGAAGGTCACCGTCGACGGTGAGGACATCACCGAGGCGACCGGTTGGAGCGTCACGCCGCCGACTGAGGCCGAGCTGCGTGTCGCGCGCCGGCTCTTGGCCGCAACCGGCTTCTACAAATTCAAGGATGCGGTAGCCACGAAGGGGCTCGACAAGGCGCGGCGTCACTTCGGCCTGACGGTGCAGTTCGCGCTTCAGGTCTGCGATGAGGAAGGTGTCGATCCGTGGTCCATCGGCATCTTCTGCCGGGACGAGATTACCCGCAAGGTGATGCGGCCGCAGACCGTCTCCGAGCAGAAGACCGAGCCTGTCGAGCCTGAGCTTGTCATCGAGATCATCGACGGCATCCCGACGCAGGTTCTCCGCGAGCGAGAGCCGCAGCCGGTCTTCGAGATGAAGCCGGTCATCGGCCGGGGTGGCGAGGTCGTCATGCAGACGGTCATCGTCGAGGGCGCGAGCGGCTTCCCCGTCGAACGCCAGGAGCCGCTCCTGCATCCCGTCCCGGTCATGATCGAAGTCACGCGCGAGGTCGAAATCGAGGAGCCGGCCGGCGAACGCCTCGGCTTCCGCTACGACCAGCTTGCGCTGTTCATGATGGCGGGGTTGGTGCCGACGGAGTAAATCATGACTTGGCCGCGCGCAGACAGCCTAGACCCCACCGCCGACGTTACCTGGGTCACCGCAGACTACGTCGGGCCGGTCCCCCCGTCGCCCCCGGCGCCAGAGCCGCCAACGTCCGGCACCTACCTCGACCTGATCACGAGCTATCACCGCGGGAAGCCGAAGTTCGCCGCGATGATCAAGGCTCTGGTTGAGCCGATCGTGGCTCAGCAGGCGTTCATGGAGCATCTGCCGCTCGACTTCGATCTCGATCAGGCCATCGGCGTGCAGCTCGACAAGGTCGGCGAATGGGTAGGGCGGACGCGCTTTGTGAATGTGCCCATCGCGGGCGCCTGGTTCTCGTTCGATAATGCGCTGCGTGGTTTCGATCGCGGCGTCTGGTATCAGCCACAATACGACACGCCCGCCGGCATCACGCGGCTCGACGATAACACCTATCGCACGCTGCTGCGGGCGAAGATCGCCGCCAACAATTGGGACGGCACGCTCCCAAGCGCAAAAGCGGCGCTGGAGATACTGTTTCCCGATGGCGAGACCACCATCCTCGTCATCGACAATCAGGACATGACGATCACATTCGGCGTCGCCGGGGTGATCCCTTCAGCGTTGTTCATTGCGCTGCTGTCTCAGGGCTACCTTCCGCTTAAGCCCGAAGGCGTTCGCGCCGATTACCTGATTACAACCGTCGACGGCCCGCTCTTCGGCTTTGACGTCCAGAACAGCCTGATCGCGGGCTTCGATACCGGTGCGTGGGGCGCGCCGCCTTCGTACTTCACCGCCTGATCTTCGGAGACATTGATGGCCACCAATGACTTTCTGCCGTTCGCTACGGCGGGCGGAGCAAACGTGCTTCCTCAGTCCGAATGGAACGCTCTTGCTGCGCGCCTTTCTGGCTATACGGCTGGCGTTGCCAGTTCTGCCCAGGTCAATAAGGGCTTGAGGCAGGGCTCGGTGGCTGCTGCCATGCTGGGGCAGTTCATCGTAAACCGCGCGGGGCTCGACGCTCTTGACGACGGCAGCGTGACAAACTTGCTTGCTGCCTTTGAAGCCGCCTACCGCAAGCAGGCGACCAACTACGTCGCGACCGTTGGTGGCACCGCAAACGCGCTAACGGTGACCCTCGATCCGGCGCCCGCAGCTTGGTCTGATCTTGCAGGCGCGCCTCTTCGCCTGCGCATCACGACCACCAATACTTCGACCGCGGTTACATTTTCCCCAAACGGTCTTGCAGCAAAGGCCGTGGCATACAATGACGGCTCACTCCCACAACCAGGCGATCTCATCGGAATTGTGGAGGCGGCCTATAATCCGACGGCGGACGTAGTTCAGATCGTCAGTTTCTCGCGTTCAGCAAGTCTCAACACGAAACGTTCGCAGATTACCGCCGAACGGGGCTCCTCGAGCCAGTTGACTGGTGACAACATCATTACGCGTGTCACCAACTACGGGGCCATAACGCCTGCATTCCAAGGTGGGAGCAGCTTCGCCGCAGGCGTCCTGACCATCGGGCCCGCCGATGGCGGTCTATGGTTCTTGTCCGGGTATTGCAGGCAAGAGTTTTCTACGGCCTCCGGCCAGGCCGTTTATCTTTATCGGAACAACAGCATCGTGCTGGCTTCGGATGGCGGCCCGGCAGCCGGCGGCGCCGCCAGCAAGGTCCATTCGAACGCGGCCCGCGTGGTTTCGCTCGCGGCGGGTGACACAGTGGACATGCGGCTCATTCAAACGACCGGAGCCGACTTCACCTTCAACGATCTCTACTCCTTCTCCGCCGTCCGGATCGGGGCCTGACCATGCACAGCATCCCATTCGCCAGCCTCGACCAGCTCGCCGCAGTCTCGCGGAAGCTGGGCAACCCCGACGTGGTGGCTCACCAGGATGAAGAGGGCGCGTGGTTTCTCGACGTGCCCGACGGGCTTGCGGCCGAAGCAGCCGCGCTGGCCGCAGGTCCGATCCTGCCGTCCAAAGCCGAGCTGATCGCCTATGCTGCTGACCGGCGCCGGCGGATCGAGGTCGGCGGCTTGATCTTCCGGGACGTCCCGATAGCCACGGATCTCAACAGCCAGACGAAGATTCTCGGCGCCTATGTTGCCGCCTCTCGCGATCCTGCCTGGTCGACGCTATGGGAGAGCGTGCATCCCATCGACGCCGCGACGATGATTGAGCTTGGCGATGCCGTTCAGGCGCATATCAACCGGTCCTTCCTCAAGCGGGCCGAAGTCTATGCGGCCATCGAGGTCGGTACGATCACGTCAACAGCCGAGGTCGACGCGGCGTTCTCTGCCTGATCAAGGCTATCAGTAAGCATGGATTCGACAGCGATTGATGGATTTCTGGCGGGAATGTGCCGCGCTCTAGCGGGGGAGTGCCGCCTCGTGTAATCCATGCCCCGGATGGAAACCCGGCAAACATACTTGGATGGCTTGCGAGGCTGGGCCGCCGTTATCGTGCTCTTCTACCACGTCTTCTCGAACGGTTTTCCACCGTCCGCCTGGGCGGAAACCGACTTGAAGCTTTGGCTTCCATTCAACGGGTTCTTCGCAGTCTCCGCTTTTTTCGTCGTGTCTGGGTTCGCGCTTTCAACAGGGTTTGTGCGGAGCGGCGATCGGGCTGATCTGATACGTAAGGGGGCCGGCCGGTACGTAAGGTTGTTCGTGCCAGTCGCCGCGATCTGCCTCATTGTACATGTCACTTTGCTCCTCGGCCTCGTGATGCCAGTTGATGAGCGCCCGACTGCATTCCGGTCATTTTTGGCGTTCGAACCGACGCTCGAGCATCTGTTCCGCTTCACAACTTACGAGGTCTTTTTCGACTACCGGCCCGATCGGTCATACGTGGCGCCGCTCTGGACCATGTCGATTGAGCTCGTCGGCTCTTTCGGAGTTCTGGCGCTGCTGGCGGCTGTGGGTAGGTCGTCGTGGCGGTGGTTGGCCTATGCCGTCGCTGGTGCAGGTCTACTGGCGATAAACACGCTGTATTTCCTGTTCCTGGCGGGGGTAATCTTAGCGGAGCTCGCCCCTGCTCGAAATGCAGCCAGCCGCACTGGTCAAGGCACTGCATGGCTAGCCATTGCACAAGGGCTCATAGTGCCGTTTGTCACGCCGTGGGAGGTCTCCCCGGCGCTGCTCATTTCGACGTCAGTCTTCTGTTGGGGATTGATCGCGGCTGCGCCTATCCGCCGGCTCCTTAGTTCCGGCGTGAGCGCCAGATGCGGAAGGCTTTCGTTTCCGATCTATCTGGTCCACGGACCTGTCATGTTCGTAATCGGCCTGCCGCTCCTCGTAGCTGCGGAAGGGAGCCCGGCCGCCATCGCACTCGTCGGCGTCGTAGTTTGCGCGGTGTCACTCCTGTTGGCCGTTCCCTTCATTTTCGTCGATGAGGGCGCCACCCGTTGGTCACGGGCGATCGGTCGTTTCGCCGCGCCGCGAAGGCCCGTGTTCCAGGCGTAGTCGGCGAAAACGCTCTACCAACCAGCTGCCTCCGGGCGGCTTTTTCTCTTCCGCGGCTTAGCGAGGCCAGCGCCGGGTCGTACCGGTCGAAATGGCCAGGATCACGAAACAGACTGTTGCTGCGATCAGCAGCGTCGCGATTAGCGTCACTGGGATCAGCATTGCGGATCTCCGCTGCGATTATTGAAGCGTCTTCAACTTAAACCCCACGCGTTGGGTGGGGTTCCGCATCACATCCGGAGCATCTGATGGACACGACCGCAGTTGAGCGGGCGCTGGTCGCGCTCGGCTATTCGCTCGCCGTCGACGGTAGTCCGGGGCCGAAGACGAAGGCGGCCGTCCAGGCGTTCCAGATCTCGCATGGCCTGCATGTTGACGGCATCGTTGGGGCGAGGACGGAGGCGGCACTGAGGGCGGCGGTCGCCGATAAGCCCCAGCCGCAACAGGTCGGCCTCGACCGCGCGAAGTTCTTCGCCTTCCTGCGCTCCGGCAAGGCGCCGATGTTCGGCACGTCGCTGTCCACCGGTCAGGTCAAGGGCATCGAGGGCATCCTCGACGGCTTCGCGAAGGCGGGCGATGGCCGTGACAAGACGCTTGCCTACGGCCTCGCCACCGCCCGGCGCGAGGTCGGCGCCGGCATGGTCCCAGTGCGTGAGGGCTTCAGCAAGAACGACGCGGCTGCGCGGGCATATGTCGCCAAGCACTACCCGAACAAGGGCTACAGCAAGCCGGCCGGGCCGTGGGGCCACGTCTACTACGGGCGCGGCTATGGGCAACTGACTTGGTTCGACAATTACGACGCCGAGGGCGTCGCCGCCGATCCTGACCGAGCGCTCGATCCCAAGTTCGCCGCCGAGCTGCTGTTCAAGGCGCTGCTCGACGGGCGTTGGAACGGCCAGGGCAAGGGCATCGCTTTCTACCTGCCGACCGGCGGCCCGGACGACCTGAAGAACGCCCGGCGCACGGTCAACATCACCGATCACTGGCAGGAGGTCGCGGACTTCTATCGCCAGTTCATGGCGGCGATAGCAGCCGCGCGCGCCTGACGATCCCGTAGCGGCCGGGCCTGCCGTTCCTCACATCGGAGCATCATCATGAAACGTATCGTCCTGGCGCTCGGCGCCTTGGGCGCGCTGGCGCTCGCCGGCTGCCAGACCACCGCCATCGACAGCCGCATCGCCGAAGCCAGCGACCGCCTGTCGGCGCGCTGCGCAGATCTCCAGACGGCTGCGCTCGCCGTCGACCTGTTCGCGCCGGAGAAGGTGCGCGCCGCGGCACAGCAGGGGCAGGTCGTGCTCTCGCAGTTCTGCGCCAAGCCACCCCGCACCGCTGCTGATCTCGCCATCGCCATCGGCGAGACGATCAAGGCGGTGCAGGCGATCGAGGCCGCCAAGCGCGGCTGAGCCATTCTCAGAACCACGGAGATCGACATGAACTGGGATTCTGCACAGCAGCTTCTGCGTATCCTCCTGCAGGTCGGCGCCGGCGCGCTGGTCTCGAAGGGCATCCTCACAGAGGAGATGGCCGCCACTGCGACCGGTGCGGTTCTTTCGCTGGCTGGCGTGGTGTGGTGGGCCTACTGGAACCGTAAGCGGGCGGCTTGAGGTGAAGATGACGATCACCTCGGAGCTCGTCGTCTTCATCATCACGGTTCTCGGCGCGCTCGGGGCGATCTGGGCACGGATCGAGGCGATCGTCAGCCGTGCCCGGACAGAGGCGCTAGCCGCCGCGACCGGCGCCTCGAGCAAGGCTGATGTCGTCTCGAGCGATCTCGCAGCGCATCGCCTGCATGTCGCCGAGCACTATGTCAGCAAGGCGGGCCTGCGCGAACAGGTCGGGCAGGTGCTCGACCTTGTCCGCGATGTGCAGAGCGATGTCGGTAGCATCAATGAGCGGCTTGATCGGGTGATCGAGGGGCGGCGCACCGGCTTCAAGCCCCCCTGACGAAATCGAGCAGCTGACCGCCGCAAGATGGCTGCCGGCCTAACCGGATCCTCCCTACTTGGCCCCGTTGGTTCGAGCCAGCGGGGCCATTTTTGCCTTTTGGCCGCCTGCCGCTAGATGCAGGTACGTCGGGTCGAATCCCGATAGCTTTTGAAGGCCTTTGAAATCGTAGACAGCCAATCTGCCGTGGGACCAATCGACGAGGCCGGTCTTTCTCATTTCGCGCAATGTTCGATTAAGATGGACCAGCGACATACCGAAGGCGTCTGCCATCTCGGCCTGAGAGATCGGCAGATCACAGCGTCCGTCAAAAGTGGCACCGATCGCGTTCTGGCGGACAAATATCTCGCAAAGAAAGTGCGCCATGTGTTGCAACGCAGGACGACGGCCCATCCCGAGCATCCACTCGCGATAGGTCGCAGCATCAATCAAGGTGTCGCGCCACAGAGCTTGCGCGATTTTGGGCTGCGAGAAGCAAGTCTCGCGCAATGAATCGTGCTGCAGATAGACGATCCGCGCGTCGGTTATAGCGGCGAGATTATGGTCCATCGTGCGGAGGAGAAGGCTTTGCAAGTCTGGGATATCGCCGGGAATATGGAATGACAGGATCTGCTTCCGACCTGCGCCTGTGAATTTATAGCGGCACAGCCAGCCACTCACGACCAGCGCACACCGATCCGGTTTTTCACCTTCCGACGCGACATCGAAACCGGCGCGGAGATGCCGAGGCATGGCCGGCAATGCCAGGATAATCTGCTGCTCCTCATGAGTGAGATTGGATATGGCATTTAACCGGCGTACGAGCGCCTGCATGGGATCTTGCAAGAGTGGCGTCATAGATTTCTCCCGACCTTTACAGGCGGAAGCGCTTGCCTCTCCCAGCCACCGACGCCTGCGGAAAATCCCTGGCCGGTGATAAATTAGAGAACACCTGCCAAACGATAATCGTTCCGTCTTTTGACCATCATGACCCGAAGTCGGCCTCGACAGAATCCTCCCCAGCCGAGCACCATCCTCCCTTCAGGCTCAGGGTGGCGGCATAGACAGGAACACCAGCCGCGTTCCTGACACGAACAACGAAGCGCCGTTCATCACCGTTTGGAACTTTATCTTTTGCCATGTCGGGCAGTGCTGCCAAAGCAGCGAAGCGAGCTGCGCTTTCATCGGCAAGTTCCATGCCCTCGTCGTCGACAATGACCTTGTCGCCATCTGACGTATCTATGTAGAACATCGCCATGATAAGCTCCTGATCAGGTTTAAACCATCGGCCCAACAGTAAGTTATTCCCGCTTCGATTTGATTGAAAGCCTTCTGTGACGCGGTCTTAGGAGTCGCCGATTTGTTTGGTCGCGACGGTCCGCGTAGAACGCAACGCGGGTATGAAGCTTGGCAGTTGATAGCTTTGATTTCTGTGTCGATGCAGGCCCTTACTAGGACTTTGCATCTTTTGATGTAATCCGGAACGGCCGAGCAGCCCTCTTGTTACCTCCTCGGCGAATGCGTTCGCATTCGTTAATCACAGAGGAGAGAGCACATGGCTAATCAGTCAGGCCGCGGTTTTGCGGGTATGGACGACGACAAGCAGCGGGACATCGCCCGTCAGGGCGGGCAGAGCGTTCCAGCCGAGAAGCGCAGCTTCTCACAGGATCCCGAACTCGCGTCCGAGGCGGGCAAGAAGGGCGGCGAGAACAGCCACGGCGGTCAGCAACAGGCGAGTGAGTCCGATCGCGGTCAGCAGGGCGGTGGCGCCCGCGAACAGGGCGAACATGGCGGATCGGGCAATTTCGCCGACGACCGTGAACGGGCCTCAGAGGCTGGCCGTAAGGGCGGCCAGCGCTAACCTCAGAAAGAGGCGCGGGGTTTCGGCCCCGCGCCGCTCCCGCTTAGGCCGCAAAATGTCGCAACTGGAACTCGATGTCGGGCCAAACTCGATGTCGGGCCCTAGTTGCTAGCAGTCTCCACAACTTCGAGCATCAACGCCGTATCCCTCACGGGAGGATCATGATGCTGGTTTTTTCAGCAAATAACCCGATCCGGGTGACGCAGCCAATCGAGACACCTGAACAGTTCCGCGCGGCTTTGGACCGGCTGCGGTGCATCGAGTTCGAGCATGAGGAGTCACCCAGAGGACGGGAAAGGGCAGAGCTTGAGCTCAGCATCTGTCGCTATCTCGCTCGCTGCGAGCATCGAGTTCGCTAAAAATGGACCCAGCCTTATATAGGTCGCTCCGCGAACTCTTTGTCGAAGCCCACGACGTCACTATTCTGGCTCTGAACGCTTTGGGGCCGGTCGATAATGACACCGACAGCATCGACGGCGCCATTGTCGCCGAATCGTCCAACCGACTCAGGCGTCTTGCTGCGGAGATAGTGGCGATCCGGGATGGTGCGCGGTAGAAGGTCGCTGCGTGATGTCGATGGCGGGTAGCTGATCGAAACGGAACCCTTCCGGTTCCATCCCGTTTAGATCCTGCCGCTTTCGAGCGCCGATGATTTCCCTCAAAGGCGATCCTGGTCCCCCTCTCGAATAGCGGCAGGGAGTCGGCTAGCGGGCTCCCTGATTCCGGCCCCGCCGGCCGAAGCCAGCGGGGCCTTTTTCATGATCTGGAGGTCATTCAATTATCTGAATGACTTTCCGCGTGCCTGGCTCGACCAGAACCGTCTTATCGTTGACAACAGCGAAGCGGTACTCGGTGACGCCAACATCAGCAGGTAACGTGTGCAAAGTTACTGAGCTGGGCAAAGCTGTCCCGACGGCAACCGACTCGGTGACCTTCACCGAAGCGGGGTGTTCCTTCATGATATACGTCCGGACCTTGCTTTGCTGATCTGTGGTGATGGTGGTGGTTGTCGTGGAGGTCTGCGCAATCGCCGCGGAGCAGGTCAGCGCCGCAACCAGTGAGATCAGAACGGGATAACGCATCGAGGTTCTCCTCTTTCGGATCCCCCCGCTGGTTCGCAAACACCGATGGAGCGCGCTTGTTCCGGGATTCGCCGACCCCGCCCGTTTATTCTGCTGGCATCACTCTCCCGGTAACCGCGAGATATTTATCGTTCGAATGCATAACTGCCACGACTATGTGTGTGCCGTCCTCACAGATCACGCGCATGCCTTGGCAAAACGCGGTGTGGTCGACGGCCGACGTGTCGCAGTACAGGATTCCGGCGCGGACCTCGTCGTAGTCGGTTCCAAAGCGATAGGTGAGCGGGAGCGTTCTCCCGTCCTGTAGGACGAGCACGCCTTTCCCGGTATACATCGCTCGACCCCCGTCTTAGCAGCATCCGTCTGCCTGGCGATCACCGTCGGGGGACAGCTGCCCTGCCAGTACGCGCCCGTTTCGGGGCTCGCGCAAGCAACGTTTAGAGCCCCCACTGACGTCGGCTGACGTGCGTAATCGGGCGGAACCCTTCCGCTTCCAGACCCGTCTCAGTCCTGCCGCTTTCCAGGCCGGGCCATCCTCGGAACGCGGCAGGGGAGCCACCTTTGGTCGCCAGAGCGGAAGGCCAGAGTGGGTGCAACTCCGGCCCGCCGCACTCCGCAACATAGACAGTCCGCCAAGCGGCTTCCGCTTTCAGGCGAACAAAAAATCACTCTGCGTCAGCGTGTGCGTGAAACTGTGGAGCGTCACCTGATCCGCTCCTGCGGTAATGACGGTGTCGGCGCCACTTTGCGCAATGGTCAGATCGGCGAAGGATTGCACGCCCGCCACGCCGCTGAACGCGATTTTGTCCTGCTGGTCCTGGCTGAAGTCTTCGATGGTGTTATTCGTCCCCACCGTCATCGAGCCAGCATCCTTGAACACGAACAGATCGGCCCCGCCCTGAGCCTGGTCGCTCAGTTGTCCGTCACCCCAGATATCGTTGCTGACCGCGGATCCGGCTGCGGCAGTCCCGGCGATCAAGGTGTCATTGCCGCCCGTGGCGGAGCCCGACAGGTTCGCGGCGTCACCGAAGAGAATGTTCGTCACCGTGGCACCGTCGGTGTTGTTGCCGCCGGTCAGCGTGTCGTTGCCTCCGCGCGCAGAACCGGACATGGATTGCGCATCGCCGTAGAGCTGGTTGAAAGCCTCCCCAGTACCAGTGCCGCCCGACAGGCGATCGTTGCCGCCTGCAGCAGCGCCGGACATCGTAAGGGCGTCGCCATAGGCCAAATTCGGGAACTCCTCGCCTGTCAGTCCCCCTGCAAAGACCGCGGCATCATCGCCGCCCTGAGCATGGCCGGACATGTTGCCGCCTGCATCACCGAAGAAAGTGGTGGCGGAGCCAGCGCTGCCAGTGAACGTGTCGTTGCCGCCCTTGGCAAAGTCGGAGATGTCGACGCCTGCGTCACCGTAGAAAGTGCAGCTGTGAAAGGCCGTTTCGCTTGTGAAACTGTCGTCGCCGCCCTGAGCATGGCCGGACATGTTGCGCCCTGCGTCCCCGTAGAAAACGCTGCTGCTGAAGAGGGCGCCGGCCGTCAAATCGTCGTTGCCGCCCTGGGTGAAATCGGACATATCGAGGCGCGCATCACCGTAGAAAGTGTTGGCAATATCGCGGAAGCTGACACTGGTGAAGCTGTCATTGCCGCCTTGAGCATGGTCGAACATGCTGCCGCCGCTGTCTCCGTAGAAAATGTTGTTCGACGCGAAGCCGCCGCCAAAGCTGCTGTCGTTGCCGCCCCGAGCATGGCCGGACATATCGCCGCCCGCATCACCGGTGAAAGTATTGACGGACAGGGCGGCGCCCTGGAAACGATCGTCACCGCCCTGAGCGTGGTCGGACATCCGGCCGCCCGCATCACCGACAAAAGTGTTGATGGAGAGGCCCGCGCCCACGAAAACGTCGTTGCCGCCCTTGCCGTGGTCGAGCATGTCGCCACCCACGTCACCGTAGGCCGTGTTGGTGGAGCGGAGCGCGCCTCTGAAGGAGTCGTCGCCGCCTTCGGCATGGTCGAGCATGCTGCCGACCGCGTCGCCGTAGAAGGTGTAGTCGGAGGGGTCACCCCCGGTAAACGTGTCGTTGCCGCCCTTGGAATGATCGAGGAGGCTGCCGCCGGCGTCGCCGATCAGGACATTGTTGGTCGGATCGCCGGTGAGGGTGTCATCGGTGCCCAATTGGTGATCGGTCAGGTCACCCAGAGTAAACGGAACGCGGTGAGACATGGCATGCTCCCACTGAGCTACCCCAGCGCCCAATTACAATTTTAGGCTGATGCGACCGGGCCCACAACGACCCCAGATGGGCTAATCCCTTTGGATCGACGGCAACGTCTGGGCGCGACGGACGCTGACGCCCTAGCGGTGGCATCCAACAGATTGAAGCAGCTCAGCGCAGAGATCGTTGCGGTCCAAGACTCCGCTGGTGGTTAGACGGGGCGGCGTGGCGCCGAGCTGCCGCCTTCCCCTCCCATGGCGTGGGTGGCTCGGCGTCTTTTCCAAATTTCTATACGCGCAGCGCTTGGGCGATCTCTTGCTCAAGTTCGATGACGACGCGTCGATATTCATCGGCGATGGCGTGTGCCGTCGGCGCGCTCTGCTGAGACCAATAGACGACAGAAACCGAGGCTAGTTCGTAACTCCCGTAAAGCTCGACGACCCGGGTTCCAGCTGCCAGTTTGAGCTGGTACCTCCTTTCGGGCCAACGAAGCATCAGCCGCGCCAATCCTGATCTTTGTTCTCGGGTCATGACAACCCGGCTCGATTGCAAGGCCAAACCAACCTCTCCACCGATCGCCAGGATATTGAACTTAGGGAATTAGCCTTTCGCCTTCAACGCCGCGTACCGGTCGATCTCGGCCCGGAGGCGCGCGACTGCCACCGCGCGCCTGGTCTCGCTATGCGGGGCCGGGCTTTTTGTCGCCGACTGCCGACCTCCGCAACAATCTGCCGCTTGGGGAGTTCTTTCCTACGGCTGCTTCTTTGGTCGGAAGGAGCCTATTTTCCTTAACTTGGCCCGCCGGTCGTTCTGGCGGGCTCTTTCTTGCCGCTGGAACCTGCCGGCCAGCTCAGCATTGAGTCGGGTGGTGTGTTGCGTCGGGAGTAGAGTGCCATGGCAGCGGCGCGTGCGAACTGGAAGGGCAACCTGAGATTCGGCGAGATCAGCTGTCCGGTGGCGCTCTATACCGGTGCGAGCACCGCAGAGCGCGTGTCGTTCAATATGATCAATCGCGATACGGGTCATCGGCTACGACGTGAGTTCGTAGACCCCGTCACCGGAGAGGCGGTCGACCGCGAGCACCAGATCAAGGGCTTTGAATTCGAGAAGAACCATTACGTCGAGATCGAGGCCGACGAGATCGCCCAGGCCGTTCCCGAGAGCACGAAGATCCTGGCCGTCGCGGCGTTCATCCCCTGCTCTGAGATCGACACGCTCTATTTCGACAAGCCGTACTACCTCGCGCCGTCAAGCAAGGAAGCTGGAACGGCGTTCGCGGTGATCCGGGAAGCGCTCCGCGCCAGCAATGTCGGCGCACTGGCCCATGCCGTATTGTTCCGCCGCTATCGAGGGTTGATGATCCGCGCGCACGGACAGGGCCTGATCGCTCACACGCTGAACTTCGACTACGAGGTGCGCTCAGCAACCGCCGAATTCGAGGATATCCCCAAGCTGAAGCTCGATAAGGAGATGGTCGACCTCGCCAAGCACATCATCTCGACGAAGGTCGGCGAGTTCGATCCGGCCAAGTTCGACGATCGATATGAGGCCGCGGTTGCCGAGCTGGTGAAGGCGAAGCTCGCGGGCAAGACGATCAAGCCGGCACCGAAGGTCGAGGCGCCAAAGGTCGGCAATCTCATGGAGGCATTGCGCGCCAGTGCCCGGCAGGGCGGCAAACCAGCACCGAAGCGGCGTGCGTCGAAGAAGGCAGCGTAGCAGAGAGAACATGGTCGCGTATGGATGCTTCTCAACACAATTCGGAGTTGGTTGAGTGGCGGCGCCGCGCGGAGTTGGCCGCCAACGATCTGCAAGAGATGGAAAGACTGGCCGCGGGCATCATTCTTTCGAGCGGCGCATCGACATCTCAGGTCCAGGCCGCGAAAAACGTCTGGAACTACCTCCGATCGCTACGGAGCAAGGCTCGTCAGACGCCGCTCCAGATCGAGGTCGCCGAGCGCCGGATTGCGCGCTTGCTAGAGGCCCTGGCGGATTAGTATTTTTCCCGACGAAAGCGAGAAGCGGCGCTCATCTTCGTAGTGAACCGGCGTGCCGTCCTTGAGGGTGTAGGACGTCATTGCTACGCCCAGCCAATCTCTCCAGACGATGACGACGTAGTGATTGTCGAATTCGTCCTTGCAGCGCTCCCGGTAGAGCTCTCGCTTCCGAGGCACGGGCGGGCGAACGGGGTGTCGTGCTGGCGGCCCGGCAGGCCTTCGCAACGCAACCATCTCGCACCTCACGCAGCAATGCACTGATGAGGGATTCAACCCCTTGTTCGATCAACGGTTCCGAGCGCGGTTCAGGACCGCTTCTTCCCGCCGCTAGGCTCAATGCGGCGCATGTGCTCGCGAAAGCCAACCATCGCCCCAGCAGCGCTTCACGCGAGTTTCCGGTCATGCCAGCGGTCCCAAGCCCTTACCGCCTTCTTGAGCGCACTCACTTCAGCCTCCTCGTCGTCAGAGCGCTCGCCAGCCTCCAAAGCCTTCAGTCGATCGAGAGCGAGAGCATAATCCTCCCGCGATTCGATCTCGAATTTCGAATTTGGCTCACTTGGCCTCTGATCCGGATGATGGATTGCCTTCACCTTCATCGGTCGATCCTCCTTGCAGGAGAACGAAAGGGATCGACCAACGTTCCGACCTAAGCGTCCTGGTCGATCCTGAGGGTGTGAAGTCGAAGGCAGAGACGCCACGACGAGGCGAACTAATGCAGCCCATTATCGACAAGCCCCCGCTTACCCGTTCGTCGGCACCGGGATGTCAGGTTCGCGCGCAACTCACCTCGCATCCTGCGAGACGTGCCTCGCCAGCACTTCCGGGATTCCAACATGGACTGGGATGAACCACTCCTGATCTGTCGTCTCGGAAACTTGTGCTGGCCCGGTCTCGCTTCGCGTGGCCGGGCTTTTTTCATTTCAGCTGATGCGAGCAAGCAGGTCGACGATTTGCAGCGTCAACCAGAGCAGCTCGATCATGTTCTTGATCGTGAGCATGGTTCCCTCCTTTCTATTAGGAAGGAAGTACCGGCCGATGGTTGTTGCGCTTTACCCGGCCTTCGCCTTCAGCGCCGCATATCGATCGATCTCAGCACGGAGATGCGCCACGGCCTTCTCCCCGCGGATGCTCTTGATCCCCCTCATGCCATCCTTCACGCCGTCCAGAGCTTCGTTGCGGTCGCCGAGCTTCATGCCAGCGAGGTAGCGGATCTCGCACTCATGCTTCCATTCCTCGGACCAGGTGGACACCTCGCGGCCGAAGAGGACGGAGAACTTCATGGGCGGGTTGTCAGGCGGGAAGGGCATCTGCTCGAATCGCGGTTAGTCTTCGCCCCAGGGTAGACCAGCAGAGCCCACCAAGGAACGATTCCACCGTGATCCCGTTCTCGACTCCGTCGAGTGGGAGTTGCGTCATGTGTGCCCAGCGAATCCTTCGATCGGGCCTACCCTCGGATACCATCAGCGGCCGGCCGATGCCGCGCGACGATGAGCGTCAAGGCGTCCTCGATCTCCGCGTTCTGCCAACTTATCGCGCCTACAGCGCAACCCGAGGATGGGGCGACAAGGTCGACGAGGTCCAGTTGCTCGCCAGCGCCTTTGCCGATCGGCTCTCGGACGTCACGAGCATCCGGAGCCTGGGCGAACTGGACGATACTGACGCGGCCAAGGTCAACGCAAACATCGCTTCGATCGCCAGGGCGGCCGACGACCTCATCTCCGCTGTGGTCAGCAATGCTGAATCTCGCGGCCTTCAGGCGACGGGGCCGTGGATGGATATCCCCCTTTTCGAGTGCCGGGAGTTCGAGATCGAGGAGCGCGACCCGATCGGAGAACAAGCAGACGACGCGTACGGTCAAATGAAGAAGTAGCTGGCGCCAATCGCCTGGTTGGAGTTGCGTTCAATGTGTGCTCGTCGGGTTCTCAGGGCCGGGCTTGGCGTCGATACGGTCAAAGGGCCAGTCACCCGGCGGCAAAAGATCGAGCGCAACCTGTTCAGCGATCCAATGCCTGTGCGCGTTGAGCCCTGCTTATCGCTCCTGAGTGGAAAGGCGCCGATCGGCGACGACTGGGCATTCGAGGTGAAGTGGGACGGCTACCGCCTCGCGGTGCATATCGAGCCGGGGAAGATGGTCCGGCTCATCACCCGCGGCGGCCACGATTGGACCAGCCGCTTCCCGACCATATCGCATGACGTGCTCGAGTTCGGTTTGGACAGCGCAATCCTCGATGGCGAGGCTGTCGTGCTCGATGAGCGCGGCGCCTCTGATTTCGGTGCGTTGCAAAAGGCGCTGGGGGGGAGAGGCGGCAAGCGTTCGGCGGCGAGCGCGATGCTCTACGCCTTCGACCTGCTCTATCTCAACGGCCAGGATCTGCGCGCTCTGCCGCTGAGGGAACGGCGGGAGATGTTAGAGAATGTCCTCGCCCGCCGGCCCCACTGTTCGATCCGGCTCAGTGAGGAGATCGACTCCGAAGGCGCGGCTTTCCTGAAGCTCGCCTGCGAGTTGGGGCTGGAAGGGATTATCGCCAAGCGCCGATCGGCTCCGTATCGTTCCGGCCGCGGCGGCGACTGGCTTAAGGTCAAGTGCATCCAGTCGGAGAGCTTTGCCATCGTCGGCTATGAGCCCTCGACCGCAGCACTAGGCGGAATCGGCCGGTTGCTGCTTGCGGCGCGCCGCGGCGATGATTTGGTCTATGTCGGCGGCGTCGGGACCGGCTTCAGCTATGCTAGCGGACCCGCGCTGCGCAAGCTGATGGACACGATGATCATTGAGAAGCCGGCTGCCGACATGGCGGGCCGGCGTAAAAAGGCCCGGTGGCTCTGCCCTGCGCTCGTCGCCGAAATCGAGTTCCGCGCCTGGACAGACGACGGCAAGTTGCGGCACGCGTCGTTCAAGGGGTTGCGCGACGATGCGGACGAAGCTGCAGTCTATGAGATACCGGAATGAGGTCAGAGCCTGTGCTTCGACAGCCAGACCTCAACGTCGAATACGAGCGCGATCAAAAGCTTCTCCTCTCGCGTGTCTTCCGGGGCTCCTGAGAGCTCCTGAATCTTCTCCATCGCCCTTTCGTATTCCGCCTCAGTGTTGATCATTGGCGCCTCCTGCGTCGGCTCTTCAGCCGTTCTGCTTGTGGTAGGCGTACGAACTCGGGTTGGACAACTCGGCTTGCCCCAAACTGATGGCGCGTTCTATCTCCTCCTGATCCGTCAGCCACCGCGCAATCCGTTTTGCGAGGGCTTCGGCCTCTTCCTTGGAAAGCCTCTTTCGAACCAGACGCCTCACGCCCGGCTGATCGTCGAAGTAGATCGTGAACAGCGATATCTCGTGCGCGTCTCGGACGATGTAGCTCTCTTTGTAGCGGCTGATTTTTGAGGGCGCGCTGGCGGGTGGCGGTTTCGATGAAAGACACGACCTCATCGACTATGCTGTCGACGAAAGCCCCCGTGGCGTCATCGGGGTCGACATATTCCGCCGCCTCGCACCCCTTCGTGATGATGTTGCCATTAGGCTGTCCGTTCAATTCGTCGGCGGTCGCGCGCAGAATTGCCTTCCGCAGTTCCGACACCAGCGATGCTGTGTTGAGGGGGGCGGTCATGCGGCGGCCCTCCCGAAGAGGTCGGTTGTCGGATCATTGTCGGGGCGTAGCTCGTCGAAGCGCGGCAGGACGCAGCGCTTGCGGCGCTTGAGATCGGGCAGGGCAAGAGCCTCGATGCAGTTGGCGCGCACCAGGGCGGCAGCGACCTGCGGACAGACCGAGTTGCCGATCTTGTGGCGCTGCGCGGTCTCCGTGAGCTGGCCGCCAGCGGTGATGTCGTAGCTATCCGGGAAGCCTTGGGCCCGGGCGAGCTCGCGGGGCGTGAGCATCCGCATGCCGATGTCCCAGACAATGATGCCGGGGGCGATCTCGACCAGAACCTCTGGATCGTGCCAGACGTCATGAGCATGAAGGAAGCGGGCCACCATCTTGGCGCGCTCCAGCATGAACGGCGTCATCGGCGGGACGGCGATATAGCAATGGACCGGGCTGAACCGCGCCTTCGTCGGTACGGTCGGGATCGGCGCATCCGCCGCGGCATCTGTGCTGCCCTCGCTGTAGTAGCTGCCGATGAAGGGGGCCATCAGGCCGTGCGTCGCCTGCTGCGTCGCGGTCGATAGCGCCTCATCAGCTCCCCGCGCCTCGCTGCGGCCGCGCATCTCCGAGACGAAGGGCGTGACCAGGGCATGGTGATTGCCGCCGGCCAGAACCGCACCCACAGGCTCGTCGAGTGCGCCGCGGGCCGTGTTGTTCTGCATGCTTGCGATGAAGCCCATGACGGGCTGCACCTGGGCTCCAGCCGTTGCCAGCGTGGCGGCGGGCGCGTCCGCGGCGCGTCCGATTGCATTGAGGTTGTGCTGGGCCAGATAGACCGCAGCCAGATCCCCGCCATTCCCGGTCCCCACGACGGTCGGGTAGGGCTCTTCCAGCCCACGCGATCGCGGCTCCTGGCCGGGCGCGGTATCGGTCGCCGGGCGCTCGCCGTAGCGGCTGACTAGATAGCCCATGACGACCTGGTTCTGATCCTTGGCGTTCGCGCAGACGGTGTGGTGAGGCTCATCCGCGGCCCGATTGCCGCCGCCCTGCTGAGCGTAAGAGAGCATCGGAGCGATGACGGATAGCGGGCCGCCGGCCCCCGGCCGCTTATCGAAGCTGTTGGCGGTGACGGTGGGCATCGGCTCCGTCATCGGCCTGCCGTCGCTGTCGAAGCGGTTCACGCCGAGAAATGGCGAGACCAGCCCATGCGCGTCGCGCGCCTTGGTTACGGTGCGGAACGGTTCATCGAGCCCTTGGCCGCGAAACCCGTCGCCGCCGTGGTTCATGGTGACGACGAACGCGCCCTTCTCGCTCTTCGCACGCTTCATCACATGCCGGTCGAAGCCCTTGGCGATCCGAGACATGCTCTTGTCGGCGAGCGGGCGGATGACGTTCAGGCCCTCCGCCTTGGCATCGGCCTTCGTCATGAAGATCGACGGCGCGCGGATCGACCAGTCGATGATCTCGGCGGCGGTGCGATAGGGCGCGAGCCCGGCGCCGTGGGTCGGCTTCGGGAAGATTATCGGCTTCATGTCGCGGCGCGCTACGACGAAAAGGCGCTTTCGAATCGTCGGCGTGCCGTAGTCGCAGGCCCGCAGTTCCTTGAACTCGACCATGTAGCCGCGAGCCTCGAGCCCGCGGACCCAGCGCGCGAACTCGCGGCCCTTCTGCTCCTTGATCGGCATGCCATCGGCGCCGAGCGGTCCCCAGTCCCGGAACTCCTCGACATTCTCCAGGAGGATGATCTGCGGCTTCACCTCCTGCGCCCAGAGCAGGATGACGTCGGCCAGGCCGCGCACCGAGCGCGAGACCGGCTTGCCGCCCTTGCTTTTCGAAAAGTGCCGGCAATCAGGCGAGGCCCAGAGCAGGAAGACTGGCTTGCCCTTGCTCACCGCATGGGGATCGAGCTTCCAGATATTCTCCTTGAGATGGATCGTCTTGGGATGGTTGCGGGCGTGCATCAGCAGCGCGTCAGCGTCGTGGTTCACTGCGAAGTCGGGCCCGCGCCCCAGCGCAATCTCAATGCCCAGCGAGGCCCCGCCACCTCCGGCGAAGCTGTCGAAGATCAGTCCGCTCAAAGGCCGGCCCTCCTCGCGGGGGAGGGGAGGGACGAAATCGGCGCGTTGGAGTGGAGCAGCGGTAACGAGTTTATTTCGCTGCAAGGGGTTAAAATTAAGAGGGCGTTAATGATTCCAAAGTATGAATCGCATCATCCAGTTTGTCTGGATGTCGAGTGGCTCCTGCCCACTCTGTTTGACGCCTCCCTGTTGACCTTCGAGCCGCCTTTGGCGGCTCTTTTTTTGTTCTCGCGCACCTCTACGCCTTCTTGTGGAGAGGGGCGCTGCTTGTGCCCGGAAGGGGCCTTCGGCCTCGTTTCCGCCATAGCGGTGTAGCCTCGTTAAGGTTAACGACATCTTAGCGGCGTTCGGAAACGCGATCGGCGTTATCCTTGCCACGTCAGCGGCATGATCCGTGGCGCGTTCCAAAGGCGCACGGGCTTGTGCCGATGGGAGACACCGCATGAACGATGCCCAGCTGCTCGATCCGCCGACGGAGGAGGGCGCGCTTTCCTTTGCGCGCCGTTTCGTCCGTTCGGACGCTTTCATGCTGTTGTTTCGCGAAGGCATGGGGCTGGTCGAGCAGACCGCCGCCTATCTCGACGGGGAAGGCCGCAAGGAGGCGGCGGCGCTGCCACGCGAGATCGCTCTGACCTATGCCACCGAGAGCATGCGCCTGACGACGCGGCTGATGCAGATCGCCTCCTGGCTTCTGGTCCAGCGCGCCGTGGCCGAAGGCGAGCTCACCGCCGAGCAGGCCAGGACCGAGCACAACAAGGTCAAGATCAGCGATCCGATGATCGCGCCGGCCGAGCATGTCGTCGCACAGCTGCCGGAGCGCCTGCGTCACTTGATGGCGCATTCGCTGCGGCTGCAGACCCGCGTGCGTCATCTCGAAAACCAGATGTCCGGGATGGAAACCCGCCGCGAAGCCGGCAATCCCGTCCAGGACCAACTGGCGAGCCTCCAGGCGCGGCTCGGGCTCGCGCGGTAAGAAGGCTTTTCCGCAAGAAACGCGTCATTCGCGGAGCATCGATCCGCGAATCTCCGGCGGGAGCGCCGTCGCGTCCTGAGATGCCCGGGCCCGGTCCGGGCCCGACAGCCGGATCCCGAACGAAAAAGCCCGGCCGATGAGGCCGGGCTTTCTTGATTCAGATCAGTGACGAAAAGGCGAAACGCCTGAAAATCACTTCTTGCCGATGGTGCCCAGGCCGGCGAAGCGCGTGTTGAAGCGCGAGACGCGGCCGCCGCGGTCCAGCATATGCTGGGTGCCGCCGGTCCAGGCCGGGTGGGTCTTGGGGTCGATGTCAAGGTTGAGGGTGTCCCCTTCCTTGCCGTAGGTCGAACGGGTGGCATATTCGGTGCCATCGGTCATGACGACCTTGATGGTGTGATAGTCGGGGTGGATGCCGGTCTTGGCCATGACGAAATCCTCGAAGCTTACAAAAACGGGCGCATCGACAAGCAGGCGGGCCTGCCCGGCCCGTCGAAAGAATTCGGATGAGCCTGTCGTGAAGTCGCGTGCACATATCGCAGCCACGGCTTCAGCGCAAGCTTAACCGGCAAGACGCAGGCCCCTGCGGCGATGCGTCGTTTGCCAAGCTCGCCTTCATGGGCTTCACGAAGCGAGATTGATATTGGTTGAAAGAGCGTGCGTGCGCACGCGCGAGACGAAGGAGGTTCGGCGCGTGGCCGAGGCTGACAAGAACGACAAGAAGGCGCGTCCCGACTTCCGCTCGCTCGCGACCTTCTGGCCCTATGCGCGTGCGCAGAAGGGGCGGATCGCCTTCGCGCTCGTCGCGCTGGTGATCGCGTCGCTGGCGACGCTGGTGCTGCCGATGGCGGTGCGGCGCGTCATCGATGTCGGCTTCGCCGGCGGTGAGCGGCAGCTCGCCAACAGCTATTTCATGCTGCTGATCGGCGTGGTCGCCGTGCTCGCGCTGGCGAGTTCGGCGCGCTTCTATCTCGTCATGACCATCGGCGAGCGCATCGTCTCCTCGCTGCGCGCCGATGTCTTCCGCCACCTGACGCGGCTGGAGCCGGCCTTCTTCGATTCGAGCAAGGCGGGCGACCTCGTCTCGCGACTCACCGCGGACACCACGCAGATCAAGTCGACCTTCGCCTCGACCGCCTCGATCGCGCTCCGCAACGTCATCATGACGCTGGGCGCACTCGGGCTGATGGTGGCGACGAGCCCGCGGCTATCAGCCATCGTCATCGGCGTGATCCCGCTGATCGTGATCCCGCTGGTGCTGTCGGGCCGCACGGTCCGGCGCCGGGCGCGGGCAGCGCAGGACAGGCTGGCCGACGCCTCCGCCTTTGCCGCCGAGGCTGTCGGTGCGATCCGGACGATGCAGTCCTTCGGTGCCGCCCGCCAGACCTCGGCCCGCTTCGAAGCTGCCTCCGACGGGGCCTATGCCGCCTCGCGGGAGGCGACGGCCTCACGCGCGCTGCTCTCCGGCGTCGCGATCTTCCTGGTCAGCGCCAGCGTAGTCTGCGTGCTCTGGACGGGGGCGACCGAGGTCTTCGACGGGCGGATGACGGGCGGCCGGCTCTCGCAGTTCATTCTCTATGCGGTGCTGGCGGCAAGCTCGCTCGGCCAACTGTCCGAGGTCTATGGCGACATCAGCGCTGCAGCCGGCGCCTCGGGCCGGCTCGGCGAGATCCTGGCCCTGAAGCCCGCGATAGCCGCGCCGCCACATCCCAAGCCGATGCCGGAGCCCTCGCTCGGCGAACTCGCCTTCGAGAACGTCTCGTTCAGCTATCCCAGCCGGGTCGGCCCGGCGCTGTCGAATCTGAGCTTTTCCGTGCGGCCGGGCGAGCGCGTGGCGCTGGTCGGGCCGTCCGGCGCCGGCAAGAGCACGGTGCTGCAGCTCGCGCTGCGCTTCTACGATCCGCAGGACGGGCGCGTCGTCGTCGACGGCGTTGCCGGCCCCGAGGCCGATCCGGAGATCTGGCGCGAGCGTTTCGCGCTGGTTCCGCAGGAGCCGACCGTCTTCGGCGTCTCGGTTCGGGACAACATCGCCTATGGCCGTCCCGACGCCTCGCGGGAGGAGGTCGAGGCGGCGGCGCGGCTTGCCGCGGCCGAAGAGTTCATCCGGGCGCTGCCGCAGGGCTACGACACGGTCGTCGGCGAGCGCGGCGTCACGCTGTCGGGTGGGCAACGCCAGCGTCTCGCCATCGCGCGGGCGATCCTCAAGGATGCGCCGATCCTGCTGCTCGACGAGGCGACGAGCGCGCTTGATTCGGAAAGCGAAAGGGCGGTTCAGGATGCGCTCGACCGGCTGATGCTGGGGCGCACGACCCTGGTCGTGGCGCATCGTTTGGCGACTATCCTCTCGGCCGATCGAATCCTCGTCATGGAAGACGGTCGCATCGTCGAGGAAGGCACGCATGCCGAGCTCAAGGCACGCGGCGGGCTCTATGCCCGACTGGCGGCGCTGCAGTTCGGGCTCGAGGTGGCCTAGGATAGAGGAAGACAACAGCCGTCATTCCGGCCGCGCGAAGCGCGCCGCTAAAGCGGCTTGTCCGGAATGACGGGCCGTCTATGAAGCCGAGCTAGGGCCCCACCAGCGCGCGCTGCTGTGCCTCGCTGGGTTGGCCGAAGAAACGGATATGGCCGGGCTGGATGAGGACGCCGAGCGCCTCGCTGCCATCGGGCGAGAACAGCGCATAGAACCGGTTGTCGCCGCAATCGTGGCGCTTGCAGGTGTCGACGCGCTCGAAGGTTTGATCGCCGACCGTGACGATCGTGCTGGGGCCGCCAGGACCGCTCAGCTTGTCAGCCCTGAGCCAGGATTCGCGCGGGCCGAGCTTGCCGACCATGTGCGTCCAGGTCTCGCGATAGGTCGGCTGCTTCAGCATGTCGTGGAGATAGCGCCCGCCGCCGTCGGGCGACTGGGCTGAAGCCGGGGCTGTCAGCATCAGCGCGAGAGCCCCGGCGATTGCGAGAGAGCGGCGCCTGACGGACATGCTCAGCGCTCCGTGATCTTGAACTCGATGCGGCGGTTGCGGCGGTGCGCTTCGTCGGTGTTGGCGACGTCGAGCGGCTGATACTCGCCGAAGCCGGTGGCGGCGACACGGTCCGTCGGCAGGCCGCGCGAGATCAGGTATTCGACCACGGCGATGGCGCGGGCCGAGGAGAGATGCCAGTTCGAGGGGAACTGGGCGGTCTTGATCGGGCGGTTGTCGGTGTGACCGTCGACGCGCAGGATCCAGGGCAGGTCGGGCGGCATCTCGTTGCCGAGATCGAGCAGGATGGTGGCGAGCTTGTCGAGCTCGACCTTGCCCTCGGGCTTCAGCACGGCCTGGCCGGCATCGAAGAAGACTTCCGATTGAAAGACGAAGCGGTCGCCGACGACGCGGATGTCAGGCCTTGTGCCGAGCACCTGCCGCAGACGTCCGAAGAAGTCCGAGCGATAGCGCGCAAGCTCCTGGACGCGCTGAGCGAGGGCGACGTTGAGCCGCGAGCCGAGCTCCGAAATGCGCGTCTGCGATTCCTTGTCCTTGGCTTCCGAGGCGGCCAGCGCCTCTTCCAGTGCGGCGAGCTGGCGGCGCATGGCGAGGATCTGCTGGTTGACGAGATCGACCGTCGACTGGGCGCGGGCGGAGAGCTGCTTTTCGGCGTCCAGCGCCTTCTGCGCCTCTGCCAGCTGGACCGGGGCGGCATTGTTCTGGGTGGCGAGCTGGCCCTGCAGGCGGCCGCGCTCGTCCTGCTCGCGCGTCAGGGTCGATTGCATGAGCTGCAGGTTCTCCTGCGCCTGCCGGTTCGAGGAACGCTCCAGCGCCAGCAGATCGGTGAGTTCGGAGATCTGCCTGTTGAGGCGCTCCAGCGCGGTGTCCTTGCCGGTGAGCTCCTGCGAGAGGAAGAACTGGCCGAGGACGAAGACGGTGAGCAGGAAGACGATGCCGATCAGCATCGTCGAGAGCGCATCGACGAAGCCGGGCCAGAAATTCAATTCCTCGCGGCGATGGGCGCGGGAGAGGGCCATGGATCAGGTTCCTGAAGTGCCGGCGGCGATCATGGCTCGGTGATCTGGTCAGCCGTAAGGCGTTCGATCAGTCGCTTCAGATCCTTCTCGCGCGTGGCCTGCGCCTCCACCCAGTCGCGGATCATCTGCTGCTCGGAGCGCATATGCTGGACGAGGCCCTGGATGCCCTCGGCGAGGTTGGCGAGTGCCTGGGTCGCCGCGCGATTGTTCGAGGCGCCGTCCGCCATCGCGGCGCTCAGCCTTTCGAAGCGGTCGGCCAGCGGGTCGCCCGCGGCGAGAAGGGGCGCGACGGTGTCCGGCGTTGCGGTACGGGTGCCGAGCCAGCTTTCGAGCTCGTTGCGGAAGCGGCGCTGCGCCTGCCCCACCTGAAGATCGAGGAAGCCGAGAATCAGCGAGCCGGCGATGCCGAAGAGCGATGACGAGAAAGACAGGCCCATGCCGGCGAGCGGGGCGGAGAGCCCGGCCTTCAGCTCGTCGAAGAGCACCCCGGCTTCGGCGCCCGTGCGCAGCGACTTGATGACGGTTCCGACCGAGCCCACCGTGTCGAGCAGGCCCCAGAAGGTGCCGAGCAGGCCGAGGAAGACGAGGAGCCCGGCGAGGTAACGCAGCACCTCGCGCCCGTCGTCGAGCCTGACCGCGACCGATTCGAGGGCCGAGACGGCCTGGGTGGGGGCGAGCGTTCCGCGATCGAGCGCGGCGAGGAGGGAGCCGAACGGCGCGATGACGTCGCTACGCCGGACCTGCGCCGAGGCGGGAGCGGCGGCAAGCCGTGTGGCGGCGCGGGCCTCGCTATGGAGACGCCAGAGCTCGCGCAACGCGATGAGCACGCCGACGAACAGCGCGCCGACAATGAGGCCGTTCAGCCCCGGATTGGTCATGAAGGCCTGTTTCAGGCCGTTCTGAAGAATGAAGCCGAGGAAGCCGATCAGGGCGAGAAACAGGACCGCACGGACGATGTAGCGAAGCGGGCGCGAGAAACGGGTCTCCGTACGCAGGGGTGCGGCCGTCACCGGCTCGGCCGCGAAATCCTCGTTCGCCATTCGTCGTCTTCCGTTCGCCTCGGAGTGCGGGGAGGACTGTCGCCTTCCCCGCCGCCGGGATCAAGCACGAAAGAGCTACAGTTCTGTCTCAAAGCCGGTTTGACGAAGTCCCGGCGCCCGGGACGAGCGTCGGCGTGCCCGGGAAGCCGCTCAGGCGGTCGCCGTCTTCAGCGCCGCGGCAAGCGCGCGCTCGCCGGCCTCGTTGCCGCAGATGATATCCTTCGCACTGGTCACCGGCTTGCCGTCGAGCGTGCCGAAGGTGCCGCCGGCTTCGCGGATGAGCACGGCGCCCGCGGCGAAATCCCAGGTGTTGAGGCCGCGCTCCCAATAGGCATCCATGCGGCCGGCCGCGACATAGGCGATGTCGAGCGCGGCCGAGCCCATGCGGCGGACATTGGCGAAGCGCGGCATCACGGCGGCGAGCTCGCGCAGGAACTGGCCGTGGCCGCCCTTGCCGATATGCGGGATGCCGGTGCCGATCAGCATGTCGGCCGGCTCGTTGCGGCCGGAGACGCGCAGGCGGCGGTTGTTGACGAAGGCGCCCTTGCCCTTCTCGGCCATGAACATCTCGTCCTTGGCGGCGTCATAGATCACACCGGCGATGAACTGGTTGTCGCGCTCCAGCGCGACCGAGATGTTCCAGTGCGGGATGCCGCGCAGGAAGTTGTGGGTGCCGTCGAGCGGATCGATATGCCAGCGGTTGCTCTCGTCGGTGCCGTGGACGACGCCGCTCTCCTCCATGACGAAGCCATAGCCGGGGCGGGCCTTCTCCAGCGACTCGCGCAGGATCTCCTCGGCCTTGTGGTCGGCCTTGGAGACGAAGTCGCCCGGGCCCTTGGCGAGCACCTGCAGGTTCTCGACCTCGCCGAAGTCGCGCTTCAGCGAACGGGACGCCTTCATCACGGCGTCGGTCATCACGGTCATCAGGGGGGAGCGGATCATCGGAAACCTCTTGCGCGCCGCGAAGGCGCGGTGAGCCAGCAGCGCTGGTGATGCGCCCGGCAGGAATAGCGTACCGTCACTTGCGCGGCTCTTACTGCGCCGTCAAGACGGCGCTGCTGATGCGGCTGGCCGCAATGCGCGCGGCGCGGGCCTGCTGTTCGGGCTTCAGCCGATCGAACAGGCCATCCAGCGCGGCGTCATCGAGCCCTTGGGCGCGGGCTGCGAGGTGCCAGGCGGCGGCCTCGATCGTATCCGGCGGAATGCCGAGGCCGAACTGGTAGAGCTTGGCCAGACGGTTCTGGGCGATCGGGTTGCCGAGCACCGCGGCGCGCTGGAACAGTTTCGCCGCGTGCGCTTCGTCCTTGTTCACGCCGATGCCGTTGAACAGCATGATCGCATATTCGACCATGCCGGGAACATTGCCGGCCGCAGCCGCCTGCTTCATCCAGCGTGCCGCCGTCTCCTCGCTCGCCGGCATGCCGCGGCCCTGCTTCGCCAGCACGCCCAGGGCATGCATGGCGTCCGCGACATTGGATTTGGCGGCGATCTCCAGGCAGGCGACGGCGCGCTGGTCATCCGCCTCGCGGCCGGTGGCGAGCAGGGTCAGCCCAAGATTGTAGTTCGCGGCCGGATGGCCGGCCGCGGCAGCCTTCTCCAGCAGGGCGCCGGCGCGGGCCGGATCGCGCTTGCCGCTCTTCTCGTCGAGAAGCTGGGTCGCCAGGGCGAAGGCGGCGTTGATGTCGCCGCGCGCCTCGGCCCGCTCGTACCATTCCGTCGCGACCTTCTGGTCCGGCGCAACGCCGAGGCCCTGGCGATAGAGTTCGCCGAGCAGCGTCATCGCGGCGGCGTCGTTGTTGTCGGCCTCGACGCGCTTCAGAGCCTCGGACAGCGCCCGACGATAATGGCCGACCTGATAGGCTCCGTAGGCGTTGTCCGCGTAGGCGGCAGCGCCGGCCGGCACCGCCGCCAGCAGGGTGCCGGCGAGGCAGGCAAGGCGCAGGAGCTGCTTCATCGCGCCGTCTTTCGCGCCGAGCACGCGGCGATCGCGGCATTGGCCGACTCGACCAGGGCGCGGATATCCTGCCCTTCCTCGAAGGCCCAGGCGCCGAGGGCGACGAATTCGGCGCCGGTCTCGACCAGCGCGGGGATCGATTCGGCATCGGGCGCGTAGGCGACGCAGGGCGTCTCGAAGATCTCGGCCCACCAGCCGGCACGCTCGATCACGGCCGTGAGCGGCGGCACGCTGCCATCGGCGCGCGGCTCGCCGAACATGACATAGTCGACGCCGGTCTCGCCGACATCCATGGCATCGTGACGGGCCCGCAGGCCGCCAGCGCCGATGATGCGCTCGTTCTTCAGGCTGGAGCGGGCCTCCGCGATCGCTTCGGGACCGCCGGTGACGTGCACGCCGTCGGCGCCGCCGCGGGTCGCGACGAGCGCGCTGTCCTCGACGACGAGGGCGACATTATTGGCCTGAACCGGCCCGGCGAGGCGCTTGACGCGCTCGATGCGGCTGCGGTCGTCGCCGGGCGTGAGGCGCAACACGATGGCGGCGACGTCGCCGCCGGCCATGGCCTGCATCAGGCGAAAGGCGATCGCCTCCGCGTCCTCGACGGGCGGGGTGACGAGCATCAGGCGGGTGGGGGAGGAGTGCATGGTCATGATCGGCTGCGCAAACGGCCCGCAGCGAAGTCCAATGTCAAGACCGCAAGCCCGGCAATGAGACTCCAGAAGGCCGAGCCGATGCCGAACAGCGAAAGACTCGACGCCGCGATGCAGAAGGCGATCACGGCGGCGAAGCGCTCCTTGTCGGAAGACATCGCCTGGGCAAGCGCGCCGGTGAACGAGCCGACGAGCCCCAGGCCGGCGACCGCCACGATCAGCGCTTTCGGCAGGGCAAGCAGCAGCGCGATCAACAGGCCGGTGCAGCCGGCGACGGCGAGATAGGCGAAGCCGTAGATCACGCCCGCCTTCCAGCGCTGCTTGGGATCGGGATGGGTGTCACCGCCGGTGCAGATCGAGGCTGATATCGCCGCCATGTTGGTCATATGCGCGCCGAAGGGTGCGGTCACCAGCGATGCGAGGCCGGTGACGAACAGGGCCGGGGCCGTCGGCGGCTTGTAGCCCGCGGCGCGCAGCACGGCGAAGCCCGGCAGGTTCTGGGCGGCCATGGTGACGAGATAGAGCGGGACGCCGATACCGAGCATGGCCGCAATATCGAAGCGCGGCGTGACGAATTCGAGGCCGGTGAGTGCGATCTCTCCCGCCGGCCAATGAGCGAGCCCGCCCGCGAAGCTGATGACGATCCCGGCGACCAGCGCCGCGATCACGCCGAGGAATGGGCTCAGAAGCCGCGCAACGAGGAAGATCGCGAGCAGCGGCAGCACGAGCGCGGGCGAAAGCCGCATCTCGTCGAAGACGGCGACGACGAAACGGAAGATGACGCCCGCCAGCATCGCCGAGGCGATCGGCATCGGGATGCGCTCGATCAGCCGGCCAAGGGGACGAAAGGCGGCGGTCAGCATCATCAGCACGGCGGCGACGAGGAAAGCGCCGACTGCCGACGCCATGTCGAAGCCGCTGGCGGCCGCGATCAGGGCGGCGCCGGGAGTCGACCAGGCGCAGATCATCGGCATGCGATAGCGCCAGGACAGCCAGAGGCTGGCGATGGCCGTGCCGATGGCGAGCGCGGCGACCATGGAGACGGTCTGGCCGGCCGTGGCGCCAAGCGCCTGCGCCGCCGAGAGGATGACGGCCACGGAGGCCGCGAAACCGACGAAGACCGCGACCAGGGCTGAGAAGACGATCGACATGGGATTGCGGAGGTTCGGGCGGCGGGGCCTTGCCGTTGAATCAGAAATCGGTGCGCACGGAAAGAGCATCGCATACATGCCGGCCGCAACCGCAGCGATGCGCCCGGCCCAGACAAAGACGCCCGGCACGAGGCCGGGCGCTGGAAATCTGGCTATCGTCGACGCGATCAGGCGGCCTTCTTGGCGCCGAAGGTCGGGTCGAGCTCGCCCTTGGCGTAGCGCTTGGCCATTTCGGCGAGCGTGATGACGCGCTTGATCTTCGAGGCCTGGCCGGCCGTGTTGAACTCTTCCAGCCGCTTCTTGCAGAGCGCAGTCATCGCCTCCATGGCGGGCTTCAGGTACTTGCGCGGATCGAACTCGCCGGGATTCTCGGACAGGATCTTGCGGATCTGGCCGGTCATCGCCATGCGGTTGTCGGTGTCGATGTTGATCTTGCGGACGCCGTGCTTGATGCCGCGCTGGATCTCCTCGACTGGCACGCCCCAGGTCTGGGGCATCTTGCCGCCATACTGGTTGATGATGTCCTGGAGGTCCTGCGGAACGCTGGAAGAGCCGTGCATGACGAGGTGCATGTTCGGCAGCTTCTTGTGGATCTCCTCGATGACGTTCATCGCCAGGATCGCACCGTCGGGCTTGCGGGTGAACTTGTAGGCGCCGTGCGAGGTGCCCATGGCAATGGCGAGCGCATCGACCTTGGTCTCGGCGACGAACTTCACCGCTTCGTCGGGGTTGGTCAGGAGCTGGTCATGGCTGAGCTTGCCCTCGAAGCCGTGCCCGTCCTCCTTCTCGCCCTCGCCGGATTCGAGCGAGCCGAGCACGCCGAGCTCGCCCTCGACCGAGATGCCGCCGAGATGGGCCATGTCGGTGACCGTCTTGGTGACGCCGACATTGTAGTCCCAGTCGCCAGGGGTCTTGCCGTCGGCCTTGAGCGAGCCGTCCATCATGACGGAGGTGAAGCCGGCCTGGATCGCGGTCATGCAGGTCGCCGGCTCATTGCCGTGGTCGAGATGCACGCAGACCGGGATATGCGGATAGATCTCGGTGACCGCGTCCATCATGTGCTTGAGCATGATGTCGTTGGCGTAGCTGCGTGCGCCGCGCGAGGCCTGGATGATGACGGGCGCGTCGGTGGCATCAGCCGCCGCCATGATCGCCAGCGCCTGCTCCATGTTGTTGATGTTGAAGGCGGGCACGCCATAGTCGTTCTCGGCGGCGTGGTCGAGCAACTGGCGAAGCGTGATACGGGCCACGATTGGCACTCCCCTTTGGCTAATCGATATGAGCTTGGATGTAGTGCGTAAGCACCACCGGCGCAAAACTAAAGCGCTGACATGCTGAAAATGCGAAGGGCCGCTCCGTCGCCGGGCGGCCCCTGAAAAATAGTCGGAATCAGGCCTTCCGCAGCGCCTCGACGCCCGGCAGAGCCTTGCCTTCCATCCATTCGAGGAAGGCGCCGCCCGCCGTCGAGATGTAGGACAGGCTGTCCGCGACGCCGGCATGGTTCATGGCCGAGACGGTGTCGCCGCCGCCAGCGACCGCAACGAGTTTGCCTGCCTTGACGTGCTTGGCCGCGGCCTTGGCGACAGCGACGGTCGCGGTGTCGAAGGGCGGCAGCTCGAAGGCGCCGAAGGGGCCGTTCCAGACCAGCGTCTTAACCTTCTCAAGCCGCAGCACGACCTCGGCGATGCTGAGCGGGCCGGCATCGAGGATCATCTCGTCCGGCTCGACTTCACCGACCGGCACGACCCGGTAACTGGGATGCGCCTTGAATTCGCGCGCCACCAGCGCATCGACGGGGAGCAGGATCTCGCAGCCGGCGGCCTTGGCCTTGGCCTCGATCTCACGGGCGGTGTCGAGCAGGTCATGCTCGCAGAGCGACTTGCCGACGTCGACGCCGCGGGCGGCGAGGAAGGTGTTGGCCATGCCGCCGCCGATGGCGAGCACGTCGACCTTCCTGACGAGGTTGCCAAGCAGCTCGAGCTTGGTCGAGACCTTCGCGCCGCCGACGATCGCCATCACCGGGCGGGCGGGATTGTCGAGGCCGGCGGAAAGCGCCTCCAGCTCGGCCTGCATGGTGCGCCCGGCATAGGCCGGCAGCACATGGGCGAGGCCCTCGGTCGAGGCATGGGCGCGGTGCGCGGCCGAGAAGGCGTCGTTGACGTAGATATCGCCATTGGCGGCGAGCGCCCTCACGAACTCGGCGTCGTTCTTCTCGTCACCGGCGTGGAAGCGGGTGTTCTCCAGCAACAGCACATCGCCGTTCTTGGCAGCAGTGACGGCCTTGGCGACATCATCGCCGATGCAGTCGTCGACAAAGGTGACGGGGCGGCCGAGCGCCTGCTTCAGCGCCGGCACGATCTGTTTCAAGCTGTTCTTGTCGTCGCGGCCCTTGGGGCGGCCGAAATGGGCGAGCAGGATGACCTTGCCGCCTTTGTCGGCGATCTCGCGGATCGTCGGCAGAATGCGGTCGATGCGGGTGGTGTCGCTGACCTTGCCGTCCTCCATCGGGACGTTGAGGTCGACACGGACGAGGACGCGCTTGCCTGCAAGATCGGCGTCGTCGAGGGTGCGGAAGGCGGTCATCGCGTCAGCAGGCTCCCGAACAGGCCGGGGACGCCGAATTTTAGCACCACGATGGTGAGCGCGACAGTCAGAGCGGCCGTTACGATGGCGGTCAAAAACAGCGTGCCGGCGCGCGGCGTGGCATCGACGCGGTCGCGCAGGGCGGAAATCTCACCGCGGATCGCGGCGAAATCCATCGTGCCGGCGGCGGCGTCGACCTTGTGGGCGCTGCGTTCCAGCGAGGCCTCGGCGCGGGTCAGGACGGCTTCGTAGCGTGCGAACTTCTCCTCGATGCGCGCGGCCTTCTCCTCGATGCGGGAGAGCTGGTCGAGCTGGCGCGGATCGGGCTTCGCCGCGGCCTCGGCGGAGGACGGCACGGCGGAGCCGACGACGATGGCGGGCGCGGGGGATGCAGGCATCGCGGCTGCGGGAGCGGGGCTGAATGCGGGGGGCGGCGTCACGGCGGGTGCCTCGACAGGCACCGGGGACGTGACGGTCGGCTCGATCTTGGCCATGGGCTCTCCGTAGCGTGGCGGAAATGGCGGGGCCGCGCCACGGGCGGCGCGGCCCCGCTTCAGTGATGGATCAGAGCAGGGCGCCCATGGCGACGGCCGTGTCGCTCATGCGGTTCGAGAAGCCCCACTCGTTGTCGTACCAGGACAGCACGCGCACGAACTTGTCGTCCATGACCTTGGTCTGGTCGAGGGCGAAGGTCGAGGAATGCGAGTCGTGGTTGAAGTCGATCGAAACGTTCGGCTGGTCGGTGACGCCGAGGATGCCCTTCAGCGCGCCGCGCTTCGACGCCTTGATGATGGCGTCGTTGATCTTCTCGACCGACGTCTTGCGCTTGGCGAGGAACTTGAAGTCAACGACCGAGACGTTCGGGGTGGGAACGCGGATCGAGGTGCCGTCGAGGCGGCCCTTGAGATCGGGGATGACGAGGCCGATCGCCTTGGCGGCGCCGGTCGAGGTCGGGATCATCGACATCGCGGCGGCACGGCCGCGGTAGAGATCCTTGTGCATGGTGTCGAGCGTCGGCTGGTCGCCGGTATAGGCATGGATCGTGGTCATGAAGCCCTTGTCGATGCCCACGGCGTCATGAAGCACGCGCACGACCGGCGCGAGGCAGTTCGTGGTGCAGGAGGCGTTGGAGACGACGAGGTGATCCTTGCTGAGCTCGCCATGGTTGACGCCGTAGACGACGGTGAGGTCGGCGCCGTCGCAGGGGGCCGAGACCAGCACGCGCTTGGCGCCGGCCGCCAGATGCGCGGCCGCCTTCTCCCTGGTGGTGAAGATGCCGGTGCATTCCAGCGCGATGTCGACGCCGAGCGCCTTGTGAGGCAGGTCCTTGGGGTCGCGGATCGCGGTGACCTTGATCGGGCCGCGGCCGACATCGATCGTGTCGCCGGAGACGGTCACGGTGCCGGGGAAGCGGCCGTGGACGGAGTCGAAGCGGAAGAGATGGGCGTTGGTCTCGACCGGGCCGAGATCGTTGATCGCGACGACCTCGATGTCCTTGCGCTTCGACTCGATGATCGCGCGCAGAACGTTGCGCCCGATGCGGCCGAAGCCGTTGATCGCCACCTTAACCGTCATCTCTTCCTCTCCTTCGCCGAGCGAACCGGCGTGAGCCGTCGCTATCCACGCGGGCAATTCGGCCAAAGCATGGCCGAACGCAAGGCCTCTGTTGGGAAACTCAGCTTTTCGCCCGAAGAATCAGGCGTTGTGCTGCTTCAACGCGGCTTCGGCGACGGCTTCCGCCGTGATGCCGAAATGCTTGTAGACGTCCTTGTAGGGGCCGCTCGCCCCGAAGGAGTGCATGCCGACGAATGCGCCGTCATGGCCGATCACCGCATCCCAGCCGAAGCGCACGCCGGCCTCGACCGCGACCTTGACCGGCGCCGAGCCGATGATCGCGGCCTGGGTGGCCTCGTCCTGCTGGAGCAGCAGCTCGAGCGAGGGCACCGAGACGACGCGGGCGCGCACGCCCTTCTCTGCGAGCAGCTTGCGGGCGGCGACCGCAAGCTCGACCTCGGAGCCCGAGGCGAAGAGCGAGACCTGGGCCTTGCCGCCCTCGGCCGCGAGCAGTTCGTAGGCACCTGTAGCCGAGCGGTTCTTCGGGGAGGCGTCGGTGCGTAGCTGCGGCAGGTTCTGGCGCGAGAGTGCCAGCACCGTCGGCCCGTCCGTGCGTTCCAGCGCTGCCTGCCAGGCTTCCGCCGTTTCGATGGCGTCGGCCGGGCGGAAGACGCGCATGTTCGGCATGGCGCGCAGCGAGGCGATCTGCTCGACCGGCTGGTGGGTCGGGCCGTCCTCGCCGAGGCCGATCGAGTCATGGGTCATGACATAAATGACCGGCAGCCCCATCAGGGCGGCGAGGCGCATCGACGGGCGGGCATAGTCGGCGAAGACCAGGAAGGTGCCGCCGGCGGTGCGGAAGCCGCCATGCAGGGTGATGCCGTTCATCGCGGCGGCCATGCCGTGCTCGCGGATGCCATAACGGACATAGCGGCCCTTCGGGGTCTTCGGCGTGAAGTCCTCGGCCGCCTTGGTGCGGGTGTTGTTCGAGGGCGTCAGGTCGGCCGAGCCCATCACCAGCTCGGGCATGACCGGAATGATGGCTTCCAGCGCCAGCTCCGAGGCCTTGCGGGTCGCGACGGCCTGCGGCGCGGCGATCAGCCCCTTCTTGTGGGCGAGGATCGCCTTGTCGAGCTTGGCGGGAACCGTGTGGCCGAGACGGCGCTCGAACTCGCCGCGCTTGCGCTCGGAGAGCGCACCGAAGCGGAGGAGCCAGTCCTTATGGGCGAGATGGCCGGCCATGCCGTAGCTGCGCCAGGCCTTCAGAACATCGGCCGGAACGTCGAAGGGGCCGCCGGTGATGCCGAGATTCTTCTTGGCTGCGGCGAGCTCATCGGCGCCCAGCGCCTCGCCATGGGCCTTCGAGGTACCCTGCTTATGCGGCGCGCCGAAGCCGATGATGGTCTTGCAGGCGATCATCGTCGGCTTGCTCGACTTCTGGGCGCGGCGGATCGCAGCCTCGATGGCGTCGGGGTCATGGCCGTCGACGCGCTCGGAGCGCCAGCCGCAGGCCTTGAAGCGCGCGACCTGGTCGACATTGTCGGTGATGGTCAGCGGGCCGTCGATCGAGATGCCGTTATCGTCCCAGAAGACGATGAGCTTGTTGAGCTTCTGGTGGCCTGCAAGCGCGATCGCCTCCTGGCTGATGCCCTCCATCAGGTCACCGTCGGACGCCAGCACATAGGTGTGGTGGTCGGCGACCTTCTTGCCGAACTCGGCGGCGAGCATGCGCTCGGCCATCGCCATGCCGACGGCGGTGGCCAGACCCTGGCCGAGCGGGCCGGTTGTGGTCTCGACGCCCTTGGTCTCGAAATTCTCGGGGTGGCCGGGCGTGACGGAGCCGAGCTGGCGGAACTTCTTGAGGTCGTCGAGCTCCATGCCGGGCGTGCCAGTGAGATAGAGCAGGGCGTAGAGCAGCATCGAGCCATGGCCGGCCGAGAGCACGAAGCGGTCGCGGTCCGGCCAGCGCGGATCGGCGGCATCATACTTCATCACGCGGGTAAACAGCACGGCGGCGACGTCGGCGGCGCCCATCGGCAGGCCGGGATGGCCGGACTTGGCCTTCTCGACGCCGTCCATCGCCAGGCCGCGGATGGCGTTGGCGAGCTTGTCGTGCTGGGCGCGGTCGATGCTGGTCATGATGGTCTCACAGGGCTCCGTCGGGCGGGCGGGAGGGCCAGGGCCGGCCAGCGCGACAGCAGGCCGGTGAGGAGGGAAGGCAGTCTTGCAGCCGCTTTTGGCGAGCTTGGAAAGGACGGGTGGATTAGGCCCGGCGCTCCCTTCGAGTCAATTCGCGGAGGAAGGCTTTCAGGGTCGCAGGCTCCGCTTTGCCGCGGTTTTCCGCAGATGGCGCGTCAGCCGCGGCGGGCAAGCCCTTGCGGGGGCGCGATTCCGCAGCTTGAGACCGATTCCTGTTTTCCGGCATTTTGCTGTAAATTCAGGCACGAATCGTGTGAGCCGGCTTCGGTCTGAAAGGAGAACGATGGTGGCGAGCCTGATGCTGGACAATGCGCTGGCGCGCCTCGACAGCGCTCTGGGGCAGCTCGAGGCGGCGGCGCGGCGGCGGATCGAGGCGGAACGCGGCCGGGGCAATCTCGAAACCGAGCTGGCGCTGATGCAGGACGACCGGGCACGGCTCGCGGCCGATCTCGACGGTGCAATGGCGCGGCTCGGCCATGTCGAGACTGCGGCCGCCGATGTCGACCAGCGGTTGCTGCGGGCGATGAACGTCATCAGCGCAGTGATCGAGCGGGTGCAGGCGCAGCAGCCGGCAGAGCCCGAACCCGAGCACGAGGCGAGCTAAAGCGGAAGGCAGGAGAACGAATGCCGCAAGTTAACGTCATAATCGCCGGCAAGGCCTACCGCATGGCATGCGGCGAGGGCGAAGAAGCCCATCTCGAAGGGCTGGCTCAGTTCTATGACGAGAAAATCGGCGAGATGCGGCAGGCCTTCGGCGAGATCGGCGACATGCGGCTGCATGTCATGGCCGCGCTGATGGTCGCCGACGAGGTCCATGAGTTGAAGCAGCGGCTGGCGAAGATCGAATCCGACCTCGCCGCGACGCAGGGCGATGCGGGTGCGGCCGACCAGCGCCTGAGCGAGGTCGAGGACCGCGCGGCGGAAGCCCTGGTCGCAGCGGCCGAGCGGATCGAGGGCGTCGCGAAGAGCCTGCTTCCGACTGTTGCGGGCTGATGAACATCAGTCGTGCTCGGGCTTGACCCGAGCATCTCCGACCGAAGAAGGCTCCGCAGCTTTGTCCTGCTGGAAATTCTCTGCCCGCGCTTCGCTCCGCCCGAGAATGCGGGCATCGATAATGAAAAAGCCCCGGACGTTGCCGTCCGGGGCTTTTTCTTGTGCCGCTCAGGCCGTGATCAGACGCCCGGGGCGCCGCCGGCGCCGTCCAGCACTGTGACGGAGCGGCGGTTCTGCGACCAGCAGGAGATGTCGTTGCAGACCGCGACCGGGCGCTCCTTGCCGTAGGAGATGGTGCGCATGCGGTTGGCCTGGATGCCGCGCGAGGCGAGGTAGTCGCGCACCGTCTGGGCGCGGCGGGCGCCGAGAGAATAGTTGTATTCGCGGGTGCCGCGCTCGTCGGCGTGGCCCTCGACCGTGAAGGTGTAGCGCGGATAGCGCTGCAGCCAGCCGGCCTGCTTGTCGAGGGTGGCGGTGGCGGTCGAGGTCAGGTCGGTGGAGTCGGTCTCGAAGAAGACGCGGTCGCCGACATTGACGACGAAGTCCTGCGCGCTGCCCGGCGTGGCGGCGCCACCGGCACCGAAGCCCGAGGCGTCGGCGTTCTGGTCCTTGGCGCAGGCGCCGAGCGCGAGTGTGGCGGCGATGGCGGCGGCGAAACGGACGGAACGGCCGCCGGCGAAGAGAGTGGTCATCATGGCTGAACTCCGGGCGATCAAAATTTGTGGCGGCGCGCTTCGAAGAGGGCTTCGCGTGGCTCCCATCAATGAAGCGTCAACCTAAACGAGACCTTGCCAGAACAAGGCGAAGTGGCGGCATTGCGGCGTATGGTTAACCAATCATGGCGAAAGATCTTTGTGCGCCCGGCTGTGGCCTCGGGGACACAGGCGGTCGGAGCGGGTTTTCGAAAACGCTGGAAGCCGGCCGTGAACATCGGCCGGGGCGCATCCGCTCCCGATCCATCTGAGACATTTGAAAGACCGGTATCGGCGACCAGGTTTGGCCCTTTTCTGGCGTTCAGGACGGCCGCTTTCAGACAATCCGATTTGCAGCGTGCCTGACGGAGCCAGAACAGGAGTTCTTGGGCCAGAGTACGGCTCCCAGGCGCGAACGAAGATCGTCGCGGCGCTCCCTCCCCAGATCAGGTCAGGCGGCTTGTTGCCCCGTCAGTCGCCGCCGAACTCCACGCGTTGATGGGGGGCGGCAACAGGAGTATCCTGCTGTGATCAACCCTAACGTGAGAGTGCGTGTCGGCGGGCACCAATTCCTGGAAAGTCGGACGTGCAACAGCGCGCGCTCGCTGCCCCGGGGAGCACCTTAGCTTAATCGCCTTCCGCCACGCTGCGCTAGAATACTCGAACCTGAGCAGAATTTCCGAAGATGCATAGCCGCAACGGGATGCTTCACCCCCGGTATTGCCTGGTCGATCCCTAACATTTTGTCTCGGTAAGCGTCCCAGCACCATGAGGTTCAATATCTTGTGAAGAGGGAGCATCAAATGTCGCGCACCCCGGAAGAAGACACCGGCTCTCAGCCGGAAATGCGCCTGCTCGATCGTCGCAACTTGCTGCTCGGCAGCACCGCGATTGCCGCCGCTTCGGCTCTTGGCTCTGCCACCTCAATTCGAACCGCCCAGGCACAGCAAGCGGCGGGCCAAAAGCCGAATATCCTGTTCATCATGGGAGACGATGTCGGATGGTTCAACATCGGCGCCTATCACCAGGGCATGATGGCCGGCAAAACGCCGAACCTGGATAGGATTGCCGCCGAGGGGATGCGCTTCACCGACTATTATGCGGAGGCAAGCTGCACGGCCGGCCGTGCCAACTTCATCACCGGACAAATACCGCTGCGTACCGGCCTCACAACCGTGGGGCAGGCGGGCGCGGATGTCGGCATGCCTGAACAGTCGGTTACGGTAGCGACCGTCTTGAGATCAATGGGTTACGCGACTGGACAGTTCGGCAAGAACCACCTGGGCGACCTGAACAAATATCTACCAACGCTGCACGGCTTCGACGAATTCTTCGGCTACCTGTACCATCTCGACGCTATGTCGGATCCATACTGGTTCAGTTATCCTCAGGACTGGATCGACAAGTACGGGCCGCGCAACATCGTACATTCCTACGCGACCGATACTGACGACCCCACCGTGATGCCGCGCTGGGGCAAGATCGGCAAACAGCGGATCGTGGACGAAGGACCGCTCCCACCTTTCCCCGAGATGGGCGCTGATCACCAGAACTGGCAAAAGGGTCGGCCAGCCAAGTACAATATGCAGACCTTCGATGCTGTGCTGGTCGAGAACAGCAAGCGCTTCATGGACCAGGCGAAGCAGGCCGGAAAGCCGTTCTTCATTTGGCATAACACGACGCGCATGCACATCTTCACGTATCTGTCCCAGAAGTACCAAGCGAAGATGACCCCGCAGAGCGGTCTCGGTCTGGAAGAGGCGGGCATGGCGCAGCTTGACGACGACGTCGGCGACCTGCTCAAGCACCTCAGTGATATCGGCGTTTCCGACAACACCATCGTCATCTTCAGCACTGACAATGGCGCGGAAGTGTTCACCTGGCCGGATGGCGGCATGACGCCGTTCCGTGCCACCAAGGGGACCGCGTATGAGGGCGGCTTCCGTGTGCCCTGCCTCATTCGCTGGCCAGGCAAGATCAAGCCAGGCACGGTCGAGAACGGCATCTTCTCCGGCCTTGACTGGCTGCCAACGCTCGCGGCCGCTGCGGGAAACCCGAATATCACCGAGCAGCTTCTCCGCGGCGTGCAGCTCGGCGACCGGAGCTACAAGAACCATCTGGACGGCTACAACCAGATGGATGTGTTGACCGCTGCCGGCCCGTCGAAGCGGCATGAGATCTTCTACTTCTCCGAGGCAAATCTCGGCGCTATTCGTATCGATGACTTCAAGTTTCAGTTCATGCAGCAACCATATGGCTGGCCCGGTGAAAAGGTGACAACTGATCTCCCGACGATCGTCAACCTGCGTTGGGATCCCTTCGAGCGGACGCCGTCGATCCGCGGCGAGACGCTGAATAATGCGGCTGGCGGCTACATGAACGACTTCATGGCGCGCGAATTTTGGCGTTTCGTGCAGGTGCAGGAGCGGGTGGCGGACCTAGCGCGAACCGCAATCGAGTTTCCGCCCATGCAAGCACCCGCCTCTTTCAACCTTTCTGCGGTAAAGGAGAAGATCGACGCGGCCATGCGGTCGCACGAAGGGCAGTAGGCAACGACGGCACCGGCTATCATCGTCCTGACCGGAATCTGTCGAGTAAGCGCGCTTTCGAACACTCCTGCCGGCCGAGCCCGGCAGGAGTTTTTGCATACGGACAGCACCGTCAACTCCCCACCCATTTTGGACATCCGCTGCGCCGGGCTCCCCCCCTTCCACAGCCAATAAAAAAGCCGCCCGGCGTAGGCCGGGCAGCTTGCAAAGAACGGATGCGGCGTTCGCTTCGGCTTCAGCGCTGGCCGCTTAGCAGCGGCGACCAGGTCGGGTCGGAGGCGAAGGCCGGGGTCGGGACGGGAACCTCGACGCGGCCGGTGATGTCGACCATGTAAAGCTTCCCTCCGGATTGTCCGCCCGGATCGCGGAAGAACATCAGATACTGGCCGTTGGGCGCCCAGTTGGGGGCTTCGTTGTGGAAGCCTTCGGTCAGGATGCGCTCGCCCGAGCCGTCCGGACGCATGACGCCGATGGCGAAGCCGCCGCTGCCCTGGCGGGTGAAGGCGATGAGGTCCCCGCGTGGCGACCAGGAGGGCTGCGAATAGCGGCCCTGGCCGAAGGAGATGCGCTGGGCGTCGCCGCCGCCGGACGACATCACGTAAAGCTGCTGCTGGCCGCCGCGGTCGCTCTCGAAGACGATGCGGGAGCTGTCGGGGGCGTAGGAGGGCGAGGTGTCGATCGCCGCCGTCGAGGTCAGGCGCGTCGTCGAGCGCGAGCCGATGTCGATGGCGTAGAGATTGGCGTTCCCGCCCTGCTGCAGCGAGAGCACGACCCGCTGGCCGTTGGGCGCGAAGCGCGGGCTCGAGCTCATATCGGGGAAGTTGCCGACGATCTGGCGCTGGCCGGTCTCGATGTTCAGCACCTGCACGCGGGGCTGCTCGCCCTGGCGCTGCGACATGAAGGTGACGTCCTGCGAAACCGGCGAATAGCGCGGCGTCACCACCGAGGTATCGCCATTGGTGAGATAGCGCACATTGGCGCCGTCCTGGTCCATGATGGCGAGGCGCTTGCGGCGCGTCTCCTTCGGGCCGGATTCATCGACGAAGACGACGCGGGTGTCGAAGAAGCCGCCGAGCCCGGTGACCTTGCTGAAGATCGCATCCGAGATGATGTGGCCGACGCGGCGGGCATTGCTCGGGTCGGTGAAGTATTGCTGGCCGTCAGTCTGCGTGCCGGTGGCGACATCCCAGAGCCGGAATTCCGCGCGGATGCGGCCGGCCTCGCGCGCGACGCGGCCGGTGACGAGCGCCTGCACGCCGCTGGCCTTCCAGGCGTCGAAGCGGGGCGCGGAGTCGAAGGGCGGGTTCGGTTCCGGGAAGCGGCTCTTGTCGACCGGCGTGAAGTACCCGCAGCGCTTGAGGTTGTTGGTGATCACGCCGGAGACGAGGACGCCGCCGTCGCCGGCGAAATCGGCGATGGCGATCGGCATGGGCTGGAAGGCGCCGCCCCGCAGGTCGATGACGAGCTCGGCCTTGGCCGCGGCGGGCACCATCAGGGCGGCGCCGGCGGTGGCGAGGAGGCGGCGGCGCGTCGGCGCGGCCGTCAGGAAGGGGAGGGGGCTAATGTCGATCATCGGGGTCACATGACGTCCCTTGCGTCGAAATTGACGACGACGTCGCGCCAGTCGTCATAATAGGCGGCGAATTGAGCCGGAATGCGCAAAGGCGCGCAGCGGCGGGTGGCGGTCAGCGCCGAGTCGGCGGCGACACGGAAGAGCGGGTCGGACGAGGAGTTGATGACGCCCGGCTGGCCGGCAAGCGAGCCGTCGGTGTTGAGCTTCATCCGCACGGACGGAACGATGTTGCCGTTGCCATGGGCGTTGGCGAGAGCGATCGGCACGTTCCAGCACTTCAGCAACTGGTCCTGGATGATGCCGACGAGCTGGGCGCGCAGCGAGGGGCTGAGTTTCTGCGCGGCGCCGCGTTCAGTACCGAGCGAGGCGGTGCGATTGACCTGCGGTGCCGATGAACCAGAGGACTGCGCCTTCTCCTTCGACTGCAGCAGACGCTCGATGTCGCTGGCATTGAAGTTCTTGGCGATCTGCGCCTCTTTCTTCGCCTTGGCCTCGGCCTCCTGCTTGGCCTTGGCTTCGGCGGCGAGCTTCGCCTTCTGCTCGGCCTCAGCCTTCGCCTTGGCGGCGGCTTCCGCGTTCTCCTTGGCCTGCTTGTCAGCTTCGGCCTTGGCGAGCGCCTCGGCCTTGGCCTTCGCTTCGGCGACGCGCTTGGCAGCCTGGGCTTCGGCTTCCGCCTTGGCCTTGGCGGCGGCCTTCGCCGCCTCCTCGGCCTGCTTCGCCTTGGAGGCGAGCTCAGCCTCCTCGGCGAGCTTCGCCAGCTCCTCGCGCTTCTGCTCGGCTTCGCGAGCGGCCGCGGCCTCGCTTTTCTGCGGGGGCTGCTTGGCGGGCTCCGGCGGCTTGGTTTCGGGCTTCGGCAATTCGACCGGGCGGGCCGGCGGCGGCGGCGTCGAGGCGTTGTCCTCGGCGACCTTCAGCTCGGGCGGGCGCGAGGGCGGGGCAGGCGTATCGGTCTTGGCCTCGCCGGCTTCCTTGCGCTCGACGACGTCGGACTGGCGCTCGGCGCGCGGCGTCGGCTGCGCCTGCACCTTTTCGGCGCTGCGCTCGCCTCGCGTAATCTGATTCAGCGCGTTGGGATCGATGATCTCGACGGCGATCGCCTCCTCGTTCTCCGGTAGCGGCGTCGGCGCCGAAAACGCCAGCAGCCCCGCGACGAGGACCGTCACGTGGCCGAGCGCCGACACCAGCATGCCAGGTTCGGAGGTCGTAAGCTTCACGCCCTGAACATCCCTACTTCTCGTCGCTCTCAGCGGCTCGCCGGCTCGGTGACCAGCGCGACCCGCTTGAAGCCGGCCGAGGTGATGGTCGACATCACCGAAGCAACCCGGCCGTAATCCACCTGCTTGTCGCCGCGCACATAGATGCGCTCGTCGAAGCCCTGCTTGGCGAGGCCCTGCAGCTTGCTGACAAGGTCCGGCTCCAGCGTCGGCTGGTCCTGCAGGAAGATCTGCCCCTTGCTGTCGATCGCGATGGTGATCGGCTTCTGATCGACATTGATCGGCTTGGCGCCGGTCTGCGGCAGGTCAAGCGGCACGCCCGTCGCGATCAGCGGCGCGGCGACCATGAAGATGATGAGCAACACCAGCATGACGTCGATGAACGGCGTCATGTTGATCTCGGCGATGGCGCCGTGGCGGCGCCCGCGGCGGCCCCGGCGGCCGGCGCCCTTCGCGGCTGTAGCGGCGGACATGCCCATGATTCAGCCCCTCACGCCGCCATCCGCTCGTCGATCTGCCGCGACAGGATCGCGGAGAACTCGTCGGCGAAGGCTTCGAGCCGGCCCTGAGCCTTGGCGACCTCGGCCTGGAGCTTGTTGTAGGCCATCAGCGCGGGAATTGCGGCGAAGAGGCCGATCGCGGTGGCGAAGAGCGCTTCGGCGATGCCGGGTGCGACCACTGCGAGGGAGGAATTCTTGGAGACCGCGATGGCGGTGAAGGAGTGCATGATGCCCCAGACCGTGCCGAAGAGGCCGATGAAGGGGGCGGCCGAAGCGATGGTGGAGAGCACCAGGAGCTTCGATTCCAGCCGCTCGGTCTCACGCTGGATGGTGACGTCGAGCACCTTGTCGATACGCTGGGAGAGGCTGGCGACGGAGCGGCCGCCATTCTCGAAGGATCGTTTCCACTCGCGCATCGCGGCTACGAAGACCGCAGCCATGTCGTTAACCGGCTTGCCGGCGAGGTCGCGATAGAGCTCCTCCAGCGAGCGGCCGGACCAGAACACCTCCTCGAAGGCGTCCATGTCGCGCCGCGTGCGCCGATAGAGCAGCGTCTTGTCGATGATGATCGACCAGCACCAGATCGAGGCGCCGATCAGGCCCATCATCACCAGCTTGACGACGATGTGGGCATGCCAGAACAGCGTCCAGAACGACATGTCGATCTGTGGCGCGGCCTGCGCGACGTCGGCGGGGTTCATCCTGTCATCCTTCTCAACCAGGCGGTACGCCGGTAGCCCGAACCTGCAAGGTTCATAGCCCCGGCTCCAAACCCCGCCGCTCGCGTCGCAGGAGACCCACGCCGCCGCCCGTTTCGCGATCGGGGAAATGCCGTACCCCGTCAATCGCGCGCGAATTCGGCGAAAGATGGGCCGAAACGGGGTTTCCCACGAAACGCATGCTCCAAGAGGAGTTAAGCATCCGGCAAGGTTAATGTCGGGTATACGCCCCGTGCGATGCTGCGATGACGGGCCCCGGCGGCGATGGGGAGCGCTCGTCAACCACGGCGTGAGCGCTTGATTCAGCTGCTCCGCTGCAAGTAGCGGCCAGCATTCCCTGCAGATGTCCCGCGCGGGCTACGAAGACAAGGCCCGGGGAACATGTCCGGAAACGGCGCTGATCCGTCCTGAGCGCGGTCCGCCGGCGCCATCCGAGACGCCCTTCGGCCGGCAGGGCCGAATCGGCCCCTCGGAGTTCGCCGAGCCCCGGGTGGGCGCGGCCGCAATCACGACAGGCAAGAATCGGGGCTGAAACTTATCTCGGAACGCTCTACGACTGTCGTCGCGGAATTCATCCGCGACAAGACACCAGCATTGACCCGGAGTTGCCTTTTTTCAGCGGAGAGGTTTCCTATGTCGAAGCACATTGGTCTGATTGTTGCCATTTCAATCGCGGCGGGTCTGGCGGGTTGCGCCACCTACCCCGAAGTTACCAGCCAAACCGTGATCGTTGCAGGCGTCGGTCCCGTCGAGATCGAGCGCCTCAATGTCCGTGTCGTGTCGATCGATCGGCCCAACCGTGAGGTGACGGTCGAGCAGCGCGGCTACAGGTGGCTTGTTCAAGTCCCGCCAGTGTTCGGCAATCTCGAAAATCTGCGGGAGGGCGACTCGGTCGACATCAGCCGTGTCGAAGGTGTGGTCGTCGAGGTCAGGCCGAACCGGCGAGGGGCCAAGCCCGGGATCACCTATACGGAAATCGGGGCCAGCTCGACTTTCCAGAACCTGCCGGAGCGGTTCGTCGCCCGATCGGTGACGCTGACGGCCAAGTTCGAGCGCTTCGATGCGGCCAGCGGCGTGGTGAGTTATGTCGGCCCCTTCGGTCCGCGCTCGATCACCGTGGTCGACCCTGCCGTGAAGGCGCGGCTGCAGAAGTTCAAGCGCGGCGACATGGTGGATCTCAGCTTCGAGGAAGCCTTCTACATCACGCTCAAATAGCGTCTGGTCGCATGGGCCGCCTGCCCCGGGGGCGGGGCAGGCCGAACTGCCTGGGCGAGGAGACGTGTCCGGCCGCGCCCGCGCCTGGCGAATGGTTGCGACGAAGCCGCGGCCGAAAAGAAAAGCCCGCCCCGGCGGACCGGGGCGGGCGCGATAGAGGCTCGGCTCAACTGCCGCGTCAGGCAGCGTCAGGCTGGGCCGGAGGATTGGCCGGCGGGTTGTTGCGGCGGTCGGCCATGAACTGGTCGAACTCGGCCTTGTCGCGGGCCATGCGCAGGCGGCCCAGGAAGTCGTGGAACTCGCGCTGCTCGTCTTCGAGCCGGCGCAGCGTCTCGGCGCGGTACTCGTCGAAGGCGCGGTTGCCGCTGGAGGGGCCGCCGCGGCCCCAACCGCCGAAGCCGCCGAAACCGCGACCGTCACGACCGGCCATGCGCTCGCGCATGCGGTCCATCTTGTCCTGCAGGCGGTTCATCCGGTGCTCGTAACGGTCTCCTGCGTACCCACAACCCATGCGTCCACTCCAGAAAAGAAAGGCCAGGGTCGCCAGACCCAGGGGCCAGAACATGATGAAGCCGAGAACCGCGAGGGCGATCCAGGCTCCCTTCCCATATTCGTCCAACTTCTCGACGATCGGCATTGCTCCCTCTCATGACAAGACGTGAATGTAAATCACATTTACATAAATGCGCGCGACACTGCCGGTTGTCAAGAAGTCGGCCCGCGGAAAAGAATTAGTCGGGCTTGGCGGCGCCTTTGCGGCCGATGCCGAGGCCCTGGAGATAGATCAGCATGCCGGCCTCCAGCAGCTCGGCCGCCGACATCGGCAGGGGCCGGCGCCCGCCATCGGCGCGGCCGAACAGGGCGGCGACGCCGTGCGACATCGCCCAGACATGCAGTGCCATCATCAGGGCTGGCGGGCGCTCGCCCTGCGGCAGTTGGGCGATCAGCGCCTCGGCCGCCTGGCGCAGACCGGCAAAGGCCCGATCGGCCGCCGCACGCAGCTCGGGGCTGGCATCGAGCGGCACGCCCGCCTCGAACATCGCCGAATAATAAGCCGGTTCATCATGGGCGAAGGCGAGATAGGCGCGCCCCAGCCGGTGGAAGGCGGTTTCGGGATCGGGCCGGCCTTGATCCCAGGCGCGGGCGAGGGCGGCCTCGAAGGCCTGGAAGCCGCGCGCCGCGACATCGGCCAGCAATTCGTCGCGGTCGCGGAAATGGCGATAAGGCGCGGCCGGGCTGACACCGGCCATGCGCGCGGCCTCGGCGAAGGTGAAGCCGTTCGGCCCCTTCTCGCCGATCAGCCCGAGCGCGGCCCGCACCAGTTCCTCCTTGAGGTTGCCGTGGTGATAGCCGCGGGGCGTTTCGGGTCTGTCGCGCTTCCAGCTCATGTTAAGAGCGCTAACATGCGGGCGGGCCCCGCGTCGATGGGCGGATGCGGCATCGTCAGACGTCGAGCATCAGGCGCTTGCGCAGGCCGTCCGGTATGCGCCGGGCCCGGCCGCCACCGACGCAGGCGACAGTCACCCCGGCGGTGATCAGCTCATCCTCGCCGCGCAGCACGCGCTGCTCCAGATCCATGGTGGCGCCACGCGCTACGACACAGCGCGTCTCGATGGTGAGGAGGTCATCCATCACGGCGGGGCGCAGGAAGTCGATCGTCATCTTGCGCACGGCAAAGCCCAGCGCGGTCTCGCCGTCGAAGAGTTCGCGCTGCTCGATGCCGAGCGCGCGGATCAGCTCCGTGCGCCCGCGCTCCATGAAGCGCAGATAGGAAGCGTGGTAGACCACGCCCGAGAAATCGGTGTCTTCATAATAGACGCGGACAGTGATCTGATGGGGGCTGGTCATGGAGGCCGGCATATAGGCGAGACGCATCGCGAGCAAATACCCGCGGGAACAAAAGCGTGGCCTGGAGCATGATCGGGGGGGCGGGGGAACAACGCTACGGAGATATCCATGTCGTTATCGGCCAAGGCACTCGAACGACTTCTCGACAAATCCGAATTCGATCTTGTGGGGCGCACGCGGCGCGGCAAGCTCGCGGGCGAAAAGGACGACGGGCTGCGCGATCTCGCACGTATCCTGCGCGAGAAGCGCGACCGCGCGCGAGACATCGCCCGGCAGCAGCGCCGCGAGTTCCGCGGCAAGGCGCCGCCGCAAGGTACGCGGCCGGCTTCGGACAATCACGGCACCAAGGCCAAGGCCGATGCGCTGACGGTGGCGCTGAAGCGCGTCGGGGCGGAGCAGACCCGCCGGGCCGACAAACTGCGCGCGCCGAGCCAGCGCAGCCTCGCCCGCAAGGCGCTCGCCCTGAAGCAGCGCCAGAGCGCGCTGGAACGCCCGAAGAGCCGCACCGCCGGCAAGGGCATGCGACCGGTCGAGAATCCGAAGGCCGCGAAATCCGGCGCGCTCAAGGATGCCGGTGCTCGCCCCGCCATGATGCGCGCGAAAATGGCGCGCCGTAGCGGCTGATCAGTCGGCGCGTTCCGATGACACCCTGGGGGCTCGGAGTTTTCGGTAAAGCCGAGCCCTCATCCTGAGGAGCCGCGGCACGCGGCGTCTCGAAGGATGCTCCAGAGAGTTTCTGAGCCTCCCGAAACATCCTTCGAGACGCCATTCCTGGCGGAATGGCTCCTCAGGATGAGGGCTCGGGGTGTTTTCTACCGAGCTCAGCGCTTGCAGGGCTTGTTCATGAAGGAGCCGCAGTCATAGGGCTGCGAGAGCTGCTCGCGGATCGAATAATCCTTGCCCTCGAAGCGGTTGACGATGTCGTCGATGCGCCAGCCGCCATTCTCCCTGATCACCTGGAACTGGACGGTGACGGGCTTGCCCAAGCTGCGGAAATTGGCCAGCACGGTCGCCTTGCCCGCCGCGACGGGAATCGTGTCGAAGCTCAGCTTCTTGATCTCGCCATCCTGGCCGTTGAGGAAGGGGTCGGCGCCGATCTGGCCCATATCGCCGCTTTCATCCTGATAGAGGTCGTCGCGGGCGAAGAGCGCGGCCAGGCTCTTGCTCATCAGCTTGTCACGGTGGGGCGGCCGCCAGGCCGGCGGCGGGGCCTTGCCCTTGGCTGCGAGCGTTTTGGCCGTGATAGCGTAGCCTTCTTCCACCGGCCCGCGCGGAACATCGTCGTCGGCTCTGGCCGAAACCGCAAGGACAGCGAAAAGGCCGGTCAGGGCGAGCGCGAGCGCGAAATTCCAAAGGAGCCGTTTCACGCCTCATCCTCGTCGTTTCCGAACAGCCCGAACTGCGCCGTTTCGCGTGAGGGCTCGGGCATGCCGAGATGGCGGAAGGCATGAGGGGTCAGCAGCCGCCCGCGCGGCGTGCGCTGGATGAAGCCCTGCTGGAGCAGGAAGGGCTCGATGATCTCCTCGATCGCGTCGCGCGGCTCGGAGAGCGAGGCCGCGATCGTCTCGATCCCGACCGGGCCGCCGCCGAAATTGATGGCGACCGTCGTCAGGTAGCGCCGATCCATCTGGTCGAGGCCGATGGCGTCGACATCGAGCAGCGACAATGCCTTGTCGGCGACTTTGCGGGTGACGATCGGGTCGCCGTCGACGATGGCGAAATCGCGTACGCGCCGGAGCAGCCGTCCGGCGATGCGCGGCGTGCCGCGCGAGCGCTTGGCGATCTCGTTGGCGCCATCATCGGACATCGGCACGCCGAGCACGCGGGCGCCGCGGGCGACGATGCCCTGCAGTTCCTCGACCGTGTAGAACTGCAAGCGAATGGGGATGCCGAAGCGGTCGCGCAGCGGCGTCGTCAGCAAGCCGGCGCGGGTGGTGGCGCCGACGAGCGTGAATTTGGGCAGGTCAATCTTGACCGAGCGCGCCGCCGGGCCTTCGCCGATGATGAGGTCGAGCTGGTAATCCTCCATCGCCGGATAGAGGATTTCCTCGACGGCGGGGTTGAGGCGGTGGATCTCGTCGATGAAGAGCACGTCGCGCTCTTCGAGATTGGTGAGCTGGGCGGCGAGGTCGCCGGCCTTGGCGATGACCGGCCCGGAAGTCGAGCGGAAATTGACGCCGAGTTCGCGCGCCACGATCTGGGCCAGCGTCGTCTTGCCGAGGCCGGGCGGGCCGACGAAGAGAACGTGGTCGAGGGCGTCACCCCGACTCTTGGCGGCGTTGATGAAGACCTGGAGATTGGCGCGCGCGGCCGCCTGGCCGGTGAAATCGGCGAGCGAGAGGGGCCGCAGCGAGGTTTCGCTGTCGTCGTCGCGCTTGTCGGCGGAGAGGAGACGAGGAGGACTAGTCATTCTTTTTTTTCACGAAGAATTTCGTGAAATATACGCTTGTCGTCCTGCGCTTGCATACCTTCTTCATATCCTACAGCCTCGAACCACACGCTAGGCCAAGCATTCCATCTATCGTCAAATTTAAGTCCACCCCAGGCGTCTTCATAAGAAGATGACAAGTTTGGAAATCTCACCCGAGAAGCGTTGTGGGCCGATATAAAAAAATCACGTAGTATATTTATCGATATAGGGTTGATTTCGACGTTCTCATAGCCGTAGCGCCAGAGTTCAAACGCGCTCTTTTTTCGTCCAGCGCTATTTTTCCCATCTATGGAGCGTAGGTCATCAGATAGATCGCCTGCGTTTGTCGGTCCGATTGGCGGAGTAGAGGCGATTAGTTCCTGATCTTGCAATGGCAATGAATTATACAGTTCACTGATAATGTGGCCGTGTATGACATTTTGATTTATTTTATATGCAAAAAATTTCAGAATAATCTCTACTGATAATGAATACATAATTATGTTCGAAGGTATCAGTATATGCTCGGGATAATCTGCAAATTTAATGCTTTGTGTTAAGCGCTCTCCAGCAAGGAAAAATTGAACGGCACTGGAAAGCATATGCTTTTCATCGACCTTCACTTCGCCAGCTCCTTGAGCCTCAGCTTGATGAGTTGTGTCGTGGCGGCGTTGCCTCCGCCCGCCTGGCCGGTGAAGTCGGCGAGCGAGAGCGGCCGCAGCGAGGTTTCGCTGTCGTCGTCGCGGCGTTCGGCCGTCAGCAACCCGGAGCGCTTGGGGTCGCTCACAGCGCCATCTCCAGTTCGAGCGCGTCGTGGATCGGAATGTCCTTGTAACCCGTCTTGATGATCGTCGGCACGACCGAGCGATAGGCGTCGATGGCTTCGAGATAAAGCCCCGAAAGGCGAAAGCCGCGGCGCTGATAGAAGGTCATGCCGGGCATGTTGTCGTTGGTCAGCATGGCCTTGAGCTTCTTCGCGCCCGCTATCCGTGCGGCCGCGATGACGGCGTCGAGCATCTGGATCGCCACGCCTTCGCCGGGACGGAGCGAATGGAGCGCGCAGAGATAGGCGGTGTCGCCTCTCGCCGTCCAGCTCGCCAATGCCGCCGTCCTGCCATCGCGCTCGAACAAGCCGAGCGCGTCGATCTCGGCGACGTCATAGACATGCAGGTCGATCATCATGCTGTGCGAGCCCCAACTCGCCAGCATGATGCGACACAGCTCGGTCTTGTCGGTGACGATGCGCAGTTCCAGCTCGTCGGGCGGTGCGCTCACTTCGCCAGTTCCTTTAGACCCAGCTTGATCAGCTGGGCCGTGCCGGCACCGTCGCCGGCCGCCTTGGCGGCAGCCGCCACGGCGACCACGGCCTGGGCCTGAGGATAGCCGAGATTGGCGAGAGCCGAGACGGCGTCGGCAATGGGCTGCGGCAGCTTCCTGTCTTCTAGTGCGCCCGAAAGCTGGACGACCCCGGGGTCGATATGGCCGAAGGCCGGCGCCTTGTCCTTGAGCTCGGCGCAGAGCCGCTGGGCGAGCTTGGGGCCGACGCCGGGCGCGCGGGCGATCGCGGCCTTGTCGTTGGTGGCGATGGCGGTCGCGAGGCTGCCGGGATCGAGCGTCGAGAGGATGGCGAGCGCGACCTTGGCGCCGACGCCCTGCACCACCTGCATCAGCCGGAACCAATCGCGCTCGACGTCGGACATGAAGCCGTAGAGGCGGATCGCATCCTCGCGGACATGGGTCTCGATCGAGAGCGCTGCCGCCTCGCCGGGCTTGGGCAGGCGTTGGAGCGTGCGCGCCGAGCACTGCACGACATAGCCGACGCCCTGCACGTCGATGATGACGTGGTCCTCGCCGTAGGAATCGATCAGGCCCTTGAGCTTGCCGATCATCGTGTCTGTCCCCCGGCCGCCACGCTCAACCCGCCGCCCGCATCTGCGCGACCAATGCCTTCATGCCGCGATGCTGGGCATGGCAGATCGCGACGGCGAGCGCGTCCGCCGCGTCGGCCGAGCGTGTCTCGGCCTTCGGCAGCAAGACGCGGATCATCGCCTGCACCTGCTTCTTGTCGGCGTGGCCGACGCCGACCACCGTCTTCTTGACGAGGTTGGCGGCGTATTCGGCGACGCTCAACCCCGCGAGCGAGGGCACGACCAGCGCGATGCCGCGGGCCTGGCCGAGCTTCAGCGCCGATTGCGGATCGCGGTTGATGAAGGTCTCTTCCACCGCTGCCTCATGCGGGCAATGCGCGGCAATGATCTTGTGCAGTCCCTCGTGCAACTGCCGGAGGCGTTCGCCGAGCGGGAGGCTGCCGTCGCTCTCGACGCAGCCGCAGGCGACGAAGGAGAGCTTGCTGCCTTCCGAGACGACGACGCCCCAGCCGGTCTTCCGAAGGCCGGGGTCGATGCCGATGATGCGAATCGCGGGTGCCATGACGGGCTCAAGCTAACGGATGTTTCGGATTTGTCCCGCCCGGAACTTGGGCGGAGATGAATTCCGCTCATCGATCGCATCAAAAAGGAAAGTTGTTCTTGCCGGAGCGTGGCGGGCATGGTTCGCCGGATCGGCCTTACTCATATGCGACGCCATGCCTTTCAGCCTCTCCGCCTTCATGCCCGGCCTGACCTATGACGGCATCGCCGTCCTGCTCGCAGCGACGCTGCTCGGTGGGTTGGTGCGCGGCTTCACCGGCTTCGGCTTTGCGATGGTGTTCATGCCGCTGGCCTCGATGGTGCTCGGGCCGGTGGCGGCGCTAGGGCTGATCTGGTTCATCGACCTGCCCTTCGCCCTGCCGATCGCGGCGAGAAGCGCCCGGCGGGCCGAATGGAGCGAGATCCTGCCGCTTCTGCTGACGGCGACCCTGGCCCTGCCGGCCGGCATCTGGCTCTTGATCTGGCTCGACCGCGAAACCATGCGCTGGCTGCTGGCCGCGCTGGTGCTGGCCGCCGTCGGGCTGATGGCCTCGGGCTGGCGCTATCACGGGCGCCCGACGATCCCGCTCTCGCTCGGGGTGGGCGCGCTGTCGGGCCTGTTCAATGGCATGGCCTCGATCGGCGGCATGCCGCTCGCGGTGTTCTGGCTTGGCGCCCAGCGCAACGACCGGCACAAGACGCGGGCCAATATGCAGGCCTTCTTCGGCGTTTCCACGCTGATCAGCGGCGCCGTGCTGTGGTGGAAGGGCATTCTCATCTTCGGCGCGCTACTGATGGCGGTGCCGCTCTTCGCGGTCTACGGCATCGGGCTGTGGGCCGGCACGCATGGCTTCCGCCTCGCCTCGGAGCAGAGCTTCCGGCGCGGCGCCTATCTGGTGATCTTCCTGAGCGCGCTGATCAGCCTGCCGCTCTGGGATGCGCTGATCGGGCGATGAAGGCCGTCATGCTCGGGCTTGACCCGAGCATCTCGTGACGAGGAGGTGCGGGCGTTTTTCCGGCGCGTCATTCTCGGGTCAAGCCCGAGAATGACGCAGGCTGATATCAGGCGCTGAGCTTGGCCATGATGTCGTCGGCGATCTCGAAATTGGCGAAGACGTTCTGGACGTCGTCGTCATTGTCGAGCGCTTCCATCAACCGCATCATCGATGCCGCTTTTTCCTCATCGAGCGGGGCGGTCGTGGTCGGCCGCCAGACCGGCTTGGCCGAGGCGGGGGCGCCAAGCGAAGCTTCAAGCGCCTTGGAAACTTCGTTCAGCGCGTCGAAGGCGCAGGTGATGACATGGCCGCTCTCGTCCGAGGCGACATCGTCGGCGCCGGCTTCGATCGCGGCTTCCATGACCTTGTCGGCGTCGCCGGCCTCCGGTGGATAGCTGACCTCGCCGACGCGGTTGAACATGAAGGAAACCGAGTTGCTCTCACCGAGCGCGCCGCCGGCCTTGGTGAAGTAGGAGCGGACGGCGGAGGCGGTGCGGTTGCGATTGTCGGTCAGCGCCTCGACGATGACGGCGGCGCCGCCCGGGCCGTAGCCTTCGTAGCGAACTTCGTCGTAGTTATCGCCTTCGCCGCCGGCGGCCTTGTTGATGGCGCGCTGGATATTGTCCTTCGGCATGTTCTCGGCGCGGGCGGCGAGAACCGCCATGCGCAGCCGCGGGTTCATGTTGATATCGGGCATGCCCATCTTGGCGGCGACGGTGATTTCGCGGGCCAGCTTCGAGAACAGCTTGGAGCGCACCGCGTCCTGCTTGCCCTTGCGGTGCATGATGTTCTTGAACTGTGAATGGCCGGCCATGGGGACTCGCTGCCCTTTGAGATGATGGAACCATGGAAACACCGCCCGCGGCGCGCCGGGGCGATCGGAACGGCCTTATAGGCGCCGATTTCCGGGACAGGCAAGCGCCAGTGGGCTCTCGTTGGCGAGATCGACGGCGAAGCGGCCGTTAAGCCATTCTTTGCCATGGCCGAGCAACATGCCGGTGCGCCACGCCGTCATCTTTCAAGCTCGTGAACCAGTGACATCCAACTCCATCGCCGCGCAGGAACACCGCTTTCGCGCCTTCCGGATCTTCAACGAGGATATCGAGCTTCTCGCTTCGCTGTCGGGCTTCGCGCGTAACCGGCTGCCGCAACTGCTTGAGGAACTGCACGAGCAATTCGCGCCCTGGCCGGAAATTGCGCAGGCTCTGCGCCAGCCGGACGTCCACGAGCGGCGGCTGGCGCACTGGATCAGGCTCGCTTCCGGCGATCTTCGGGAGGGTTACATCGAGTCGGCGCGAAAGTTGGCGACTGCCTTTCACGACCATGGCGTGCCGATCTATGCGGTAGTGATCTGCCACGCGATCGTCTCGAACGCGATCATCGTCGAGCTCGGGCTCGACCGGCAGAGCATGATGGGGCTGTCGAGCTTCTGGCAGAGACGCGAGCTCGACCGGCGGATCGCGACGCGCACGGCGCTCTCCAAGGCGACCCAGCTCGACCTGGAGCTGCTGCTCGAGACCTATGCCGTCGTCCAGCAGGAGAACCGCGACCGCACGCGCCAGCAGATCGAGGCGTTCGAGGTCACGGTGAGAGAGGTTGTCGGCGCGGTGAATGCGAGCGCCGGCAAGGTGGAGCGGCTCGCGGCCTCGGTCGAGGACGTGGTCGGCGAGACCAGCGCGCAGGCCAAACGGGCCGCGGGGGCGGCGGGCAGCGCTTCGGACAATGTCAGCAATGTCGCGACCGCGACGAACGAGCTGTCGATCTCTCTCGACCATGTCGCGGCGGAGGTGGTGCGGGCCTCGACCATGGCGCATGAGGCCCATGTCGCGGCCCAGAAGACCGATGCCATCGTCAAGAGTCTTGCTCTTTCGGCGGAGACGATCGGCTCGGTCGTGGAGATGATCCAGACGATCGCCAGCCAGACCAATCTGCTTGCGCTCAATGCCACGATCGAGGCCGCACGCGCCGGCGAGACCGGGCGGGGCTTCGCGGTGGTGGCTACGGAGGTGAAGCAGCTGTCATCACGCACCGCCAAGGCCACGGACGAAATCGCGGCCCAGGTCCCGGCCATGCAGGCGGCGACGCGCGAGGCGGTGACGGCGATCGAGAGCATCGTCGCCTTCGTCAGCCAGGTGAACGGCATCGCCGGCGCGGTCGCGGCCAGCATCGACGAGCAGCGCGCCGCCACGCAGGAAATCGCCCGCAGCGCCGATCAGGCGGCGATGGGCACGCAGGCCAACGCCGAAACCATCGTGCACCTGAACGACCGCGCACAGCAGGCCGGCAAGGCGGTGCATGACGTGCTCGACGTGGCGGGCACCCTGTCCCGCCAAGCCGAGAGCCTGAACCACGCCTTCGACGATCTGGTTCGCCAGCACCGCGCGGTCTGAGACGCGCAGGCTCCTGTGGGTCAGCCCTGCGCCCAGCCGGGCAGGGCCTCGCTGAGATGCGGGCCGACCCGCACGGCCCAGACCGCCTTCGCGAGACCGGTCGCATCATCGATATCGACTGCGACGCCAGACAGCGTGCCTTCGCCGGTGGCCGGCTCCAGCCGCGCGCCCGGCACCTTCTGCAGGAAGCGGCGCACCGGCTCGTCCTTCTGCATGCCGAGCACGGAATCATAATCGCCGCACATCCCGGCATCGGACTGATAGGCCGTGCCTGCCGGGAGGATGCGTGTGTCGGAGGTCGGTGCGTGGGTGTGGGTGCCGACGACGAGGCTGGCGCGGCCATCGAGGAAATAGGCCATGGCCTGCTTTTCGCTCGTCGCCTCGGCATGAACGTCGACGATGACGGCGTCCGCGACCTCGCCGAGCGGGCAAGCGGCGAGCTCGCGCTCGACTGCGGCGAAGGGGTCGTCGAGCGGGTCCATGAAGAGCCGGCCCATGACGTTGACGACGAGGACGCGGGCGCCGTTGCGCGCCTCGATCACGGTGGCGCCGCGGCCGGGCGTGCCGGGCGGGTAGTTCGCCGGGCGGATCAGCCGGTCCTGCCTGGTGATGAAGACAAGCGCCTCGCGCTGGTCCCAGGAATGGTTGCCGAGGGTGACGACATCAGCGCCGGCGGCGAGGATCTCGTCGCAGATCGCCTCGGTGATGCCGAAGCCGCCGGCGGAGTTCTCGCCGTTGATGACGACGCAGTCGAGCTTCCAGGCCTCGCGCAGTGCCGGCAAACGCTCCTGAACCGCGATCCGGCCGGGGCGGCCGACGATGTCACCGAGGAAGAGAAAACGCATGTGGACTCCGGACGCGCAAAGGCGGTTGGCCATACAAGCCCACATCCTGAGGAGCGCCGAAGGCGAGTCCCGAAGGATGTTCCAGGAGGTGCGGGAGCCCACTGAAACATCCTTCGAGACGCCGCGTTCCGCGGCTCCTCAGGATGAGGGCTGTGGAATGGCAGTTCTGTCCTCTTCCGTGACCCGAAAGCCTGCCGGAATCAACCGCAGCGGATGGTGTCGCGCTCGGTCACGATCCAGTCGAGGCGTCGGTCATGCGGCTCGTCCGGCATGGCCTCGATCTCCTGTGCGGCGTAGCCGATGCCGATGCTGACGGTCGGCCCCAGCTCCGTCAGAGCCCGGTCGTAATAGCCCTTGCCGTAGCCGATGCGGTGGCCGCGCCGGTCGAAGGCTGCGAGCGGCACGATCAGGATGGCGGGCTTCGTCTCGGGCTCGGCGGGAGCCGGTACGAGCGTGCCGAAGCCGCCGGGCACGATCGGCTCATAGGGCGCCCAACGGCGGAAGATCATGCGCTTCTCGACGATTGCCGGCAGGCAGAGCGGCAAACCGCGTCCATGCAGCGCTTCGAGGATCGGGCGCGGATCGGCCTCCGAGCGCATCGGCCAATAGGCGGAGACCGGGCCGGGGCTGTCCCAGACGGGCAGAGCGAGGACGCGGGCGGCGATGTCCTGATCCCAGTCGAGCCGGCTGTCGAGATCCAGCGCGTCGCGGCGGGTCAGTGCGGCGTCGCGAAGCGCGGCCTTGCGTGGGGAAGGGGAGACCGGGGGGATGAAAGGCGTATCGGGACGCGTCGTCGTCATGGTCAGGCTGCGGAGCCACCTCGGCCGTGGAGTTTTGAATCCCGGGACACCTACAGAAGTAGGTGGGCGCCGTGTGTCCGGTTCCAAGGATCCGGACAGGGACAGCTCCCTAGGGAGTCGTATGGGCCCGGGGAATGCTGTCTCTCACGCACCAGGCAGCCCCGCTTCGCCAATGTAAGCAAGCCGCCGGCAAAGCGCCAGAGGCGATTTTCCGGCCCGCGCCCAAATGTGCGGGGGCGCCATGAAAATGTTCATATTTTGGCCGTGGTGAGCAAGTGATATAGGAAAGCGCGACATGTTCGGAAAACCGGTTTCATCGATGCTTCCTTCGATCCTTGCCCGTCATCTTTCCCGTTCGGGGCTGGGTGCGCTCGCTTGTGCCGCTGCGCTGTTCGGCGGGGCCGTGCCCGGCTCGGCGCAGGATGCCGCTGACCTGCTGGTGCGCACGACGCGGCTGGAGAACCAGCTGCGCCAGATGTCCGGCCAGATCGAGCAGCTCCAGTTCGAGAACCGCCGCCTCAGCGAACAGGTGCGCAAGTTCCAGGAAGATGTCGATTTCCGCCTGAACGAGAAGGGCGGCGGGCGTCCAGGTGCGGCAGCGCCGAGTGGTGGCGCCCCTGCGGCGCCGCAGCGTCAGCGCCGTGGCGACGCCTTCGATCCGACGATGCAGCAGGGCGCGGCCGGTGCGCCGCAGCAGCTCGGCGGCGGGATCGCCGGCATCATCGAGGATGAGGATGGTGGCGGACCGGCCACGGGCCGGCCGCTCGACCTGCAGGGCGTCGGACGCCCCGTTCCACAGGGCGGCCTGTCGCAGGCCATGCCGCGGGGGGCGAGCGTCGCGGCCGCCAGCGGTCCGCAGAGCGCCAAGGAGGCCTACGACCTCGCCTTCGCCTCGCTTCAGCGCCGGGAATACGAGCAGGCCGAGATGGGCTTTCGCCAGTTCCTGCAGAGCTATCCGCGCGACCGGCTGGCGGTCGACGCCACCTATTGGCTCGGCGAGAGCTATCTGCAGCGGCAGCGCTATCGCGAGGCGGCCGAACAGTTCCTGAAGATCTCGCGGGAATCGCCGAAGGCGACCAAGGCGCCGGACAGCCTACTCAAGCTCGGCATGGCGCTGAACGGGCTCGGCGCCAAGGACCAGGCCTGCGCGACCTATGCCAAGGTCGGCGTCGATTATCCGTCGGCGTCCAATGCGGTGCGTCAGGGCGTGGCGCGCGAGCGCCGTCGCTCCGGCTGCGCTTGAGCGCGCTGCCACAGAATGAAACGTATGTGCCGCCCGTCTCGCCTGTCGAGGCCGGCGAACTCTTTCTGGGGCTGACGCAGGAGCGCTCTCTGCTCGCGGCGGTTTCAGGCGGACCGGATTCGGTCGCGTTGCTGGGGCTGCTGGCCGAATGGGCGCGCGCTCCGGGCCGGCCCTTGCTCCATGCCGCGACCGTCGACCATGGCTTGAGGCCGGAGGCCGCGGCGGAGGCCGCCGCCGTCGCCGCGCTGTGCGCGCGCCTCGGCATCGCGCATGCGATCCTGCGCTGGGAGGGAGAGAAGCCCGCAAGGGGTATCCAGGCTGCGGCCCGGCACGCCCGTTACGCGCTGCTGGCGGGAGAGGCGAAGCGGCTCGGCGGCGCCGCTCTCGTGACTGCCCACACGCTCGACGATCAGGCCGAGACGATGCTGATGCGGCTCGCCCATGGCTCCGGCCCGTCCGGTCTCGTCGGGATGCGGGCCCGAACCGTGAAGGACGGTGTCAAGCTCATCCGCCCGCTTCTCGGCCTCCCGAAGGCGCGGCTCATTGCGGCCGCCCGGGCGCGGGGCCTTCCTTTCGCCAGCGATCCGAGCAATGCCGACCAGCGCTTCGAGCGTGTTCGCTGGCGCGAGATCATGCCGGTTCTCGCTGAGGAGGGGCTGACGGCCGAGCGCTTCGGGCGGATGGCGGAAAGGATGGCGCGGCTGGACGCTGCGGCGAGCCAGCGCGCGCAGGCCGTGTTTGCAGCGGTCGATTTGCCGCGAGAGGCGGGCGAGGACCGGCTGCGGCTCGATTTTTCGGCGCTGATGGCTGAGCCGGACGAGATCGTTCTGCGCGTGGTCGGGCGGGCGCTCGATGCCATCGTGACCACCGGCGACCGCTACCGTCGGCTGGAACGGCTGGAGGATTGCGTGCAGGCGCTGCGTGCCGCGACGAAGACAGGTTCTGCCATGAGACGGACATTGTCCGGCTGCATGATAAGGCTCGGCTCCGACGGCGTTCTGCTCCTCGAACGGGAGCCGCCGCGGCGACGCGGGGTTCACCCTGCGACATCTTAGTGCCCCTACGTCTTCTGTTTCCCTTGGCAAGGGCGACCGCCGCTCCTAGATTAGTCCAGTAAACCCTTGGCCTTATCCGGTTGGTCCGGCAGGCCCGATCGGACTGGTGATGAATCCGAATTTTCGTAATTTCGCCCTCTGGGTGGTGATTTTCCTTCTCGTCCTGGCGCTGGTGACTCTGTTCCAGAGCCCAAGCCAGCGCGCGAGCACCAACGAAATCCCCTACAGCCAGCTCATCAACGAGGCTGAAGCCGGGCGTGTCGCCAATGTCGTGGTTGCCGGACAGGAGATTTCCGGCAGCTTCTCCGATGGCCGCAATTTCGTGACCTATGCGCCCTATGGCGACCCCAACCTCCTGAAGACCATGGCGCAGAAGGGTGTGCAGGTGTCGGCCCGTGCGCCGTCCGAGGGCACGCCGTGGTTCATGGCGCTGCTGGTCAATTCGCTGCCCTTCGTCATCTTCATCGGCCTGTGGATCTTCATGTCCCGCCAGATGCAGAATGGCGCCGGCCGGGCGATGGGCTTCGGCAAGTCGAAGGCCAAGCTGCTGACCGAGGCGCATGGCCGCGTCACCTTCGAGGACGTCGCGGGCATCGACGAGGCCAAGGAAGACCTGCAGGAGATCGTCGAGTTCCTGCGTGATCCGCAGAAGTTCCAGCGGCTGGGCGGGCGCATCCCGCGCGGCGTGCTGCTCGTCGGCCCTCCCGGCACCGGCAAGACCCTCACGGCGCGCGCCGTCGCGGGTGAGGCCAATGTGCCGTTCTTCACCATCTCGGGCTCTGATTTCGTCGAGATGTTCGTCGGCGTCGGCGCGAGCCGCGTCCGCGACATGTTCGAGCAGGCCAAGAAGAATGCGCCCTGCATCATCTTCATCGACGAAATCGACGCGGTCGGCCGTCATCGCGGCGCTGGCCTCGGCGGCGGCAATGACGAGCGCGAGCAGACGCTGAACCAGCTCCTCGTCGAGATGGACGGCTTCGAGCCGAACGAGGGCGTGATCATCATCGCCGCGACCAACCGTCCGGACGTGCTCGACCCGGCGCTGCTGCGCCCGGGCCGCTTCGACCGCCAGATCGTCGTGCCGAACCCGGATGTTGCCGGCCGCGAGAAGATCCTCAAGGTTCATGTCCGCAAGGTGCCGATGGCCCCTGACGTCGATCTCAAGATCCTCGCCCGTGGCACCCCCGGCTTCTCCGGCGCGGACCTGATGAATCTCGTCAACGAAGCCGCGCTGCTGGCGGCCCGTCGTGGCAAGCGCATGGTCACCCATGCCGAGTTCGAGGACGCCAAGGACAAGGTCATGATGGGCGCCGAGCGCAAGTCGATGGCGATGTCCGAGGAAGAGAAGAAGCTGACCGCCTATCACGAGGCCGGCCATGCGATCGTCGGTCTCTATGTCCCGGCCGGCATCCCCGTCCACAAGGCGACGATCATTCCGCGCGGCCGTGCGCTCGGCATGGTCAAGTTCCTGCCGGAGGGCGACCGCTACTCGATGAAGTTCAAGGAGTTCACCTCGCAGCTCGCGGTCGCCATGGGTGGGCGCGTGGCGGAGGAGATGACCTTCGGCCGCGAGAACGTCACCTCAGGCGCGACCGGCGACATCCAGCAGGCGACCAAGATGGCCAAGGCCATGGTCACGCAGATGGGCTATTCGGACGAGCTCGGCATGGTCGCCTATGGCGACAACCAGGAAGAGGTCTTCCTGGGCATGTCGATGGGCCGCAGCCAGTCGGTCTCCGAGGCAACCGCCCAGAAGATCGACGCCGAGGTCAAGCGCCTCGTCGACAATGGCTATCAGGACGCCAAGAAGATCCTGACCGAGCACCATGACGAGTTCGTTTCGGTGGCCGAGGCGCTGCTCGAATTCGAGACGCTGACGGGCGAGGAGATCCGCGACCTGATCGCCGGCAAGCGCCCCTCGCGCGATCTCGACGACACCCCGCACGCCCCGCGCGGTTCGGCCGTGCCGAGCGCCGGCAAGGGCCGCAAGCGCGGCGAGCCGGATGCGGGCATGGAGCCGCAGCCGCAGGTCTGATGCATCAAGCAGCGTTGAAGGAACGGGCGGCCTCAGCGGCCGCCCTTTCTGTTTGACCGGCCACGATGTCACGTTCCGTCATAATTTGTGAGAAGGCGGAAAGATTTTTTGGCTATAGAACACGCACAATCGGGCGTTGCAGCCCCTCGGAAGCGGAACGCAATGACGCGCAAATATTTCGGAACCGACGGCATTCGCGGGCGCGCGAACGGCGTCATCACGCCCGACCTTGCCATGAAGGTCGGCCAGGCGACTGGGCTCGCCTTCCGCCGCGGCGAATATCGCCATCGGGTCGTGATCGGCAAGGATACCCGCCTCTCCGGCTATATGATCGAATATGCCATGGTCGCCGGTTTCACCGCGGTCGGCATGGACGTGTTGCTGCTCGGCCCGATGCCGACGCCGGCCGTCGCCATGCTGACGCGCTCAATGCGCGCGGATCTCGGCGTGATGATCTCGGCCTCGCACAACGCCTATGAGGATAACGGCATCAAGCTGTTCGGGCCCGATGGCTACAAGCTCAACGACGAGGTCGAGCGGGAGATCGAGGCGCTGATCGACGCCGATCTCGGCCCGCGCCTGGCGACGTCGCCGGCGCTCGGCCGGGCCAAGCGCATCGACAGTGCCGATGCGCGCTATGTCGAGTTCGCCAAGCGGACGCTGCCACGCAATCTGAGCCTTGAAGGCCTGCGCATCGTGCTCGATTGCGCCAATGGCGCCGCCTATAAGGTAGCGCCGCAAGCGCTCTGGGAGCTGGGCGCCGAGGTCATCACCATCGGCGTCGAGCCCGACGGCTTCAACATCAACCGCGAGATCGGCTCGACCCATCCTTCGACGCTGATCGAGAAGGTCAAGGAGATGCGCGCCGATGTCGGCATTGCGCTGGATGGCGACGCCGACCGCGTGCTGATCGTCGACGAGCACGGCCATATCGTCGATGGCGACCAGCTCATGGCCGTGATCGCGCGCAGCTGGATGGAAGACGGCCGTCTCTCGGCCCCGGGTATCGTCGCAACCGTGATGTCCAATCTCGGGCTGGAGCGTTATCTGGCGGGGCTGGGCCTCTCATTGGCGCGCACGGCGGTCGGAGACCGCTATGTGCTGGAGCATATGCGCAACCACGGCTTCAACCTTGGGGGCGAGCAGTCCGGCCATATCATCCTTTCGGATTTCGGCACGACCGGCGACGGCCTCGTCGCAGCGCTGCAACTGCTCGCGGTGGTCCAGCGGATGGACAAGCCGGTCTCGGAGGTCTGCCACTGCTTCGAGCCGCTGCCGCAGATTCTCAAGAATGTGCGCTACAAGGCCGGCAAGCCGCTGGAGGAACAGCCCGTGATCAGCGCGATCGAGGCGGCGAAGCAGTTGCTGGGCGATAGCGGGCGCCTGGTGATCCGCCCGTCCGGAACCGAACCGGTGATCCGCGTCATGGCGGAGGGCGACGACCGCGATCTGGTCGAGCGCGCCGTGGACGATGTGGTCGATGCGGTGACGAAGGCCGCGGCCTGAGCCCAGGCGTCATGCTCGGGTTCGACCCGAGCATCTCCAGCCGGAGGAGGCTTTTGTGCTGTCTCCTCCTGCCGTCTCGTTCCGCGCTTCTCGGGTCAGCTGACGCTGCCCGAGAAGGCCGGCTGAGGCGTCCTCACACCACCGCGGTCAGGCCACCGTCGACCATCAGCAGGTGGCCGTTGACGTAGTCGGATGCCGCCGCGGACAGGAAGATGGCGGCGCCGACGAGTTCCTTCGTCTCGCCCCAGCGCCCGGCCGGAGTGCGGGTGGAAACCCAGTTCGAGAAAGCTTCGTCCGCGATCAGCGCGGCATTGATCTCGGTGGCGAAATAGCCGGGGCCGATGGCGTTGGCCTGGATATTGTGCTTGCCGAGCTCGGCGGCGAGTCCCCGCGTCATCATCTTCACCGCGCCCTTCGAGGCGGTGTAGGGGATGATGGTGGCGCGGCCGAGCTCGCTCATCACCGAGCCGATACTGATGATCTTGCCACGTTTGCGCGGCACCATCCGCTTAGCCACCGCCTGAGTGACGTAGAACACCGAATGCAGGTTGGTGTTCATCACTTCGTGCCAGCCCTCGACCGGGAATTCGGTGATCGGCGCGCGCTTCTGCATGCCGGCATTGTTGATGAGGATGTCGATCGGGCCGATCTCGGCCTCGATCGCGGAGATGCCTGCCTCGACCGCCTTCTGGTCGGTGACGTCGAAGGGGGCGATGGAGGCCTTGCGGCCGGCCGCTGTGAGCGCCTGCTGGGCACGTTCGAGCTTGGCCTTGTCGCGGCCGTTCAGCACGACATGGGCGCCGGCCTCCGACAGGCCGTCTGCGAGCGCCAGACCGATGCCCTGGCCGGAGCCGGTGACCAGCGCGATCTTGCCTTCGAGACTGAACAGCGACAGCGACATGGCGTATCCTCGCAGCGTTCTGGTGTGAGCAAATTCGGTTTGCGCAAAGACTGCATCTTTGGGTAAGCAGGTTTCAATCGATTAGACAATGATGGATTGGCTTTCTCGGCCGTCATCATGAGGAGCAAGGCGCAAGCCTTGCGTCTCGAAGGAGGCCCCCGAGGGCGCTGGATCAGCCTTCGAGACGCCGCTTCGCGGTTCCTCAGGATGAGGGCTGAGAAAAGCAGGCCAGTCGGATCAGGGAGAGCCACCATGCGGGCCGTCGTTATTCATGCCGAGAAGGATCTGCGCGTCGAGCCGACCACGGCGCCTGAATTGGGACCGCGCGACGTCCGCGTGAGGATCGAGGCCGGCGGCATCTGCGGCTCCGACCTGCACTATTATCTCCATGGGGGCTTCGGCACGATCCGCGTGCGGGAGCCGATGATCCTCGGCCATGAGATCGCCGGCCGGGTCGAGGCGGTCGGCGGCGAGGTCTCGCGGGTGCAGCCGGGCGATCGCGTCGCGGTCAATCCGAGCCGGGCCTGTGGCCATTGCCGCTACTGTCAGATGGGACTGCAGCAGCACTGCACCGACATGCTTTTCTACGGCTCGGCGATGCGCTTCCCGCATGTGCAGGGCGGCTTCCGCGACGTGCTCGTCGTCGAGGAGCGGCAGGCGGTGAAGGTCGCGCCACATGTCACCGCTGCCGAGGCCGCCTTCGCCGAGCCGCTCTCGGTCTGCCTCCATGCCGCCAAGCGTGCGGGGCCGTTGCTCGGCAAGCGCGTGCTGGTGACGGGAGCGGGGCCGATCGGCGCGCTCACCATCGTGGCCGCGAAAGCGGCGGGCGCCGCCGAGATCGTCGCGACGGATGTCGTCGACGGGCCGCTACCGATTGCGCGGAAGATGGGCGCGAGCGCAACCGTCAATGTCGCGGCCGAGCCCTATCGGCTGAAGGCGGAATACGGGCCCGAGAAGGGCGCGTTCGACGTGATGTTCGAGGCCTCCGGCAATCAGCATGCGCTGACCGGCGCCTTCGACGTGATCAGGCCGGGCGGCGTCATCGTGCAGATCGGCGTTGGCGGCCAGTTCACGCTGCCGATGAATGTCCTCGTCGCCAAGGAATTCGACCTGCGCGGTTCCTTCCGTTTCCATGAGGAGTTCGACTGGGCGGTGGCGATGATCGGCTCCGGGAACATCGATCTCTCGCCGCTGCTGACGGCGACGATCCCGGTCGACCGAGCGGTCGAGGCCTTCGATCTTGCCGCCGACAAGTCGAAGGCGATCAAGGTGCAGCTCGATTTTGCCTGAACGCCTCAGCCGGTGAGCAAGCTCGGGTCGGCGAGATGGACGAGCCGCCCGCCGGCGATGGTCGCCACCACACGCGGTGTGGGCTCGGGTCTGACGAGGACGAGGTCGGCCCTCAGGCCCGGCGCGATCCGGCCGCGGTCGGTCAATCCCAGCGCCGTCGCCGGGTTCTCCGAGACAAGCTTCCAGGCTGCGGCGAAGGAGGCCGCGCCACGCTCGGCCAGCAGGAAGGGCGCGAGCGGCAGCGCCGGGTAATAATAGTCAGAGGCCAGGATGGTGCAGAGCCCCTGGCGCACCATCTCCTCGGCAGCCGGGCAACCCGTATGCGAGCCGCCGCGCACCACGTTGGGCGCGCCGAAGACGATCGCCTCTCCAGCCCCGGCTGCTTCATGCGCCGTCGCTTCGTTGATCGGGAATTCGGCGACGGCGATTCCGAGCGCGCGATGTTCCCGCCGCATCTCAGGGCTCATGTCGTCATGGGACATGATCGGCACCCCGGCTTTGCGCGCCGCCTCGGCCAGCCTGATGATCGAGCCCGCCACCTCGCCCTTGCGGGCATAGACGCGATCGACGAGCTCCATGAATTCGCCGTGGCTCAGGCCCGTGCGCTCGACCATCTTGCCGACCTTGTCCGGCCGGTGGCGGGATTTCAGGGTGCCCTCGGTGTGGTCGTTGAAGGCGAGGACGCCGATGCGCCCCTCGGCGAGCCACGCGGCTATCTCGTCCTCGGCATCGAGGTTGAAGGTCTCGTGGCGCATGTGGAAGCGGGTATCGGCGCCCAATTCCGGCTTGAGCGCGGCGATGCGTTCGACCAGCCGGCGCGCGTTCTCCGCACCGCGCAGGCCCGGTTCCCAGGACCAGGTGACGCCGTGGAAGGCGGTGGTGATGCCGCTCGCCAGGAGAGCCCGGTCGGCGTCACGCAGCGCCAGATCGATGTCGAAGGCAACGCCCGGGCGCGGCATGATGTGGCGCTCGAAGGCATCGCCATGGCAGTCGACGATGCCCGGCAGGACAAGACAGCCTTGGGCGTGGATTACGAGGTCCGCCGTTTGCGTGCCCCCACCCAGCGAAGCGATCCGACCTCCGTCGAGCGCGACGTCCGTCGTGACGAGTTCGTCGAGGAGCGCTTGGCCGCCCGTGATCTTCATGCTCATCTTTGCCGCCCCGCTTTCGATGCCGAGGCGCGCCGCTTCGACGAGCCACATGACGAAGGCGTGACGGCAGCCATGGGAAGAGCCGTCAGAACAACCCTTCGATCCGCCCCAGCGCGTCGATATGGATACGCTCGGCCGCCGGATGACGCGGCAGGCCGGGCATCGTCATGATGTCTCCGCAGATCGCGACGACGAAGCCCGCGCCGGCCGAAAGCCTGAGCTCGCGCAGCGGCACGATATGGCCGGAGGGGGCGCCACGCAGCGCCGGGTCGGCCGAGAAGGAATACTGGGTCTTGGCGACGCAGATCGGCAGGTTACCGAAGCCGGCCGCCTCCAGCTCGGCCAGGCGGTCACGCAGCCTGCCGTCGACGCCGACGCCTGCAGCCCCGTAGATCTCGCGGGCGATCGTCTCCAGCTTCTCCCGCAGCGGCATCTCGTCGGGGTAGAGCGGGGCGAAATCGGCGTCGTCCTCGTCGGTGAGCGCGGCGACCTTGCGGGCGAGCTCCTCGGCGCCGGCGCCTCCCTCGGCCCAGTGCCGGCAGACGATCGCCTCGGCACCAAGATGGTTGCGGCAGTAGTGGCGGATCAGATCGTGCTCGGCCGCCGTGTCGGTAGCGAAGTGATTGATCGCGACGATCGGCGGCACACCGAATTTGCGGATGTTCTGGACATGGCGAGCGAGGTTGGCCATGCCGGCTTCCAGCGCCTTGAGGTTCTCCTGGCCGAGCTCGTCCTTGGCGACGCCGCCATGCATCTTGAGGGCGCGCACTGTGGCGACGACGACAGCCGCAGCGGGCTTGAGCCCGGCCTTGCGGCATTTGATGTCGAAGAACTTCTCGGCGCCGAGATCGGCGCCGAAGCCGGCCTCGGTGACGACGTAGTCGGCGAGTTTGAGCGCGGCGCGTGTCGCGATCACCGAATTGCAGCCATGGGCGATGTTGGCGAAGGGGCCGCCATGGACGAAGGCGGGCGTGCCTTCCAGCGTCTGCACCAGATTCGGCATCAGCGCGTCCTTGAGCAGGACGCTCATCGCGCCGGTCGCCTTGAGGTCGGAGGCGGTGATCAGGCGCTTGTCGCGGGTGCGGCCGACGACGATGCGGCCGAGACGCTCCTCGAGGTCGGTCGCGTCGCGCGCCAGGCAGAAGATCGCCATGACCTCCGAGGCGACGGTGATGTCGAAGCCGTCCTCGCGCGGAAAGCCGTTGCCGGGGCCGCCGAGCGAGGAGACTGTCGAGCGCAGCGCCCGGTCGTTCATGTCGAGCACGCGTCGCCAGGCGATGTGCCGGGTGTCGAATTCCAGCCCGTTGCCCCAGTAGACATGGTTGTCGACCATGGCCGCGAGCAAATTATGGGCGCTGGTGATGGCGTGGAAGTCGCCGGTGAAATGCAGATTGATCTGCTCCATCGGTACGACCTGGGCATAGCCGCCCCCGGCCGCGCCGCCCTTGACGCCGAAGCAGGGGCCGAGAGAGGGCTCGCGGAGTGCGATCAGCGCGCGCTTGCCGATGCGGGACAGGCCGTCCCCGAGACCGACCGTCGTCGTGGTCTTGCCTTCGCCGGCCGGTGTCGGGCTGATCGCCGTGACCAGGATCAGCTTGCCGTCCGGCCGCGTTTCGAAGTCGGGGATCGCCTGGGTGTCGATCTTGGCGATATGCTTGCCGTAGGGATTGAGCGCCTCCGAAGGAATGCCCGCCTGCTCGGCAATAGCGGCGATAGGTTGAAGCGTCGCGGCGCGCGCGATCTCGATATCGGTCGGCATCCGTCCTCTCGGAGACTGTACTTGCTCCGCGCCTCCCCGGGGGCAGAGCCGCGGCGACACTGGCGTGAAACGTCCGTCGCCGCCAGCGCTTTTGCCGCGGTGGCCGCCATGATGCACAGGCGTGCGGCGCTTCGCGGTGAGCGCGCCGCACGGGCCGCTCAAGCTTTCAGATGAGCGTTCTGCGGGAACAGGTACTTGAACGCTTCCGCGTCGAAATCGGTCTTGAAGGCGAACTGATCCTTAAGGGCGACCGCGCGCTGTGCGGCAGGGCGGGCCGAGATCTCGTCGAGATGGCGCTTCACATGCGGAAACATCTCCGGCCAGGTCTCGCCCACCGCGAAGGAAAGGCGGGTCGCCCAGCCCCAAATGGACATGTCGACCAGCGTGTAGACGTCCCCGAGCATGTAGCGGCGCTTGGCGAGGAGATCGTTGACGATGCCCCAGTGGCGCTCGGCCTCACGGGAATAGCGGTTGATGGCGTAGGGGATTTTCTCCGGGGCGAAGCGGCTGAAATGCACGGCCTGGCCGCAATAGGGGCCGATGCCGGTGGCGACGAACATCAGCCAGGACAGCATATCGCCGCGTGCCTTCGGCGTATTCTCAGGCAGGAACTGCCCGGTCTTCTCGGCAAGGTAGAGCAGGATGGCGTTGGAATCGAAGACGGTGACGTCGCCATCTGTGAGGGCCGGGGTCTTGGCGTTGGGGTTGATCGCCAGGAATTCCGGCTTGAACTGATCGCCCTTGCGTGTGTCGACCGGCACCATCTCGTAGGGCAGGCCAGCCTCTTCGAGGAAGAGCGCGATCTTCGCCGGGTTCGGGGACGGGTGGTAGTAGAGCTTGATCATGGGGCTCCTCGGCGGCGCTTCACGCCTGTCTCAATGCGGCGACATAGGAGACGAGATCGGTCAGCGCGGCAATGGTCGCGTCGGCCTGGAAGCCGAGCTGCTCCGGCTGCATCCTGAGCGCCTTGAACATCAGGGCCGGGTCGATCGTCGCGGCCATTTCCAGCTCGCAGCGCAGCCTGTCTGTCGAGACGCGCTCGATGCGGGCGACGTGGAAGCCGTGCGATTTGGCACCGGCGATGTCGAAGCCGTTGGAGGAGACGAAGAGGATTTCGTCACGCGTCAGCCCGAGCCGCTTCTCGACATAGGCGTAGCCACGCGGGTCGGGCTTGTAGATGCCGATCTCGTCGACGCTGATCACGGTCTCCAGCAATTCGCCGAGGCCGGCATGGGTAACGAGCCGCTTCAGCATAGCCGGGCTGCCATTCGAGAAGATGGCGAGCCGGTATGGGGCGAGCCCTTCCAGTGCCGCCCGCGCCTCCGGATAGAGGGCGAGCGCGTCATAGGCCTCGGCGATCTGCCAGACGAGATCAGGCGGCGCCGAGAGCCCGAGCGTCCGCAAGGTGAAGTCGAGCGAGTCGCGCGTGACGGTCCAGAAATCCTCGTAGCGGTCCATCAGGGCGCGCAGCCAGGTGTATTCGAGCTGCTTCAGCCGCCAGATCTGGGTGATCGTCGTGCCATGTCCGGGAAACGCTCTGTCCGTGACGGCCGCGACGGATTGCACGTCGAACAGCGTGCCATAGGCATCGAAAACCAGCGCCTTGATCGTCATCGGGGCCTCCCATTGGGGCTTCGCCGCGGTTCCGCCGCTTTCTTAGCACTCGCATAGACGAGCGGGTGCGTGATATCCGCACAAGCACCTTTCACAGATGCCGACAGGTCAAAGCCGATGCCGCCTCGCCCCGTGATGCTGATGATCCTCGACGGCTGGGGCTGGCGCGAGCAGAGCGAGAACAATGCGATCCGGCTGGCGAAGACGCCGAATTTCGATCGTTTCTGGGCGAGTTGCCCGCATGCCTTCCTTCGAACCTCCGGCCTCGATGTCGGGCTGCCCGAAGGCCAGATGGGCAATTCCGAGGTCGGGCACCTCAATCTCGGTGCTGGCCGGGTGGTGATGCAGGACCTGCCGCGGATCAACCAGGCGATCGCGGATGGCTCGATCGAGGCGGCGCTCGCGGCGTCGGGCCTCGTTGCGGCGCTGAAGGCGAGCGGCGGGGCCTGCCATCTGCTCGGCTTGGTCTCGCCCGGCGGCGTCCATGCCCATCAGGACCATGCGGTGGCGCTCGCCCATATCCTGGCGAAGCAGGGTATCCCGGTGCAGGTCCACATCTTCACCGACGGGCGCGATACGCCGCCGCAATCGGCGGCTGAGTACGTGAAAGCCTTTGCCGCCGCACTGCCGCCCGGCGCGACCATCGCCAGCGTCTGCGGCCGCTACTACGCGATGGACCGCGACAATCGCTGGGAGCGGGTCGAGAGGGCCTGGCGTGCGATGGTGCTGGGGGAGGGCGAGGCCTTCGCCACGGCCGATGCCGCGATCGCGGCTGCCTATGCCGGCAAGGTCAACGACGAATTCATCCTCCCGGCGGTGATCGGCGGCTATGCCGGAATGAAGGATGGCGACGGGCTGCTCAGCTTCAACTTCCGCTCGGACCGCATCCGCGAGATCCTGAATGCGGTGCTGGAGCCTGATTTCACCGGCTTCGTGCGCCCGCGCCGGCCGCAACTCGTCAAGGCGGTCAGCATGACCTCCTACAGCGCCGAGCTCGGCAAGATCATGCCGGCGCTCTTCCCGCCGCAGACGCTCGCCAACGGGCTGGGCGAGACGGTCGCCAAGGCCGGGCGGACGCAGATCCGCATGGCGGAGACGGAGAAGTATCCGCACGTCACCTATTTCTTCAACGGCGGCGAGGAGACCCCTTATGCCGGGGAGGAGCGGGCGATGGTGCCGTCGCCCAAGGTCGCGACCTATGATCTGCAGCCGGAGATGTCGGCGCCGGAGCTGACCGCCAGGGCGGTCGAGGCGATCGACTCCGGTCGCTACGATCTTGTCGTGCTCAATTTCGCCAATCCCGACATGGTCGGCCATACCGGCGTGCTGGCGGCGGCGATCAAAGCGGTCGAGACGGTCGATGCGGGCTTGGGCGCCATCGCCGAGGCGGTGCAGCGCCAGGGCGGCGCACTGCTCGTTACCGCCGATCACGGCAATGCCGAGCTGATGGTCGATCCGCAGACTGGCAAGCCGCATACGGCGCACACGACCAATGTCGTGCCGCTGATGCTGATCGGCGGGCAGGCCAAGGCGCTGGCGGATGGGCGCCTGGCGGACATCTCGCCGACATTGCTGGCATTGATGGGGATGGCGCAGCCAGAGGAGATGACCGGGCAGTCGCTGCTGCGCTGAAGCGCGCCGACCGACAAATGCAAAACGGCGCGGAGATGATCCGCGCCGTTTCGTTTGCTGGCTGTCGAGGCCGCCTCAGTACTTGCGCACGACCGGCGGTGCGTAGGCGACCGGCTCCGGCGTGCCGCAGCAGTTCGGGTCGCCGAAGTTCCAGCGCATGCCGATGCGGAAGTCGTGGCTGTCGATGTCCTTGGCCTTGAGCGGGCCATAGCTCTCGGGGAGGAAGGCGTTCTGGATGCGGCCCGACTGGCCGTCGCCCAGGTTGAGGTAGCGATAGCCGAGTTCGAGCGTGAGGTTCTTGTTCACCTCGTAACCGAGGCCGGCCATGAGCGCCCAGGCGACGTTGGTCTTGGTGCCGTTGTTTGCAAAACCCAGCGTCGGGAAGCCGGCGACCGAGCCCTGGTCGGTGAGGCCGCTGATGCGGTTCTGCGTGAAGCCGATGCCGGCGCCGATATACGGCGTCAGGCAGTTCCAGGTGCCGAGGTCGATATAGCCGTTGAAGAGCGTGACCAGCGAGGACAGGTTGCCCTTGTAGGTGTTGGTCTGGTTGTCGTTGATGAAGGGGTTGAAGACGATGTCGTTCACCCCGATCGACGAAGAGCCGCGATATTCGCCGGTGACGTCGAAGCGGAGCCAGTTGTTGAAGCGATAACCAATGCCGAGGCCGGCGAAGAAGGCCGAGTTGTCGGTCTTGCCGAAGAACCTGCCGCCGAACTGAGCAACATCTTCCTGAAAATACTTGCCGACGGTCTGGACGCCGACGCCGACATCGCCGCGCAGGTAGATGCCGCTGGAGATCGTGCCCTTGAGGCCGAGGGGCTCGGGCGGGGGAGGCGGAGGCGCGTAGGCCAGATCGGCCGCTTGCGCCGCGAGGGAGGCACCGAGGGTCAGGGCGCCCGCCAGCGCGAGAGTTTTCAGGCTGCCCATGGCAGTGTCCTTCGCGTTTGCGCGGCGCAAGAACGCAGCCCGCGCGAGTTACCAACGGGAAGAACCTGCCAGATATTTCTTAAATGACCCTTAACCCTAACTGCTAACCTTACTTTTGCCTGAAGAATGCCCGGATTCTTAACGAAATCTTGTCGCTTGCGGAATTGGCCGAAGCTCGAAGCGGGCACAATGGCGGGCAGGCCGCCACCCTGTCATTGGCAGGGCAGAGTCGCGTTCAGCTTGCTGCGGATGATCGGCAGCGACAGGCTCCGGAAGAAGCTGTGAAAGCGTTGGGGTGCCCGAAAGGCCAGGCGGTCGCCATGCTGCCAGACGGGAACGACCGTGCCGTTGAGATGCGCTGCCATCGCAGCAAGCCGCATTCTGTCGATCGCGGCCTCCTGAGCCACGCGGGACTGCGCGCCGAAGGAGCTTTCGACCGGAACGATGACAAAAAAATTCCCACGCTCATTCAGATGAGCGATCTGCATTTCCATCATTGATAGGCCGCACCTGTGGCCCCCCGGGGCATAGTTGGCCCCAAATAGCGTTAAGCAGCATCCTCCATTTGGATGAATACCGCGGGGCGCCGGCTACGCGAACAGCCGCTCGGCATGCCAGGCGATGTGCTGCGCCATGAAGGTCGAGACGAAATTATAGGAATGGTCGTAGCCGTCCCGCATCGTCAGCTGCAGGGGGATTCCGGCCGTTGCGCAGGCGATTTCGAGCAGTTGCGGGCGCAGGCCCTCATCGAGGAAGCCGTCGGCGGTGCCCTGGTCCACCAGCAGATCAGGGATACGATGCCCATCCGCAATCAGCAGGGTTGAATCATAGGCGCGCCAGGCCGTCTCGTCGGGGCCGAGATATTTCTCAAAAGCGGGCCGGGACCAGCCGGCGGTGGAGGGCTGGGCGATCGGCGCAAAGGCGGAGATCGACGCGTAGCGTCCGGGGTTCTTGAGCGCGAGCGTGATCGCCCCGTGCCCGCCCATGGAGTGGCCGAAGATGCCCTGCCGGCGCATGTCGAGCGGAAAATTCTTGCTGACCAGCGCGGGCAACTCGTCCCGGATATAGCTCTCCATCCGGTAGTTGCGGGCGTAGGGCTCCTGGGTGGCGTCGAGATAGAAGCCGGCGCCCGAGCCGAATTGCCAGTTGTCGGGCTCATCGGGCACGGCTTCGCCGCGCGGGCTGGTGTCGGGGCAGATGATGGCGATGCCGTTGGCGGCGGCTGCGGCGCGGTACTCGCCCTTATCCATGACATTCTGATGGGTGCAGGTCAGCCCGGAAAGATACCAGAGCACGGGAACCGGGCCATCCTCGATCTGGTGCGGCAGATAGATCGCGAAACTCATCGGGCAGGCGCAGGCCGTGCTTTCATGACGATAGACGCGCTGGGAACCGCCGAAGGCCTTGGAGGAGGAGAGGAGTTCCATATGGGGTCCTTTCTTGTGGGCGGCGGCGAGACGTCATTTTCCGGATGGGGAGCACTGTCCCGGGAGCCGGAGTTCAGAGAATGCCAGCAAAGAGGATGGCCGGGGCGCGCCCGGCCATCGCGTCCTGATGCCCGCCCTATGAGGCGGCAAAACGGCGGCTCAATACACCACGACGCTGCGGATCGACTTGCCCTCATGCATCAGGTCGAAGCCGTGGTTGATCTCGTCGAGGCTCAGCTTGTGGGTGATCAGGTCGTCGATGTTGATCTTTCCTTCCATATACCAGTCGACGATCTTCGGCACGTCGGTGCGCCCGCGCGCGCCGCCGAAGGCGGTGCCCTTCCAGACGCGGCCGGTGACCAACTGGAAGGGACGCGTCGCGATCTCCTTGCCGGCCTCGGCGACGCCGATGATGATCGACTCGCCCCAGCCGCGATGGCAGCACTCCAGTGCCTGACGCATCACATTGGTGTTGCCGGTGGCGTCGAAGGAGAAATCGGCGCCGCCGCCGGTGAGGTCGACGATCGCCTGCACCACCTTGTCGTTGCCGATCTCGGCCGGGTTGATGAAGTCGGTCATGCCGAACTTCTCGGCCATCGCGCGCTTGGCCGGATTGATGTCGACGCCGATGATCTTGTCGGCGCCGACCATGCGGGCGCCCTGGATGACGTTGAGGCCGATGCCGCCGAGGCCGAAGACCACGACGTTCGCCCCTGGCCAGACCTTGGCGGTGTAGATCACAGCGCCGATGCCGGTGGTCACGCCGCAGCCGATATAGCAGATCTTGTCGAAGGGCGCGTCCTCGCGGACCTTGGCAAGCGCGATCTCAGGCAGGACGGTGAAGTTCGCGAAGGTCGAGCAGCCCATATAGTGGAAGACCTCGCCGCCGTCGCAGGAGAAGCGGCTGGTCCCATCGGGCATCAGGCCTTGCCCCTGGGTGGAGCGGATCGCGGTGCAGAGATTGGTCCGGCGCGACAGGCAGGACTTACAGCTGCGGCATTCCGGCGTGTAGAGCGGAATGACATGATCGCCGGGCTTCAGCGTCGTCACGCCGGCGCCGACCTCGCGCACGATGCCCGCGCCCTCATGGCCGAGGATCGCCGGAAACTTGCCCTCCGAATCCAGGCCCGACAGCGTGTAGGCGTCGGTGTGGCAGATGCCGGTGGCCATGACCTCGACCAGCACCTCGCCGGCCTTGGGGCCGCCGATCTCGATGGTTTCGATGGTGAGGGGCTTGCCGGCTTCCCAGGCGACGGCGGCACGGGTTTTCATCGGGGGTTTCCTTCCTTGCGAACGGCTATTTCAAATAGGGGCGGATGACCCGCATGATCGCGGCGATCTCGTCGGCATCGTCGGGCGGCGCCTTGGCCGCGTCGGCAGTGCCGTGCATGGTCTCGCGCAAGTGACTTTCCAGCACCTCCGCCATCAGCCCGGTCGCTGCGCCGCGCAGCGCCGCGAGCTGCTGGAGCAACGCGCCGCATTCCTCGCCGCGCTCCACGGCGGCGATCAGGGCGTCGGCCTGCCCCTTGATCCGGCGCAGCCGCGTCACGGCGCGCTTCTTTTCTTCAGGCGTGTGAGGCATTGGGGGGCATCGAGCTTCGATCTGCCGGTCAGGCTATGGTACTCGGGGGGAGTATGTCAATGCGGACGACCTGCCGACATGAAAAAGGGCGGCAGCGTTGCCGCTGCCGCCCTTGCGCAGGCGCGATGTTCGGAAGGCTCAGAAGCTGTAGCCGAGCTTCACCTTGACGAGGTGCTGGCTGAAATTGGTCAGGTCGAGATTGCCGGGCTCGCCCTTGGCCTTGCCGGCGATCTGGATGTTGTAGGCGGCGGAGAGGGCGAGCTGCTTCGTCGCCTGCCAGAAGATGCCAGGGCCGGCGAAGGTGGCGTAGCCGGCTTCATTGCCGAAGCCGAGCTCGTTATGGGCGCGCATATGGCGGACCTCGCCGCTGAGATAGAGCCCGTCCGACACCTGCCAGGAAAGCGAACCGCCGACCGTGAAGGTGGATGAGCGCTGATAGGGTGATGGCCCGGTCCAGGTCAGATCCTGCGAGAGGTTGAGCGCGGCGTACAGTGTATTCGGGATCAGCGTCTTGTCGGCGAAGAGGCGGATGCCGGTGTTGTAGGTGGTGAAGCGGCCGGCGCCGTCCGGATCGGCGCGGTTGAAGCTGGGGTCGATCACGAGGGTCAGGCCGAGCCCGTGCATGTCCCGGCCGAGCAGCTTGTACTTCATCTCGACGCCGGCGCCCAAGGCGCCCGAGTCGGCGCTCACGCCGCCCGCCGAGGCATTCGTGAAGTTGCCCAGCACATAAGGGCCGACTTCGAAGCAGGGGAAGAGCCCGTAGGAGCCCTGCAAGGTAAGGGCGTGCCCGTTCGAGGAGCCGACGCGCGTGCCGAAGCCACCGTTATAGGTCAGGCTCGGGCCGAAGGAGCCCTTCTCCGCAACATCCGAGCCGGTGGTGAAGCCGAAGGCGTCGGTCGGGATGCCTTCGCTCTCGATACAGGCCGAGACGACTGGCGCCGGTGCGGGAGCGGCCTTGCGGGATGGCAGGTCGGCGGCGGAGGCGATGGAGGCGGCGCAGGTGCCGACGAGGGCGAGACCGAGGCGGGCGGAGAGGAGGGCGGAGGCCAGCTTCATAGCAGAAATTCCAGTTGAGTGGGAACCGGGCGCGTGCAAACCGCGCTCAGTCATCCGGGATCGGTGCAAGGATGCATTCGTGGCCCGCCTGCCGCGATAAAGGAGCCATAAGTATTGCGACAATCCATCCGGCTGTTGTGCCGCAGCAACAGAGACGGGTTTGTCAGCATGACGACTCCAGCGGGTGAGCGACGGTCATACGTTATTGCAAGTGATTTGCAATAGAGGGGCGCCTCCCGACGAACTATGGCGTGACCGCGACGGCGACGCGAGAGTTGGAATGCCTCTTGTTCCGTTATAAAGTTACATGTTGCGTTGCAGCAACAATCAGGCGGGCAGGGACAGCATCGCGATGCGGGCCAGGGCGCGCGGCGCGATCGCCGCCAGTTCCTCGACGGGTTTCCAGGCCGCGGCATGTACCTCCTCCGCCTGGGCAACCAATGGCCAGGCAGGATCGGCCAGGAAGAGGTATTGCAGATCGTGATGGATATGGTCCGGCTCGCCGCGCGCGGGCTTGCCGGGCACGTCGTGGCTGTCGATGGTGAAGGGCACGTCGCCGCCCGCGTGCCAGGGATGCAGGGACAGCCCCTGGACGCCGGTCTCCTCCTCAGCCTCGCGCGCCGCCGAGAGGTGGAAGTGCTCAGCCTCCTCCCAATGGCCTCCGGGCTGGAGCCAGCGACCGATCACGACATGGTCGATCAGCAGGATCTGCGCATGGTCGGGGGAGAGCACGAAAGCGCTGGTCGTGAGATGGCCGGGAAAGGTATCGCGGCGGTCGAGCACATGGCCCTCCGCCATCTGCCAGCGCAGCAGCGAGAGATGCTCGCGCGGGCCGGCGACCTCGCTCCGGTAGCGCGCGACGGCGCGGGAGAGGCGGGCGTGGAAGTCCATGGCGTTCAGCGGGTCTCTGCCGGCAGGGGCAATCGGTAGGATTCGAAATGGCCGTTCTTGCGGCCGTCATAGCCGATCAGGACGTTGAGCGCGCCGCGGCCCTCGGCCAGAACGGTCAGGGATTCCGCCTTGCCGCCGCCGCGGGCGGGCAGCTCGCCGAGGGTCTCAGCCGCCTCGGGCCGGGCCGTGTCGACCAACATCAGGGAATATGGGAGCGATTGCTCCTGTGCCGGGCCAAGCAGCGCGAGCAATCGCCCACCGGGCAGGGGGGCGAGGTCACGAATGCCGCGATCGCGCCCGGCCGGCAGCGCCACCACCGTCGGAGCCGCTGTCGCGGCCGCATGCCCGGGTGCGAAGAGCGCTGTGAGCGAAGCGCCGACGAGGAAGCTGCGGTCGCCGAGCGAAGGTGCGCGCAGGCCGGCCCAGAGCGTATCGCCGATGACGGCGATGCCTTCCACATTCAGCCCGTTGTCGTCCATCAGGCTCCGGCCGAAGAAGGCTCCCGCCTCGCCGGCCTGGCGCAGCATGTCGCTCAGGCGATAGGTCAGCTCGACGCGGCCGGTCGGGGCGCCTTCCACATCGACCTTGATCCGCGCCAGATGGAAGGCGGAGAGTCGGAATTCGCCCTTGTTGCGCGAGCAACCATGCGAACCCGCCAGATAGAAGGCGCCATCCGCATAGGCGACGGCCTCGCCGTCGAGTTCGGCAAAGCGGCCGGGGGCCCGGCAGATGCCCTGCGGCGGCTGGCCGAGGGTGTCGGGCGAAGCGTCCGTGCCGACGATCGGGAGCGTGGCGCGGGGCGTGATGCGGTTCTCCGCAATCCGGGCGAACTGGGCGAATGAGCCCTCGTCATTGATCAGCAAGCAGCGCTGGGCGCCGTTCGCGACCGGCATGCAGGCGAGGCCGCTGACATCGCGGGCCGGCTTGCCGGGCTTTTTGCCCGAGAAGTCGCCCAGCGTCCTGAAGCGCTGTTCGGGGGCGAGCGTCGCGGCCTGGGCGAAGGAGGCGCAAAGCAGGGCGGCGAGGAGGGGGAGAAGGCGGGGGCGCATGCGGCGAATCCAGACGAGAGGGCCGGATTGAGCGCGAGCGGCCCGCGGAAGTCAAAAGCGGTTTCGCGTTCTCCTTATGCATCGTTGATGTTGTCGCCCCTTGCCCTGTCTCGAATGGCTATGGCGGCGAAAATACCTTGTCCGTGCGGTCCCGGAGACCGTTCGGGAAACAGGATGATGCTCAGTATCCCTCGCAAACCCTTTGGCGGCCCGCTCGCGTTTCTGATCGGGCGAGACGTTGAAGGTCACTGGCTGGCCGTCGAGACCCATGGTCGCGGCGGCGGAATCTTCGCCGATCAGGGGGCCGCGCTGCGCTATGCCGTGTTCGAAGCCGGCCGCAGGCCACGCGCGGTCCGTATGACCGCGAAAACGCTCCGGCTGCTTTGAGGCGCGCCATGAACCACTGGCTTCACGGCACGTTCACAGCGCTGGTCACGCCCTTCGACGAAGACGCGATCGACTACGGCGCTCTGGAACGCCTCATTCACTGGCAGATCGCTCAGGGCGCCGACGGTATCGTGATCGGCACTGCCACAGGCGAGAACTCGACGCTGAACGAGGCGGAGCGCAGCGAACTTTGTGCTGCCGCCCGCCTCATCGCGGGCAGGCATGTCCCGGTGATCGCGGCCGTCGGCAGCTATGCCACGGCCGAGACGATTGCCGAGATCGTCGCCGCCGAGAAGGCCGGCGCCTCGGCGCTGCTGCTGCGCATGCCCTATTACAACAGGCCGACGCAGGCGGGGCTCGCGGCCCATGCGCTCGCGGCGGCGCAAGCAGCGGGTCTCGAGGTCATCCTCGACAATGATCCGGACCGCTGCAGCGTCGAGATCGCGTCGGAAACCCTCGAGATGCTCGCAGGCGCGGCGAACATTGTCGGCATCCTCGAACGGCGCGGCGATCTCGCGCGCTGCGACCGGATCGCGCGGCTGCGCGACCGCCGGTTCATGCGGCTCACCGGTGCGGCCGAAACTATCCCGGCCTATCTGCTCGCGGGTGGATGCGGGGCGGTCACCAGCGTCGGCAATCTCGCGCCGCATTGGCTGGCGCGGCTGGAGAGCGCGGCGCGCTCCGAGCTCTACGGGCAGGCGCAGATCCTGCAGCGGCGCCTCGTCCCGCTGCTCGACCTGCTGGCGCGGGAGCCCGATCCGGTGCTGGTCAAGCTCGCCTTGTCGATACTGCATCCCGGCATCGGCGCGGCCTGCCGCGCGCCGCTCGCCTCGGCGCGCTCCGAGCTCGCAACCTTCGTGCGTGATGTGATCGAGGATCTACCGCGCCCGCTCGCAGGGACGGTACCGGCCGCCGTGAGCCGGGGCGCGATGGGGCCTGCCCACCGCGCCTGACCGGCGTGGGGGAAGCGCCCGCAATGTTTCGGATGGAGACTTCAATGAGCACGATCGGCAGCTATCGTCGTCGCCGGGAAGCGATCTACCGGCATGTGCGCTCCTCGCCGGCCGGCGGCTGGAAAGCCGATCTCCTGCACCTCTTCGGGGCGGTGATCCTGCTTGCCGTGATTATCGGCGGGCGCGTCTGGTGGCACCTGAACTGACCACGAAAGCGAAAGGGCGCCACCATCTGGCGGCGCCCTTCCTGGACTGATCGGAGCTGTGTTCAGCCCAGCTTGGCGTAGGCGGGCACGGTGAGGAAGTCCTCGAAGTTCGGCGCCAGCGACAGCGTCTCGAAGAGCGCGATCGCTTCGGGGAACCTGCCCTTGGCATAGGCCTCCGCCCCGAGCTCGCCCTTCACCCTGTCCATCTCCTCGGGCAGGCAGCGCTTGAACAGCGCGGCATCGGCCTTGACCCCGCCTTCGAGTCCGACGCCGTACTGGACGAACTGCCAGATCTGGGCGCGGCTGATCTCGGCGGTCGCGGCATCCTCCATCATGTTGTAGATCGGCACCGCGCCGCGGCCGCGCAGCCAGGCCTCGATATACTGCACGCCGATGCGGATATTCTCGCGGAAGCCTTCCTCCGTGCGTGTGCCCTGATGGACCTCAAGCAGGTCCCTGGTGCCGATGTTCACGTCGTCGCGCTTCTTGCCGAGTTGGTTGGCCTGCGGCATCAGCCGGTCAAAGACCTCCATGGCGACCGGGACGAGGTCGGGATGGGCGACCCAGGTGCCGTCATGGCCATCGCCGGCCTCGCGCTCCTTGTCGGCCTTGACCTTGGCGAAGGCGGCGGCATTGGCCTCGGGGTTGTTCTTGACCGGGATCTGCGCCGCCATGCCGCCCATCGCGAAGGCGCCGCGCTTGTGGCAGGTCTTGATCAGCAGCAGCGAATAGGCGCGCAGGAAGGCCTTGGACATCACGACCTGCGACCGGTCGGGCAGGATATAGGCCTTGTTGCGGGCGAGCTTCTTGATGAAGGAGAAGATGTAGTCCCAGCGACCGCAGTTGAGGCCTGCCATGTGCTCGCGCAATTCGTAGAGGATCTCGTCCATCTCGAAGGCGGCGGGCAAGGTCTCGATCAGGACGGTCGCCTTGATCGTGCCGTTCTTCAGGCCGAGCGCCGATTGCGCGGCGACGAAGACGTCGTTCCAGAGCCGGGCCTCGAGATGGCTCTCCAGCTTCGGGAGGTAGAAATAGGGGCCGGAGCCGGCGGCCAGCGCCGCCTTGGCGTTATGGAAGACGTAGAGGCCGAAATCCATCAGGGAGCCGGAGGCCTCCTCGCCGTCGATCTCGATATGGCGCTCCGGCAGATGCCAGCCGCGCGGACGGATGATCAGGACCGCGGGCTTTTCCTTGAGCTTGTAGTCCTTGCCGTTTGACGGGTCGGTGAAGTCGATCTTGTTCGCCCAGCGGTCGCGGAGATTGATCTGGCCTTCGATCATGTTGGCCCAGACCGGCGAGGAAGCATCCTCGAAATCGGCCATGAAGACCTTTGCGCCGGAATTGAGCGCGTTGACGATCATCTTGCGGTCGACAGGGCCGGTGATCTCGACGCGGCGGTCCTGCAGATCGGCCGGGATGGGCGCGACGCTCCAGTCGCCTTCGCGGATATGCCGGGTCTCGGCCAGGAAGTCGGGCGTCTCGCCGGCGTCGAAGCGTTTCTGCCGCTCGGCGCGAACGGCGAGCAGCCGCTTGCGCGTTTCGTTGAAGCGGCGATGCAGGTCGGCGACGAAGGCGAGCGCTTCCGTGGTGAGGATCTCGTCGAAGCGCGGCTGCACGGCGCCCTTGATGACGACGCCGGAGGGCAGGGAGAGAGCGGGGGTGTCCGACATGGCTGCTCCTTTGGTGATCTGATCGCATTGTCCTGTGAAATCATTATTTTCAAAACGACAAAAAATGATCATCACTTGTTCTGAAGTGGCAATAATATTCCGCACGTCGAAGGCGATGTGACGTCGCGGTACCTATTTTACGGCAAAATATGCAGATAGGGCCGAGTTCCACGAATCGATTTTAGCAATTCGTAAGCTCCGACCCCCAACGCTCATCCGGCTCAATGCGGCAATCCGGCCCAGGATGAGATGTGATGGTCAAGCTCGCTTTCGTTTCGGAATTGATGCGGCGGTTGCGCCGCGATCAGCGCGGCAACGTGCTCGTCATGACCGGCTTCCTGACCCTTCCGCTGATCGGAATCGTCGGGGTCACCGTCGACTATGCGCGTGCCAGCAACGCCCGCCAAGCGCTGAGTTCGGCGATCGACTCCGCCTCGCTGATGGCCGCGCGCGATGCCCAGAAGCTGACCGACGCTCAGCTCCGGGACCGTATCGATTCCTGGATCCGCGACAACCTGCCAGCGAGCGTGAAGAGCGAGTTCGCTGGCGCGACGGTGTCGATCGACCGTACGGCGCGAACGATCAAAATCTCGGCGAATGCCAGTGTGGAGACGACGATCGGGCGCGTGCTCGGCCCTCAGTCCATCGCAGTTGCGAGCGATAGCCAATCGACCTGGGGCACCAACACGATCGAGCTCGCGCTGGTGCTCGACAATACCGGCTCGATGTCGTCCTCGGGAAAGATGACGGCGCTGAAACAGGCGTCGAAGGATCTGATTCAGATCATGAAAGACGCGACGATCGACACAGATCAGATTCGGATCTCGATCGTGCCGTTCAACACACAGGTTCGTATCGACCGAGCCCTGAAGGACGAGCAGTGGATCCGCTACGGCATGACCCGTTCGGTGACGATGACCTGCGATAAGAATGGCAATAACTGCAAGGCGCCGAGCGGTGCAGCTTCGTCGGATCCAACGATCTCGGGCTGCAAGACGAACAAGGGCGTGATGACCTGCACCGAGACCCTGACCAAGGCCAATTGGGCTAAGACCGAGGGCTGCATAGCTGACCGGGACCAGAGCTATGACGTCACCGATGGCGGGTCGTATTCCGCCAGCGCCCAGCAGTATCCGGCGACGTGGTGTGGCCAGACTTCGCTCGCGCAGACGATGGGGCTGAGTTCCGACTGGACAGCACTGTCAGCCAAAATCGATACGATGACGCCGGTCGGCGCCACCAACGTCACCATCGGCGCAGTCTGGGGCTGGGCGACGCTTTCGCCCGGCGCGCCCTACACTGAGGCAAAGCCAAATACGGAGCCGCGGCTGAAGAAGTATATGATCCTGCTGACCGATGGCGACAACACACAAAATCGTTTCGAAGGCGACGGTAGCACCTCGAATCCAAATATCGATGCACGGACGAAACTTGCTTGCGCGAACGTCAAGGCGGCGGGCGTCAATGTCTATACGATCCGAGTCATGGATGGAAACGCAGCGATGCTGCGTAACTGTGCTAGCGATGCGAGCATGTACTATGAGGTGACGAGCGCCTCCCAGTTGAGCCCGATCTTCAAGTCGATCGCGAACGAGATCAGCGCGGTGCGTCTGACGCACTGAAGCCGCCGCCGAGTTCCGCGAAGCGCGCCAGGAAGCGCGCTTGCGCTGCCTCGGTGTCGAGCGGATCGAGCCAGGCGATGACCTCGGCCGGCAGCGCCTGCGGCCGGCCGAAGAATTTCAGCGCCTCCGCGCGGGCGAAGCCGGCGAGCTGCGTCGCCTCGAAGAAGGCGGCGATGGTGTCGGCCTCCTTGGTTCTGCGCTTGAGCATCGCCGGCGTCGTCGCAGGCAAGCCGAAGCGCAGATGGATGGCCGTGAGCAGGCGCAGTTCCACGCTCTTATAGGCATCGCCCATCACCACCTTGAACGGCGAGATCATGTCGCCGATGACATATTCCGGCGCGTCGTGCAGCAGCGCCATCAGCCGCCAAGCATGGCTCCAGCCCGGATTGAGATGGCCCGCGATGGCCTCGACCAGGAGGCAATGCTGCGCGACCGAGAAGGAATGCGCGCCGCGCGTCTGGCCGTTCCAGCGGGCGACACGCGCAAGGCCATGGGCGATGTCCTCGATCTCGATGTCGAGCGGCGAGGGGTCGAGCAAGTCGAGCCGGCGGCCGGAGAGCATGCGCTGCCAGGCGCGCGGCGGTTCAAGCTTGCGGGCCATCAGGCGGCGGAGCGGGAGTCGCGAGCCAGTGCAGCGCATTCCGCATAGCGGAAGCAGCCGGTCAGGTGGTCGTTGACCAGCCCGCAGGCTTCCATGAAGGCGTAGACGATGGTCGGGCCGCAGAAGGTAAAGCCGGCTTTCTTCAGCTCCTTGGCGATCGTCTCCGACACCTTGGTCTGTGTAGGCACCTCTCCCTGCGTGCGATAGCTGTTCTGCAGCACGCGGCCGTCGAGATGCTTCCAGAGGAAATCGGCGAAGGGCTCGCGCTCGCTCAGCCTGAGATAGGCCTGTGCGCTCTTGATCGTGCCCTCGATCTTGCCGCGATGACGGATGATGCCGGGATCGGCGAGCAGGCGCTGGACATCGGCCTCGCCGAAGCGGGCGACCGCTTCCGGCTCGAAATCGGCGAAACCGGCGCGGAAGGCATCGCGCTTCCTGAGGATGGTGATCCAGGAGAGGCCGGCCTGGAAACCGTCGAGGATCAGCTTCTCCCAGAGCGCGCGGGAATCATATTCCGGCACGCCCCATTCAGTGTCGTGATAGGTGAGGTAGAGCGGGTCCGTGCCCGGCCAGCGGCAGCGGAACTTGCCGTCAGGCCCTTCGATCGCGATGCGCTCATCGCTCAAGACAATTGCCTCGCTCATAGGGCGACCTCTGCGGCTGCTCCGAAGCCCGGCTCGCCGGGCAAGGGGAAGCGGATGAAATCGGGCTTCTCCGCCAGATGGAAAGCGAGGCCGCCGCCGAGCGGCGTTTCGCCGGCCGCGAGTGCGTCGGCCAGCCGGTCGAGGCGGAGCATGGCGAGCGCCTTGCCGTTCGCGCCCGAGCCGATGCTGCCGATCATCTTGCCGCCGGCCACCGCCTCCGTGCCGGTCTCGGCGACGATGCCGTCGTCGAAGTCAACGGGCACGACGCGGGTGCGGGCGGTGCCGCGATGCTGCATGCGGGAGACGACCTCCTGGCCGATATAGCAGCCCTTCTTGAAGGAGACGCCGCCGAGCTGGTCGAGCAGCGCTTCGTGCGGGAAGGTGTCGCCATAGGGGAAGTCGCGCCCGCCGGCGGGTATGCCCAGCGCGATGCGGCGGGCGTGGTAGGCATCAGCCGTTGCCGTGACGAGATCGTCGATGCCCTCGGCATCGGCGATGGCCCGCTGGCCGAGTGCGGGCAGGCGCGGGTCGTCATAGACGAAGCCGGCGTCTTCCGGCAGCGGCGCGCCATCGGCGGAGGCGAGCACCGTGCTCTTCTCGGTGAGGTCCTCCAGCACGATCCTGGAGCGCAGCTTGTAGAGCTTCAGGCGTTTCATCAAATCGGGGGTCTGGAGCAGCGGAGTGTCGAGCAGGAAGCCGCCGCCGTCTTCCGGCGACAGCGCGACGATGAAGAAGTCGCAGATGATCTTGCCCTGCGGTGTCAGCAGCGCACCGTAGCCGGCGTGGCCCGGCGTGACCGGGTCGAGATCGTTGGTGACGAGGTTCTGCAGGAAGTCGCGGGCATCCTCGCCACTGACGCGGATGACACCGCGATCGATCAATCGGGTAGCGGACATGGGCAGCCGTTCCAGTTCTGATTCCGTGGCGGGCTCGTGCGGCCGAAAGGGAGCACTGCGCCACCCGAAAGCTGTTTCCACTTCCGAGACGGCGACTCTGCCGATAGGTAGGCCGCATCGCCCCTTTGCTCAACCGCCCGGAGAACCGCCATGCCGCAGACCTATGACGTCATCCTCAAGGGCGGCACGGTGGTGAACCAGGATGGCCGCGTTGCGCGCGACATCGGCATCACCGGCGGCAAGATCATGGCGCTGGGCGATCTCTCGCAGGCCTCGGCCGGTGAGGTGGTCGATTGCACCGGCCTGCATATCCTGCCGGGCGTGATCGACAGCCAGGTGCATTTCCGCGAGCCGGGGCTCGACCATAAGGAGGATCTGGAGACGGGCTCGCGCTCGGCCGCACTCGGCGGCGTGACCTGCGTCTTCGAGATGCCGAACACGATCCCGCAGACGACGACGCCGGAGGCTCTGGCCGACAAGATCAGGCGCGGCCGGCACCGCATGCATTGCGACTTCGCCTTCTGGGTCGGCGGCACGCATGAGAACGCTGCCGATGTGCCGGAGCTGGAGCGGCTGCCCGGCGCGGCCGGGATCAAGGTCTTCATGGGTTCCTCCACCGGCGACCTCCTGGTCGAGGATGACCGGGGCGTCGCCGAGATCCTGAAGCGCACGCGCCGCCGCGCCGCCTTCCATTCCGAAGACGAGATGATGCTGCGCGAGCGCATGCCGCTGCGCGTCGAGGGGGATCCGTCGAGCCATCCGGTCTGGCGTTCGCCGGAGGTAGCGCTGACCTGCACCAAGCGGCTGGTGCGGATCGCGCGCGAGACCGGCGCGCGCGTCCATATTCTGCATATCTCGACCGGCGAGGAGATGGTCTTCCTCAAGGACCATAAGGATGTCGCGACGGTCGAGGTGCTGCCGAACCATCTGACGCTGGTCGCGCCGGATTGCTACGAGCGGCTCGGCACCTACGCCCAGATGAACCCGCCGATCCGGGACGACAGTCATCGCCAGCGCATTTGGTGGGGCGTCGAGCAGGGCATCGTCGACGTGCTCGGCTCCGACCATGCGCCGCATACCCATGAGGAGAAGCACCACCCCTATCCGGCGAGCCATTCCGGCATGCCGGGCGTGCAGACGCTGGTGCCGATCATGCTCGACCATGTGAATGCCGGCCGGCTCACGCTGGAGCGCTTCGTCGACCTCAGCAGCGCCGGGCCGCAGCGCATCTTCGGGCTGGAAGGCAAGGGCCGGATCGCAGTCGGCTACGATGCCGATTTCACCGTCGTCGATCTCAAGCGCCGCGAGACGATCACCAAGGAGTGGAGCGCCTCGAAATGCGGCTGGACGCCCTATGACGGCGTCACCGTCACCGGCTGGCCGGTCGGCACCTTCGTGCGCGGCCTCAAGGTGATGTGGGAGGGAGAGCTAACGATGCCGTCGCAGGGCGAGCCGGCCCGATTCCTGGAGGCGCTGCCGCGCGGCGCCTGAAACGGATCGGCGCCGCCCGCGTTCGGCTCTGGATGAGCGCGCGGTCGGCTCCGCAAAAAAATCGAAAAAAGATTTCCGGCGCTGTCGATTCCAGCCGCGCCCGTTCGACGTGCAGTCAGAGAACGGGTTTCGGCGGTCCGCGCCGGAGCCGCCCGGTTCTCCCAAACCCAAGGAGAAGACCGATGCGTGTGATGGTTCTGGTCAAGGCCAGCAAGGACAGCGAAGCCGGCGTGATGCCGGACCCGGACGTCTTCGCGAAGATGGGTGTCTACAACGAGGAGCTGATCAAGGCTGGCATCCTACTCGCCGCAGAAGGCTTGCACCCGACTTCCAAGGGGCTGCGCATGCGCTTTTCCGGTAGCGAGCGGACGATCACGGACGGCCCCTTCGCCGAGACCAAGGAACTGCTCGCAGGCTTCTGGCTCTGGCAGGTGAAGTCCTTCGACGAAGCCGTCGAATGGCTGAAGCGCGCGCCCTTCGACGGCGGCACCGAGATCGAGCTGCGTTCCGTCTTCGAGATGGAGGAATTCGGCGAGATGGTGACTCCGGAGCGGCGCGAGCGGAAAGACCAGCTGCGCGCCGAAGCCGACAAGCGCATCAGCTGACCCGACCTGACATCCCAAATCCAAGGAGAAAACCGATGCGTTTCATGGTGATGGTCAAGGCGACCCCGGACAGCGAGGCCGGCGCTCCGCCGACCCAGGAACTGCTCGAGGCAATGATGGCCTATAACGAAGAGCTGGTGAAAGCCGGCATCATGAAGGGCGGCGACGGTCTGCAGCCCAGCTCGAAGGGTGCGCGTGTCCAGTTCGACGGCACGAAACGCGCCGTCGTCGACGGGCCCTTCGCCGAGACCAAGGAACTTGTGGCCGGCTACTGGCTCTGGGAATGCGCTTCGCTCGACGAAGCCATCGCCTGGGTCAAGCGTTGCCCGAACCCGATGCCCGGCCCGTCCGAAATCGAGATCCGGCCGCTGTTCGAATTGGCCGATTTCGGTGAGATCGTCACGCCGGAAACTGCGGCGCAGTGGGATCGCCTGAAGGCCGAGTCCGAGCGGCAGGGCTGACCGACCGACGCCTCGCCTGCGACCCTTGCCAGCCGATGGGCTGATGGTGTGTATCGCTTCCCATGTCGGGCAGCGATGCACACCGCACCATCGAGACGGTCTGGCGCATGGAGGCGCCCCGGCTGATCGCGGGCCTTGCGCGTCTGACCCGCGATGTCGGCCGGGCCGAGGAACTGGCGCAGGACGCGCTGGTCGCGGCGCTCAGGCAATGGCCCGAGGAGGGCGTGCCACGCAATCCGGCTGCCTGGCTGATGCAGGTCGCCAAGCACCGCGCCGCCGATGCCGCCCGCCACGAGATCATGGCCCGGCGCAAGCAGGACGAGATCGGCCGCGATATCGACGGCGAAAGGCCGGCGATGCCCGATCTCGACGAAGCGCTCGATGACGCGGTTGGCGACGACCTGTTGCGCCTGATCTTCACCGCCTGCCATCCGGTGTTGCCCAAGGAAGCGCGGATCGCGCTGACGCTCAGATTGCTTGGGGGCCTGACGACCGAGGAGATCGCCCGCGCTTTCTTGGTGCCGGAGCCGACCATGGCGCAGCGCATCGTGCGGGCGAAGAAGACGCTGAGCGAGGCGAAGGTCCCCTATGAGGTGCCTGCCGGCGCCGAGCTCGGCGAGCGCCTGGCCTCGGTGCTGGAGGTCGTCTACCTGATCTTCAACGAGGGCTATGCCGCGACGGCAGGGCAGGATTGGGTGCGGCCGGCGCTGTGCGAGGAAGCGCTCAGGCTCGGGCGCGTTCTCGCGGCGCGGGCGCCTGACGAGCCGGAGGTGCATGGGCTTGTCGCGCTGATGGAGCTGCAGGCCTCGCGGCTCAGGGCGCGCATCGGCCCCGACGGCGAGCCGATCCTCCTGCTAGACCAGAATCGTGCGCGCTGGGACCGGCTGCTGATCGGGCGAGGGGTCGCGGCGCTGGAACGGGCGCAGCGGCTCGCCGGCGCCGCGCCGGGGCCCTATCTGCTGCAGGCAGCGCTGGCAGCCTGCCATGCTCGCGCGCGAACGGCGGAGGAGACAGACTGGCAGCGAATCGCGGCGCTCTACGCGGTGCTCGGCCGGGTGATGCCGTCGCCGATCGTCGAGCTCAACCGGGCCGTAGCGGTCGGCATGGCTGAAGGGCCGGCAGCGGGCTTGGAACTGGTCGAGGCGCTGGGTAGCGAGCCGTCGCTCAAGCGCTACCACCTGCTGCCGAGCGTGCGCGGCGACCTGTTGTCCAAGCTCGGCCGGCACCGGGAAGCGGCGGAGGCCTTCGAGCAGGCGGTGGCGCTGACGGGTAACGTCAAGGAACGGGCGTTGATGGAAGCGCGGGCGGCGAGGGCCCGCACCGCGGCAGATTAGTGCCGCGTGCCGATGGTGAAGGCGCCGCAGCGCACCTTCTCGGGGAGGGTCTCGGTGAAGACGGCCGTGGCTTCCTCGCCATAGGTCTCGACCAGTGTGCGCAACGCCGCAAAGAGCGCGGCATGCGCGAGCGCATCCGAATCGAGCCCGTCCTGCTGGGCCTCGGTGAAGGCGTCCTCGACATAGCCATAGGCGACGCGGCGCGCATCGCCGTGGTCTTCGGCGAGATTCGGGTCGAGCATCGTGTCTTCGGGCTGGATCGGCATCGAAACGGGACTCTGCGCCTTCAATCTGATGCGAATCGCGCCGGTTGTGACCCGGATCGCGACGGTTGGGCGATGCTCAAGTCATAAGCCGTGCCAGAGCGGCACGCTACCGCGGTGTTTAAGAAAGGTTAACGCGACCGGAAGAATTCCACCGAAGATCGCATTCGGGCAACAGCTGTTGCCTATCCGCCATAACGGCTCGCCAGCGCCCGCGACAGGGCCTCGCCTTCGGCCGCGAGGCGCGCGGATGCCTCCTGGCTGGCATCGGTGCAGGAACGGTGGGTCAGCGAATAGGCCTTGAAGCCGCGGTTGAAGGCGGCGGTCAGGCGGTCGCGCCGTTGCGGGGTGCGCCCTTCGGCATCGAGCAGGGCAGCCATGCGGGCGCGCCAGTCCTGCGCCTCCTTGCCGCCGCAGAGCGTGCGCAGATAGGCAAGCGACCCCATGATCTCGGCGAGCTGGAGAAGCTGCGGCTCATAGGGCGGCCCGTCCGGCTCCTGGACGGGCGGCTCGGCAGGCTTGGCCGCGGGCGGCTTTGCCGGCTGCGGCGTGCGTTGCTGCGCCTGGGAAACCATCGGAGCGAGGAGGACAAGGGCCAGAATGGCCCAGGCGCGCGCACCGCGCATCATGCCGCACCGCGGGCCGTGAACAGGCTGTGAGCCCGGCGCAGCACGTCTGCGAGTTCGCGCGTGGTTGCGAGCCCGCCGAGCTTCAGCGGATCGGCCCACATCACGGCCCCGGCCTCCGGACCGGGTTGCGGTTCGCCGGAGAGCCACTCGCCGACGAAGGAGGCGACGACGAAGTGATGCGTCACGCCGCCCTTGGCGTCGCGGCCGAAGATCTCGACATGGCGGTTGAAGCCGAGGATGCGGGCGGTGACGCCGACCTCCTCCTCAAGTTCGCGCAGGGCCGCCTGCTCGAGCGTCTCGCCAACCTCGACCTTGCCGCCGGGCAGCGACCAGAGCTGCTCGGCCGGCGGTTTGGTGCGAGTCGCCAGCAGCACCTTGCCGTCGCGGAAGACAGCGACCGAGGCCGCGAGCACAGGCCGGGCCGCCGCGCGGCCCGCGGCCGGGAAGCGGATGACCTGGCCGCTGTCGGCCGTCATGCTGCCACGTCCCGCATCAAACGTGCTGTCCGCCGTTGATGTGCAATTCCGAGCCGGTGACATAGCTCGAAGCGTCCGTGCAGAGGAAATAGATCGCCTTGGCGACCTCGTCGGTCTTGCCCAGCCGCTTCATCGGCAGGGTGGCGACGATCTTCTCGGTGCCCGGCGACAGGATCGCCGTGTCGATCTCGCCGGGCGAGATGGCGTTGACCCGGATGCCGAGCGGGCCGAAATCGGCGGCCATCTCGCGGGTGAGACTGGCGAGCGCGGCCTTCGAGGTCGCGTAGGCCGCGCCGGCGAAGGGGTGGACGCGAGAACCCGCGATCGATGTGACGTTGACGATGGCGCCCTGGGCGGCGGTCAACTCGTCGAGCAGGCCGCGCGCCAGCATGATCGGCGCGAAGAAATTGACCTGGAAGACCTTGTGCCAGTCGTTGAAGGAGGTGGTCGCGGCGCCGAGCCGCTCGCCATTGCGCCCCTTCGGCGAGATGCCGGCGTTGTTGACGAGGGCGTTGAGCTTGCCGCCCTCGGCCACGAGGCGCTTCTTGATCTCCGCGATGCCGCGCATCGTGTCCTCGGGGTCGCCCAGGTCGATCTGGACATGGTCGTCGGCGCCCGAGGGCCAGGGGCATTTCTCGGAGAAGCCCTGGCGCGAGCAGGACAGGATGCGCCAGCCGGCCATGGCGAACTGCATCACCGTGGCGTGGCCGATGCCGCGGCTCGCCCCGGTCAGCAGCATGACCGGGCGCTTGCCCGCTTCGGTCTTTGGAAAATCGAACTTCGGCATCGCCATGGGCGGGATGTCCTTCAAGGGTAGAAGCGCGTCTTGGTCCAGGGCTCGCCGGCCGCGCCGCGTCGGAAGACGCTGCGGTCATGCAGGCGGAAGGCGCCATCGCGCCAGAACTCGATATAGAGCGGGGTGATGCGAAAGCCACGCCAATAGGGCGGGCGCGGGATCTCGCCGAGGCCGAATTTGAGCGTATAGGCGGCGACAGCCTTCTCCAGCGCGAAACGGCTCTCCAGCGGGCGCGACTGCTGCGAGGCCCAGGCGCCGATCCGGCTGTCGCGCGGGCGGGACTGGAAATAGGCGTCCGATTCGGCGTCGCTGACGAGGGCGACGGTGCCGCGGATGCGGATCTGCCGGCGCAGGCTCTTCCAGTGGAACAGGGCGGCGGCCTTGGGCTGGCGGAGCAATTCCTCGCCCTTCTGGCTTTCGGTGTTGGTGTAGAAGACGAAACCGTCCGGCCCGTGGCCCTTCAGCAGCACCATGCGGCTATTGGGCAGGCCGTCGGCGTCGACGGTCGAAAGCGCCATGCCGGTCGGGTCGTTCGGCTCGGACTTCGTCGCTTCGTCCAACCACTTCTGGAACAAGGCGAAAGGCTCGTTTTCCTCGGTGAAGTCACCGCTCGTTAACGGTTGCACGTTCTAATCCTCGGTCAGTGGAAGTTGGGCGTCGGGCGAGCGCAAGTGATCCGGTTTCGGGCGGTTGGTTTATATAGGGCAGGGGCCGGAGCGTTCCAAAGCCTTCCTGATCGCGCAGCCCCCATGCGTCCGCTGATGGCTGTGGCCATGCTGGCGCTGTTCTCAGCCGGCTGTTCGGTCTCGTTTCCGATTCTCGGCCTGTCGAGCAAGAGCGAGGATGAGGTTGCGACCACCTCGGCAGTCCTGCCCTCGCGCGGCGGCGACCGGCCGGCGGCGCTCGCGAGTCTTTCGGCCGAGCTCGGTCCCGAAGACATGCGCCGCGCCGACGGGGCGATGGGCGTTGCGCTCGACCCGCAGGGCAATGGCGCCGCCGTGTCCTGGGACAACCCCCAGAGCGGCATCAAGGGGTCCTTCGTTCCGGTCGGTGGTCCATTCCTGCGCTCGGACGAGATCTGCCGCGCCTTCATCGCCAGCGTCCAGACTCAGGTTCGGCCGGTGAAGCTGCAGGGCACCGCCTGCCGCCCGTCCGGCGGCGAATGGGCGGTCAAGGATGTCTCTCCCTGGAAGGGCGTGAGCTGACGCAGGCCATGCGCTTGCCTCGACGTTGCTACGGGTGCAGAACGGCGCCGCGAAGGTGTTGCGCTCGCGCCACACCATCCCCAGATTAGGCGAAGTGGACGGCTGGCGGCTTGGGCGCCGGGAGTTCGACTTTGCGTGAAAACGAGGTTTTGGATGCGCGATCCCTATCAGGTTCTGGGCGTCGCCCGCGGCGCGAGCGATGCGGAGATCAAGAAGGCCTTCCGCCGCCGCGCCAAGGAGCTGCACCCGGACCGCAACCAGGAAGATCCGAAGGCGCAGGACCGCTTCTCCGAGCTGAATACCGCCTATGAGATCCTGGGCGACGAGACCAAGCGCAAGCAGTTCGACCGCGGCGAGATCGATGCCGCGGGCAAGCCGAAGTTCCAGGGCTTCGAGGGCATGGGCGCCGGCCGCGGCGGACGCAATGGCGGCTTTGAATTCAATTTCGGCCAGGGCGGCAACCCCTTCGGTGGGCGCGGCGGCGCGCAACCCGGCGGCGGCCAGCCGGGTGGCGATGCCGGCTTCGACGCTTCCGACATCTTTTCCTCGCTCTTTGGCGAGGCGAGCCGGCGCTCGCGCGGCCGGCCCGAGCCGCAGAAGCCGCCGGAGCAGAGCTTCACGCTGGAGGTCACGCTGGCGCAGGCCGTGACCGGCGGCGCGCGCCGGGTCAAGCTGCCGACCGGGCGCGAGGTCGAGATCACGATCCCCGAGGGCGTCACCGATGGCAAGGTGATGCGCCTGCGTGGACTGGGCCAGACCGATCCGTTCTCCGGTGAGACCGGCGACGTGATGATGACGATCAAGATCAAGCCGGACCCGCGCTTCACGGTCGACGGCAAGGATCTGCGCACCCGCGTCGCGGTGCCGCTCGCCAAGGCGGTGCTCGGCGGGCCGCTGCACGTCCCGACGCTGACCGGCGCCGTCGAGATGACGATCCCGCCGCTGACCGGCACGACCAAGCAGTTCCGCCTGCGCGGCAAAGGGCTCAAGGGCGAAAAGGGCGCGGTTGGCGACCTCTTCGTCGCGATCGACATCGAGATGCCGGCAAGCGACGCCGAGCTGACCGCCCTGATGAAGACGCGCAGCGACACGGACTGACCTTTCAGCCTGCTGCGATGAGCTTTTGCCGGCCTTGATCGGAGGAAAATGCCCCCGATTGGGGCCGGATGCATGATTCAGCCGTGGAGGCCGTCGTCAAAAGCGGTTCCCACTTCCCTGCGACTGTTCTAAGAGACCTGCTCATCGTTCATCTGCGGGTCCCCCATGCCTGATTCCAACGCCGTTTCGCCGACCGCCAATCTCCTCAAGGGCAAGCGCGGACTCGTGATGGGCGTCGCGAACAACCGCTCCATCGCCTGGGGCATCGCCAAGGCGGCGGCCGACGCGGGCGCGGAACTCGCCTTCACCTATCAGGGCGATGCGCTGAAGAAGCGGGTGGAGCCGCTCGCCAAGGAACTGGGCGGCCATGTCGTCGGCCATTGCGACGTCACCGACGGCGCGACGATCGACGCGGTCTTCGCCGAGGTCGAGAAGCTCTGGGGCAAGCTCGACTTCGTCGTCCACTGCATCGCCTTCTCCGACAAGGACGAGCTGACCGGCCGCTATGTCGAGACCACCGAGGCGAACTTCTCCAAGTCGCTGCTGATCTCCTGCTACTCCTTCACAGCGATCACCCAGCGCGCCGAGAAGCTGATGCCGGATGGCGGCTCGCTGCTGACGCTGACCTATTACGGCGCCGAGAAGTGGATGCCGCATTACAACGTGATGGGCATCGCGAAGGCGGCGCTGGAATCGAGCGTGCAGTATCTCGCCGCCGATCTCGGGCCCTCGAAGATCCGCGTCAACGCGATCTCGGCTGGTCCAATCAAGACGCTGGCCGCCTCCGGCATCGGCGATTTCCGCTACATCCTGCGCTGGAACGAATACAACTCGCCGTTGCGCCGCACCGTCACCATCGAGGAGGTCGGCGAGACCGCGGTGTTCCTCGTCTCCGACATGTCGCGCGGCATCACCGGCGAGATCATGCATGTCGATGCCGGCTACCATGTCGTCGGCATGAAGGTGCCGACCGCGCCGGACATTTCGCTCGACAAGGGCGAGTGAGCATGAGCATCGGAACGGAAAGTGGCATCCGCTTTCCGGATCGATCCGATGCGGAGATAAAGAACTAGCCCGCCAGCAAAGTTTTCAAGCGGTCCGTCGCGACGTCGTCGCGGCGGATCGTTTCGTCTGCGGTGGCGGCCAGCAGATCGGCCACCGTCCGCCCGCCGATCAGGCGCTGCGGCAGGATCTCCGCCAGCGGCGTCAGCACGAAGGCGCGCTCGGGAATGCGCGGGTGCGGAATCTGCAGCCTCGCCTGGTCGATGACCGCATCGCCATAGGTCAGGATGTCGATGTCGAGCGTGCGCGGTCCCCAGCGCTCGCGCCGTTCGCGGCCGCCGGCACGCTCCAGCTCAAGGCAGAAGGCGAGGAGGTCCTGCGGGGCGAGCGAGGTTTCGACCAGGGCCGCCATGTTGAGGAATTCCGGCTGGTCGGTCTTGCCCCAGGGCGGTGTGCGATAGATCGAGGACAGCCGGCCGAGCGCTATGGCCGGGTGGTCGCGCAGCCCCTGCAAGGCTGCGGCGAAGGCGGCGACGGGGTCGCCGAGATTGCCGCCGAAGGCAAGCGCGGCCTCAACCTTCACGCTGGAATCTCAACTGGATGCCAACCGAGCCGAGCGTCGCGGGAATCGGAGGAGCCGGCTTGCGCAGCGTGACCTCGACTCCCTCTACCGAGGGGAAGGCGTCGAAGATCGCCAGGGCGACGGCGCGCGCCGCGCCTTCCAGCAGGTGATAGCGGCGGCCCGTGAAAGCGTCGTTCACGATGGCGACGGCGCGCCCGTAATCGACCGTATCGGCCAGGCGGTCGCTGGCGGCGGCGGCGCGCAGGTCGACGTCGAGCGCGAGGTCGAGGATGAAGCGCTGACCGAGCCGCTCCTCCTCCGAAAAGAAGCCGTGATAGGCGTAGATATCGAGCTTCTCGATCAGGATGCGGCCGGTTTCGCTCACAGGTCTGCCTTCGTGCTGTCCTCGATCGCAGCCCAGGTCTTCAGCGCATCGATATGGGGCGCGACGTCATGGGCGCGGATGATAGCGGCGCCGCGGCTGGCGCCGTAGAGATGGGCGGCGATGCTGGCGGCGAGGCGCTCGGCCGGGATCGCGCGGCCGGTGATATGCCCGAGCGTCGATTTGCGCGAGGCGCCGAGCAGGATCGGGCAGCCGAGCTCGCCCAGCCGATCAAGATGGTGGATGAGGTCGAGATTCTGGCTGACGGTCTTGCCGAAGCCGATGCCGGGATCGACGACGATCTGGCCGCGCGGCACGCCGGCCTGCGTCGCGATCGCGATCGAGCGTTCGAGAAAGCGCAGCACCTCGTCGAAGATGTCGAGGGCAGCGTCGATCCTCTCGCGGTTGTGCATCAGGATGATCGGAGCGCCGGCCTGCGCTGCGACGGCGGCGATGCGCGGGTCGCGCTGAGCCCCCCAGACGTCGTTGACGATCGATGCGCCGGCGGCGAGCGCCGCTTCCGCGACCTCTGCCTTGTAGCTGTCGATGGAGATCGGCGCCTCGATCCGGGCCTTCAGCCCGGCGATCACCGTTAGCACGCGCGCCTTCTCGGTCTCGGTATCGACAGTGGCATGGCCTGGCCGGGTCGACTCGCCACCGACATCGACGATGCCCGCCCCCTCGGCCACCAGGCGCTCGCCATGCGACACCGCGGCCTCGATGCCCAGGTGCAGGCCGCCATCCGAGAAGGAATCGGGCGTGACGTTGACGATGCCCATGACCAGCGGCTGCGCATCGAGCGCGAGGCAGCGGCCATCAGGCAAGGCGAGGGAGAAGGGCATGCGGTTCCGCCGATGATTGGGCAAGGGCGCTATACACACCCCTTGTGCGATGGGCCACAGAAAGCGGCCGATTGTCGCTATGGGGCCGATGCATGGGCTCCGGCCGTCATTGGCTTTTGACGCGGGCGGCATCAGCGTGCAGAAGCCCCGCATGCTACCGCTATCGCTTTCGCATCGGCTCATCCTCGTTCGCCATGGCGAAACCGACTGGAATCGTGAGGGGCGGCTGCAAGGCGGCCAGGACATCCCGCTCAACGAGCTCGGTCGTGAGCAGGCGGCCGAGGCCGCCGACCGCCTCAAGACGCTGGAGCCGGCCTATGCGGAGCTCGACTACATCGCCTCGCCGATGCAACGGGCGCGCGAAACGATGGACATCCTGCGCCGCGAACTCGCTCTGCCGGACGGCGGCTACGCCATCGATGACCGGCTGCGGGAGCTGACCTTCGGCGAATGGGAAGGCTTCACCTGGCGCGATGTCCGCAAGGCCGAGCGCGAGCAGGCGCATCTGCGCGAGCGCGACAAATGGGGCTTCGTGCCGCCGGGCGGCGAGAGCTATCGCATGCTGGCAGAGCGGGTGCGCCCGGTGCTCGAAGGCTTGCGGCGCGAGACGGTGATCGTCAGCCATGGCGGGGTAGCGCGGGCGGTGCTGGCGCTGGTCGGCGCGGTTGCGCCACGCGACGCTGCGAGGGTCGAGATCTGGCAGGGCAAGTTGCTCGTGATCTCGGGAAACCAGGCCGACTGGCTCTGAGCCGCCAGGGCCGCTCCGGGCGCAGCTTCACATTCATCGCCGGTTCACGCGTGATTCGGCAGGAAGAATATGTTAGCAGAGCGTCGTGATGCGGCGGCCTGCCCGGCCGGGGGGCTCACGCGGATGTCGCGGCGCAACGGCGACGGATTCCGGGTTTCTTCATAAGGTGCGTGGCAAGGTGCCGCCCGGCCGAAGGCATGAGTCGCCTCGGTGACAGCGGCGGGCTTTGAGCGCAGCGGGGCGCGATGAACGATATGACGAAGCTGTCGGCGGCGTCTGATCAGGCCGGCGCAAACCTCCTCGCCATGCTGGCCGGCGAGAAGCGCCCTGATCTGATCCACGATGAGGTGCTGGCCGAGATCTTCGCGGCCACGGTTGCCGCGCGCCCCGATCATCCTGCTCTTGTCGATCGCGAACGCCGCCTCGGCTATGCCGAGGTCTGGGCCCGGGCCGGACGGCAGGCGCGGGGCTTGCAGCTTGCCGGCGTCGGGCCGGGCGACATGGTCGGCCTGTGGATGCCGCGCGGCATCGACCTCCTCGTTGCACAGATCGCGATCACGCGCGCGGGAGCGGCCTGGGTGCCCTTCGACGCGGATGCGCCAGTCGAGCGCATCGCGACCTGCCTCAACGACGCCGAAGCCAAGGGCATCGTCACCTGCGCCGGCTGGGCTGCCCGGGCCGAGGAGACGGACCGCAAGGTCTGGTCGCCTGAAATCCTCGCAGCCGCGGCGGACGATCATGAGCCGCCGGCGCGCCCGGCCGGGCTGACCAAGGATCATCCGGCCTATCTGATCTACACCTCCGGCTCGACGGGCACGCCGAAGGCGATCGTCATCAGCCACCGCAACATCTGCCATTTCCTGCGCTCGGGGAACGCGCTCTACGGCATCGGCCCCGACGACGTCGTCTTCCAGGGTGCCTCGGTCGCCTTCGACCTGTCGATGGAGGAGATCTGGACGCCCTATCTCGTCGGCGCGACGCTCTTCGTCGCCTCGCCCGAGATGATGGGCGATGCCGAGAAACTGCCTGCCATCCTCAACGAGGCCGGCGTCACCGTCATCGACACCGTGCCGACCCTGCTCGGCATCCTGCCGGCCGATGTGCCGTCGCTGAAGCTGATCCTGCTCGGCGGCGAGGCGCTTCCCCCCGCAATCGTCCAGAAATGGTCGAAGCCGGGCCGGCGCATCCTCAACACCTACGGCCCGACCGAGGCGACGGTCGTGGCGACCGCTGCCGAGGTCGTCCCCGGCGAGACCGTCACCATTGGCAAGCCGATTGCGAACTACACCGCCTATGTCGTCGGCGAGGATCTGCGCCTCGTTCACCCGGGCGAACAGGGCGAGCTCCTGATCGGCGGGCCGGGCGTCGCCAAGGGCTATCACGGACGGCCCGAGCTGACGGCCGAGAAGTTCATCGCCAACCCGTTTTCAGGCCTGGCCGGCGCGGACGATCCGGTGCTCTACCGCTCGGGCGATGCGGTCAGCCTCGATGCCAACGGCAACATCGTCTTCCACGGCCGCATCGACGACCAGATCAAGATCCGCGGCTTCCGCGTCGAGCTCGGCGAGATCGAATCGAAGCTCGCCGACGAGCCCGGCGTAGCGCAGGCGGCGGTCGTGCTGCGCACGGATGACGGCATCGAGCGGCTCGTTGCCTTCGTCGTGGCCGAGCCGGGCGTGGCGGTAGACGGGGCTGCTCTAAGGGCGGCGCTGCGCGAGAAGCTGCCGCCCTACATGGTTCCCGCGCATTTCGAGGCAGTCGGTTCGCTGCCGCGCATGGTTTCCGGCAAGGTCGACCGCAAGATGCTCAAGGCCGCGCCGCTGACGGCGCCGAGCGCCGAGGGCGAACAGGAGCCGCCGCGCAACGAGACGGAAGCCGCGTTGCTCGACGCTGCCAGGCGCGTGCTCGGCGCAGCCAGCCTGCCGCTGGAAGCCGACTTCTTCGTCGATCTCGGCGGGCATTCGCTGCTGGCGGCGCGCTTCATCTCGATCGTGCGCGAGACGCCGGCCTATGCCGGCATCACGTTGCAGGATGTCTATGGCGCCCGGACGCTGCGTGCGATGGCCGCGTTGCTCGACGAGCGTGGCGCGGCGACGGCGGAGGACCTCTCCTTCACGCCTCCGCCCTTCCTGCGCCGCTTCCTCTGCGGATTGGCCCAGGCTGCGGTGCTGCCGGTGATCATCGGTCTGTCGACGGCGCAGTGGCTCGGCGTCTTCGTCACCTACATGATCCTCTCGGGCGAGGACCTGCCGCTGCTCGGCCAGATCGTCGCGCTGCTCGGCGTCTACATCATGATCATCGTCGCGACCGGCCTCGTCGCCGTCGCGTTGAAATGGATCGTGCTCGGCCGGACCAAGCCCGGAGTCTACCCGCTCTGGGGCGTCTATTATTTCCGCTGGTGGTTCGCGGCGCGTGTCGCCGGCCTCGTCCATATCAAATGGCTCCAGGGCACACCGGTGATGCGCTTCTACTGGCGCCTGCTCGGCGCCAAGGTGGGGCGCGACGTCATCATCTCGGACTACGAGGCCGGCGCCATCGACCTGATCGAGATCGGCGACGGCACCAGCTTCGGCTCCAAGACCACCTTCGCCAATGGCGAGGCGATCGGCGACAAGCTGATCATCGGCCGCATCAAGATCGGCAAGGACGTCTCGGCCGGGGCTTCGGTCGTGCTGGGCCATGGCTCGGTCATCGGCAATCATGCCGAGATCGGCGATCTCACCGCCATTCCACCCGGCATCCATGTGGGAGAGGCCGAGATCTGGGACGGCACGCCGGCACGCAAGGTCGGTACGGTCGATCTCGCCGCGCTGCAGCCGCAGGCGGAAGCCTCGATGGGGCGACGTGCGCTGCTGACGGCCTTCTACATCCTGATGCTGGTGGTGCTGCCGCCGGTCAGCCTGTTGCCGATCTTTCCGGCCTTCTGGCTCTTCGACAAGATCGACTACTTCATCGCCGGCTGGACCGACATCAGCTATCTCTGGTTCCTGCCTATCCTGACCTGGCCGACCGCGATCGGCCTCATCGCCTTCACCGTGCTGCTGATGGCGGGGCTGCGCTGGGCGATCCTGCCGCGCGTGACCTCCGGCTCCTATTCAATCCATTCAGGCTTCTATGCGCGCAAATGGGCGGTGGCGCTGGCAACCGAGGTGACGCTGGAGACGCTCTCCTCGCTCTTCGCCACCATCTATATGCGGGCCTGGTACCGGTTGATGGGCGCACGCATCGGCAAGGGCGCGGAGATTTCGACCAATCTCTCCGGCCGCTACGATCTCACCGGCATCGGCTCGGGCAATTTCATCGCCGATGAGGTCGTCTTCGGCGACGAGGATATGCGCCGCGGCTATATGCGCCTCGACGCGACACGCACGGGCGAGCAGGTCTTCGTCGGCAACGACGCGGTGGTGCCGCCCGGTGCCGTCATTCCCGACCGCGTGCTGATCGGCATCAAGTCGAAGCCGCCGGCGAACGACCGGATGCAGCCGGGCGATACCTGGTTCGGCTCGCCGCCGATCAAGCTGCCGACCCGGCAGAAGGTCGATCTCGGTGCCGACTGGACCTACAAGCCCTCCTTCGCCAAGCAGTTCGGGCGCGGCGTCTTCGAGGCGCTGCACACCTCCTTCCCCTCGATGCTGTTCATTACCTTCGGCACGATCGCAGTCGACATGGTGCTGCAGCAGAAGATCAACGAGGGCGATTGGCTGGGCCTTGTCGTCTCCTTCATGGGGGTGGCGGTTCTGATCGCCGTGGCGCAGGCGCTCATCTGCGCCGCCGTCAAATGGCTGATGATGGGGACCTACAAGCCGGTGATGAAGCCGATGTGGTCGTGGTGGGCGATGCGCACCGAGGCCGTCGCCGTGATGTATTGGGGTCTCGGCGGCAAGGTGCTGTTCGACTATCTGCGCGGCACGCCGTTCCTGCCCTGGTTTCTGAGGCTGTTCGGCGCGAAATACGGCAAGGGGGTCTGGCTGGACTCGACGGATATCACCGAGTTCGACTGCATCAAGGTCGGCGATTTCTGCACGGTGAACGCCCATTCGGCGCTTCAGACGCATCTCTATGAGGACCGCGTGATGAAGGTCGGCCGTGTCAGGCTGGGCAAGGGCGTCTGCGTCGGGGCAGGCGCGACCGTGCTCTACGACACCCATGTCGGCGACTACGCCCAGGTCGGGCTTTTGACCGTGATTATGAAGGGCGAGAACCTGCCGGCGCATACGCGCTGGGAGGGCGCGCCGGCCCTGCCGGCGAAGGCCGCGGCGCACTAAGCCATCGGACGCTCAGCGCGCCGAACCCCAGGTCTTCTCTTTGGGGGCGGCGCGGCCGGCCAGCGGCTGTGCCCTTTCCACGCTGCCGAGCTCGCGAACAGCGCCCTTGGGCAGGTTTCCGAGTTCGAGTTCGCCGATCCTGACGCGGACAAGGCGCAGGACTTCGGCCCCGGCCGCTTCCACGATCCGCCTGATCTGCCGGTTGCGGCCCTCGTCGATCACCATCTCGACCCAGGCATTGCGCTGACCATGGCGCAGCAGCGTGGCTGCGCGGGTCGTCAGGATCTCGCCATCATCTGTGGCTCCCCCTCGCAAGCGGGCCATGAAGGCCTCGTCCGGCACGCGGTCGATCTGGACGTGATAGGTCTTCTCGACGCCGGAAGCGGGATCGAGGATGTGCTGCGCCCAGCGGGTGTCGTTGCTCATGAGCAGCAGCCCCTCGCTCGCCATGTCCAGGCGCCCGACTGGGGACAGGAAGGGCAGGTCGAGGCCTTCCAGGCAGGCATAGACTGTCTGGCGCCCGTCCGGGTCGCTGGTCGTCGTCACCACGCCGCGCGGCTTGTTGAGCATCAGATAGACGCGGCTCGCGGCGGAAACGGCCTGGCCATCGACCCGCAGACTCGCCCGCCGCGGATCGACGCGCAGCTCCGGATGGCGGGCGCGGCGGCCGTCGACGTCGACGCGTCCCTCGAGGATCAGCTTCTCGGCCTGGCTGCGCGAGCAATAGCCGAGCTTGGACAGGGCGCGGGCAAGGCTGACGCCTGCCGCTGTTCCCGGCACGGGACGCCGGCGGAAAGGTTTCATGATGAGCCTGAGCGTCGATGGCACGGCATGCCCGACAGATCGGAAAAGCCCGCAGGCAGCGGTGCGGCCGGCGCGGCCGGCATGCGGCGGAGCCCGTCCTGAAGAGCGAGCGCTGGCGACAGGGAGTGATTTGATGATCTGTGGCTCGGTGCCGCGATTGCGCTGGCAGGCGCGAGCCTACTCAACCCCGAAACCGCCGACGGGCGGCTCGGGGCTAAAGTCCCGCGATGATGGGGCTCCCGGGGCGCCAGGAGCGCAAGGGGCAGGGCGCCTGGCAACTCATGCGGTCAGCTTGAAGCCGGCGGGGCCCGGCGTTGTCAATGGGCGCCACCATCCGGGCGGGGTTTCGCCGCGCCCCAATCCGGCTTAAGAGCCGGTGCATAACCCAACGGGCTCCCATGTCGCACAACAGCTTCGGCCATCTCTTCCGCGTCACCACTTTCGGCGAGAGCCACGGCCCTGCCATCGGCTGCGTCGTTGACGGCTGCCCGCCGCTGATCCCGCTGACGGAAGCCGATATCCAGGGCGACCTCGACCGGCGCCGCCCCGGCCAGTCGCGCTTCACCACGCAGCGTCAGGAGCCGGACCAGGTCCGCATCGTCTCCGGGGTCTTCGCGCGCGAGAGCGACGGCGTGCAGGTGACGACGGGAACCTCGATCGGGCTGCTGATCGACAATGTCGACCAGCGCTCGAAGGACTATTCCGACATCAAGGACAAGTACCGGCCGGGCCATGCCGATTTCACTTATGACGTGAAATACGGCATCCGCGACTATCGCGGCGGTGGACGCTCCTCCGCGCGCGAGACGGCGATGCGCGTCGCCGCCGGCGCCATCGCCCGCAAGGTCGTGCCGGGCATGGTGGTGCGCGGCGCGCTCGTCCAGATGGGTCCGCACAAGATCGACCGCGGCAACTGGGACTGGGAGGAGGTCGGCCGCAACCCCTTCTTCTGCCCGGATGCGAAGGCCGCGGCATTTTTCGCTGATTATCTCGATGGCGTCCGCAAGGCCGGTTCCTCGATCGGTGCCGTGCTCGAAATCGTCGCCGAGGGCGTGCCGGCGGGGCTGGGCGCGCCAATCTATGGCAAGCTCGATGCCGAGATCGCTGCGGCGCTGATGAGCATCAATGCGGTGAAGGGCGTCGAGATCGGCGAGGGCTTCGGCGCGGCCGAGCTTTCCGGCGAGGAGAACGCCGACGAGATGCGCGCCGGCAATGACGGGCGCCCGCTTTTCCTCTCCAACCATGCCGGCGGCATTCTCGGCGGCATCTCGACGGGGCAGCCGATCGTGGCCCGTTTCGCTGTGAAGCCGACCTCCTCGATCCTGGCGACGCGCGCGACCGTGACGCGGACGGGCGGCGAAGCCGAGATGTTCACCAAGGGCCGGCATGACCCCTGCGTCGGCATCCGCGCCGTGCCGGTTGGCGAGGCGATGGTCGCCTGCGTGCTGGCGGATCAATATCTGCGCCATCGCGGGCAGGTCGGCGTGGTCGAGCCGCGCTGGCCGTTTCAGGAGTGAGTTTCGCGCCGTCATTCTCGGGTGAAGCGTAGCGGAGACCCGGGAATCTCTGGCCGGGAGAGGTGCCGTTAAGTGCGTCTCCCGCGTCATGCTCGGGGCAAGCCAGAGCGTGACGCGCAGCGGCTTGCATTTCAGCAATACTGAAAATGCATCGATCGTTCATTGCGGATGAAGTCTCGCCGTATTAGCTTGCGGGCATGAAGCTCGACGTCTGGCTCCGGCAGAACAAGATTGCGCGCAGCGCCTTCGCCAAGCGGGTTGGCTTGTCGCCGGCCAGCGTGACGGCACTTTGCAACGACCCTGCCGCCTGGATTTCCCGCGAAAGCGCCGAGCGCATCGCCGCCGCTACGGGCGGCGCCGTCACCCCCAACGATTTTCTCGGCCTGTCAGGGCCGCGCGAGGCCGCCATGTCGAATAAAGTCGCCGAGACCATCGAAGCCTTCGCACGCGGCGAGATCGTCATCGTCACCGATGACGATGATCGTGAGAACGAGGGCGATCTCATCGTCGCCGCCTCGCTCTGCACGCCGGAGAAGATGGCGTTCATCATCCGCAATACCTGCGGCATCGTCTGTGCGCCGCTGACGACAGCCGAGGCCCGGCGCCTGCGCCTCGATCCGATGGTCTCGTCCAACGACGCCCCGCTCGGCACGGCCTTCACCATCACGGTCGACGTCAAGCACGGGCTGACGACCGGCATCTCGGCCGAGCAGCGCACCAACACGGTCCGCGCGCTCGCCAACGGCAATATGGGTGCGGCCGATTTCGTCCGGCCCGGCCATGTCTTCCCGCTGATCGCCAAGGATGGCGGCGTGCTGATGCGCTCCGGCCATACGGAAGCCGCCGTCGATCTGTGCAAGCTCGCCGACCTGCCGCCGGTCGGCGTGATCTGCGAACTCGCCAATGACGACGGCACGGTGATGAAGGGCGCGCAGATCACCGCCTTTGCCGAGAAGCACGGGCTGAAGCAGATCACGGTCGCCGACCTCATCGCCTATCGCCAATTGCGCGAGAAGCTGGTCGAGCGGGTGCATTCCTTCCCGGTCAAGACCGAGTTCGGCGAGATGACCGGCCATGTCTACATCACGCCGTTCGACAACACCCAGCATTTCGCCTTCGTGATGGGCAAGCTCGGGGACGGCGAGAAGGTGCCGGCCAGGCTGCACCGGGCCGATGTCGTCGCCGACGTGCTCCGCGGCGCCGGCTCGATCCAATGCGCGCTGCGGCGTTTCCAGCAGGAAGGCCGGGGCGTTCTCATCTATCTGCGGGACGGCAGCGCCGGCGTTCCGATCAAAAGCGTCGAGGAAGAGGGCTCGGACGCGCTGCGCAGCCAGCAATGGCGCGAGGTCGGACTCGGCGCGCAGATCCTGCGCGATCTCGGCGTCAGTTCGATCGTAAACCTCGCCTCCTCGCCGCGCTCTTTCGTGGGGCTCGGCGGCTTCGGCATCGAGATCGTGGAGACGGCGCCGCTGGAGTGAGGCGCGGTCAGGCGCCCATCAACGCCCCGACATGGGCGGCGGCCGATCGCGCCAACGCGTCGAGATCGTAGCCGCCCTCGAGAACGGAGACGATGCGGCCGCCGGCATGCCTGTCGGCCAATTCCATCAGCTTCTGCGTCGCCCAGGCGAAATCGGCTTCGCGCAGGTTGAGACTGGCGAGCGGGTCGCGCCAATGCGCGTCGAAGCCGGCCGAGATCACCACGAGGTCGGGGCGGAACGCGTCGAGGCGGGGCAGGATCGCGATCTCGAAGGCCTCGCGAAATTCGTCCGACCCTTCCCCAGGATGCAAGGGCACATTCACGATCGTGCCATGGGCGCCGCGCTCCGACGCCGCACCTGTGCCGGGATAGAGCGGCATCTCGTGGGTGGAGGCGTAGAGGACGCTCGCATCCTGCCAGAAGATGTCCTGCGTGCCGTTGCCGTGATGGACGTCCCAATCGACGATGGCGACACGCGCGGCGCCGTGGGTCTTCTGCGCGTGGCGAGCGGCGATCGCCGCGTGGTTGAAGAAGCAGAAGCCCATGGCGCGGTCGCGCTCGGCATGGTGCCCCGGCGGGCGCATGGCGACGAAGGCATTGCGGGCCTTGCCGCTCATGACCTCGTCCACGGCAGCGGTTGCACCGCCGACCGCGCGCAGGACGGCCGCGATCGTGCCCGGTGACATGAAGGTATCGCCGTCGACCTGAACGAAGCCGGCGGCCGGGCTCGATGCGACCAGCGCCTCGGCATAGGAGGCCGCGTGGCAAAGCGTCACCTGTTCGAGCGTGCCGAGCGGCGCCTCCACCCGAATCAGTGCCGCGAAACGCTCCGCTTCCAGAGCCTGGTCGACGGCCCTCAGCCGCTCGGCGCATTCGGGGTGGCCGGGCGGCATGGCGTGGCCGAAGCCGGCCGGATGGGTGATCAGAAGCGTGGTCAAGCGGATCAATCCAAACGATTGCGGTCAACGGGGCCGAAAGCGTGGCCTGTTTGCCACGGCTGCGCGCGTTCAGGGCACGCTAAAGGGAACCTGATTGCGCCTTGCCGGTTTGGCGCCTAGTGCTTCGCCCGACCGTCGCCCTCCTGGGTATGTCTTGGGCGATACGAAGCGTTAACTCTTGATTCATCATAAAGGCTGCCTTCGGGTCGCGCTGGTGGGGGCTATGAAGAAAACCGTTTTCGTTGCCTTGGCACTGTCGGCCCTTCTCGGCGCCTGCCAGTATAAGAGCGTGGCCGCTCCGGAGCTGTCAGCCCGCGATGCGGAATATATCGCGCTCGTCCCCAAGTTCGATACTTACCTGCCTTATCTTCCGTATGAGATTGCAGATCCGACCGGCCAGCCGCCGGGCACGGTCTATGTCGATACGAAGGAGAAGTTCCTCTATCTCGTCCTCCCGAACAAGAAGGCCATCCGCTACGGCGTCGCCACCGGTGACGAGGCCTATGGCTGGACCGGCGAAGCGGTGGTGCAGCGCAAGGCCGAATGGCCGCGTTGGACGCCGCCGGCCGAGATGGTCAAGCGCTGGCCGCATCTGAAGCCCGTGGCGGGCGGAATGAATGGCGGGCCGGAGAACCCGCTCGGCGCACGCGCGCTCTATCTCTACCAGAACGGCCACGACACGCTCTATCGCATCCACGGCACCAACGAGCCCGAGACGATTGGCCGTTCGGCCTCGTCCGGCTGCATCCGGATGCGCAATATCGATGCGATCGATCTGTTCAATCGCGTGCCGGTCGGCGCCAAGGTCATCGTCGTCTGACGTCTTAGGCCGGTTTTCGGAGTTTCGGCGGGCGGCCTCAGGGCCGCCCGTTTTCGTTTCGGGGCGTCTTCCGCCCGGATGACCGGCGCACGAAAAAGGCCGGTGGGAGCAAGCTCCGCACCGGCCAGTTTAGGGTCTCGAAGGGAGGTTTCAGTCGTCGAAACCGTGGCGGAGCACGCCGGGGAGTTCGGTCCTGCGTGCCTCGCCGTGCTTCTTCAACGCGCCTGACAGCTGCCGGGTTCCCGCAGCGACCGCCTGAATCGCGATCGGGCGGAACTGCGACGTGTAGTTTTCGCGTGCCGTGGCATCGTGGAAACTCTTGCGCGGCTGCATCTGGGGACGGGCGTCGTGTTGAAACATGGCTCCTGACTCTCTGATGACCTGACGTCGTGGGCTCACGCCCGCCGACCCCTCAACACTGCCCGTGGATCAGGACGGGGCCGGGGCGCGTCTGTGATTTGTTCGTGGCGATCTCGGGCCGGGAGCGGTTTCGGCCACATTGATGAACGGAAAGAAAAAAAGGCCGGGCGATCGCCGCCCGGCCTCAAAATATTTCCTATGCCCAATCGCTCAGGCCAGCAGGCCTTCCGCCTTGGCCCAGTTCAGCGTCTTGTCGAGTGCGCGCTCGCAGCGATCGAACATCTCGTTGATCTCGGCTTCCGAGATGACGAGCGGCGGGCAGAAGGCGAGACGGTCGCCCATGGCGCGGGTGATGAAGCCCTCTTCCAGAGCGTAGGCGACGGCCTTGGCGCCGACGCCCTTCTTGGTCTCGAAGGAGGCCTTGGTCTGCTTGTCCTTGACCAGCTCGGCGCCGCCGATGAGGCCGACGCCGCGCGCTTCGCCGACGAGAGGATGCTCGGCGAGCTTATCGAGGCGGCGGACGAAGGTCGGGGAGACCTTGTTGACATGATCGACGATCTTGTCGCGCTGGTAGATCTCCAGCGTCTTCACGGCGACGGCGCAGCCGACGGGGTGGCCGGCATAGGTGTTGCCGTGGCCGAAGGTGCCGATCTTGCGGCTCTGGTCGACCAGGACCTCATAGACCTTGTCGTTCATCATCACCGCGCTGAGCGGGAAATAGGCCGAGGTGATCTGCTTGGCGAGCGAGATCGTGTCGGCGTTCATGCCGTAGGTCTCGGTGCCGAACATCTTGCCGGTGCGGCCGAAGCCGGTGATGACCTCGTCCGAGATGAACAGGATGTCGTATTTGGCGAGGACGGCGTTGATCTTCTCGAAATAACCCTCCGGCGGGATGATCGCGCCGCCGGCGCCCATCACCGGCTCGGCGATGAAGGCGGCGACCGTGTCGGGCCCCTCGCGCAGGATCATCTCCTCGAGCTCGGCAGCGAGGCGCGTCGAATAGTCCTGCTCGCTCTCGCCGGGCTCGGCGAAGCGGTAATGATGCGGGCAGGAGGTGTGCAGGATGCCCGGCAGGGGCAGGTCGAAGTCGATGTGGTTGTTCGGCAGGCCGGTCAGCGAGGCCGAGGCGACGGTGACGCCGTGATAGCCCTTCAGCCGCGAGATGATCTTCTTCTTCTGCGGCCGGCCGAGCGCATTGTTCATGTACCAGACGATCTTGACCTGGGTGTCGTTGGCGTCCGAGCCGGAGGCGCCGTAGAACACCTTCGAGATCGGAACCGGGGCGATCTCCTTGAGCTTCTCGGCGAGCTCGATCGCCGGGTCGTGGCTGCGCCCACCGAAGATGTGGGTGAAGGGCAGCTTCTTCATCTGCTCATAGGCGGTCTCGATCAGCTCCTGGTTGGAGTAGCCGAGCGAGGTGCACCAGAGGCCCGCCATGCCCTCGATATATTCCTTGCCGGCGGAATCGTAGACGTAGATGCCCTTGCCGCTTTCCAGCACCAGCGGGCCGTTCTGCCGGTGGGTGGCGAGGTTGGTGTAAGGATGGACGAGGGTCTCGATATCCCTGACTGCGACATTCGACAGCATGATCGGTTTCCGCTCCCTGTTAAAGATTCTTGCCACCTTAAGCTGAACTGACCGCAAATGTTGAGCGAATTCGACGCAGGGGGTGGCAGACCCTGGCGCAATGCGCGCGAACGCGGAACAGCATGGAGGCTCAACGAATGATCGGCGGCGGGGCGAAGCGGCAGCCAACCTCTTCCAGCATCGCGCCGACGGCGATCGCCGTGCGGTCTTCGCCGAAAGGCGCGATGATCTGGACGCCGAGCGGTAGCCCGCCGCGGGAGCGCATCACCGGCGCGCAGAGCGCCGGCAGGTCGGCGCCGGTGGCCGGCGCGGCCCAGAGCAGAAAATCGAGATAGGGGCGTGGCTCGCCATTCACGATCAGGCGGCGGGCGTGGATGTCCGGGCCGTGGTCGTGGGCGATCGCCGCGACGGGGGCCGGCGGACAAAGCACGACATCGTAGCGCTGGAAAAAGCGCGCCCATTGCCGCTTCTGGGCGAGGCGGCGATGGGCGAGCTGCTGATAGAGACCGGGCGTCATCCGCGCGCCGCGCGCCTGCAGCGCCTGATGCGACAGGTCGTTCGGGCTGAAGCGCGAAGCCTGCGCCTGGATGCGAGCACGCACCTTCGGCGGCAGGCCATAGGCCACGACAGCGTGGTTCAGCAGCGCATAGACCTCGAAGGCGTCGGCAAAGCTCACCGAGGGGCGGGCAGTCTCGTCGACGATGGCGCCGGCTTCGCCAAGGCGGCGAGCTGCTTCGCGCACGGCGTCCGCCACCTCCCGGTCGACCGGAGCGAAGGGATCCTCGGCCCAGAGCGCCACGCGCAGCCCTTTCGCCGTTCGGGCGCGCGCCTCCGCCAAGGAAGCAGCGGTGAGCGTGGCATCGCGCGGGCCGGCGATGACCGGGAGGATCAGGTCGAGATCCTCCGCGGTGCGGGTGATCGGGCCGGCAACCATCAGATCGACGTTGCGCGCGGTTCGCCGCTCGGGCGGGGGCGGGATCGCGCCCCAGGTCGAGACCAGCCCCCAACTCGTCTTGAGGCCGAAGACGCCGCAGGCATGCGCCGGCCAGCGGATCGAGCTGCCGAGGTCGGAGCCGAGCTCGAAGGCGCTCATCCCCGTCGCGACGGCGACCGCCGCGCCGCCAGAGGAGCCGCCCGGAGAGCGCGTTTCGTCCCAGGGGTTGTTGGTCACGCCATGGACGGGGTTGTAGCTCTGGAAATCGCCGGAGAAGACCGGAACGTTGGTCTTGCCGATGATGACCGCGCCGGCGGCGCGCAGCCTCGCGACCGCCGCCGCGTCCTCGGCCGGGACACGCTCGCGATAGGCCGGCAGGCCGCCGGAGGAGGGCAGGCCGGCGACGTCGAAGGCGTCCTTGATCGTGATCGGCAGGCCTTCGAGCGGGCGCGCGGTGCCGTTTGCGATCCGCGCGTCGCTGGCGCTGGCCATGGCGCGGGCGGCCTCGCGATCCTCGGCCACGATGGCGTTGAGCCGCGGGTTGAGCGCATCGATGCGGGCGAAGCTCGCTTCCAGCAGATCGGAGGCGCTAAAACGGCGCGCGAGCAAGCCCGTGCGCAGAGCCGTGGCGGAGGCGGTCAGGTCGATATCGGCAGCCATGGCGGGATCATTCCACGTCGATGGCGCGGGCATAATCGCGCCAGAGCAGGACGAGGCGGTCGAGCTCGGCGAGATCGTCGGTCTTGAGCTTGCCCAGCGTGCTGGCCACGAAGTCGCGCTGGGCGGCGATGCCGGCCTCGGCGAGCCGGCGGCCTTCCGCAGTCAGATGCATGGCATAGGAGCGCCGGTCGCCCGCGATGGCGCGGCGCTCGACGAGGCCAGCCTGCACGAGGCGATCGACCAGCCCCGAGACATTCCCCTTGGTGACGTAGAGCCGCTCGGCGAGCTCGCTCTGGCTGATGCCTTCCTGCTCCGTCAGCGTCGAGAGCAGGTCGAATTGCGGGATCGAGAGGCCGAGCTTGCGGATGCGCCCGGTCATCTGCATCAGCATGCGCTGGTGCAACCGCATGAAGCGGAACCAGACCCGGTCAGGCTCCGTCGCCGCGTGCGGCACGCTTTTCGGTGCGGTCATCGCGTTTTCCCCCCTCTGGAACGATCAGACCTAAACTATCTGGAGCCGGCAGGCGAGCCTTCGATAGTGCGACTTTCCTTTCGCGGAAGCACGTCGTTATCCTCTCGAAAAAGCAGGTCTTCGGGAGGAACGCGCATGCTCGGCCTGATGCAGGATTGGCCGCTTCTGCTCCACCGGATCATCGATCACGCCGCGACCCAGCACGGCACGCGCGAGGTCGTCAGCCGCGCCGTCGAGGACGGCACCTTACGGCGACGAAGTTATGCCGAGATCAGGAGCAGGGCGCTCCGCGTCGCCAAGCGGCTGCAACGCGACGGGATCGGGCTCGGCGACCGGGTGGCTACGCTCGCCTGGAACAGCGACCGGCATCTCGAGCTCTGGTACGGCATCAGCGGCATCGGCGCGATCACGCATACGGTCAATCCGCGGCTCTTTCCGGAGCAGATCGCCTGGATCGTCGATCACGCCGAGGACCGGCTGCTGTTCCTCGACCTGACTTTCGTGCCGATGATCGAGCAGTTGCAGGAGAAGCTGCCGAGCATCGAGCGCTACATCGTCCTCACCGATGCCGCGCATATGCAGCAATGCAGCCTCAAGGGTGCGGTCGCCTATGAGGACTGGCTCGCGGAGGCGGACGATGATTTCGCCTGGGGTGCATTCGACGAGAACACCGCAGCCGGGCTTTGTTACACCTCCGGCACGACCGGCGGGCCGAAGGGCGTGCTCTACTCGCATCGCTCCAACGTGCTGCATGCGCTCGCCTGCGCGGCACCGGACTATATGGGGCTGTCCTCGCGCGATACGGTGATGCCGGTCGTGCCGCTGTTCCATGCGAACAGCTGGTCTCTCGCCTATTCCGCGCCGATGACCGGGGCGAAGCTGGTGATGCCGGGGGCGAAGCTCGACGGCCCATCGCTGTACGAATTGCTTGAAGGCGAAGGCGTCACCATGACGGCGGCGGTGCCGACGGTCTGGCTCGGGTTGCTACAGCATTTGGAAGCGACCGGCGGCAAGCTCTCGACGCTGAAGCGCGTCGTCATCGGCGGTTCGGCCTGCCCGCGCGCCATGACCGAGGCCTTCGAGCGCAAATACGGCGTTACCGTCGCCCATGCCTGGGGCATGACCGAGATGAGCCCGCTCGGCTCCTTCTGCTCGATGAAGCCGGTATACGGAAACCTTTCGGGCGAGGCGCTCTACGATCTCAAGGTCAAGCAGGGCCATCCGCCCTTTACGGTGGAGTTTCGGCTCACAGACGATGCCGGCCACGACCTGCCCTGGGACGGCAAGACCTTTGGCCGCCTCAAGGTGCGTGGGCCGGCGGTGGCTGGCGCCTATTACCGGCGCGAGGACGAGGATATTCTCGACGAGCAGGGTTTCTTCGATACCGGCGACGTCGCGACGATCGATCCCGCCGGCTATATGCAGATCACCGACCGCTCAAAGGACGTCATCAAGTCGGGCGGGGAATGGATCTCCTCGATCGATCTTGAAAATCTCGCCGTCGGGCATCCCGACGTGGCGGAGGCGGCGGTGATCGGCATTACCCACCCGAAATGGGACGAGCGGCCGCTGCTGGTGATCGTGCCGAAGACCGGCCGCACGCCGAGCAAGGAAGAGATGCTGGCCTTCATGGCGGGCAAGATCGCGAAATGGTGGCTGCCGGACGATGTCGTGCTGGTCGAGGCGATCCCGCACACCGCAACCGGCAAGATCCAGAAGACGGTGCTGCGCGAGATGTTCAAGGACTATCGGTTGCCAGGTTGAGCTGTTGTGTCCTTCAAGCGGAAACGGCGCCCTTTCGGGCGCCGTTTCGTTTGAGGGCAGGAGGGCTGTGGGCGTCGAGGGCTCAGTCCTCCGCCCTCAGAACTCCTCCCAGCCTGCATCCTGGGCGCGGCCATTGGCGACCTTGCGCGGGGCGGGGATGGTCTTGGACTGGGCGAAGGCGGCTTCGGCGAGCTTGCGCAGCCGCTCGGGCTCGGCCGCCGGGGCCTTGGCGGAGGCGGCCGGCGCCATGTTCGAGACCGCGACGGGCCGCGCCGCAGCGCGAGGCACGGCTTTCACCGGGCGCGCCGTGGCAGCCGCGGAAGCGAGAGGCTGCGGATAGCTGGACTGCCCGACCGCCTCGCGGCCGGTGCGGAAGGTCGCGACGAGCTCGTTGAGCTGGCCGATCCGGCCGGAGAGGGCGTTGGCGGAAGCCGCGCTCTGCTCGGCCAGCGCCGCGTTCTGCTGGGTCATCTCGTCGAGATGCGCCACCGCCTGGCTCATCTCGTCGATGCCGTTGGCCTGCTCGCCCGACGCGGCCGAGATGTCGGCGATGGTCGCCGCCACCTTCTGCGAGGCTTCCAGGATGCGCGCGAGCTGCTCGCCGGCCTGGCGCACCAGCTTCACGCCTTCAGCCAGAACCTGCGGCACGAGCTCGCGGGGACCGGCGTCACCGTTCAGGTCGTGCTGCCG